>NZ_JACCHP010000060.1 GCF_016031625.1 Bradyrhizobium agreste | reverse complement strand
GGACGGCGGTGACGTATCCTGAGCAGCAGTGCATCCATGAGCTGTTTGAGGCGCAGGTGCAAAAGGCGCCGGATGCGGTGGCGGTGGTCTATCAGGACCAGCGCGTCAGCTATGGCGAGCTCAATGCGCACGCCAACCAGCTGGCGCATCATCTGATCGGGCTCGGGGTGAAGCCGGATCAGCCGGTGGCGATCTGCGTTGCGCGCAGCGTGGCGATGGTGGTCGGGCTGCTGGCGATCCTCAAGGCGGGGGGCGCCTATCTGCCGCTGGATCCGGCCTATCCGCCGGCGCGGCTGCATCAGGTGCTGGAGGATGCGGCGCCGCGGCTCCTGCTGGCCGATGCGGCGGGGCGATCGGCGCTGGGCGACGATGCGCTAGCCGATGTGAGCGTGGTGGATCTGGAGACGGCCATGCCGGCGTGGGCAGATCTGCCGGCGTCGGATCCGGACCCACGCGCGCTTGGGCTGACCTCGCGCCATCTCGCCTATGTGATCTACACCTCCGGATCAACAGGCACCCCCAAGGGGGTCATGGTCGAGCATCGCGGCTTGGTCAATCTCAGCTTGGCTCAGATCGGGCTTTTTGGCGTTTGTTGCAACAGCCGCGTGGTGCAGTTCGCCTCCTTCAGTTTTGATGCAAGCGCCTGGGAGCTTGTTATGGCGTTTGGCTCGGGAGCCGCATTGCATTTGCCTACGGATGAGCTCCGTCAAGCGAGTAACAAGCTATCGGATTATCTGCGAAGCGAAGCCATCACGCATGCGACGCTGCCTCCAGCCTTGCTTCAGGGAAGCCAGAAGCTGGAAGGCTTGGGATCGCAAGTTCTCATTCTTGCTGGAGAGCTGCCGAAGGCAGAACTCATCCGGAGTCTGGCTCCAGCATCCATTGTCAATGCTTATGGACCTACCGAAGCAACAGTTTGTGCGGCGACCTGGAGTTGCCCCGATGAATTTGATGGGGCCATTGTCCCGATTGGCCGCCCGATTGCGAACAC
>NZ_JACCHP010000059.1 GCF_016031625.1 Bradyrhizobium agreste | reverse complement strand
CTCTAGAACGAATCGCGGCCGAATCGCTGACTCTCCTGTGAGTCCCGTTCCGTTCACGCAACATGTCGCGGGACTCGTCCTGGTTGCGCACTAGATGGAGTTTTGCGGGGGTGCACAAGCGCGCGGGGTGGTTAAAGCTGGGGATGGCCTTGAGTCGAATCAGAATCGGGGAGGAGTCAAATGGATTCCGGGGACACGGGCGCGGCAAGCCAAAAGTTGCGAAAACAACCCCATGCACAGTAGCTAAGTGATTGATTTTGCTGAGGCGCTCTTACCCTCCCCTGGAGGGGGAGGGTCGGCGCGCATGGAGCGCAGCGGAATGTGCGACGGGGTGGGGTGATCTCTCCACGCGGGCGGTCTCCGTGTGGAGAGATCACCCCACCCCGCTCGCGCTTACGCGCGATCGACCCTCCCCCTCCAGGGCTACCGGATTCACAGATCACCTCCGGGGATCATTAGCTTTGCACCGCGCTTCATGGCCTGGAACTCGAGCCAGCCCTCGAGCATGACGATCGGGCCTGGCTTGCCGTAATAGCCGGTCCATCCGCCGAGGCGCGCGCAGACCCAAGCTGCGCGCGCCAGTGATCCCTTCGGATGGGGATTTTTCTGTCGCTCCGTCTTGCCTTCAAGTTGAGCGCAACAGGCTTCCAGCAGGGGAACGTCCTCGGGCTCGAATGCATCGCTCAGGGGCCGCAGAGGCCCTGAGCGATGCATTCGAGCCCGAGGACGTTCCCCTGCTGGAAGCCTGTTGCGCTCAACTTGAAGGCAAGACGGAGCGACAGAAAAATCCCCATCCGAAGGGATCACTGGCGCGCGCAGACCCAAGCTGCGCGCGCCTCGGCGGATGGACCGGCTATTACGGCAAGCCAGGCCCGATCGTCATGCTCGAGGGCTGGCTCGAGTTCCAGGCCATGAAGCGCGGTGCAAAGCTAATGATCCCCGGAGGTGATCTGTGAATCCGGTAGCCCTGGAGGGGGAGGGTCGATCGCGCGTAAGCGCGAGCGGGGTGGGGTGATCTC
>NZ_JACCHP010000058.1 GCF_016031625.1 Bradyrhizobium agreste | reverse complement strand
TGTGCGGACCGGGGACATGGGTAACACCGTTCGGAGACATGGGTAACGGGTTCATTTTGCATCACCTCGTAGATCGATGGATGCGATTTGATGGGCTCCGAAGTAGACGCCGAATTGCCCATCGGTGGCGAGTGGCCTGATGGCCAAAAGCTCGCCGCGGAAGGCCTCCGGGACGCGCCAGCGCCGCTTGCCGAAGCGTAAGTTGGCCTTGAGCTGACTGGCCCTGCGCACGATTGCTCCTTCCTCGTACTCAGGCTCGGGCAGCTTGCTTGGCAATGAACGTGAGCTTGGCCTATACCGGTTCGCCGGGACGTCGTAGTCCAATGATTGGTGTGGTCGCTCGGTATTGTAGACGTGCCGCCAGCGGTCGAATGCCCTCTGCAAGTCGCGCGTGGTTCTGAACGTTGTCATGGATAGGACTTCGGTCTTCAGCGTGCGGTGGAAGCGTTCATTCTTTCCCTTGGTCTGAGGATGATAGGGGCGGGCATAGATGACGTCGACGCCCAGCTTGAGCAGCCAGACACGAAGTTTGGTCCATCGAACTTCGGAGCACGTGCCCCAGGGCACGCCGTTATCGACCAGAAAGGCGTTGGGCAGGCCGTAGCAGCGAAAGGTCCGCTCGAGATGCTGCTGGACCGTCTCACTTTGCTCGTTGGTACAGGCCTGTAGGCACAGGGCATAACGGGAATGGTCGTCAACCATTGTGAGCGGGTGACACATCTGCCGGTCGCCCAGAGGGAAGCGTCCCTTGAAGTCCATCTGCCAGACGTCGTTAGGAGCCGGGTGTTCGAAGCGGATGTATTGCGCCGGCTGTGCAGGCGGCGGAACGCGCTCATGCCGAGCTAGAATCGCGTGGACCGTCGAGGCCGCAGGCACGCTCTTCTGCCGATCCTCCAGGCGACGGCGAATCTTGCGGGCGCCCCATGTCGGATGCGCGTCCCTAACCTCCAAGATGGCCGCTTCGATCGCCTTCGCGCTTCGTGCCGGAGAGACATGCGGCCGCCGCGACTGGTTCTGAGCCCAATCCTCCTCGGCGGCCTCTGCCGTGGTCGCCCTAGCCAGCCATTTGTACGCGGTCTTCGGACTTATTCCGAAGCGACGGCACAACTCCCGCCGGTTCACGTCCGCCTGTCGGAACAATCGAACGAACTCTTTCCTCTGGTCCATGAGTGACACCTCGCGCCACGGCATGTCGGCCCTCCCAAGCCCTTCCATGCCGTCGATGTGTTACCCATGTCTCCGAACGGTGTTACCCATGTCCCCGGTCCGCACA
>NZ_JACCHP010000057.1 GCF_016031625.1 Bradyrhizobium agreste | reverse complement strand
GGGCTACCGGATTCACAGATCACCTCCGGGGATCATTAGCTTTGCACCGCGCTTCATGGCCTGGAACTCGAGCCAGCCCTCGAGCATGACGATCGGGCCTGGCTTGCCGTAATAGCCGGTCCATCCGCCGAGGCGCGCGCAGACCCAAGCTGCGCGCGCCAGTGATCCCTTCGGATGGGGATTTTTCTGTCGCTCCGTCTTGCCTTCAAGTTGAGCGCAACAGGCTTCCAGCAGGGGAACGTCCTCGGGCTCGAATGCATCGCTCAGGGGCCGCAGAGGCCCTGGGCCGCCGTCACGCGCCTGCACCAATTGTTAGATGCATACAGCCGCGATCAGCGTCGCAGTGATGAGCCGGTTACGAGGCGCGCTGTCTTCGATCTGCAGGCCTTCAATGTCGAAGCCGTCGGTCTTGAGGGTGCGGAACAGCTGTTCAATCGTCCAGCGCCGCCGATAGAGACCGACCACCTGCCAGGCTTGCGCCTCGCTGTCGATTGCGTGCGTGGTCAGAAGCCGCCAGTGGATCGGCGCTTCGCCGCTTGGCGGAGCAACCTCGCGAACATCGATGACGTTCACGGCCACGCTTTCCGGCAAATGGGCGCGCAATCCATGCTTCGGTCGAACCAGACTTGCCGGCATGAAGCGAAGCTCGAATTGCGCAGTTCGCCGCCTGCGCCCGGGCTTGGCGGGAAGCTCCAACTCGGCACGCCCCATCACAGCCATTGCATCGGCTTGGGCAAACAGCGCCTGGCCGTCGGCCAGCGCGCGGTCATGAGCCGCGCGGACCAGCAGTTCGACGCCTTCCGAACGCAAGGCAAACGCCTCGAAGATATCGCTCTCACGATCGGCTATCACGGTGACAGAGGCCGCGCCCGCACACACCGAGGCCGCCTGCTCGGCACCTTCCAGCCACCGGAAGCTCTCTTTCTCCTCAATCGGTGTGGATCGCCGGGCTGCACGCCGGCCGCCATGGCGCTCCAAGAAGCAGCCGTCGATCAGTCCCAGGATTGCGCCATCCTCGGCATCCAGAGCCAATACGGCATGCAGATACTCGCCTCCCCCGCCTTCCGAACGCAGCACGGTCGTGTCCTGGATCGCCAGCACATGCCGCCCCAAGCAACGTTCCGAGGTCCGTCTGGCCGCCTCCGCCAGCATCTCCTCGCAGGTGAACGCCTCGTTACGCAATAGCCGGGTCAGGCGAATCTCTCCCGCCCGATTGCCGCCCAATCGACGCACCCGCAGCTTTCGGCCGCCCGACGCGACCAGCCGGCCCAGGAGAAAGGCCCCCCTTTTTCCAGGCGACGGTCGCCAAACCGTCCCAGTCCAAGCTCCATGCCATCCTCCTCGACAATGAGAACAACACGGAATCAGACATTCTGCCCGTCTTCAACTTCGATGTGTGAATGCCGTAGCCCT
>NZ_JACCHP010000056.1 GCF_016031625.1 Bradyrhizobium agreste | reverse complement strand
GCAGGTCGGACGCGGTCGCGCCGGCGATCGTGGTGGAGACGTTCGACTTGGTGGAGTAGCCGACCGTGGTCTGCAGCGCCTGGTTGGCGATCGACTTGGCGGAGTCGAGCAGCTTCGACAGCGAGGTGATGCCGGTGTTGGCGGCCTGCAGCACCTGCACGCCGTTGGCGATGCCGTCGAGCAGGTTGTTGATGTCGCTGGCGCGGTTGTCGAGCGACTGGGCGGTGAAGAAGTTGGTGGGGTTATCCAGCGCCGAGTTCACCTTCTTGCCGGTCGACAGACGCGACTGGGTGGTGGCAAGGAGATCGGCGGTGGACTGGAGAGAGAGCAGGTTCTGACGAACCGACGCAGAGAGAACGATACCGGACATGACTCTTACCCTTCTGGTTTACGCGTCTTCGTTCGATCGCTTCGGATCGAGTGACGCGCAGAGCCTGCGCGGACATGGCTAACAAAGGGTGAAGCTCGCTCGCGAACCGTAAGTGGCGGTTCACCATAAGGCGGCCGACGCCTTCAAAGGCAAGTATGAACGGCCTGAAATCTCTCGGCTTTTCTGGCGTTTGCTTCCCGTTAACCATAACCGAGAGTTACCATTCGCAGGAAACCTTCGCCTCCTAATGACCGCCGCAAAAGAAAACGGCGGGGCCGAGGCCCCGCCGCCGTGTTTGCTTTGCGATGTCAGCCGCTATTAGCGGAGCAGCTGCAGCACGCTCTGCTGCGACTGGTTGGCCAGCGACAGGGCCGAGACCGCAATCGACTGGCGGGTCGACAGCGCCTGGCTGTTGGCCGCTTCCTCGTTGGTGTCGGCCAGCGTCAGGTTGGACGAGCCGGTCTGCAGCACGTTGATCAGGTTCTTGTTGAAGTCCTGACGAACCTGCACCACCGAGAGGTTCGAACCCAGGGTCGAAGCTTCCGAACGCAGCGTGCTCGACGCGGTGTTCAGCTTGGCCAGCACCTTGTTGGTCGCGGCGTTGTCGATGAAGTCGGTGCCCTGCGCCAGCGAGGCGAGACCCAGACCCTTCGAGTTGAAGGTCACGCCGGTGATGTTCAGGCTCGACTTGCCGGTCTCGTCGAACACCAGCTTGAGCTGGTCGCCGTTGAGCAGGTTCACGCCGTTGAACGAGGCGTCCAACGAGCGGTGCCGGTGCCGGTCGAGCCGGTGAGACCGAGCGTCGACAGCGCGTTGCCGGAGCCGGTGATCGACAGGTCCGAATTGGCGCCAGTCGAGATCTTCAGCGCGCCCGCGACGATCGAAGACGCGGTCTGACCGGTCGCCGTGCTGAGGGTGGCAGCGCCCGCAGCGATCGATGCGGTCTGCACGCCGGTGGCGAGATCGATCGCGTTCAGGACGTCGGCGACGGTGCCCTTGTTCAGATAGACCGTCGAGTTGCCGTTGCCGTCGGTCACGACGTTGCCGGTGACGCCGGACCCGGTCGGCACGTTGGCCGCCGCGGGCGTACCGCCGTTCTTGAACGTGATGATCTTGCCGTTGACGTTGAGGGTCGAACCATCGGTGACCAGGGAGCCGAGGCTGCCCGAAGCAGTGGTACGGCTGGCGGTCACGGTGGCGTTGCCGGAGCCGGTCGCGCCGGTCAGGCCGAGGGCCTTCAGGAGATCGGCCTTGCCGACCACGGAGAGGTCAGCACCCGTCGAGGTCTCCAGCGTGATCTTACCGGCGGCAATCGCCGAGGCGGTCTGGCTGGTGTTGGTGCTGATCGTGGCCGCGCCCGAGGCAACAACAGCATTCTTGACGCCGCTGGCGAGATCGATCGCGGTGAGGACGTCACCAACGGTGGCCGTCGAGTTCGTCGCACCACCCAGATAGATGATCGAGTTACCGCTGCCGTCGGCGGCAATGTTGCCGCTGATGCCGTAACCGGTCGGAGCCGAAGCCGCAGCCGGCGCAGCGCCCGCCTTGAACGTGATCGTGTGGCCATTGACGGTGAAGCTGCTGCCGTCGGTAAACTGAGTTGCAGCGGCGGTGCTCAGACCTGCGGTGGCCAGTGCCGCGCCGTCGCCGTAGAGCAGCGTGGTAGCGGTGATGTTGGCGGGGGTGCCCTGGTTGTCCTGCACCGTGCTGCCGGTCACAGCACCGATCGCGCCGCCGAGTGTGGTGGTCGCAGTGGCGGCCGTGACGCCGCCCGCCGCGCCGGAGAACAGCACGTTGGAGAGCGCAGTCGCGCTGGTATAGGTGGTGGTGCCGCGCAGGTCGGACGCGGTCGCGCCGGCGATCGTGGTGGAGACGTTCGACTTGGTGGAGTAGCCGACCGTGGTCTGCAGCGCCTGGTTGGCGATCGACTTGGCGGAGTCGAGCAGCTTCGACAGCGAGGTGATGCCGGTGTTGGCGGCCTGCAGCACCTGCACGCCGTTGGCGATGCCGTCGAGCAGGTTGTTGATGTCGCTGGCGCGGTTGTCGAGCGACTGGGCGGTGAAGAAGTTGGTGGGGTTATCCAGCGCCGAGTTCACCTTCTTGCCGGTCGACAGACGCGACTGGGTGGTGGC
>NZ_JACCHP010000055.1 GCF_016031625.1 Bradyrhizobium agreste | reverse complement strand
CGCATGCGACGCTGCCTCCAGCCTTGCTTCAGGGAAGCCAGAAGCTGGAAGGCTTGGGATCGCAAGTTCTCATTCTTGCTGGAGAGCTGCCGAAGGCAGAACTCATCCGGAGTCTGGCTCCAGCATCCATTGTCAATGCTTATGGACCTACCGAAGCAACAGTTTGTGCGGCGACCTGGAGTTGCCCCGATGAATTTGATGGGGCCATTGTCCCGATTGGCCGCCCGATTGCGAACACGCGGGTGTATCTGCTTGACGGTCATGGCGCGCCCGTCCCGTTTGGCGCGGTGGGAGAGCTTTACATTGGCGGGGCGGGGGTGGCGCGCGGCTATCTGAACCGGCCGGAGCTGACCGCGGAGCGGTTCATCGCCAGTCCCTTTGTGGACGGCGACCGGCTGTACAAGACCGGCGATCTGGCGCGCTATCTGCCGGACGGCAATCTGGAGTTTTTGGGCCGCAACGACGACCAGGTGAAGATCCGCGGCTTCCGGATCGAGCCGGGGGAGATCGCGGCGCGGCTTTGCGAGCACGCGTTGGTGCGCGAGGCGGTGGTGGTGGCGCACGAGGGCCCCGGCGGCGAGCAGCGTCTTGTCGCCTATGTGGTGTGCGCGCCGGAAGCAGCTTCGAACGGGTTGGATGGAAGCGAGCTTGCCGGCGCCTTGCGCGCGCACCTAAGTGCGCACCTGCCGGAGTACATGGTGCCATCGGCGTTCGTGCGGCTGGCGGCGCTGCCCTTGACGGTGAACGGCAAGCTGGACCGCAAGGCGCTGCCGGCGCCGGACGATGAGGCGTATGCGCATCGCGCCTATGAGGCGCCGCAAGGCGAGATCGAGACGGCGCTGGCCGAGATCTGGGCGGAGCTGCTCGGTGTTGAGCGGGTCGGACGCCACGACGACTTCTTTGCGCTCGGCGGGCACTCACTGCTGGCGGTGCAACTGATCGAGCGGCTGCGGCGGCGGTCGCTGGGGGGTGAGGTGCGTACGCTGTTCGCCAGGCCGGTGCTGGCCGATCTGGCCGCGAGCCTGGGCAGTTATCAGGAGGTGGCGGTCCCGGCCAACCGGATCAGCGAACAGAGTACGGCGATCACGCCAGAGATGCTGCCGCTGATCGAACTGGAGCAGGGCGAGATCGACCGGATCCTCGCCACAGTGCCGGGTGGGGTCGGCAACGTCCAGGACATTTATGGCTTGTCGCCGCTGCAGGACGGCCTCCTGTTCCATCATCTGTTGGCGACAAAGGGCGATCCGTACCTGCTGGTATCGCAGATGGCGTTTGCTGATCGTGGCGTGTTGGACCGCTATCTTGCCGCGGTCCAGCGGGTGGTGGATCGGCACGACATTCTGCGCACCTCGTTCGTCTGGGAGGGCCTGTCGCGCCCGGCCCAGGTGGTGTGGCGGAACGCACCACTGGAGGTGAGCGAGATCGAGCTGGCTGGCTGTGATGGTGCCGGCCTCGATGAGCTCCGCCTGAGGTTTGATCCGCGCCGGCAGCGCATCGATCTTGGCCGGGCGCCGCTGCTGCGGTTTGTGATTGCGCGCGAGCCCGGCAGCGCGCGCTGGCTGGTCTTGCAGCTGCTGCATCATCTGATCGGGGATCACACGACGCTGGAGGTGATGCATGCCGAGGTCAAGACCGTGCTGGAGGGACGCGAGCACGAGCTGACCGAGCCACAGCCGTTCCGCAACCTGGTGGCGCAGGCGCATCTCGGCGGTGATGCCAAGGCGGACGAAGCGTTCTTCCGGGAGCTGCTGGCCGACATCGACGAGCCGACCACGCCGTTCGGCTTGCGCGAGGTGCGTGGCGACGGCAGCGGGATCAGCGAGGCGCAGCGGATGCTGCCGCAGCAGCTGAACGCGCGGCTGCGCAGCCAGGCGCGACGGCTTGGGGTGAGCCTGGCGAGCCTGTGCCATCTGGCCTGGGGTCAGGTGGTGGCGCGCAGCAGCGGCCGCGAGCAGGTGGTGTTCGGCACAGTGCTGTTCGGCCGCATGCATGGGGGTGCGGGTGGCGACCGCGCCATGGGGCTGTTCATCAATACCCTGCCGCTGCGGCTTGATCTTGATGGGACCGCGGTCGAGGCGAGCGTGCGAACAACACATG
>NZ_JACCHP010000054.1 GCF_016031625.1 Bradyrhizobium agreste | reverse complement strand
TCGCGGTCTGGCTCGCCAGCGACTTCACCTCGCTCGCCACGACGGCGAAGCCGCGGCCGGCCTCGCCGGCGCGGGCGGCCTCGATGGTGGCGTTGAGCGCGAGCAAATTGGTCTGCTCGGCGATCGCGGTGATCAGCTTGACCACCTCGCCGATCTGCTGGGCGGCGTGCGACAGCTTGCCGATGCGGCCGTCGGTCTCCTTGGCCTGCATCACGGCAGCCTCGGCGATGCGGCTGGAATCGCGCACCTGGCGGCCGATCTCCTCGACCGAGGCCGACAGCTCCTCGGTCGCGGTCGCCACCGACTGCATGTTGGAGGAGGCCTGCTCGGAGACGCCGGCGACCTGGCTCGACAGGCTCTGGGTGGTCTCGGCGGTGCGGGTCAGGGTGGAGGCCGCCGATTCCAGCTGCACGGCCGAGGCCGAGACGTTGGAGACGATGGCGCCGACCGCGCTCTCGAAATCGTCGGCAAAGCGGATCAGCTCGGCGCGGCGGCTTGCCGCCTGCTCGCGGTTCTGCACTTCGCTGGCAGCGGCGTCGCGCTCGGCTTTTGCAACAGCCTGGATCTTGAACTCCTCGACCGCGCCGGCCATCTCGCCGATCTCGTCCTTGCGCCCCAAGCCGGGCAGCACGACGTCGAAATTGCCCGAGGCCAGCTCCCGCATCGCCTTGCACATCGCGATCATCGGCCGCGAGATGCCGTTGCCGAGCCACAAGGCCAGCACGACGCCGACCGCCAGCCCGCCCAGCGCCATCATCAGCATCAGTTGCTCGGTCTCTCCGATCGTCGCATTGGCGCTCGCCTCGATGCGTTGCTGGTCGGCGGTCAGATCCGAACGCAGCTCGGCCGAGAGCTTGAGGATGGTTGCCGCAGTCTTTGTCATCTCGCCGTTCAGCTTGACGACGACCTTCACGTTCTCGGTCAGCTTTGCGAACGAGGTGCGGTACTGTTTCAGGAGATCGCCGATCTCCTTGACGCGATCGGTGATCTTCTGGTCGTTCGCGTAGATGGAGACCAGCAGCGTCTCCAGGAACTTGATGCGGGCGATCACGCCATCGGCGGTCTTCGGCTCCGGCTTGGCCACGAAGGCGCTGACCGAGGTGGAGACCGCCAGATATTGCGAGGTGATGTCCTTGGCCGTGGTCTGCACCGAGGCAAGGCCCGCCAGCGCCGCGGTGTCGGCGAGGTCGTCGAATTTGAAACGGATCTTGTTGCCGACACTGTTGAGCTCGTCGGCGGCGATCTTGCTGTTCTCGCGCGTCAGCGTGATGATCTCGCTGAAGACTTTCGCAAAGCTCTGGAATTCGGCTTCGAGCTTGCCGACCTGCTCACGGCGGGCCGCGCCCGTCGTCGCGGCCATCGACTTGGCGATCGCGTTCTTCAGATTTCCCTCAGCGGCCTTGGCTGCGGTCTCGTCATCCACAGCGCCGGTCAGGGTATAGGCGCGGGCCAGCCCCTGATAGGCGATCAGCTCGCGATCGACGGTCCGTGCCAGATCGGCTTCCGACACGCTGGTCCGGTAGGAGGCCACGGCGCCAGCGATCCGCTCGAAGCCGAAATAGGCGAACGCCATGCTGACGGCGAGGATGGCGAGCACCGCCACGAAGCCGAGGATGATTTTTGCGCGAAAACGCAGCGTTGGCAGCTTCGACTTCGATTGACTCGACTTGGACTTCACCGACATTCCCCCACCCCATTCCATTCGCGGAAAACCAGGCGCAGCCGGGAAGCAGCCCGCTTCCCGACTCATGTGCACGGTAACCGGCAAAGGATAAGCTGCAGTAAATTTGTGGCGCCGCAACTGGCGGTTAGGGATTTGGTAGGGCGCGCCTTCACTACGCCGCCCTGATATTCGCCATGAAGCGGTCGAGCTCGGCGCGAAGGCGGGTGCTTTCGCTCGACAGCGTCTTGGCCGAGTTCAGCACTTCTTCCGAAGCCGAGCCGGTCTCGGCGGCGCCGCGGTTGACCTCGCCGATATCGGTGGCCGCGGTCTGGGTGCCCTGCGCGACGGTCTGGACGCTGCGGGCGATCTCCTGGGTGGCGGCGCCCTGCTGCTCCACCGCGCTCGCGATCGAGGTCGAGATCGACGAGATCTGGCCGATGGTCGCGCCGATCTCCTTGATCGCGGCAACCGATTCGGCGGTGGCGCCCTGCATGCCTGCGATATGCGAGGAGATCTCGTCGGTCGCCTTCGCGGTCTGGCTCGCCAGCGACTTCACCTCGCTCGCCACGACGGCGAAGCCGCGGCCGGCCTCGCCGGCGCGGGCGGCCTCGATGGTGGCGTTGAGCGCGAGCAAATTGGTCT
>NZ_JACCHP010000053.1 GCF_016031625.1 Bradyrhizobium agreste | reverse complement strand
CCACCTGCTCGCGGCCGCTGCTGCGCGCCACCACCTGACCCCAGGCCAGATGGCACAGGCTCGCCAGGCTCACCCCAAGCCGTCGCGCCTGGCTGCGCAGCCGCGCGTTCAGCTGCTGCGGCAGCATCCGCTGCGCCTCGCTGATCCCGCTGCCGTCGCCGCGCACCTCGCGCAAGCCGAACGGCGTGGTCGGCTCGTCGATGTCGGCCAGCCACCCCCGGAAGAACGCTTCATCCGCCTTGGCATCACCGCCGAGATGCGCCTGCGCCACCAGATTGCGGAACGGCTGCGGCGCCATCAGCTCATGCGCCCGCCCCTCCAGCTCGGCCCGGACCTCGGCATGCATCACCTCCAGTGTGGTGTGGTCCCCGATCAGATGATGCTGCAGCTCCAACAGCAGCCAGCGCGCGCTGCCGGGCTCGCGCGCGATCACAAACCGCAACAAGGGCGCTCGGCCAAGATCGATGCGGTGCTGGCGCGGATCAAACCGATCCTTAAGCTGCGCGGCGCCAGGACCAGCAGACCCGTCCAGCTCGACCTCGCTCACCTCAAGTTGCGCCTTCCGCCACACCACCTGGGCCGGGCGCGACAGGCCCTCCCAGACGAACGAGGTGCGCAGAATGTCGTGCCGATCCACCACCCGCTGGACCGCGGCAAGATAGCGGTCCAACACGCCACGGTCGGCAAACGCCATCTGCGACACCAGCAGGTACGGATCGCCCTTTGTCGCCAACAGATGATGGAACAGGATGCCGTCCTGCAGCGGCGACAAGCCATAAATGTCCTGGACGTTGCCGACCCCGCCGGGCACTGTGGCGAGGATCCGGTCGATCTCGCCCTGCGTCAGCTCGATCAGCGGCAGCATCTCTGGCGTGATCACCGTACTCTGTTCGCTGATCAGGTTGGCCGGGACCGCCACCTCCTGATGACTGCCCAGGCTCGCGGCCAGATCGGCCAGCACCGGCCTGGCGAACAGCGTCTGCACGTCGACCCCCAGCGACCGCCGCCGCAGACGCTCGATCAGCTGCACCGCCACCAGCGAGTGCCCGCCGAGCGCAAAGAAGTGGTCGTGGCGTCCGACCCGCTCAACACCGAGCAGCTCGGCCCAGATCTCGGCCAGCGTGGTCTCGATCTCGCCTTGCGGCGCCTCATAGGCGGAATGCGCATACGCCTCATCGTCCGGCGCAGCCAGCGCCTTGCGGTCGAGCTTGCCGTTCAGCGTCAGCGGCAGCGCCGCCAGCCGCACGAACGCTGCCGGCACCATGTAGTCCGGCAGGTGCGCACTTAGGTGGGCGCGCAAGGCGCCGGCAAGCTCGCTTCCATCCAGCCCGTTCGAAGCTGCTTCCGGCGCGCACACCACATAGCCGACAAGACGCTTCTCGCCGCCGGGGCCCTCGTGCGCCACCACCACCGCCTCGCGCACCAACGGGTGCTCGCAAAGCCGCGCCGCGATCTCGCCCGGCTCGATCCGGAAGCCGCGGATCTTCACCTGGTCGTCGTTGCGGCCCAAAAACTCCAGATTGCCGTCCGGCAGATAGCGCGCCAGATCGCCGGTCTTGTACAGCCGGTCGCCGTCCACAAACGGACTGGCGATGAACCGCTCCGCGGTCAGCTCGGGCCGGTTCAGATAGCCCCGCGCCACCCCGGCCCCGCCGACGTAGAGCTCCCCGACCGCGCCAAACGGAACCGGTGCACCATGACCGTCAAGCAGATACACCCGCGTGTTCGCAATCGGACGGCCGATCGTCTCAACGATAGCCTCTCCCCTTCGCATGCAGATCCAGGTCGAGTACGTCGTAGTTTCGGAAGGCGCGTACAGATTACAAATCTTCTGGACCCGACTGCTCGCGAAGATCTTCTCGATCAGTTCCGCCGTCAGCCACTCGCCCGCCAAATTGACGACGCTGGTCGAAGCCGGCACTGCTTTCCTGTCGACCAGAGCGGCGATCGCCGAAGGCACTGTGTTGATCAAGGAGACATCCAAGGACCTCTCGGCCAGCGCCAGCGCATTCTCGACGAGATACAGCGTGCTTCCTTGCGACAGCGGAACGAAGCATTCATAGATGGACAGATCAAAACTGATCGAGGTCGAACACAGCATGCGGCTGATCTCTGACCGCGTGAAGACTCCGCTGCTCCAATGCAGCAGGTTCACCGTGCTCGCATGCTCGATCATGACGCCCTTGGGCGTCCCGGTTGAGCCGGAGGTGTGGATCACATAGGCGAGATGGCGCGAGGTCAGGCCAAGCGCGCGCGGGTCCGGATCCGACGCCGGCAGATTTGCCCATTCCGGCGTCGCCGCCAGATCCACCACCGTCAGATCGAGTAGCGCATCGTCGCCCAGCGCGGATCGGCCGGCCGCATCGGCCAGCAACAGGTGGGGCGCCGCATCCTCCAGCACCTGGTGCAGCCGCGCCGACGGATAGGCCGGATCCAGCGGCAGATAGGCGCCCCCCGCCTTAAGGATCGCCAGCAGCCCGACCACCAGCACCACGCTGCGCGCAACGCAGATCGCCACCGGCTGATCCGGCTTCACCCCGAGCCCGATCAGATGATGCGCCAGCTGGTTGGCGTGCGCATTGAGCTCGCCATAGCTGACGCGCTGGTCCTGATAGACCACCGCCACCGCATCCGGCGCCTTTTGCACCTGCGCCTCAAACAGCTCATGGATGCACTGCTGCTCAGGATACGTCACCGCCGTCCGGTTCAGCTCCTCCAGCAGATACGCGCGCTCGTCGGCTGGCAGGATGTCCAGCTCGCGCACCGGCGTGCTCGGCGCCTGCTCCAG
>NZ_JACCHP010000052.1 GCF_016031625.1 Bradyrhizobium agreste | reverse complement strand
TCAGCGCGACATTGTCGAGCATGGCATTCGCCAGCAGCCGCTTCAGCCGCGTGTTCTCATCCTCCAGTGCCTTTAGCCGCTTAGCCTCCGACACCTCCATACCGCCGAACTTCGCCTTCCATTTGTCGATGCTGGCGTCGCTGACGCCGTGCTTGCGGCACAGGTCGGCAACCGAAACGCCGGCCTCGTGCTCCTTCAAAATCCCGATGATCTGCTCTTCCGAAAAGCGGCTGCGCTTCATGCTCTGGTCCTTGTCGTGGGCCAGAACAAACTTCAAACTCGATTAAGCCCGTGGGGCGAGGAAAGACATTCTCCAATAACAGGCACGGCCGCTTCCGTGAATGATAGTGGCACCATGCTTTACCCCGCCGGCAAGCGCGATTGGTCGATGAGCATGGAAGGCTTGGAGTTGCCTCAAGCAGGCCTCACGGAGGGTGCCGCGCTACGAAGGCGCTCGCGACATGGCTAGTGAGATCGTGGAAGGGAGGCACCTCGCGCCGGCTCCGCAAGAAAATCGAGATGTTGTTCGCGCCACCTCAAGCGCATTCTCAAGCTCGACCATTTGCGTTAACGAGGCCGAAGGGCGCGCGCGACGAGTTCATCCGCGCGGCCACGGCCCAGAACCTTCGAAAGATCGCCAAGCTCATCCGGATGCCCGCCCCGAGGCTCGCATAGGGACGATAGAGCAGTTCGCCTCCTCGCGACGCTGCTATTACAATGAAATACTGGCGACCTTTTTCAGCGGAATCGGCCCATGAGGGACCTGCCACTGAGTATTTCCTCCAGAACGAGTTAGAGTCCGCCCCCAACGTTTGACGACAGATGAAGCGAGCACGGTTCGCGGATGAGCAGATTATTGTGGTGCTGAAGGGGCATGAGGCCGCGGCGAAGACGGCCGATCCGGCTTGCAAGCACGGGATCTCCGAGGCAACGATCTACAATCGGAAGGCCAAATTCGGCTGCATGGATGATTCCGAGGCGAAGCGGTTGAGGGCTCTGGATCGAGGAGAGCGGGAAGCTGAGAAGCTTCTGGCCGAGCAGATGCGTGGGTGCGGTTCAGAAGATGATCGGCTACCGCTCCAGCCGGCCGCCGGACGCAGTTCTGCATGGCCATTTCGCGATCTGGCCAACGAGCCGCGGCGTTTCGGCTTTCGCCGCCTGTTCGTCCTGCTGCGGCGGTAGGGCGGAGAGCCTTCGGGATCAACCGGATCTACCAGCTTTTTACTATCTTGCGCCGAGGCAGGGCGAGAGGTCACTGGCCCTTGCGCATCAATCGCGCGAACGCAAAATACGTGCTTCGAAAAATCCAATTCAGTTGCCTCGACTTGCATGATGTTTTGCTCCTGCTAGCGGTACGGATATCGCCAGCGGAGCGTCGGCGTCGAGGGAACGGGGTCGTCTTCTCCATGAATGGCCGGACGCGTGATGAGCCGCTCAACGATACCCCGTTCTTTCGATATCAACGACGCCAGCACCAAGATCGGCAAGTGGAGCGCCGATTGCGATTTCCAGCAGCCTCACTCGGGGGCTGAGATATCTTACCCCCGGTATGCCGCCCACCTCACCGCAACAGACGACCGACTACCCACATCGGCTACCTAACTGGACGAGCTTCGGCGATCGTCCGTTGCTCCAACCGTGCCACTTGGCGAACAAACCCTCGAGACTCTAACTACCGCTGGGACCAAAATTCCGTGGCAGGTCATGAGCTTTTAAACAGACGCCAGCGAGAGTCGAGCCGCAAGGCCCGGATCTCCATCTTATTCCTAATCTCGATGACTGATTGTCGACGCTGATGTCGCGAGCGCAACAAAACACGTTGCGGGATTCCTGATAATCATCTGAGTATAATCCGGACAAGCATCCGTTTTAGCCTCTTTACGAGGAGAGCACCATTCCTCAAGTGGCACGCCAATTGCCAAGATGTAACAATAAGGGGCCCCTCAACCAACTCAGTCGCAACAGGCGCGTAGCCGGTTCGCAACGAGACTGCATCGATCTATCTGGGTAGTTGCAGGGCTGAACTGAATACAGGAGCGGCAAAACTCGACGTGCCAGTTCGTCTCGACGTTAACGCCGAGATTACAGTGTCTCGCAAGCAGAAGACGCGATACGAGATCGCTTTGCGCTTGGGATTCAGGGGACAAGCCGCTTGACTGGATTGAAATCCGTCTGAGCTACTCACCCTTTCCTCACACAAAACCGCGGAGATAACCCATATGAAACTCACTTCCGGATATAAAGCTTTTTGGGACGCAGCTCACAAACATTACCCCACTCAGATACAACCGAAAGGACATCTTGATATGGGAGTCGCTATTGGAAGCGTCTTGAATGCCGACGATTCTGATCGCTTCGTTAGGCCCTCTGAACGAGTATGGATGTCGACTATTTACCCTTGGATTTTCGACAAGCGCCGCACAAAGATTGGAGCCCTGGCGCTGACGTACAAAGGCCTAATACTTCTCAAAACCCCTTTTGATCTAGCTCTTTATCCAAGGCTTATTTGGGAACTTCAGCCGAGGACAATTCTCGAACTGGGTTCATATCAGGGCGGCAGTGGTTTGTGGCTTTCTGATCAAATGTCAGTCCTGTGTGAAATGCCTGGTGAGGTTCACTCCTTTGACTTATACGTCAAATGTGTCCATGAGAATGCACGAGCGCATCCGCTCCTCAACTTTCATCATGTTGACCTTTCGGATGTTAGCACCTTTGATCAAGATCTGCTGATGAGACTACCTCATCCTTGGCTTGTCATCGACGATGCGCACGTGCAAATCTTCTCTATATTTTCTTACCTGAATAGGTTTATGACGCCTGGAGACTACTATGTAGTTGAAGACAATCCTGTAAACGTAAATCGAGAGATCATTGATGGTTTCCAATTGATCGAAGACTCCGGATTTTTGATCGATACTTATTTCACCGACGCCTTTGGGACGAATGTTACGTGCGCTCCAAATGCATGGCTTCGGAAATCGTAGGCTGCTGAAGTTAGTGGTCGGGTCCTTGCTCTTGACCACTATTGAAAGCTCCATTTGAAGTGGCCGCGGATGACCTTGCCCCACGGGCTTAATCGAGTTTGAAGTTTGTTCTGGCCCACGACAAGGACCAGAGCATGAAGCGCAGCCGCTTTTCGGAAGAGCAGATCATCGGGATTTTGAAGGAGCACGAGGCCGGCGTTTCGGTTGCCGACCTGTGCCGCAAGCACGGCGTCAGCGACGCCAGCATCGACAAATGGAAGGCGAAGTTCGGCGGTATGGAGGTGTCGGAGGCTAAGCGGCTAAAGGCACTGGAGGATGAGAACACGCGGCTGAAGCGGCTGCTGGCGAATGCCATGCTCGACAATGTCGCGCTGA
>NZ_JACCHP010000051.1 GCF_016031625.1 Bradyrhizobium agreste | reverse complement strand
CGGGGGAGCGGAAAGCTGTCGCCCATCTCATGGATGCCCACGGGATGAGCGAACGGCGGGCGTGTAAAGCCATCGGCAGCTGCCGCATGACTGTGAGATACAAGACGATCCGGACGGACGATGGCGGCCTTCGCCAGCGCATGAAGGCGATCGCGCACGAGCGCCGCCCCTTCGGCTATCGGCGCGTGCATGTCCTGCTCAAGCGGGAGGGCTATACGGTCAACCACAAGAAGCTGTTCCGGCTGTACCGGGAAGAGAAGCTTGCAGTGCGCCGCCGTGGCGGCCGCAAGCGCGCCATGGGACCAGGGCGCCGATGACGGCGCCGATGGCGCCGAACGAGCGCTGGTCGCTCGACTTTGTGTCGGATCAGCTGACCTGCGGCCGCCGCTTCCGCGTCCTCACCGTGGTCGATGACTGCACCCGCGAGTGCCTGGCGCTGGTGGCCGATACCTCGCTCTCCGGCATCCGCGTGGCCCGGGAACTTGACCGGCTGATGATCGAGCGCGGCAAGCCGAAAATGGTGGTCAGCGACAACGGCAGCGAGCTGACCAGCAACGCCATCTTGACATGGGCGGATCAGAGCCGCGTCGCCCGGCACTACATTGCGTCGGGCAAGCCCATGCAGAATGCGTTCATCGAGAGCTTCATGTATAGACGTATATGGACCCCGCCCGATTGCAACGACCGGCTTGATCAGGATCGACGGTCACAACTGCAGACGTATATCCGGCTTCTTGATGCGGCTGGACAACGTCTCCGCCGCGAGCCTCGATGGTTTTCGCCCGCTTCCACCTCAACGGCCCCGAGACATCGGCGCAAGCCGTGCCGGTCCACACATCAGGTTCGGGAAGCGACGGGGTGACCGTTTCGCCATCTCCTGCCATTTGTTGCAATTGCCGGGTGAGACCTCCGTTCCTTGATTGCAGCTTCGCTTCAGGCCGCCTTCACCGACAGCGCCGGCTCATAAGCTGCGTCGCCTGTGAGCATAGCCCACACGATCCGCGCGTTCTTGTTGGCAAGAGCCACGGCCGCGACATTGGGATGGCGCCGTTGTCGGATTTTGCCGAGCCAGAGGCTTCGCGGATCCTGCTTGCCAGTGGCCCGGCTTAAAGCGGCGCGAGCTCCGTGAATCATCAGCGTCCGCAGGTATCGATCGCCGCGTTTGCTGATGCCGAACAAGCGGGCCCGCCCTCCACTGGATCGCTGCTTCGGCACCAGGCCAAGCCAAGCCGCGAACTGGCGGCCGTTCTTGAAACAGCTTCTATCGCCCACGGCGGCGATCATGGCTGTTGCTGTCACAGGTCCGATGCCTTCGATTTTGCCGAGCCGCTGGCACTGCTCATTCGTACGGAAGATTTCCCTTATCCGCCGGTCATAGGCTGCAACGCGGGTATCAAGTTCGGACAACTCCTCTTGCAATTCCCTCATGAGCGCTCGGAGCATCTCGCTGAGGCCGTCATTGATGTTCCCTACGATGACAGCGAGGCCGCGCCGCAGCTGCGCTATGTCACGGGTAATGACAATGCCATGCTCGGACAGAAGACCGCGAATCTGGTTAGCGAGCCTGACCCGGTCGGCGACCAGGCGTCGGCGAATGCGGTGGACAGCCTGTACCGCCAGCTGATCGGTTGATTTCGGTGGCACGAAGCGCATGGACGGACGGCCGACCGCTTCGCAGATGGCTTCCGCATCGTTCTGGTCGTTCTTGTTTGACTTGACGTATGGTGTCACGAACTGAGGGCTGATCAGTCGGACCTGATGGCCAAGCGCCGTGAGTACGCGAGCCCAATAGTGTGCCCCGTTGGAAGCCTCCATGCCGACTAGGCAGGCCGGTAAATTGGCGAAAAAGCCGGCCACCGCATCGCGACGCACAACGACTTTCCCGTGGTTGTCGACGCCGTGAACTTCGAAGACATACTTCGCTAGATCTAGACCTATCCGAACGACCTGCATGATATCCTCCTTCACTGCAGTTGACGCTCGAGATTCCACCGCGGCGAGGGCGGGGTCCATACCATTGGCCCCGCGGATGCAAGGGATTTCAGCGGCACTTTGGATACCGGTCGGGTGCGTTCATGTATACGGCCTGTTAGTGCGACCGATGCCATGGCCGCTGGCCCTGATGGAGATCGCGGATCGAGGCCTCATCAACGGGTCGCGCTTGTTGCGCTTAAAGCTCTTCGGGCTTGCTCGATCCCCAGCTCCGCCGGTGTCCATCATGCTGTCATTTGCCCTCACACCATAAGGTAGCCAACATACGCGGAAAGTCAGGCCGCGAGCTTAGGCCGATAGAATTCCCGGTCGTCATCATCGCCCAGACGATCCGGGCTAATTTGTTGGCAACGGCGACGGCGACGACCATGGGTCGACGCCGTTCAAGCAGGGCTTCGATCCAGCTGCCTCCAACCCGGGAGCGTGCCTTTGGGTACCGAACGACGTTACGTGCTCCGATGACAAGCAAGTGCCTGAGATAGGAATCGCCCTATTTCGTAATCCGGCCGAGCCGATCCTTCCCGCCGGTGGAATTCTGCTTAGGCGTCAGGTCAAGCCAGGCCGCGAACTCCCGCCCGGAGCGGAACATTGTCGCGTCGGGCACGGTCGCGGCGAGAGCTGTGGCCGTTATGGGACCGATCCCGGGGATGGAGGACAGCAACTTCGCCATCGGATTTACTCGCCGGATCTCAGCCAGTTCGCGCTCGATGGCCTCGACCTGCCGGCCCAATTCCTTCAGTTGGCTCACAAGGACGGCCAGCGCGATGCGGGCGTGGGCCGGTAGCGTCAGTTCCTCGTCATCCAACAAGTCCGCCAGACCATCCACCCGTTGCCGGCCTTGCCCGACAATGATTCCGAACTCAGCAAAGTGAGCCCGAATGGCGCAAGCTGTCATGGTGCGTTGGCGGACCAGCAAGCTCTTGCACGATGAAGCATCAAGAAGCCCTGGTTCTCGGCGCTCTTGATTGGAACGAACCGCATATTGGGACGACTAACCGCTTCGCAGATCGCGGCCGCGTCAGCGGCGTCATTCTTGGCCCCTCTTCGGAGGTAGGGTTTAACATAGGCCGGCGGAATCAATCTGACATCGTGTCCAAACTGCCCAATCTCGCGCGCCCAGTGGTGAGCAGTCGCGCAGGCCTCGATGCCGACCAGGCAAGGTGCGAGCGAGGAGAAGAAAGACACGATCTCGCCTCGCCGGAGACGTTCGCGACCGGCCACGCGGCCTTCTATCAACTGCATGGATGTGAAATACGTGCTTCGAAATGTCCAACCCAATTGTCGCGGCTTCCATTGGTCAATTGCTCCTGTTAGCGAGTTCGTCCATCGCTAGTATATCGCCGGCGCCGAGGGAGCGGGGCCGTCTTTCCCATCAACGGCCGGCTGCGGGATGAATTGCGAACCAGACGCTGTTCACGTCAGTGGCCCAGGCTCGCGTCGCACTCGGATGCTGGCGGGCCGATTACAACGATGCCCGACCCCACTCGCAGCTCGGATGGAAAACGCCCTCCGAGTTCGCCTTCACCTGTCACCCGCGCCGGAATCTGGCGCTGCGCTATGCCGAAGGCTCCGCGCCAGCTCCCGTCGCTCCCGCCCAACCGGGCAAATCCAAACCGGAGCGAACTCAGGATTGGATAAACTTGATGTGGTGGAACGGCCCGCTCCAACAGCATCAAAGTGCTAGAACGTGGTCGTTGTTCGAACGCCACAAAGGAGGGACCGTTCCGTGAAACAGGTTAGCACCATTGGGTTAGATTTGGCCAAGCACGTTGTCCAGGTTCACGGCGCGGATGCGGAGGGATCGCCCGTGTTCAACAGGAAATTGCGGCGCAGCGAGGTTCTGCGCTTCTTCGAGAAACTGCCACCATGCCTGGTGGGGATGGAACCCTGCGGTAGCGCCCCCTATTGGGCGCGCGAGATCGCAGCTCTCGGTCATGAGGTGCGGCTCATTCCGCCGGCTTATGTCAAACCCTTCGTAAAGCGAGGCAAAACGGATGCGGCGGACGCAGAGGCCATCAGCGAAGCGGTGACCCGCAAGACCATGCGCTTCGTCCCGATCAAGACGGCCGAGCAACAGGCTGCCGCGATGGTGCTGAAGACCCGCACCCTTCTAGTGCGGCAGCGAACGCAGGCGGCCAACGCGTGGCGCGCGCATCTGGCCGAATTGGGCATCATCGCCACCGCTGGCCTGGCAAAGG
>NZ_JACCHP010000006.1 GCF_016031625.1 Bradyrhizobium agreste | reverse complement strand
TCGAGCTGCTGCGGCAGCTGGTTGGCGTAGCGCACCGGCCGTCGCGACCGGTCCGTCAGGGCCTCGAGCCCGTGTTCCTTGTACCGGCCAAAGATCTTGTAGCCGGTCTTCCGCGATATGCCGAACTCCCGGCATACGTCCGTCATTGCCTCGCCGTCCAACAGCCGGGCGACAAACCGCAGGCGCTCATCCATCACCGAACTCGCTTTCCACGGCATCTACACCTCCCGCAGAACAAAAGCGGAAAGTGTAACCCATGTGTCCGGTACGAAATGTCACCTATGTCTCGGGCCGCTCAAGCAATCGCGGACGCACAATCAAGGTCTCTGCGCACGTTCAGCGGAAAGCGACGGCGCGAACCCGATACGCAAGTTCAGCGCAAGGATGAGCGCGGCGAGCCCCGCGCGATTCGCGGGCTCCTTGTATAGGCGGGCGCCCACCTAAATGCCGGATCACCAAACCCGCCAATGCGAGGGCGATATCAGCACGGCCTCACCGGCCCAGACATTGAACCAGATGCCGCCCTTGCGCCGGCATGGAAAGGACCAGGGCACAATTCCTGTTTTGTGCAGGCGCCCGAGCTCCAGGTCGCACTCGTCGGGAGCGATCTGAATCGGCAGCCATCGTCCATTCGTAGCCTGGTTGCTCATGCCGTCGGATTTTAGGCGGCGGCATGACGAAGAGACTTGCTTCAGCGCAACCGGGCCTCTCCCCTGCGAATACGGGTCAGAGGCGATTCTCACCTCAGTGCGCACAGACCCAGGCCCTCGCCTCGCGCTGCGCGACCGAGATCTCGGCGTCCGACATCTGTCCGGCAATTTCCTGGCGCAGCGCCACGGCGTCCTTGCGGCCCTTCAGCGCGGCGAGATTGAACCATTTGTGCGCGGCGACGAGATCGACGATGCCGGAGCGGCCGCTCGCCCAATAGATACCGCGCTCGAACAGCACGTCCGACAGCGCGCTCGCATCGACCGGCGTTGCCGTCTCCAGATCGAAAGTACCCTGAAACATCACGCATCCCCTTTGTTCTTGTGCCGCCTCGTCCCCCGAGCGCGGCTCCCGTCCAACTCTGATGTGCATGACCCTTCCGGGGATCGTGCACTGTTCAACTCTTCCCCATCGCCGTTTGCCGGCTCGTTGGAGGCGATGATGGCGGGCAAATTTGAATGGCAGTTTAAGTATCGCGATGAAGCAGACGTAAACGCGGGCGCGCGTCTCCTGCGCCAAGAATTCAAGAAGCCCCTGATTCGCAGGCACTTCTGTCATTTGTCAGCTTCGGTTTACCCTGGGATTTCAGGACATCGATAACCATCGCGCGCGGTGGCGCGGGTCCTGTGATTGCTTCCCTCCAACTGTCGCCACGCGCGACCTCGGCTACGCCAGGGCTTCGCCGGGCCATGCGGTCTCGGGCCGCCGAAGCTTCGGCGAAGGCGGCAGGCGGGTGACCCAGTATTCCAGCGGCCGCAATCGCCCCCCGAGAAGCCGCGGCGTACTGGATTGCCCGGTCGGAGCCGGGCGATGACCCGCGAATGGAGGTGCGGCGTGCGAACAGTGCAATGAAGGCGCAGCCCCTCGCCTGCCGGCAGACAGAGCAAAGACGTCCGCGCGGCGACGTCAATCAGATCAGCAATGTCGGGAGGAAAGGAATGCCGGCAATGCCCCGGCTTCAAGTGAACGAGGGCGTCGGCGAACACGTCAGGACCAGATTCCACTTCGGCCCGAAGGCCTGTCGTGAAATTGCGGAGCCCTTTGAAGAGAACCGCACCGAACGAAGAAAACTCGTTTCTTCTGCCGGACCGCGAAAGAGAACGGTCCGACCGTTGACCTGATGTCTCGCCGACACCCTCTATCGTCGACCAGAACCTCTAGGAGGTGCTGATGACGTGCCGGCTATCTGGAGCCGGCAACTTCAGAAGCGAAGTTACTTCTTCTTCTTCGCGACCTTGCGGGTCTTCTTCGCAGTCTTCTTCACTGCGCTCTTCGCCTTCTTCGCCTTCTTCGCTTTCTTGGCCATGTTGCCCTCCGATGTGTGAGATGGCTTTAATCGCTGCGTGCATTCGGGGATCGAATGCACTTCATCCCGAATACACCAACACGAAGAAAAAAACAGCTTCTCGCTTAAAGAAGTGTTGACGCAGCAAGGCGCCTGCGCTTGGCGGGCGCGACGCAGGCGCTTCGTGCGACGTGCACTTGCGATCATGCAGAGTGCTCGCATCATCGACGTTCGCGAACGATGCGATTGCACGAAAACACTATGCAGCAAGTATTTTTTCGCACGCGCGCATCGCGCACGATCAACGCGACGATGCGCATCGACAATCGCGCGATCGCCTCGCGAAAGCGCTTCGCGGACTCTGAGTCGCGACTTTTGGCAACGAAAATATTTTCATGCTTAACGGCGCAGGCGCTCGCGGAAGCGCGTTCAAGCCGCCGTTTCGGGCGAATCGCGCGGCGGCGATTCGGCCGCCGCGTCGCCGTCGATCGGGATGGAGTTGGCCGTTGGAGGATGCGCGCGAGCGTCGCACCGAGAGCCAAGGCGAGGTGACGAGACGTGTCCGTCACCTCGTTCGAATGCGCAAGGCTTAGACGCCGAGCTTGGACTTGAGCAGTTCGTTGACGCTCTGCGGGTTGGCCTTGCCGCCGGACGCCTTCATCACCTGGCCGACGAACCAGCCGAGCGATTGCGGCTTGTCCTTCACCTGCGCCGCCTTGTCGGGATTGGCCGCGATGATGTCGTCGACCACCTTTTCGATCGCCGAAAGGTCGGTGACTTGCTTCATGCCGCGGCTTTCGACCAGCGCGCGGGGATCGCCGCCTTCCTGCCAGACGATCTCGAACAGATCCTTGGCGATCTTGCCCGAGATCGTGCCCTCGCCGATCAGGTCGATGATCGCAGCCAGCTGCCCGGCATTGACGGGCGAGGCCATAATATCCCGGCCTTCCTTGTTGAGACGGCCGAACAGCTCGTTGATGACCCAGTTCGCCGCCATCTTGCCGTCGCGGGCGCGGCTCGCCAGCTTGTCGAGCACCGTCTCGTAGAACAGCGCGCTCTCGCGCTCGGCGACCAGCACGCTCGCATCATAGGCCGACAGGCCGAAATCGGCGACGAAGCGCGCCTTCTTCTGGTCCGGCAGCTCCGGCAGCTTCGCCTTCAGCGCGTCGACGAATTCCTGGCCGAACTCCAGCGGCAACAGGTCGGGGTCGGGGAAGTAGCGATAGTCGTGCGCCTCTTCCTTCGACCGCATCGAGCGCGTCTCGCCCTTGTTGGGATCGAACCGGCGCGTCTCCTGCTCGATCTGCCCACCATCCTCTAGGATCTCGATCTGGCGCCGCGCTTCGTATTCGATCGCCTGGCCGATGAAGGCGATCGAGTTCATGTTCTTGATCTCGCAGCGGGTGCCGAGCGGCCCGCCGGGCCTGCGCACGGAGACATTGACGTCGGCGCGCAAGGATCCCTTCTCCATGTCGCCGTCACAGGTGCCGAGATAGCGCATGATCGAGCGCAGCTTGGTCACATAGGCCTTGGCCTGCTCGGCGTCGCGGATATCAGGCTTGGAGACGATCTCCATCAGCGCCACGCCACAGCGGTTGAAATCGATGTAGGACAGCGACGGCGAGCGGTCGTGCAGCATCTTGCCGGGATCCTGCTCCAGATGCAGCCGCTCGATACCGATCGTGGCCGTCTTGCCGCCGTCGAGATCGATGATCACCTCGCCCTCGCCCACGATAGGCGATTTGTACTGGCTGATCTGGTAGCCCTGCGGCAGGTCCGGATAGAAATAGTTCTTGCGGTCGAACACCGAGCGCAAGTTGATCTTCGCGTTGAGGCCGAGCCCGGTCCGGACAGCCTGTCTGACGCATTCCTCGTTGATGACGGGCAGCATGCCCGGCATCGCGGCATCGACCAGCGACACGTGGCTGTTCGGCTCGCCGCCGAAGGCGGTGGACGCGCCCGAGAACAGTTTCGCGTTCGAGGTCACTTGGGCGTGGATCTCCATGCCGATGACCATCTCCCAGTCACCGGTTGAGCCCTTGAGAAGCTTGTGCGTGGCCGTGCTCATGTCCTGCTCCCGAGCAGCGTGGCAGCGATCCGCTGCCACTCCGCTTCCAATGAATCCTTTGCCGCGGGCTGGCCGGCCTGGCGATACCAATAGCCGGCATTGCCGAGATCGCCTTCGACGCGGTGCAGGTAGGCATGCACCCAGGCCGCCTCGCGGCTGCTCTCGTCCTGGACGATCCTGTGCGCGCGGTCCCAATCGCCCTTCGCCGCCCACCAGAGGCCGGCGAGCGGCGCGCTCAAGTCCGGCGCGGGCGCCGCGCCGCCGAGGCTCGCGATGAAATCGGCGACATTCACCACCACCTCGCGGGCGTGAAGCGGCCGGCGGCCTGCTCGATCACCTCGCCGAGCGAGAACAGCGTCTCCTCATCGAACGGACGGCCGATCAGTTGCAGCCCGAGCGGCAGCCCCTGCGCGTCCTTGCCGGCGGGCACCGCGATGCCCGGCAGGCCCGCCATGTTCACGGTCACCGTGAAGATGTCGTTGAGATACATCTCGACCGGATCGGCGCCGCCCTTCTCGCCGATGCCGAAGGCCGCCGACGGCGTCGCGGGGGTGAGGATCGCGTCGACGCCCCTGGCGAAGCAGTCCTCGAAGTCCTTCTTGATCAGCGTGCGCACCTTCTGGGCGCGCAGGTAATAGGCGTCGTAATAGCCGGCCGAGAGCACGTAGGTGCCGATCATGACGCGGCGGCGCACCTCTGCCCCAAAGCCTTCGGCGCGGGTGTTCTCGTAGAGCTCGATGATGTTCTTACCCTGCTCGCGCAGGCCGTAGCGCACGCCGTCGTAGCGCGCGAGGTTCGACGAAGCCTCCGCCGGCGCCACGATATAATAGGCCGGCAGCGCGTATTTGGTGTGGGGTAGCGACACCTCGATGAGCTCGGCACCGGCCGCCTTCAGCCACGCCGCGCCCGCTTCCCACAGCTTCTCGATCTCGGCCGGCATGCCGTCGAGGCGATACTCCTTGGGAATGCCGATCTTCATGCCCTTCACGGACTTGCCGATCGCCGCCTCGTAATCCGGCACGGGGATATCGACCGACGTCGTGTCCTTCGGATCGTGTCCGGCCATCGAGCGCAGCAGCATCGCGGCATCGCGTACGCTGCGCGCGATCGGACCTGCCTGGTCGAGCGAGGAGGCAAAGGCGACGATGCCCCAGCGCGAGCAGCGGCCATAGGTCGGCTTGATGCCGACGGTCGCGGTGAACGCGGCCGGCTGGCGGATCGAGCCGCCGGTGTCGGTCGCGGTCGCGCCCATGCAGAGCAGCGCCGCCACGGCCGAGGCCGAGCCGCCGGACGAGCCGCCCGGCACCAGCGTCGTGTTGCTCCCCTCGCGCCGCCAGGGATTGCCGACGGGACCGAAGCACGAGGTCTCGTTGGCCGAGCCCATCGCGAACTCGTCATTGTTGAGCTTGCCGAGCATCACCGCGCCGTCGCGCCAGAGCTGCGAGGTAACGGTGGACTCATAGGTCGGCACGAAATTGCCGAGGATCTTCGAGCAAGCCGTGGTGCGCACGCCCTTGGTCGCGAACAGGTCCTTGATGCCGAGCGGGATGCCGGCGAGCAGGCCGCCCTCGCCTTTGGCGATCTTCTGGTCCGCGGCCTTGGCCATGTCGCGCGCCTGGTCCGGCGTCTCCATCACGAAGGCGTTGAGCACGCGCGCAGCTTCGATCGCGGAAAGATGCGCATCCGTGAGCTCGAGCGACGTGAAAGTTTTTGCCGAAAGACCCTTGCGGGCCTCGGCGAGCGTCAGCGATGTCAAATCGGTCATTTATTGATCGGGCTGCAGAAGAACGGAGACAGGGTCTTGTCGTTGGCCGGGTCGTCTTTTTGGGCGGCGGCTTTCGCGGCCGCCTCGATCTCGTCGAGCACGGCATTGACGGCGACGTTGGGATCGGCAGCCTTGCCCTGCCGCTCCATCTTGTCGAGGTAGTTCATGTAGGCCTGATAGGCCTTCTCATCGTCGCAAAGCAGGCACATCGGACCCAACCTGTTTATTCAACGACCTTCGGCACCAGGAAGAAGTGGCCTTCGGTCGCGGGCGCGTTGGCAACGATATCGTCGGCGATCTCGCCGTCATCGACCACGTCCTGCCGCTTCTTCATCTGCATCGGGGTGACCGAGGTCATCGGCTCCACGCCCTCGACATTGACTTCCGAGAGCTGCTCGACGAAAGCGAGCATGGCGTTGAGCTCGCCCTGCAGATGCGGAACCTCGTCCTCGGAAACCGCGATGCGCGCCAGATGCGCGATGCGGCGGACGGTAGCGGCGTCGACGGACATTATATAAGGCCTCTTACGGCAAAACCTATGTGCCGTATAGCAGAGGCCGGTTTTGCGCCGCAACCGGCGCTTCCCCCTATCCGGCGAGGGCCTTCATGCGCCCCAGCGCCGATTTGGCGAGATCCCGGGTCAATTCGGCGGCGGGGAGCTCGCGGCCCAGCGCAACGGCCTGCCCTGCCCAGAGGTTGGTGAAATCCACCCTGCCCTGCTTTTCGGCAGCCGCCTTCAGCGGCCCCAACGCCGTCGCGGCGTGAGGAAACGGCGGCGCATCCGGCGAGATCGGGCCGGCCTCGCGCATCAGTCGGTTCTGCACCCCGCGCGCAGGCCGGCCGGTCATGACGTTGGTGATGACGGTGGATTCGTCGTCGGCCTCGGCCAGCGCCTTGCGACCGCCCGCGCTGACCTTGGACTCCGGGCAGCGCAGATAGGCGGTGCCGATCTGCACGCCGGAGGCGCCGAGTGAAAAGGCCGCGGCAATGCCACGCCCATCGGCGATGCCGCCCGCCGCGATCACCGGCACCTTCACGGCATCGACGACCTGCGGCACCAGCGCGAAGGTGCCGGGCTGCCCGGCGATCTTGTCGGTCAGGAACATGCCGCGATGGCCGCCCGCTTCCGCACCTTGCGCGATCACGGCATCGACGCCGCGCTCTTCCAGCCAGACCGCCTCGTTCACCGTCGTCGCCGACGAGATGACGAGGCAGCCGGCTGCCTTCACCCGATTGAGGAGCGCCTGCTCCGGCAGGCCGAAATGGAAGCTGACGACCTCCGGCCTCAGCGCCTCGACCACCTCGCAGAACGCCGCATCGAACGGCGCGCGGTTCGCAGCCGTGATCGGCGCCGAGGGATCGAGACCATGCTCGGAGTAGTAGCCCGCAAGGCGCTGCTTCCACCGCGCCTCGGCTTCGCGCGTCAGCTCGAGCGGAGTGTGGCAGAAGAAGTTCATGTTGACCGGCGCCTTGACGCGCTGGCGAATGAGGCCAACCTGCTCGCGTGCCTTGTCCGGCGAGATCATCGCACACGGCAGCGACCCCAGCGCGCCGCCCTGCGCAGCCGCGATCACCAGCTCCGCATCCATCACGCCCGCCATCGGCGCCAGCACGATCGGGAATTCGGTCTTGAACAGGTCGATCAGTCGACGGTCAGGCCACATGGTTGTTCTCTCTCGTTTTCCTTACCCTCCCCTGGAGGGGGAGGGTCGATCGCGCGAAGCGCGAGCGGGGTGGGGTGATCTCTCCACACGAACAGTGCCCGAGTGGAGAGATCACCCCACCCCGCCACGCATTTCGCTTCGCTACATGCGCAGCGACCCTCCCCCTCCAGGGGAGGGTGAAAGATTCTGCGGCGCCGTCGCGGAGTTACGCCGCCCAACAAGAAGCTGCTCCGCCTCCGCCGCAATCCGCTCGACGATCTCGGCCGCCGGTGGGATATCATGAATCAACCCAACCGCCTCGCCCGCGATCACGGCCGCGACATCGAAATTGCCCGCCGCCTTTGCCGCCGCATACTCGGCCGCGACCGTAGCGACATTCTGCATCAGCTCGACCTCACGGCCGATCCAGCGCTGCGCATGATCGTTGACCAGGCACCGCCCGGTGAACGGCGCCGGCCAGACATTGTTGCGGGAGAGATCGAAGATGATGCCGCGCACGGTCGAACCGGAGTGCGCCACGCAGATGCGGCGCTTGGCCTCCTCCGCGCCGTCGGCCTCCTGGCTGGCATAGAAGCGCGTGCCGAGCAGCACGCCGCTCGCGCCCAGCATCATCATGGCAGCGAGGCCGCGCCCGTCCGCGATGCCGCCGGCCGCCACCACGGGAACGCGCCCCGCGGCGAGATCGACAATGGCGGGCACGAGGTCGACGGTGGTGCGCGAAGCGCCATGACCGCCCGCCTCGGTACCTTGCGCGATCAGGATGTCGGCACCGGCATCGAGCGCCTGCCGCGCCATCGCTTCATCCTGAACCTGGCAGATCAGGCGCGCGCCGGCGGACTTGATCTTGGGCGCGAACGGCGCGGGATCGCCGAACGACAACATGATCGCATCTGGTTTTGCCGCGAGCGCGACGTCGAGAAGCTCGGGCCGTTTGGCGAGGCTCCAGGTGATGAAGCCGACCCCGAACGGTGCACTGAGGTCGGCGAGCTTCGCCGTCTCCTGCTCCAGCCACACCCGCTCGCCGTAGCCGCCGCCGAGAATGCCGAACCCGCCGGCGCGGCTCACCGCCGCGACCAGACGGCTGCCGGCGATGACATCCATCGGCGCCAGCAGGATCGGATGCTCGATCGCCAGCAGCGTGGTCAGCGACGTCGTCATCGGCTTGGCTCCTCCCCGATCTGGACAGCGAGATTAAGCGCGACTAGCATTCTCGAAAATTGAATTGTTGTGAACGCTGCCATCTCGAAAGCGAAACGACGCCATGGAACTCAGCGATTTCAAGACCTTCGCCGCCGTCGCCCGCACCGGCGGCATCACCCGCGCCGCCGAAGAGCTCAACACGGTCCAGTCGAACGTCACCCAGCGGGTGAAGGCGCTGGAGGCGGAGATCGGCACGCCACTGTTCGAGCGGCACTCGCGCGGCATGACGCTGACCGGTGCTGGCAAGCGCCTGCTCCCCTATGCGCAAAAGATGGCGGCGCTGTCGCGCGAAGCCTTGCTCGCCGCGCGCGACGATGGCGAGCCGAAAGGACCGCTCGCGATCGGATCGATGGAGACCACGGCCGCGGTGCGGCTGCCGCCGCTGCTCGCCGATTTTCACCGCCGCTTCCCGGCCGTGCGCCTTTCCTTGCGCACCGCGCCGACCGCCGACCTCGTTGCCAGCGTGCTCGACGGCGCGCTCGACGGCGCCTTCGTCGCAGGGCCCATCACGCATGACGACCTCACCGCGACGAGCGCATTCCGCGAAGAGCTGGTGCTGGTCAGCGCGCGCCGCTGGGCTTCGCTCGCCGAGCTGCGCGCCGGCACGCCGGAATCGGGTCCGACCGCGCTGGTGTTCCGCACTGGCTGCACCTATCGCCAGCGGCTCGAACAGATCTTCGTCGAGTTCGGCTGGCCGTCGGCGGCGCGCTTCGAGCTCGGCACGCTCGACGGCATGATTGGCTGCGTCGCCGCCGACATGGGCGTGACGCTGCTGCCGCTCGCCGTCGTGGAACGCAGCGCGATGAACGGCGCCGTCGCCGTCCACACGCTGAGCCCGTCACATGCCCGTGTCGAGACACTCTTCATCCAGCGCCGCGCCGGACATCAATATAGCGCGCTGAGCGGTTTTGCCGATTGCCTGAAGAAGGACGAGGACGTCATCGCAGCCTGACGGAGCGCCAACGTTCCACACCACGAAATTCGTCACAAATCGATCGCGTTTGAATCGATCCGCGCTGCGCCTGCCATCGCAGCGCAGCACTTCGAAAAGCTTTGAAGCCAGCGCTCCTTCTACGTTAGGATGAGTGACTGGCCAGCGCGAAACCAAAAACGAAGCCAAAACATCGGGAGGACTATTGATGCGCAATACGCTCGTGTTGTGCTGCGTCGCCGCGTTGTCGGCGATTTCAGGAACTGCAAGCGCACAGGACTGGACCAAATCGAAATGGGGGCCGAACGACGAGATCGGCGCCGCCAACTACATGACGCCCGAGCTCGTGGTGAAGGCGGCATCGCTGGTGAAGACCGGCAAGACCTACGCCCTCGGTATCCCCGTCACACCGCAGACGCCTGCCTACCCTCCGCGCACCTTCAAGCTCACCATCGTGCAGCCGGGACAGGCCGGCAGCCCGGGTCTCGGCCCCAACAAGGCGACCTACAACGACGACATCCTCGACACCTGGGTCGGCATCGGCAGCCAGCTCGACGGGCTCGGCCATCTCGGCATCGAGCACGTCTATTACAACGGAAACAAGCTGGCCGATTTCGCCGATCCCAATGGCTTGAAGAAGCTCGGCATCGAGAAGGTGCCGCCGATGGTCACCCGCGGCGTGCTGCTCGACATGGCCGCCTATTTCAAGACCGACGTGGTGAAGGAAGGCACCGCCTTCAACGTCAAGGAGATCGAGGAAGCCGCCAAGCAGCAGAACGTCGAGATCCGGCAGGGCGATGTCGTCATCTTCCACACCGGCTGGCTCAGCCTGATCGGCAAGGACGACAAACGCTACTCGGCCGGCGAACCCGGCCTCGGCGTCGAAGGCGCGAAGTACCTCACCGGCAAGGGCGTCGTCGCGGTCGGCGCCGACACCTGGGGGCTCGAGGTCCTTCCGTTTGAAGGCAAGACCGTATTCGAGGTCCACCAGATCCTGCTCGCGATGAACGGGACCTATATCCTCGAGAACATGGACACCGCGGCGCTCGCCCGGGACAAGGGCTACGAATTCCTGTTCGTGCTGGGCCAGCCGCGCTGGACCGGCGGCGTGCAGGCGATGATCAACCCGATCGCGATCCGCTGACCGCCACACGCGTAACTGGCGAAAGAAAGCTGGGTGAGGTCTTGCAGTGTCTCGATAGAGAGCACCGCTGCCCTCACCCGAATTTCACGCCGGTTTCGCTGCTTGGCGCAACGAAGCGTTACTCAGAGTCGAATGTCCTCGTAGGACTCGATCCGCCGCGGACCGACCGAGGTCGCCTCGTGCGAATCCGCATCAATGAGATTGCCGAAATCCAGCTTGGTCAACCTCGTCAGGTCCGCGATCGAGACCTGGAAGACGCTGACATCCTCCTCCGACATCCGCTCGCGCAGATCCATCTCCTGGATGCGATCGATCTCCATGATCAGCTTTCGCTGGCTCATGAGGAAGGCCGCCGCCTTGAGAGCGTCGTCATCCTCGTTGCGTCGGATCAGGATCTTCCAGAAATATTTCGGGATTTGAACGCCGCCGAAGCTCGGATCCTTGTGCGGCCGGCCCGCCGGATTGGGCAGATCGGATGCATCGGCGTCGGGCCCGTCGAATACCGGACCATTCATGACGATGCCCTTCTCCGCGCCTTCGAGCAGGACATCGCGCGTGTAATCCTCCAGTCCCGCCCACAGCTGCTTGCCCTGATTGAACGAGAAGAACTGGGGCGAGCAATTGGTGAAGTGGAAGGAATCGTCGCCATGCTGCTTGGCTGCGGCAACGGTGTCGCCCCAGGTCGCATCCAGGCGGCGCACGAGATGACCACGGTCGAACGGATTCTTGCTGCGATCCGCCTCGAAGGTGGCCTGCTTGCGGTAGAACTCGTCGCCGATCTGGGCATCGTCGTCGATGCGTGGATCGCGCAGCCAGGAATCACCCTCGCGCTTGCCGACGTCCTGCTGCTTGCCGCCGTCTATGTTGACGCAGCTGAAGAAGGCGAGCCGGCGCTCCTTGTTCATGACCACGCTGTAGTTGAAATATTTCAGCTCGGATTGCCTGGAGCTGCCCTTGAGCATCGCGATCTTGGATTTGAGGGAGGCCGGAATCTCCGGCAAGGGCACCGAGAATTTGCCGGTGCCAAGGAAGTTCGCCTTGTATCCGGGACGCGATTTCAGCGTGCTCTGATCGATGTGCACGGCTTCCATCGGCAGGCCGTTATTCGCGCTGATGTGAGGCAGCAGCCCGGCGGGCGGGGTGATCAAAGGCGTGCCGCCGTTCTGCGTGCCGCCGTTTTTCGCCCCTCCGTTGCCGCCCACAGGTCCCGGCGGCACGAGCGGAATGTCCTTCCTGAACATCGGCAAGGGCACGCGGATAGGGACCACCAGCGAGGTTCCGTCGAGGGACTGCTCGACCCAGACATTGGCACCGAAAGCAGGCGCGGCAGCCGGTGGCCGGACTTTCGCGCTCTCTTGCCGGATCGGCGGCTCCTCCTCGTCCAGCACCGGCTTGATGAGGGGATGGGAGCCGACGGCAACCCTGAGATCGGCGACGATCGCGCTGATCCGGATGCCTTCATTGGCGATCCAGTCGATCATGGATTCGTCCATCGACGGTTTCCATACCTTGCCGTCCTTGCTCAGGGTGCGGCCCTGCGCATCCTTGCGGGGAACGCCGCTGTGATGCAGGGCGACCACCTGCCAGAAGCGGTTGAACGCGGGCGAGCCCGACGATCCCGCCGTCGTGTCGGTGTTGTACCAGAGGAAGTCGCCGACATATTTGAGCAACTTGTTCTCACGGACGCAGACCTGCTTCATCTGCCCGCTCGGATGCTGGATGATGGTGAGGTACTCGCCGGGGTCTGCCTTGCCGGGCGCACCGCTGAGCGGCAACCATCCGAAGTCCTCTAGCTCCTCCCCGCCCGACAGCGAGGTCGGCGCCACCGCGACGACCGTAAAATCCAGCCTGTCGTTGGTGTAGAAGAACTTGCCCGGCTCGAAGCCGAACCGCACCGGCACGCGCTCCTGCCCGGAGACGTCGAGCTCATAATTGAAATCGGCGATCGAATTGGCTGCCTCGGCCGGCTTGCCGAAGACGTGATGATTCGTCATCAACAGGCCCGGGCCAACCAGGAAGCCCGAGCCATAGCCGAGCAGGTTCGACTTGAGATCCCTGACCTGGATGCGGCAGACCGAGCGCGAGGCCGCGGTCCCCTTGGCGAGATAATTGATGCTGTCGAGATCATTGCCCTGGATGATCCGCTCCAGGCCAATCTCGGCCTTCTCCACGTCCTGCGTCTCGGCCAGCAGCTGGCGCTGGCGCAGGCGCATCTTTTCGACGGTCATCTCGATCGGACCGTCGCCCAATTTCCGGTTCAAGGCTTCAGGTGAGAACTCGGCTTGCTTGAATCGCCGTTCTGAGCCCGCGATCAGGCTTGGCTTGATGAGCATCGTGACCCTCATATGACTGAGCAAGTATTGGATGTGGTCGGGGCGCCCAAAAAATTGCGCCAAGGTTGCAGCGCGGGCCAGACTGCCGGTCGCTGCGGTTTTTTTGGAAATCGGGGGGCGTAAACCCCACACTACTTTAGACCTACATATTGACTGCCACGCAACCAAAGACGCGGCATCATGCCATGGTCTGCAACGTCACCGTGTGAGATATCCCACACATGATCGATGCATCACGATTTCGCGCGCTGCTTGCGACCCTCAGGCGATCTAGGGCTTCAGGTACCAGCGCCGCAGCGCCACGAGGGACCAGATCGCCTCGACGAGACCGAAGGGCCAGGCGCCCTGAAGGAAGCCGTAGGCCGAGCCGAGCGCGCAGGATGCGGCGAACAGCAGCACGAACCAGTGGCTGCAATCCTCCAGGGCGTAAGTGACCAGCATCGCCGTGACGGCGAACAGGCCAAATAGTGTCAGCGCATCCATGTTTCGGGTTCACTCTGCAGCGCGACACATGATATGCGCTAAATCCATGCCGGCTCTTATCCTCACCTTGGTCGAAGCAGCAACCCGTTGGCCCGAACGCGGCGCGCTGGTCGGGCTCGATCTGGGCACCAAGACCATCGGCGTTGCCGTGTCCGACCCCGACCGCCGCTTGGCCACCGGTGTCGAAACGATCCTGCGCAAGCAGTTCAAGCACGACGCCGCCAGGCTGCTTGCCATCGCCGCCGAGCGCAAGGCGGTCGGCTTCGTGCTCGGCCTGCCCATCAACATGGACGGCAGCGAGGGACCGCGCGCGCAATCGACCCGCGCCTTCGCGCGAAATCTGGCCGGACTGACCGCGCTGCCAATCGGTCTCTGGGACGAGCGCCTCTCGACCGCGGCGGTCGAGCGCGAGCTGATCGGCATGGACGTCAGCCGCGCCAAGCGCGCCGAGGTGATCGACGAGCACGCCGCGATCTTCATCCTGCAAGGCGCGCTCGATCGCCTGGCAAACCTGCGCAAAGGACCCGGCTGATCCCATGGCCGTCGTCGTTGCGGCGCTGCTGCCCGTCTTCATCCTCATCGTCCTCGGCGTGGTGCTCAGGCGCAGCCTGATGCGGCTGGACACGCAGTGGCACGGGCTGGAGCGGCTGACTTATTTCGTGCTGTTTCCGATGCTGCTGATCCAGACGCTGGTGAAGGCGGACCTCACGAAGGTACCGATGGCCGGGGTCGGCGGCGCGCTGCTGCTGGCGGCGCTGGCGATGTCGCTGCTGTGCCTCGCATTGCGCCCGGCTCTGTCCCGGCTCGACATCGACGGCCCCGCCTTCACGTCGATCTTCCAGGGCGCGACGCGGTGGCAGACCTATGTCGCCCTCTCCGTCTCCGCCAACATGTTCGGCGATGTCGGGTTGGCGCTGGCTTCGGTGGCGATGGTTGCGATCATCCCGCTGGTCAACGTGTTCAGCGTCGCGGTGCTCGCGCACTATGCGTCGCCCGAAAAGCAGTCGGTGCGCGCCATCGTCATGACGGTGATCCGCAATCCGCTGATCTGGGCTTGCGCCATCGGGCTCTTCATCAACGTTACCCATCTGCCGCTGCCAAAGCTCTGGCATGAGGTTGCCGACGCGCTCAGCCGTTCCTCGCTCGCCATCGGCCTGCTCGTCACCGGCGCCGGGCTGCATCTGGAAGGCCTGCTGCGCCCGAGCGCCGCCGCCGCGATCGGCGTCGGCTTCAAGCTGTTGCTGATGCCTGCACTCGCCCTCGCGCTTGCCGTTTGGTTCGGCCTGTCCGGCGAGAGCCTTGCGATCGTCGCGATCTGCGCGGCGGTGCCGACCTCGCCCAGCGCCTATGTGCTGGCCCGCCAGATGGGCGGCGACGCGCCGCTGCTCGCGCAGATCATCACGCTGCAGACGATCCTGGCCGCGATCACGATGCCGATCGCGATCGCGCTGGCGGCCTAGCCCCCCAGCCACATCGTCAGCACCACCGCGGTCAGATTGTTCAGCGCGTGCAGCGCGATCGTGAGCCAGAGCGATCCGGCGCGGTAGCGCATGTAGCCGAACCACAGGCCGATGGTGAAGACCTCGGCGAGGAAGTACATGTCGTATTGCAGGTGGACGACGGTCCAGACCAGCGACGACAGCAGGATCGCGCCTGACGACCGCAAAAAGCTCGCCGACCAACCGCGGTAGAGGAAGCCGCGCGCCAGAACCTCTTCCGACATCGGCGCCGCCACCGCGAATGCGGCCAGCAGCAGCAGCGCGGCGCCCTTATCGCGGCCCGATTTCAACAGATCGGTCATGAAGCCCGGCGTCGCCTCGCGGCCGAGCGCGCGCGACATCGTCTCCCAGAGCAGCACGATCAGGATGAGGCCGACGGCACCGAACAGCAGCTGCTTCCAAGACGGCCAATGCAGCGCGAGATAGTCGACGAAGGAGGCCTTCTTGATGCGAATGGCGAGCCAGACCGCAAGCAACGTCGCCGGCAGCCCCATGATCACCGAGAGCGCGAGCGTCTGGGGTTCGCGGCCGACGAGCTGAAGCGAGGCCAGGTCGATGGGAAGACCACGCAGCGCCGCCAGCGCAATCACGGCACCGATCTGCCCGACGAACATCGCAACGAAGATGAAGAGGCCCCACAGCGCCGTGCCCCAGAACTTCCAGACACGCGGCGTCGCCGCCGTCTCAATCAGCGGCGGATGATCGGGATTGAGGGAGTCCATCAGGAGGCTTTCGTTTTGGAGACTCACGGCAGCGCCCGCTCCAGCAGCGCGCGCGCCTCGCCGCTCTCCAGCTCGACGGCGCCGTACATGCTGGCGTGATTGGCCGCAAGACGCGTGCTCGCGAACAGTTCGGCATTGTGTGGAAACACGCCATTGAGCGCCGCGGTCGCGGCCAGCAGTGCCAGCTTCTCGACCGCAAGCCGCGCGACGCGCTCGCCGTCGACGCGCCGAAACGTCTTGCCGATGAAACTGACCGCCGCGTCCGCCCCCGGCAGCCCCTTGGTCTCGGCCGCCAGCGCTTGCAGCACCGCCATCGCCGCCTCGCCTTCGCGCGAGAGCGCGCGGAGCACGTCGAGGCACATCACGTTGCCCGAGCCTTCCCAGATCGCGTTGACCGGCGACTCGCGATAATGCCGCGCCAAAATGCCGTCCTCGACATAGCCGTTGCCGCCGAGGCACTCCATCGCCTCGAAGAGGAACGGCGGCGCGCTCTTGCAGGTCCAGTATTTGATCGCGGGCGTGAGCAGTCGCATATAGGCCGCCTCCGCCGCATCGAGCGGCGTGCGGTCGAAGGCGCGGCAGAGCCGCATCACCAGCGCCGTGCTCGCCTCCACATGCAGCGCCATGTCCGACAGCACGGCCTGCATCAATGGCTGATCGGCCAGATGCTTCTGGAACACGCTGCGGTGGCGGGCGTGGTGCAGCGCATGCGCAAGCCCCGAGCGCATCAGGCCCACGGAGGCGATCGCACAATCCTGTCGCGTCAGCTGCACCATCTGGATGATGGTGCGGATGCCCTTGCCCTCCTCGCCGACCCTTTCGGCATAGGCGCCGACGAACTCGACCTCGGAGGAGGCATTGGAACGGTTGCCGAGCTTGTCCTTCAGCCGCTGGAACTGGATGGCGTTGACCGATCCATCCGGCGCGAAGCGCGGCATGAAGAAACAGGTCAGCCCGCCTTCGGCCTGTGCCACCACCAGGAACGCATCGCACATCGGCGCCGACATGAACCATTTGTGGCCGGTGATGCGATAGCCGTCGCCGTCGCGCACCGCACGCGTCATGTTGGCGCGCACGTCGGTGCCGCCCTGCTTCTCGGTCATGCCCATGCCGAGCGTCATGCCGCGCTTCTCCCACCACGGCGCAAAGCTCGGATCGTAGCTCCTGGTCGACAGCACCGGCATTAGGCGCGCGAGCAAGTCGGGCTGCATTGCCAGCGCGCCGACGGAGGCGCGCGTCATCGTGATCGGGCAGAGGTGGCCGGTCTCGACCTGGGCTGCCATGTAGAACTTTGCGGCACGAATGACCTCGGCGCCATCGCCCTCCGGCTTGCCGTCCGCGGTCCAGGTGGAATTGTGCACGCCGGCATGCGCACTGTGCGCCATCAGCTCGTGATAGGCCGGATGAAACTCGACCTGGTCGCGACGATTGCCCTTGGCGTCGAAGCTGCGCAGCTTCGGCGTGTTCTCGTTCGCAAGGCGCCCGCGATCGGCCATCGCCGCCGAGCCCCAGTGCCTGCCGAACTCGGAGAGCTCACGCTCTGCCGCCGCGCCGCCATTGGCCCTGACCGCCTCGACCAGCGGCCGGTCCACGGCGAAAAGATCGACGTCCTCGAATGGCGGCGACTGGTTGAAGACCTCGTGGGTCGCAAATGTGGGCTGGATCATCTTGCGTCCTCGGCGCGGAATCAGTTCCGCCGCGGCTGGATCGGGAAATCATAGGCCGCCCCGCCCGCCCCCGGCAGCGAAAAATGCCACCACTCCTTCGAATAGTTCACAAAGCCTTGCCTGGCCATCGCAGCCACCAGCCGCTTGCGCCAGGCACGCTGCTCCGCATTGATCGAGGTTGCGGCGGTATGCCCCTTCGGGTCGGTACAGTCATAACCCGTGCCCATATCGACGCTGCCCTCCGGCGCCCGCGCTTCGACCGGCGCCGTGCAGTCGGCATAGGTCTTGGTTGGATCATATTTGGCGGAATTGTCCGCCCTGAGATCGACCAGCGTCAGATCGAGCGCCGCACCGGTTGAATGCTGCGAGCGGCTGGCAATGTAGCCGAGGCGGAACAGCTCGGTCTTCGCAATCTTCGGATTGTAGCGCCGCTCCGACGCGGTCTCGCGGCCGTTCTGCGACCACTTCACCATGTCGAGCGAGGCCCGCGCCGGCCGGTAGCAGTCGAACATCTTGAGCGAGAGATTTTGTGCGGCCAGCTCCTGCTGCACCGCTTTCAGCCGCAGCCCGACCTCGCGCTTCACCACGCATTCGCCGGCGTCGTAGCCGGCGAGCGGACGGCCGACGAAATTGTTCGACGTGGCGTAACGGATGTCCTGGATGATGCTGGGATCGATGTCGCGCAGATAGACGAAGTCGCCGGGGAGCGATTGGGCTGCCGCTGAGGAGAGGCTGGCGATTACCGCAAATATTGAGAGAATTGTTTTCACGACGTGTCTTTCAGTGTCATTCCGGGGCGATGCGAAGCATCGAACCCGGAATCTCGAGATTCCGGGTCTGGCGCTTGCGCGCCATCCCGGAATGACTGTGCGGGAGACAGATCAGGGGATAACTCGCCGCCCGCCGTTTGCCCCTTGCTCCCCCCGCCGTCCGCCCCTATAGCTCTGCTTTTAATGACATCGAAATCGACCTTCGTCCTCGGCCACCGGCATTTGCTGGGCATCGAGGGCCTTTCCGCGGCCGACATCAGCGGCCTCCTCGACCTGTCCGAAGAGTATGTCGAGCTCAACCGCCAGGTTGACAAGAAGCGCACCGTCCTGCGCGGACGGACGCAGGTGAACCTGTTCTTCGAGGCCTCGACCCGGACCCAGTCCTCGTTCGAACTCGCGGGAAAGCGGCTCGGCGCGGACGTCATGAACATGTCGGTGGCCTCCTCGTCCATCAAGAAGGGCGAGACACTGATCGACACTGCCATGACGCTGAACGCCATGCACCCGGACATCCTGGTGATGCGCCATCACGCCTCCGGCGCGGTGGAACTGCTGGCGCGCAAGGTCGACGGTTCCGTGATCAATGCCGGCGACGGCGCGCACGAGCATCCGACCCAGGCGCTGCTCGACGCGCTCACCATCCGCCGCAACAAGGGCCGTATCGAGGGGCTCGTGGTCGCGATCTGCGGCGACGTGCTGCATTCGCGCGTCGCCCGCTCCAACATCATCCTGCTCAACACCATGGGCGCCCGCGTTCGCGTCGTCGGTCCCTCCACGCTGCTGCCGCCGGGCATCGAGCGGATGGGCGTCGAGGTCGCGCGCGACATGCGCGAGGGTCTCAACGGCGCGGACATCGTCATGATGCTGCGGCTGCAGCGCGAGCGCATGAACGGCTCCTTCGTGCCGTCCTCGAGCGAATACTTCCACTATTTCGGGCTCGACCAGAAGAAGCTCGCCTACGCCAAGCCGGACGCGCTCGTGATGCATCCCGGCCCCATGAACCGCGGCGTCGAAATCGACACCGCGGTCGCCGACGGTGCGCAATCCCTGATCCGCGAGCAGGTGGAGATGGGGGTGGCGGTGCGCATGGCGGTGCTGGAAGCGCTTGCCCGTAACCTGCCGAACGCGTGATGCCGATGCTGATCGATCGCCGCCCCATCCTGCTCGCCAATGCCCGCGTCGTCGATCCCTCCAGGGATTTCGACGGCGTCGGCGACGTCCTGATCGCCGACGGCACCATCCGCGAGACCCGCCGCGGCATCGGCGCTGCCGGCGTCCCCGAGGGCACCGACATCGTCAATTGCTCCGGCAAGATCGTCGCACCCGGCCTGATCGACATGCGCGCCTTCGTCGGCGAGCCCGGCTTCAGCCACCGCGAGACCTTTGCCACCGCGAGCCAGGCGGCCGCGACCGGCGGCATCACCACCATCATCTGCCAGCCCGATACCTTGCCGGTCATCGACAATTCGGCGACGGTCGATTTCGTGATGCGCCGTGCCCGCGACACCGCGATCGTCAACATCCAGCCGATGGCCGCCCTTACCAAGGGCATGCACGGCCAGGAGATGACCGAGTTCGGCCTGCTCAAGGCCGCAGGCGCCGTCGCCTTCAGCGATGGCGCCAGAAGCGTGACCAATGCGCAGGTGATGCGCCGCGCGCTGACCTATGCGCGCGATTTCGACGCGCTGATCGTGCATCACACCGAGGACCCCGATCTCGTCGGCGAGGGCGTGATGAACGAGGGCGAATTCGCCTCGCGGCTCGGCCTTGTCGGCATCCCGAACGCCGCCGAAGCCGTGATGCTGGAGCGCGATCTGCGCCTCGTCGCCCTCACCGGCGGCCGCTACCACGCGGCGTCGCTCACCTGCATCGATTCCCTCGACGTCCTCCAGCGCGCCCGCGACGCCGGACTCGCCGTCAGCGCCTCGGTATCGATCAACCATCTGGCGCTGAACGAGAACGACATCGGTCCTTACCGTTCGTTCCTGAAGCTGTCGCCGCCGCTGCGCACCGAGGACGACCGCCGCGCCCTGGTGGCGGCAATCGGCTCCGGCCTGCTCGACGTCATCATGTCCGACCACAATCCGCAGGACGTCGAGGTCAAGCGCCTGCCGTTCGCGGAAGCTGCGCCCGGCGCCGTCGGGCTTGAGACCATGCTGCCGGCCGGCCTGCGGCTGGTGCATAATGGCGAGATCGAGCTGAAGACGCTGATCCGCGCGATGTCGACCCGTCCCGCCGAGCTGCTCGGCCTGTCGGGCGGAACCCTGCGCGCCGGCAGCCCGGCCGATGTCATCGTGATCGACCCCGATGTGCCCTGGGTGGTCGATCCCGCCGACCTCAAGTCGCCCTGCAAGAACACCCCGTTCGACGAGGCCCGCTTTACAGGCCGGGTGGTGCGCACCATTGTCGGCGGACGAACGGTCTATGAGCATGTCTGAGCTGCGGCTTCATTCGACGTGGAGAATGGGCCTTGGGAGGTGCTGCCATGGCGCTTGAACCGTTTCTGCCGGTGGCTTTCGTCATCGGCTATCTGCTCGGCTCGATTCCGTTCGGGCTGATCCTGACCAGGCTCGCGGGCACCCAGGATATCCGTTCGATCGGCTCCGGCAGCATCGGCGCCACCAACGTGCTGCGCACCGGACGCAAGAGCCTCGCCGCGGGCACCCTGCTGTTCGACGCGCTGAAGGGCACCGTCGCCGTGGTGATCGCCGGCTACATCGCAGGCCCCAATGCCGCAATGGTGGCAGGGCTTGGCGCTTTCTTCGGCCACCTCTTCCCGGTCTGGCTCAAGTTTAAGGGCGGCAAGGGCGTCGCGGTCTATATCGGCATCCTGCTGGGGCTGTTCTGGCCGGGCGCCGTCGTGTTCTGCCTGCTCTGGCTGGCGACCGCCTTCACCACCCGCTATTCCTCGCTCTCGGCGCTGGTGGCGGCATTCATCACACCGATCTTCCTGTGGTGGTTCGGCCACCTCGCATTGTCGGCACTGGCAGCAGTGCTGACGCTGCTGTTGTTCTACGCGCATCGCGAGAACATCAAGCGCCTGCAAGCCGGCAAGGAAAGCCGGATCGGCGAGAAGGCGTAAGAAGCGTTTTCGAGCGAAGTGGACGCCGTCTCAAAACGCCCAAACAAGAAGCTGAAGTCGGAAGTACTACGGATTCCGCCACACCCCTTCCGCATTATATGCGAAATCCTGTTCGCAATTGTCCTGCGAGTCACGGCAGGCTGTAGCGAACGGGTTCCATGCCTGTCATCCTGACACGGGAAACGGCGTTAGGCGGTTGCTCAGAATGAGCGGGAAGATTGTCGGCGCAAATGACGGCGTTGGTTCGCTCGGTGCTTCCGGCACTGCAGCAAGCCGGCTGCTCTCGGCGACCAATATCTGGTCCGACGCGCCGCCGCCCGTGCCTGCCCCTGCTGCACGGCCAGCGCCAAAGCCGGAGCCCGCCGTCAAGCCCGACGCTCCGCTCGATGTCGTCGTCACCAAGGCTGCACCAGTCGCGCCCACCCGGGCGCGTTCCGAGCAATGGCCGCCGCGCAGACTTTCGCTGGCGCTGCAGGGCGGCGGCACCTTTGCCGCCTTCACCTGGGGCGTGCTGGAGCGGCTGCTCGAAGAGACTGATATCGAGATCGACACCGTCAGCGGCGCCAGTGCCGGCGCCATCAATGCGCTGCTGCTCGCTTGCGGCCTCGCCGAAGGCGGCCGCGAAGGCGCCCGTTCCAGGCTGAACCGGTTCTGGGTCCGGCTGATGCACGAGGCCTCGTTCCGCTCGTTGATGCTGATCGGCGGCTTTTCGCCCGCGGGAAGCTCGGTCGCATTCGGCCCGACCCTGCGCTCCGGCCAGTTCGATCCGTTCGATCTCGATCCGCTGCGGCAGGCGGTCTCCCGCGACATCAACTTCTCCGTCCTGCGCGATGCGCGGTGCCCGAAGCTATTGATCGCGGCGACGCGGATCCGCGACGGGCAGCAGCAGATTTTTGGCAACGAGGCCATCACCGCCGATGTCGCGCTGGCCTCGACCTGCCCGCCTCTGGTCCATTGTGCGGTCGAGATCGACGGCGAAGCCTATTGGGACGGCGGCTTTGGCGGCAATCCGCCGCTGCTGCGCCTGGTGCAGGACACGGCGGCAACGGATCTGCTGCTCGTCCAGGTCACACCGACGCGCGACAGCTACGTGCCGATCACGCTCGCCGCGATCGACCGCCGGCTCGACCAGATCGCGGCCAACGCCGCGCTCAATGCCGAGATCGCCGCGATTGAATGGGCGCAGTCGCACATGGCCTCTCCGCTGCGGCTCACCAGGATCGCGGCGGAAGACAATGTTGACGGCCTGGCGCAGCGCTCATCGACCGATCTCGGCCGCGGCTTCATTCGCCTGCTGCACCGGAGCGGTCGCGAGGCCGCCGAGCGCTGGCTGGGACAACGTGCAAGGGCCGGCTCAGCGCCCGCTCAGGCTGCTGCTCCTTCCGAACCTGCACTAGCCTGATTTCGCCAGCGCCTCCTCCAGGAACCAGGCCGCCGCGAGCGCGAGCGGATCGTTGCCGAAGCGCGCGATCACCTGCACGCCGACAGGCAGGCCACCGACCTTGAGCACCGGCACGTTGACGCAAGGATTGCCCATCAGCGTCCACAGCCGGTTGTAGCGGGGATCGCCGGTGGTCGCGAGCTCCTTGGCCGGCGCGGTGCCGGGCGCGGAATAGGTCAGCAGCACGTCGAAGCCTTCGAACAATTCACTGAGCTCGCGGCGGCCGCGACGGCTGATGCGGCGCGCCTCGTCATAGTCCTTCGCCGTCAGATGGGCCGTCGCATCGAGACTGGCGCGCAGCATCGGCGCGATCTCGTCGTGACGTTCCGAAAATTCCCAGGCGAGCGCGCGATGCGCCTCATAATCCTGGATGATCGGGTGGATGCGCCAGGCCTCCTGCACCGCCTCGGGCAGATCGATGGTCTGCACGCTGGCACCGGCGCGCATCGCCGCATTGATCGCAGCCTGCAGCCCCTCTTCGGCCGCCGGCTCCACGGCGCCGGCGAACTCCTGCCTGACCACGCCGATGCGCGGCGCCTTGGCTGGACCGATAGCGTCGAATTCCGTGCAGCCGGTGATCGCCAGCAATCCGCGCGCGAGATCTTCCGCGCGGCTGCCGAACAGGCCCACCGTGTCGAGCGCCCACGAATAACACTTGACGCCGACTGTCGGCAGCATCCGGAACGACGGTTTGATCGCGGCCGTCCCGCAATAGGCCGCGGGCCGGATCACCGAGCCGCCGGTCTGGGTGCCCAGCGCCAGCGGGATCATGCCGGCGCCGACGGCTGCCGCCGAGCCCGAGGACGAGCCGCCAGGCGAATGGGCCGTATTGTGCGGATTGCGCGTCGCCGTCGGATCGCGCGAGGCGAATGCTGTGGTCGTCGTCTTGCCGATGATGGTAGCGCCTGCCCGCTTCAGCATCATCACGACAGGCGCATCGGCGCGCGGCTGCCAGCCGCGATAGATCTCCGAGCCCATCTCGGTCGGCATGTTGGCGGTGTCGATGATGTCCTTGATGCCGACCGCGATGCCGCGCAGCGGGCCGGAGGCTTGCGCCCTCGCCGATTTGTCGTGCCGGACGAAGGCCTGGACGTCCTTCTCCTTGGCCTCGATCGCCGCATGTGACTCGGCGATTGCAACCTCGGGCGATAACTCGCCGGATTCAATACGGCGCTGGAGGTCGGCGAGTGAGATCATGGCAACATCCTTCTTATTGTGACGCTTTTAGCATCGCAGCGAGGTCGTGCAAGCGCACGTCGGTGTTGCGCAACGCCCTCTGGTTGTTCCATGCTGTCCCTGCAAGGAGACGCCGTGGACGCCATCAACAGAAGCGTGGAGCTGACCGAGGCCGAGCGGATCGACCGCCTGCGGCTGATCCGTTCCGACAATGTCGGGCCGCGAACCTTCCGCTCGCTGGTCGATCATTTCGGCAGCCCGCGCGCCGCGCTGGAGCGGCTGCCTGATCTCGCCCGGCGCGGCGGCGCGGCGCGATCAGGGCGCATTTGCAGCGCGGATGAGGCGAAAGCCGAGCTCGCCGCGAGCCGCAAGTTCGGCATCGCCTGGCGCGCGCCCGGCGAAGACGGCTATCCGCCACGGCTGGCGATGATCGACGATGCGCCGCCGCTGCTCGCGGTGCGCGGCGACACCAAAACCCTGATGCGGCCGATGATCGCGATCGTCGGCTCGCGCAACGCCTCCGGCGCCGGCTTGAAGTTCGCCGGCCAGCTTGCGCGCGAGCTCGGCGAAGCCGGCTTCGTCGTCATCTCCGGGCTCGCCCGCGGCGTCGACCAGGCCGCGCATCGCACCAGCGTCGAGAGCGGCACGATCGCGGTGCTCGCCGGCGGCCATGACTGCATCTATCCGCCCGAGCATGGCGACCTGCTCGCCGCGATCCTCGACCACGCGGGCGCTGCGATCTCCGAGATGCCGCTCGGCCACGAGCCGCGCGCCCGCGACTTTCCCCGTCGCAACCGCCTGATCTCGGGCGCTTCGCTCGGCGTCGTCGTGGTCGAGGCGGCGCACCGCTCGGGCTCGCTGATCACAGCACGCATGGCGGCCGAACAAGGCCGCGAGGTGTTCGCCGTCCCGGGCTCGCCGCTCGATCCGCGCGCCGCCGGCACCAACGACCTGATCAAGCAGGGCGCAACGCTCGTCACCGAAGCGGCCGACATCATCAACGCAGTTCAGCCAATCATGGAGCGGCCGCTGATTCATCCCGCAGGCGAGCCCGACAGCGAGCCGTTCGAAAGCGATCCGCAAAGCAATGATCGCGACCAGATCACCGGCCTGCTCGGCCCGGCCCCAATCTCGATCGACGACCTCGTCCGGATGTCCGGCGCCTCGCCTGCGATCGTGCGCACCGTGCTGCTGGAGCTCGAGCTCGCCGGAAAGCTGGAACGTCACGGCGGCGGCTTGGTGTCGCTGCTGTAGAGCGAAAATGAGCTCGAACTCTTACCCTCCCCTGGAGGGGGAGGGTCGGCTCACGTGGAGCGCAGCGCAATGTGAGACGGGGTGGGGTGACGGTCTCTCCACATCCAACAGTGCCCGAGTGGAGAGATCACCCCACCCGCTCGCGCTTCGCGCGATCGACCCTCCCCCTCCAGGGGAGGGTAAAATCGACCTCGCAACATGCTCCGCTTCAGCCGTCGTTGCGCTGGTCGAACTGGGTGCGTGCGGCCTCGATCTGATCGAGATGGTCCTTCGCCCATTTGCCGAGCGCCTCGACGGGCCGCGACAGCCCGTGGCCGAGATCGGTCAGCTCATAGTCCACCCGCGGCGGGATGGTCGGAAAGATCGTGCGCGTAACGAGGCCGTCGCGCTCGAGGCCACGCAGCGTCAGGGTCAACATCCGCTGCGAGATGCCGTTGATCATGCGCTTGAGCTCGTTGAAGCGCTTCGGCCCATCGCTCAGCATCATGATGACGAACACGCTCCATTTATCGCCAACGCGGGACAGCACGGAGGCGACCCCACGGCAGTCCGCATGGTTGGGATCCGGCATGGGCCTTGGATCCGGCCTCGGACTTGGCCGCGGCGGAGCAGGCATTTCGATGTTCGCAGGTTTCAATGATGTGCCCATGGCTCAAAAAAGTGCGTTCTTGCGGGGGTTTCGATAGTCACTCATGTAGCGCTGGTTACAAACTTATACCAGGGTGACCCTACATGAAACTCCTCCACATCGATTCCAGCGTGCTCGGCCCCCACTCCGTCAGCCGGCAGGTTTCCGCCGCCATCGTCGATCGGCTCGGGCAGGCGACGCCCTCGCTTGAGGTCGTCTACCGCGACCTGACCGAGGCGCCGCTCGCCCACCTCTCCGGCTCGCACCTTGCCGCCGCGCAAGGCGCCCCCGCGCCGGCGGAACTCGGACCAGACCTTGCCGCAAGCGCCGCGGCACTGGAGGAGTTCCTGGCCGCCGAAATCGTCGTCATTGGTGCACCCATGTACAATTTCACCATTCCGAGCCAGCTCAAGGCCTGGATCGACCGCATCCTGGTGGCGGGGAAGACTTTCAGGTATGGCGCGGCTGGTCCGGAGGGGCTCGCCGGCGGCAAGCGCGTGATCGTGGCGATCTCGCGCGGCGGCTATTATGGCGCCGAGACGCCCTACGCAGCCGGCGAGCATCTCGAAACCTATCTGCGCTGGGTGTTCGGCTTTATGGGCATCACCAACCTCGAATTCATCCCCGCCGACGGCGTCCAGATCGGACCTGATCACCGCGAGAAGGCGCTCACCGGCGCGCTCGAAGCCGCAACCAGCCTGCGCGCGGCCTAAAAGCATGCCGGCGTCATCGGTCGCCGCAGGATCGTCTGCGGCGGCTGATCGACGGGCTCGTGCGCTCTGACCTAGAACCACACGCCCTGCATGCCCAGGATCACGGCGACGAGCGAGACGAACAGGCCGATCCCCGAGAACAATGCGATGGCGACGAACTGGGAGGCGTCTGAACGCCGGTCCGGTATGGCGGATTTTTCCGTGAAAACGCGCGGTGATGAAATCGAGGAAAAAATACGGGCTGCTTTCAGCATGACGGACCCCATAAAAAATGAGTCTGACCCCTGCCCGTAAAAGGGTCTTTGCAGCTTGCGCGAAGGTTCAACGTCCAAAGCAGGTATTTGCGAATGCATCCCAGGATAACTGGGAACCGACCGGCACAACCGCATTGCCCGGCCGATCCAATTTGCGCTTGATTTGATCAGCCGCGATAGATCGGCGCGCCGCTCGGGGAGGCCACCGCGCCGCCGTCGACGAAGATCTCCTGCCCCTGCACATGCGCGGAATCATCGGAGGCGAGGAACAGCACCGTCTTCGCAACGTGATCTGGTTCACCAAGGCGGCCGAGCGGCGTCATCAGCCCGATGCGTTTCTCGAACGCTTTCTCCGCTTCCGGCGTTGCGATCGCCGCGCCCCAGATCGGCGTGCGGATCGCGCCGGGCGCGACCACGTTGACGCGGATTCCGCGCGGCGACAGCTCCGAGGCCATGATCCGCGCCATCGCGCGCACGCCGGCCTTCGCCGCACCGTAAGCAGAGTAGCCGGGAATGCCGAGCACCGAAATCACCGAGCCGTTGAGGATGATCGAGGAATTGTCATTGAGATAAGGCAGCGCCGACTGCACGGTGAAGAACACGCCGGTGAGGTTGGTCCTGATGACCTTCTCGAACACCTCCAGCTTCGCAGATCCCAGCGGCGTGCCGCCGGCGCCGGGAATGCCGGCATTGGCGAACACGATATCGAACTTGCCGAATTTTTCGGCGCCCTGCCTGATCGCGGCTTCCGTCGCTGCGATGTCGGTAACATCGGCGACGAGCGCGAGCGCGTTCGGCCCGAGCTCCTTCGCGGCCGCCGCCAGCGTCTCCTTGTTGCGCCCGGTGATCACCACCTTGGCGCCCTCGGCCACGAACAGTTTTGCCGTTGCAAGGCCAATGCCGCTATTGCCGCCGGTGATCAGGGCCGTCTTGTCCTTCAGTCTCACGCTCGCCTCCGGTAGTTGCATGATGAAACTACGTTGCCATCTAGGCCATTTGGTTTTATGATGCAACCACACAAGCGCGTGATCGGCTCTGGCGCCGTGCCAACGCGACAGGACGGAACGAGGATGGTGAAACGGACGAGCTTTGCCGGCGATGCCTGCCCGATCGCGCGGTCGCTGGATGCGCTCGGCGACTGGTGGTCGCTCTTGATCATCCGCGAGGCGCTGTTCGGCGTCCGCCGCTTCGGCGAGTTTCAGAACAAGCTCGGCATGGCCAAGAACATCCTGGCGGCGCGGCTGCGATCGCTGGTCGACCACGGCATTCTGGAAACCGCTCCCGCCTCCGACGGCAGCGCCTATCAGGAATATGTGCTGACGCCGAAGGGCCGCGGCACTTTCCCGATCCTGGTCGCGCTGCGGCAATGGAGCGAGGAATTCGACGACCGCCCCGAAGAGATCGCGACCATCCTGGTCGATCGCGAGAAAGGCCGCCCGGTGAAGAAGCTCGAAATGCGCGCCGCGGATGGCCGGCTGCTCAGCCCTGCCGATACCACGCTAAAGCCGCGGCCCACGCCGCGACGAAGGTCGGCGAGATAGGCCCAGGCGGTACCACACCCATCCTCACGACAGCTTGCGCTTGGTCCGCAGCCGCAGATGCTCGTCGGCCTCGAGCTGAGTCATCCCGAGGAGATAATGCAGCACGTCGAGCTTGTGGCGCTCGGCCAGCTTGCGTAAGGCCTCGGTCTGCTCGGCGATGAAGGCCACGGCTTCGTCCGCGCCGCCATCTCCCGGTTCCTCCTGACGCGAGCCCACCCGCACGCCGGATCCGGCGCGCGCCCGTTTCTTTCCTGGCCTGGTCACCAGAACCCCACCGAATCCATGCCCCGACAGGACATTACGCCGACATCAACCACAACTCCAAGGTGGTATTTTGCAACTTTTCCGATATGAAACTTTTCCCATTGCGGCGGCTTTCAACACCCCACGATTTGACAGGGGCCGCCTCACCACCCATGTTCGGGTCGAAACGGCCGACCCGAATCCTTTCGTTTTCGGCCCAAGATTTTCCCGTAAGTTACTGGAACTACATGAATATCGTCATCGTGGAGTCGCCGGCGAAAGCCAAGACGATCAACAAGTATTTGGGCTCGTCCTATGAGGTTCTGGCCTCGTTCGGCCATGTCCGGGATCTTCCGGCGAAGAACGGTTCCGTCGATCCCGACGCCAATTTCAAGATGATCTGGGAGGTCGATCCCAAGGCGGCCGGCCGGCTCAACGATATCGCCAAATCCCTGAAGGGCGCCGAGCGCCTGATTCTGGCGACCGACCCTGATCGCGAGGGCGAGGCCATCTCCTGGCACGTGCTGGAGGTGATGAAGGAGAAGCGCGCGCTGAAGGATCAAAAGATCGAGCGCGTGGTGTTCAACGCCATCACCAAGCAGGCCGTCTCGGAGGCAATGAAGCATCCGCGCGAGATCGACGGCGCGCTGGTCGACGCCTATATGGCGCGCCGCGCCCTCGACTACCTCGTCGGCTTCACCCTCTCCCCCGTGCTGTGGCGCAAGCTGCCGGGCGCCCGCTCGGCCGGCCGCGTGCAGTCGGTGGCGCTGCGCCTCGTCTGCGACCGCGAGCTCGAGATCGAGAAGTTCGTGCCGCGCGAATATTGGTCGCTGATCGCGACCCTGCTGACCCCGCGCGGGGAAGCGTTCGAGGCCCGCCTCGTCGGCGCCGACGGCAAGAAGATCCAGCGCCTCGATATCGGCACCGGCGCGGAAGCCGAAGACTTCAAGAAGGCGCTGGAAGCGGCGACTTACGCCGTCACCGCGGTCGACGCCAAGCCGGCCCGGCGCAATCCGCAGGCGCCCTTCACCACCTCGACGCTGCAGCAGGAAGCCAGCCGCAAATACGGCTTTGCGCCGGCGCACACGATGCGCATCGCCCAGCGTCTTTATGAGGGCATCGACATCGGCGGCGAGACCACCGGACTCATTACTTATATGCGTACCGACGGCGTGCAGATCGCCCCTGAAGCGATCACCCAGGCGCGCAAGGTGATCGGCGAGGATTACGGCAACGCCTACGTGCCGGATACCCCGCGCCAGTACCAGGCCAAGGCCAAGAACGCCCAGGAAGCGCACGAAGCGATCCGCCCGACCGATCTCTCCCGCCGCCCCGACAGCATGAGCCGCAAGCTCGATGCCGATCAGGCGAAGCTTTATGAGCTGATCTGGAAGCGCACCATCGCGAGCCAGATGGAATCCGCCGAGCTCGAGCGCACCACCGTCGACATCACGGCGAAGGCCGGCTCCCGCACGCTGGAGCTGCGCGCCACCGGCCAGGTCGTCAAGTTCGACGGCTTCCTCGCGCTCTACCAGGAAGGCCGCGACGACGAGGAGGACGAGGATTCCCGCCGCCTGCCCGCGATGAGCCAGGGCGAGGCCGTGAAGCGGCAGAGCCTGTCCGTCATCCAGCACTTCACCGAGCCGCCGCCGCGCTTCTCCGAGGCTTCGCTGGTCAAGCGCATGGAAGAGCTCGGCATCGGCCGCCCCTCGACCTATGCCTCGATCCTGCAGGTGCTGAAGGACCGCGGCTACGTCAAGCTGGAGAAGAAGCGCCTGCACGGCGAGGACAAGGGCCGCGTCGTGATCGCGTTCCTGGAAAGCTTCTTCAGCCGCTACGTCGAATACGATTTCACCGCCGCGCTGGAGGAGCAGCTCGACCGCATCTCCAACAACGAGATCTCCTGGCAGCAGGTGCTGAAGGATTTCTGGCGCGACTTCATCGGCGCCGTCGACGACATCAAGGATCTGCGCGTCGCCCAGGTGCTCGACGTGCTCGACGAGATGCTGGGACCGCACATCTATCCGCCCCGCGCCGACGGCGGCGACGTCCGCCAGTGCCCGAACTGCGGCACCGGGCGCCTCAATCTCAAGGCGGGCAAGTTCGGCGCCTTCGTCGGTTGCTCGAACTATCCGGAATGCCGCTACACCCGTCAGCTCGCCGCCGACGGCGAGACGACCGCCGACCGTTCGCTCGGACAGGATCCCGACACCGGCTTCGACGTCTGGGTCAAGGCCGGCCGCTTCGGGCCCTATATCCAGCTCGGCGAGCAGAAGGATTACGAGGAAGGCGAGAGGCCGAAGCGCGCGGGCATCCCGAAGGGCACCTCGCCCAGCGACGTCGATCTCGAGCTGGCGCTGAAGCTGCTGTCGCTGCCACGTGAGATCGGCAAGCATCCGGAAACCGGCCAGCCGATCATCGCCGGCCTCGGCCGCTTCGGGCCGTTCGTCAAGCACGAGAAGACCTATGCGAGCTTAGAGGCCGGCGACGAGGTGTTCGACATCGGCCTCAACCGCGCGGTGACGCTGATCGCCGAGAAGGTCGCCAAGGGCCCGAGCCGCCGCTTCGGCGCCGATCCCGGCAAGGCGCTCGGCGATCATCCGACGCTCGGCACCGTCACCGTGAAGAGCGGCCGTTACGGCGCCTATGTCACGGCCGGCGGCGTCAACGCGACGATTCCGGCCGAGTTCGAGAAGGACACGATCACGCTGCCGCAGGCGATCGCGCTGATCGATGAGCGCGCGGCCAAAGGCGGCGCAAAGGGCGGCGGCAAGGCCAAGAAGGCGGCAAAGCCGGCCAAGACCAAGAAGGCTGCGGACGGCGAGGACGCCGCACCGAAGCCGAAGAAGCCGGCTGCGAAGAAAGCCGCGGCCAAATCCAAATCCGAATCCACCAGCAAGGCGCGCGCCGCTGTGCCGTCGACCGCAAAGACGTCGCCGACCAAGGCAGCCGCCCCCAAGGCTCCGGCCAAGAAGAGTGCCGGCAAGAATTAGAGGCTAAGTGAAACCAAAGAAAGACCGTGGTTTTCCCGACAGGCAAGCCATCGTCGCCTTCATCAAGGCAAATCCGGGAAAGGTCGGGACTCGCGACATTGCGCGCGAGTTCGGCCTGAAGAACGCCGATCGCGCCGAGCTCAGGCGCATGCTGCGCGAGCTCGCCGACGACGGCATCATCAAGAAGAAGCGCCACAAGGTCTCCGAGCCGGACGCGCTGCCGCCGACGCTGCTGGCCGACATCACCGGCCGCGACGCCGATGGCGAGCTGATCGCCTCTCCCGCCGAATGGGACGAGGTCGAGAACGGCGAGCCGCCAAAGATCCTCATCGAGATGCCGCGCCGGCTCAAGCCCGGCACCGCCGCCGGTGTCGGCGACCGTGCGCTGCTGCGCGTCGAGCGCAGCGATGACGACGAAGGTCCCGCCTATCGCGGCCGCATCATCAAGGTCATCGACAAGGCCAAGAGCCGCATCCTCGGCGTGTTCCGCAGCCTACCCGAGGGCGGCGGGCGGCTCGTCCCCGTCGACAAGAAGTTCGCCGACCGCGAGCTCAACATCGCGAAGACCGACACGCAGGGCGCACAGGACGGCGATCTCGTCAGTGTCGACATCGTCCGCACCCGTGGCTTTGGCCTCGCCTCCGGACGCGTCAAGGAGAAGCTCGGCTCGGTCAAGTCCGAGAAGGCGATCAGCCTGATCGCGATCTACGCCCACGACATTCCCTTGCAGTTCTCCTCCGCCGCCGAGCGCGAGGCGGAAGCTGCGGAGCCGGCCAACCTAAAGGGGCGCGAGGACTGGCGCGACGTCCCGCTCGTCACCATCGATCCGCCCGACGCCAAGGATCACGACGATGCCGTGCACGCCGGGCCCGATCCGGATCCCAACAACAAGGGCGGCTTCATCGTCAACGTCGCCATCGCCGATGTCAGTTTCTACGTCCGCCCGGGCTCCGCGCTCGACCGCGACGCGCTCGACCGCGGCAACTCGGTCTATTTCCCCGACCGTGTCGTGCCCATGCTGCCCGAGCGCATCTCCAACAATCTCTGCTCGCTGGTGCCGGGCGAAGCGCGCGGCGCGCTGGCGGTGCGCATGGTGCTCGGCCCCGACGGCCGCAAGCGCTCGCACAGTTTTCATCGCATCCTGATGCGTTCGGCCGCCAAGCTCGCTTACGCGCAGGCGCAGGCCGCGATCGATGGACGCCCCGACGATACCACCGGCTCCCTGCTCGATCCGATCCTGAGGCCGCTCTATGCCGCCTATGCCTGCGCCAAGCGCGCACGCGACGAGCGCGATCCGCTCAATCTCGACCTGCCGGAGCGCAAGATCCTGCTGAAGAGCGACGGCACGGTCGACCGCGTCATGGTGCCGGAGCGGCTCGATGCGCACAAGCTGATCGAGGAGTTCATGATCCTCGCCAATGTCGCCGCGGCGGAGACATTGGAGAAGAAATCGCTCCCGCTGATCTACCGCGTGCATGACGAGCCGACCTTGGAGAAGGTTCACGCGCTCGCGGAATTCCTGGAGACGCTGGACGTCCCCTTCGCCAAAGCCGGCGCGCTGCGCCCCACCACGTTCAACCGCGTGCTGGCTCAGCTCGAAGGCCACGACTATTACCCGCTGGTCAGCGAGGTGGTGCTGCGCGCGCAGGCGCAGGCGGAATATTCCTCGGAGAATTACGGTCATTTCGGCCTGAACCTGCGCCGCTATGCGCATTTCACCTCGCCGATCCGCCGCTATGCCGACCTCGTCGTGCACCGCGCGCTGGTGCGTGCGCTCGGCCTCGGCGAAGGCGCCCTGCCCGACAGCGAGACGCCGGAGACCTTGAGCGAAGTGGCCGCGCATATCTCGCTGACCGAGCGGCGCGCGATGAAGGCGGAGCGCGAGACCGTCGATCGCCTGATCGCGCACCATCTCGCCGATCGCATCGGCGCCAGCTTCCAGGGCCGCGTCTCCGGCGTCACCCGCGCCGGCCTGTTCGTCAAGCTGAACGAGACCGGCGCCGACGGCTTGATTCCGATCCGATCCCTCGGCACGGAATATTTCAACTATGACGAGGGCCGCCATGCCCTCGTCGGCACGCGCAGCGGCACCATGTACCAGCTCGGCGATGTCGTCGACGTCCGCCTGATCGAAGCCGCTCCGATCGCGGGCGCGCTGCGCTTCGAGCTGCTGTCGTCGGAGAGCGACAGCGGCCCGCGCGAGCGCAGGCCGCTCCGTCCCCAGCGCAAATTGTCCAAGGCCCATCCCGGACGCAGCCCGGAGCGAAAACGCAAGCCGGAGAAGCAAAAGTCCGGCAAGGGAAAGAAGGCCAAGGGAAAGAACAAGGGTAAGGGCAAGAAGGGCAAGGCGTGGTGACGATGCGGATGGCCCCGAATATCTGGACGCGCGAGAGCGGCCTCGTCGAGAAGCGCGATGTCGTGACGGCAATGAAGCGTGGCTTCCGCGGTCGCTGCCCGCGCTGCGGCGAAGGCAAGCTGTTCCGCGCTTTCCTGAAAACAGCCGATCATTGTGCCAAATGCGGCCTCGACTTCACCCCGCACCGCGCCGACGATCTGCCCGCCTATCTCGTCATCGTCATCGTCGGTCACATCGTGGTGCCGGCCGTTTTGTGGATCGAGACCAATTACACCACGCCGGTCTGGATCAGCTTCGCGGCCTATCTGCCCTTCACCTTCGTCGCCTCGCTCGCGCTGTTGCAGCCCGTGAAGGGAGCTGTGGTCGGCTTGCAATGGGCTCTGCGCATGCACGGGTTTGACGACAACCCGCCCGATGGTATTCCGCCTGTGTAAGCAAATAAAAGAACAGTTCGGGTGAGGACATGACGGATATTTCGCAGGCCGAGGAAAAGACCAGGGTTCACGAGGAGAAGGAAGCCGACCATCATCCTTACTTCCGCCCGAAGGATGCGGCGACGCTGATCCTGGTCGATCGCAGCGGGCCCATTCCGAAAGTGCTGGTCGGCAAGCGCCACGACAAGGTGGTGTTCATGCCGGGAAAGTTCGTCTTTCCCGGCGGCCGCGTCGACAAGGCCGACCATCGCGTGCCCTGCGCCGCCCCCATCACCCCGGAGTTAGAGGCCAATCTCGCCAAGGGCAGCCCGAAGACGCCACCCTCACGCGCCAAATCGCTCGCCATTGCCGCGATCCGCGAGGCCTGCGAGGAGACCGGTCTCTGCCTCGGCCGCAGGGCAGAGGGCAAGACACCGAAGCTCGACGGTCCCTGGAAGCCGTTTGCGGATGCCGGCCTGCTGCCCGACCCCTCCGGCCTGTTCCTGATCGCCCGCGCCATCACCCCGCCCGGCCGCGTCAAGCGCTTCGACACCCGCTTCTTCACCGCGGACGCCTCCGCGATCACCCACCGCGTCGATGGCGTGATCCATGCCGATGCCGAGCTGGTCGAGCTGGTCTGGGTCGAGCTCGGCTCAAAACCGCTCGCCGATCTGCATCCGATGACGCGTAACGTGCTCAACGAGCTCGACACCCGCCTGGCCACCGGTCCGCTCCGCCACGATGCGCCGGTGCCGTTCTTCCATTTCTATGGCGGCAAGATGCAGAAGGATATTTTGAGCTGATCCTTTCCGTCATTCCGGGGCGTGCCCCTCGGCGCGAGCCCGGAATCCATGTTTCCGCAATCGCCCTGGCCCGATCGATTCCGGCCTCGCCGCTGCTTGACGAAAAGTCAGGTTCTGAATGTCAACCGGACTTGGGGCAGTCAGATCGCCGCTTCCGTTGTTGACCTAACCGGACTCCGGATTCATTGAATTACTTCGACGGCTCTGTCGAGCAAGTCCGCTGGCACCGTCAGCCCAAGCCGTGCAGCGGTCTGCAAGTTCACCACCAACTCGTGTGCGGACAATGTGCGGATTGGCATCTCGCCCGGTTTCGCGCCATCGAGAACGTTCTTCACGTACTGCGCCATATGCCGGGTAGCCGTACGCAGGCTCGTGCCGTAGCTGAAGAGGCCGCCCGCATCAGCCATCTCCCTCGGGAAAATTGTAGGAAGCTGCAGGGCCACGGCAGTTTGCGCAATCCGCATGCGGTTCGGACCAATGATCGGCTCTTCGACTGCAATCAACGCATCTGCTTGCTCTCGTTTCATCGCAGCAAACGCTCCATCCAGATCGGGGTCGGGTCCGAGAACGCGCAAAATCTGTGAGGAGAGCCCGCGGTCTCGAATGGCATGCTCATTGCTGTTGGACATGCACTCTGATACGCCCTTGTCGCTAAGCACCGCCACGCGCGAGAGCTTCGGACAAACCGACCGCAGTAAATCGACGTGCGTCCTCGCTTGGTTCGGGTCGAAACTCGTCACCCCGGTCATGTTGCCGCCGGGTCTTTCCAGGCTTGTGGTGAGCCCGTCGCCAATCGGGTCGACCACAACTGAGTAAATAATCGGAATAGTCGTCGTCACCTTTTGCGCAGCGCGGGCGGTGACCGCTCCAATGAGCGCTATGACGTCGACATTAAGGTGAGCCAGCTCCGCCGCGAAGGCGGGGAGCTTCCCAAGCTCGCCATTGGCTACACGCTGCTCGAATTTGACGGTCTGTCCTTCAACAAGCCCGAATTCCTTGAGACCCGTCTTGAATCCCTCAATGGGACGCTCAGTCCCCGCAATCATGATGCCGATCGTCGGAAGGTCCTTGCTAGCCATTAGATTCCCTCACAGCGGAATTGCCAAAAATCGCAAGGTACCCGTGTCTTGAAGCGGAGGCGAGGTCTGGAGGTGGCCCGACTCGAACCTCGCGCAATGTCCGCTACTGAGCCGCTATCGGAGGACCAGCCAGACATCCCAATTTTCGGATACACGCCTAGCGTGCGGCGTCCATTTCATCCGCATCCGGCTCGGTGCCGACATAGTCGCGCGTCGGCAGCTTGAGGACGCGGCCGATCTCGTTTGCGAGCTGGTCCGCCTCCTCGCGCCTGATGAAGCTCTGAAGCGTGATCGGCTCGGTACCCTTGTTGCCGCAGAGATTGACGTCGTACGTCGTCAGATCCGTATCATAATCATCGGTGATGCTGATGAAATGATAGTCGGCGAGGTTGCGCTGCCTGCGGATGTTCAGCGGGCCGAACTGCCTGGTGATGACGATCTGGCGCAGCGTCTCGTTGAGCACGACGAAATAGCGGAACGTGAGCAGGATCAGGCCGGGAATGCCGACGAGCAGTCCGAGCCCGGTGAACACCAGCACCGGCACGAGGTCGTCGGCAAGCCGGCCAAACCCGGAAAAATCCTGGCGCAGGCCGAGCGCGACATTCCAGAGGAGATAACCGCTCGCGGCCAGCAGCGGCACCGACAACAGCCGGCCAACCCAGGGCATGGGGCGGTCGATGCGAACCATGCCGCGATCCACAGTCATTGCGCCGGCCATGTCGGGTCTCCTCACGATGTCAAGGCTTGGTCGAAGCAAGAGGCGGATTGGTTCGAGAGGCAACGTACTGAGAGTCGATCGAAAAACAAAAAATTCTTCCCGCCTCCCCCAATGGCAGAGTTCCTCAGCGTCCCTATGTCTTTGCGAACGTCACCCAGAACGGACTTAGGGCGCGATGGCACAACGGCAACTCAAGCTTGGCGCGTTCATGCGCCCGATCAGCATCCACACCGGCGCCTGGCGCTATCCCGGGGCCTGGCCTGACGCGAATTTCAATTTCGGCCATATCAAGACGCTGATCCGCAAGCTCGAGGCCGGCAAGTTCGACGCCTTCTTCATGGCCGACCACCTCGCGGTGCTGAACATGCCGATCAACGCGCTCAAGCGCAGTCACACCGTGACCTCGTTCGAGCCGTTCACGCTGCTGTCGGCGCTCGCGGCGGTGACCGAGCGCATCGGCCTGATCGCGACGGGCTCGACCACGTTCGACGAGCCCTATCACGTTGCGCGCCGCTTCGCCTCGCTCGACCATCTCAGCGGCGGCCGCGCCGGCTGGAACATCGTCACCACCTCCAACCCGGACGCGGCGCTGAATTTCGGCCTCGACGATCACATGGAGCACGCCGAGCGCTACAAGCGCGCCCGCGAGTTCTACGACGTCGTCACCGGCCTGTGGGACTCCTTCGCCGACGATGCCTTTGTGCGCGACGTCGAGAGCGGGCTGTTCTTCGATCCCGCCAAAATGCATGTGCTCGACCACAAGGGCCAATATCTGAAGGTGCGCGGCCCCCTCAACATCGCCCGCCCTGTGCAGGGCTGGCCGGTGATCGTGCAGGCTGGCGCCTCCGAAGACGGCAAGCAGCTCGCCGCCGAAACCGCGGAAGCGGTGTTCACCGGCGGCGGCAGCCTCGCCGACGGGCAGAAACTCTATGCCGACATCAAGGGCCGCATGGAGAAGATCGGCCGCGACCCCGAACACCTGAAGATCCTCCCCGGCGCCTTCGTCGTGGTCGGCGACAGCGTCGAGGAGGCCAAGGAGAAGCGCGCTTTGCTCGACAGCCGTGTACACTACGACAGCGCCATCGCCTCGTTGTCCGTGATCCTCGGCACCGATGCCTCCGGCTTCGATCCCGATGGTCCGCTGCCCGAGATCCCCGAGTCGAACGCCAGCAAGAGCGGCCGCCAGCGCCTGGTCGATCTCGCTGCCCGCGACAAGCTGACCGTGCGCCAGCTCGCCCAGCGCGTCGGCGGCTATGGCGGCCTGTCCTTCGTCGGCACAGCAAAAACCATCGCCGACCAGATGGAGGAATGGCTGGTCGGGCGCGGCTCCGACGGCTTCAACATCATGTTCCCGTTCCTGCCCGCCGGCCTCGACGATTTCGTCGACAAGGTCGTCCCGGAGCTGCAGAAGCGCGGGATCTTCCGCAAAGACTATGAAGGGCCCACCTTGAGGGAGAATCTGGGCCTGCCGCGGCCGAAAAACCGGTTCTTCGAGGCCTAATGGGCCCGATTTGAGTGGTTTTTCGGGTGTAAAACCTTGACATCAGGCGGTTTCTGGCTAGGTTGCCGGCCAACGCGGGCCGTTTGGCCGGCTCCAGATTCCCCCTGATATTCTGAGGTTCAGAACATGGCCAAAGCGGTCACCATCAAGGTCAAGCTCGTGTCCTCGGCCGACACCGGCTTCTACTACGTCGCCAAGAAGAATTCGCGCACCATGACCGACAAGCTGGTCAAGAAGAAGTACGATCCCGTCGCGCGCAAGCACGTCGAATTCCGCGAAGCCAAGATCAAGTAAGATCGGCGTAGCGCCAAGGATTTTTGCGGGGCCCTTGCGGGCCCCGCTGTCGTTTGGGCTCGCGTGTCCCTGCTCGCGTGCCTTGGGCAAGCTACCAGACGCTGCGCTGTTCAGCGCGCCAAGCAAATCCGGACCGTCTCTGCGAGCTCACACGTGCGTCACACGAGCGCGAGCGAGGAACTTGCTTGAGTCATGGTTGTTGAGCCACGATCATCACGCGGCTATCTTTCGAGAGCGAACCTTTTGCGTTGCCGCTCAGCTGATGGAGATCCGCATGCGCATCGCCCTGCTCATTGTCGTCATGGTCATCGGATTTTCTTCCGCAGCAAAGGCCGAGCGCGACTATCCCTGGTGCGTCTTTGGCGGAGGGCTCGGGGCTTCCGGAGACTGCATGTATTCCACGCGAGACCAATGCCTGGCCTCGTCATCCGGGCGATGGAACACCTATTGCGATCTGAACCCGCGTGTGAGGTTCAGGCAGCCGGCTCCGTACCCGCCCCGGCCGCGCTGATCATGGTGCGCGCGCTTGCCTATCTCCTCTTCGTCCTGATCACCATGTCCGCGCCCGGTCCGGCCGCAGCGCAGCGGTTCGGCGGCAACGCTCCGGTATGTCTGCAGGAGTGGCAATGGGGCGGCGGCACCTACAATTCGTGCCAGTATCGTTCATTGGAAGAATGCAGAGCAAGCGCTGCGGGCCGTTCGGCGATGTGCCTGGAAAACCCCTATGCGCCACGGCCGCCCCAACAAGGCCGCAGCGCACGTCCGCGATAGGGCGTCCGAACCAGAGCATGACGCGCCCCCGGAACGGCGCCGATCCGACCATTGGTCCGTGCTTTCCGGACTGCCCCTAAACGCCGACCTTCTCGGTTGAATCCCCTACATGAAACCTGGATTGCGCGGGAGATAGCTGCTCCAATCTCCGAACGGTCGATTCGACATCAGCAGCATCGGGAACGTCAGACGCATCCCGTGATCGGTCGCCGCCTTGAGCGCTGGCTCGCTCGCGCCCGGCACAAAGGCCGAAATGGTCGGACAATCGCTCTGTGCCGCGAACGACAACGCAGCGGCAAAAGCCGAGTCAACGAAATCTGGCCTGCGGACTGCAAGCGGACCAATGTGTCCATCCGAAATATAGACATACCCGACGCACTCATTGCCGGCGTGAATGGTGAATCCGCGCGTCGTGCTGTCGCCCAGGAGAAATCGATGATGCTTCTCCCTAGAAACGCCGAGAGCACTGACATCAATCGGCGCCAGCTCGTCGTATGCGATTGCGTCGGCCGTGAGAGATTCAAGACGAAGCCGCGGCGCAGCCAACCGTGGCGCCAGGCGGTCACGAGGGACGCTGACCATGTAGATCGGAAAGCGCGGGAACAGTCCGCGACGGATGTAGAGGCCTTGAGATACGTTGTTGAACGTGAAGGTGATCAGCGCCTTGATCGGTGCTCCGCGCATTTCTGCATGTGCGAACGCATTATTGATGAGTTGGTTGCCAATACCGTCGCTCTGACGATCAGGCGCGACGAACAATTGCGCCAAGAACCAAAGCTCGCCACAGACCCAACTCCAGGCGAAGCCGACAATTTCTCCGTCGTCATCGGCCACCCATAAGCCTTCGGGATCATCGGCGAGCGAGAAGGCCTGAAAATTCTGCGGGCGAGAGGATGCCATCTTCCCGAACCCCCGCCGTTCGGTGAGCTCATTGATGCTGGCGACCACGATGTCATCGGCCTGCTTCAAGTCGTCGATGCGAGCGGGCCTGCACACGACCGCCATTCTCAAGTCCCTCCTGGGGATCAGCCCCGCCCGTCCGCGGTGGACCGGGTCGCGGCTTGGTTTCTACTTACATCCAGATGAGAGCCAGAAATCGGCAGCCGGCAATCAGGCGAGCGGCCGGATGTTCTGGTTCATCCGGAAGAAATTCGTGGGGTCGTATTTCGCCTTGATCTGCTGCAGGCGCCGGTAGTTCCGCCCATAGGCAGCGGCAACGGGATCGCCTGTCTCGTCATCATCGAGATAATTGACATAGCGTCCGGAAGCAAAGAAGGGCCGCATCCTTTCATAGGTTGCGCGGGCCCACGAGATGCTGCGGCCGGTATCGCTGGCCTGCGTCCATTGCGCGAGGATCAGGAAATTGTAGCCCTCGTGCCGATGCACAAATGCCGTATCCCCGGCACCCACGCGGGCCGCGGCACCGTGGATGTGCTCGAGCAGCAGCTGCCCCATCGGAGTCGGGCAGCGGGCGAAACATTCGATCATCGTCGCAATCGCACCATCGCTCAGCTCCATGAGGAAGTTCGACTTCCAATAGTTGAAGGCGCCTTTCGGATAGTTGGCGTCGAGCATGCGGTTGAGCTCGCAATAGGTCATCGGTCCGACTGCATCCATAATTGGAGTGCCGAACTGCTTCAGCGGCTGCATCGCTCGTTCGGCCTCGGTGACTTCACCGCAGTGGCTGGTGACCAGGGCCGCGACCTCCCTGCCGGACCCGTCGGGCGCATGGGTCAGGGAAGCGAACAGCATGTGCTCGTCCGTGAGCGACCGCGTGCTGGTCCGGAAAAATTCCAGCACGTCGCGGGAACACTCGATAGGGTGAACGATCGGGCCGCCGGTGATGATTGGTCCTACCTTATGCAGGTCGTATTCGAGGCTGATGGCAATCCCGAAGTTTCCGCCGCCGCCGCGCACGGCCCAAAACAGATCAGGCTGCTCTTGCTTGCTGGCCCGCACAATCTTGCCGTCGGCCGTGACGAGTTCGACAGCCCGCAAATTATCCAGTGCGAGGCCGTACTTGCCCATCAGCCAGCCGAGTCCTCCGCCGAGCGTCAGGCCCGCGATGCCGGTGGTCGAGACCACGCCGCCGGTCACCGCAAGTCCGTGAAGCTGCGTTGCTCGATTGAGCTCGCCCCAGGTGACGCCGCCCTGCGCCCATACGGTCTTGCCGATAGCGTCGACCCGGATCCCCTTCATGGGTGAGAGGTCGATCATGATCCCGCCGTCGATGGTTGCGCGCCCGGCCACATTGTGGCCGCCGCCGCGAACCGCAACCTCGAGGCCGAGCTTGATCGCAAGTCTCACGGCGTCCACGACATCGGCCGCACTGCAGCACTTGGCAATCAATGCTGGCCGTTTGTCGACCAGCCCGTTGTGAACCTTGCGCGCCTCGTCGTAGCCCTCGTCCGCTGGCTTGAGCAGTTCTCCTCCGAAGGAGGCACTAAGTTCGGCGGCAGCGCTGGCAACAGATGCGATGGACATGACACGAGCTCCCTAGCTTGGCCCGCCACATCCTCGATCGCGGGCTGTCGCAGAGCAAATCCGAAGAATTCAGGTGACGATGAACTGATTTCACCTAGACTGGCCGCATGCACAAGCTGCCGCCCCTGATCGAGCTCCGCGCTTTTGAGGCTGCCGCGCGTCATCTGAGCTTCAAGAAAGCCGCGGCAGAACTCGGCGTCACGCCGACCGCGATCAGCCACCAGATCGGATTGCTCGAGCAGTATTGCGGCCGCGCCCTGTTCCGGCGCAGACCACGCCCTCTTTCCTTGACCGATGCCGGCGCGCAGCTGTTTCCTGCCATTCGCGGCGGGCTCGAGGCGTTTGCCGCTGCCATTGCGTCCCTCAAGCAGGAAGGTGACGAGCAGCCGCTCCGGGTTACGACGACCAACGCCTTCGCCAGCCGCTGGCTCGTGCCCCGCCTGCCCCTGTGGCGGAAGTTGCATCCTGACGTGCCATTGGAAGTGATTGGCACTGACACGGTGCTCGATCTGCAGGCCGGAGACAGTGACGTTGCCATCCGTTATGCGACCAGCCGCGTACCGCCGACAGACGGGATCGTCGATGAACTCTTCAGCGATACGTTCTGGCCGGTCTGCAGTCCAGATTTGCTTTTAACGGGATGCCTGAAGAGACCAGTCGACCTCGCAAAGCATGTTCTGATCCACTCCTATTGGTCGCCGGCCGATCGTGAGCCACCGACCTGGCAGAGATGGCTCGGTGCGGCCCAGCGCAGGTGGCGCGAGGTGCCCCAATACAAGGACCTGCAGCACTTGAGTTTCCGGGAAGAACTGCACGCCATCGAGGCGGTGATCAGTGGGCAGGGCCTCGGGATTTTCAGTGATGTGCTCGTGGCACACGACCTCGCCGCCGGCACGCTCGTCAAGGCATTCTCGCTGCCCCTACCCGGCTATAGCTTCTATGTGGTCAGCAGGCCAAGCCATCCGCGCGCACGGACCATTCGAGTCTTTTCGCAGTGGTTGCGGTCGAGTACCTGATCCGGCCAGGAAAGGTACAGCACAAAGTGCGAAGCCGTGCCGGGAGAGGTCATGCGAAGATAACAACCCGAAGCGCGACCAGCAGCGCGGACATGCGTCCTCCGCCCACAGAGAAGGCGCTACGGCGGCACAGCGGAGTCGCCAAACCCGAGAACGCTATGGCGCTTCAATGGAGCGCGCTTACGATAAGTTCCACGTGTTACACTCGGAGTTCTTCCAGCAGCGCCTTGCTCTCCTTCAAGTCGCGAAGGTCGAAGCCCTCGTTGAACCAACCGTAGACCGGCGCGAGAAGACCGCGTGCTTCATCACCCCTGTCCTGATCACGCCAGAGCCGGGCGAGACTGACGGCGGAGCGAAGTTCCCAGAGTTTCGCCTCCTGCTGGTGAGCAATCGCAATGGCGTGGCGAAACTCGGTCTCCGCTTCGGCCTCGGCGCCTGGCCGAGCCCTTAGCATCAACTCTCCTCGTCGCCGATGCAGTTCGGCCTGGAACCATCGCACCCCCAATTTATGGGTCAGTGCCAAGGCATCGGATAGTTGGCCAAGCCCGGTTTCGAATCGTGCCGCCTTTACCTCGGCTGCCGCGAGCTGCGCGAGGTAGAACGGAAGAGTCCATGCTGCGCCGGACGCCTGGAATCCCTCGATACCGCGCCGCAGCAAGTCCACCCCGGATTCGACGTCGCCGGCTTCTGCCAGCGTCCAGCCGCGATATGCCGTCCCCATCGCGAGAAAGAAAGCAAAGCGCTGCTCGGTGGTAAGCGCAACGAGCTCCTCCGCCCTTCGCCCAACCATACCCGCATCATCGAGCACGAAATGCAACCGGCAGGCAACGCTCAGCGCGAATGCGAGACTGATCGGGTGGGACGCATCGCGCGCCTCTGCCAGGGCGTCACTGCTCTGCACGCGCGCTTGATCGGCGAACCCAAGCAGGCCACATGTCAGCGACAGGAACGAAAGCATCGCTACGCGGGCGTTTTCTGCGAACAGAGCCGTCAGAGAGCGCTGCTGCGCCGGATCGTAGAGGGCAAGGCCCCGCTCAAGATGGGCGCGCGCCAAAGCCAATTGTCCGCGATGAAGCCAGCTATCGCCGACAGCCCGATGCCCGGCGACAAGAATGGCCGGGTCGTTTTGTCGTCCAGCCAAATCGAGCAGGTCCTCGGCGATGCGATGCGATCGTTCCGTTTCACCACGCACGTGATAATGCACGAACTCGCCCCAGAGCGCCTTGAGCAGGTTCGGCGTATCGTTCAATGCCTCGCAGAGGCAACGCGCCCGGGCGTAGGCCCTGCCCGTCTCTTCGGCCGCATGGCCCTTTGCGGCGATCAGTGCTCCGCCGAGCGCGAGTTGAAGGTCAGTTTCCGTGCGCTGGCGCCCGGGAGTATCCGCCAGATGGGATAGCAGATCGAGTGCCTTTCGCATCTGCGCGATTGCTTCTGTCATCGCCGATCGAGCCTTCGAACGCTCACCAGCCTCCTGCCAATAGGAAACTGCCTTTTCGATCAGACCCGCATGCCCGCAATGGTGGGCGAGGATCTCCGGTTGCTCTTGGATGCCCTTAGCGAGCCTCTCCTCGAGCGCGCCGGCGATCCGCGCGTGCAGCTCGCGGCGTTGGCTGCGCAACATTGTGCCGTATGCCGCATCCTGGACCAGTGCGTGTTTGAACAAAAAATTGGCATCGGGCGGTTCGCCATGTCCAAACAAGAGCTCGGCCTTGATCAGCCGATCGAGCGCCGCCTGCAGCTCGTTGTCGCACCGCTGTACGATCGCGGCGAGCAGATCGTAGGAGAACTCGCGGCCAATGGCCGCGCCGACTTGCGCCACTTCCTTAGCTATCGGGCCGATTCGGTCGAGCCGAGCCATCAACGAAGCATGCAGCGTGGCCGGCACAGCAAGTCCGGGCAGCGGCGCGAAGGAGATGGCTCGCGCGATACCCTCTGGGCTCGTTTCGAGCACCGCTTTGGTCAACTCCTCAACGAACAGCGGCACGCCATCCGTTCGTTCAGCAATTTCATTGACGATTTCGGTCGGCAGCGCCCGGCCGCCTGCCACGCTCCGGATCAGCGCAGCGCCCGCTTTCTGGTCAAGCCGGTTCAGCACGAGCAAGCTGACGTGCGGCCTTCCGGTCCATACCAACTGGAATTCGGGACGGTAGGTGATCAGGACCAAAACCGGTAGGCTTGCTACGCGATCCACGGTCCGGTCCAGCAGCTCGCGCGAGCTTGGATCGATCCATTGCATGTCCTCGAACACGACCATGATTGGACGTCTTTGCGCGAGAGCTTCAAGCTGGCGAACGAGAGCCGTGAAGCTTCTCTCCTTCTTTTGTTGCGGCGTACTCGTAACCGGCAAGCACAGATCATCGTTCGGGATCGACAGCAACTCGGCCAGGATCGCCACGTCTTCGTCGGACGGCAATGCAGGGGATAGGAGCGCTCGAAGTTTGTCGAGCTTCGCCCTCGGTGTGTCCTCACGATCGAAGCCAGCCGCTCGCTGGAGTTGTGCGGTAAAAGGGTAAAGCGCGCTTTCCTGATGATGAGGCGAACAGAAGTAGCGCAAGCAGGTGTGCGGCTCCCGCTCGATACGCTCCTGAAGAGCTGCAACGAGGCGTGACTTGCCGATGCCCGCCTCGCCGACGAGCAGCATGACTTGACCGGTACCCGCCCGCGCATGGCCCCAGCTCCGCTCCAACCGCGCGAGTTCTTCCTCACGCCCAACCAGCGGGGCGAGGACCGAAGGGTGCAACGCCTCGAAGCGGCTTTCCGCTGTTCCCTCATGAAGCACCCGCCAGGCTTGCACCGGTGCGGCGAAGCCCTTCAGCGTCACCGCGCCGAGATTTTCGTAGTCAAAGAGCCCGCCGATGAGCCGCCGCGTGTCCTCGGCAATGACTACCCCATCCGGTTCGGCGAGCGCTTGGAGTCGAGCGGCAAGGTTCGGGGTCTCGCCAAGGACTGCCTGCGCCTCCGCAGCTTCGCTGCCGATAAGATCACCTACGACGACGAGGCCAGTCGCGAGCCCAAGACGAACCCGCAGCTCGAACTCGGGTGGGGCTCCCGGCGCGTGCCTGGTCGCGGCGATCTCAAGCGCAGCGCGCACTGCGCGTTCGGCATCGTCCTCATGCGCTGAAGGATGGCCGAATAGGATGAGCATGCCATCGCCGATGTAACGGCTGACGGTGCCACCGTACTTGCGGACGACCGCCGCTACGCTGTCGCGGTACTCAGCAATTATGTCCCGTAGATCTTCCGGATCGAGCTTTGTCGCAAGTGCTGTCGAGCCGACGAGGTCGCAGAACATCACTGTGAGCTGACGACGCTCGGCGGAAGAGCTTGGTGCGGCTAACAAGCCAGCGCGTTTCGTGACCGGTGCTACGATGGACGTCGATGCGCCGGCCTCAGCTTTCACCTGCGGCGGCACTGTCGGCGTGAGCGCGGCACCGCAGTCGCCACAGAAGTTCTTGCCTGTGGGATTGTCGCCCCCGCATGCAGCGCAGCGAAAGAACAGCGGCGCGCCGCAATCGCCGCAGACCTTCGTTCCCTCTGGGTTGACTCTGCCGCAATTCGCGCAATCCATGGCCGCACCCGATCGAATTCCGACCGACATGAGTTCGCGTCGGTCTATGGGCGAATCTTCAGAGCGCGCTCTTATTCTCTTCGTCAGCCGCCTACCAAGCGCCAAGCATGATCAAACTCACAATGGCCAGGAAGTAGACACAGGCGATAGTCGCAGGGAAATGAGCCAGCCGGGTGTCATCGTTGCCTCCCGAGCGGTTGTCTCGAAAAGCTTAACCTGGCCGGCGCAATTAGGATTATGAACTGGCTAACACTCTGCAACTCAAGCCCATTTTCAATCTGAGAAAGCTGACCACAGCCTGACACGACCCAAACGCGAAATTGGAAGGCCACCAACTACCGCCTGCCGAGTCGACGAAAGGTTCTCTCGCACGTCAGCAATCGAGCGCTTTGGGGCAAATGCGAATTTGTGAGAGCGGCAGCTCTTGGGTGCAAAGCCAAAGAAAGCGACCGCACGCCCCGCCCTACGCTGTCCGCAACACCGGCGCCGGCGGCTGCGATGGCCTGACGAGCGCGAACGCGACCTGCACGATGCCGCCGGCGAGGCCGAGCGCGACGCCGATGCGCCAGGCCATGGTGTAGGAGCCGAGCGCGTCGTAGAGCAGCCCGCCTCCATAGGCGCCGAGGAAGCTGCCGACCTGGTGGCTCATGAAAGCGAGGCCCTGGATCATCGCCTGCCAGCGCAGGCCGAACATCTCGGCGACCGCGCCCGCGACCAGCGGGCCGACGCCCATCCACAAAAACCCCATGATCGCGCCGAACAGCAGCGTCGAGAACGGGCTTGCCGGCAGCATGAAGTACCAGGCGAGCGCGAGCGAGCGCAGGATGTAGATTGCGCCGAGCAGCGCCAGCTTGTTCCAGCGCTGGCCGGCCCAGCCGAAGAACAGCGAGCCCAGCACGTTGAAGCCGCCGATCATGCCGAGCGTCTGTGCGCTCAGCATCGGATCGAGGCCGCAGATCGCGAGGTACGACGGCAGATGCGTGGTGAGGAACACGAGCTGCATGCCGCAGACGAGATAGGCGCAGGTCATCACCACGAAGGAGGCATTGCCGAACGCGGTTCTCGCCGCAATTGCCGCCGAGGCGTCACCGATGTCATCGGCGGCCGGCTTCGGCAGCGGAATCTTGTCGACGCGGCCGGCATACCACGCTGCGGGAATCATCAGCGCCGACATGATGACGAAGCCGGCGAGCCCGATGCGCCAGCCAAAACCCTCGTTGAGCATCTGCCCGATCGGCGCCGACAGCAGCGCGCCGAGCGAGCCCGCGCCGGAGACGATGCCGAGCACGGTCGAGCGCACCGTCTCCGGCACCGCACGCGCCGCCACCGACATCGCGATCGCCGCCGCGGTGCAGGCGAGCGAGGTCCCGATCAGCACGCCGGCGCCGATCATGATGCTGAGAAGCCCATTCGCCGTTGCCATCAGCGCGAGGCCCGCAATGTACATCAGCGCGCCGGCGATCATGATCGGGCGAAAGCCGTAGCGCACGGTGAGCGCGCCGGCGGGCGGCTGCAGGAAGCCCCAGGCGAGGTTCTGCACCGCCAGCGCCAGCGTGAAATCCGAGATCGAAATGTGGATGTCGTGCGTCAGCGGCTGCATGAAGATGCCGAGCGACTGCCGCAGTCCCATGCTCAACGTCAACATGATCGAGGCGCCGATCAGGATCGGCAAGGTCGGGCGCAGGACCTGCAGCAGGGGCATTTTTCTTCTCCCTTTTGGGCGCGGCACGCGTGCCGTCGTCTGCTTTTGCCGATGTTTTTGGGTACACAGACCTGTTTACTTAGGCTATAGATGGAAGCGGCTGTCAAGCGAACAGGACGCATTCCGCTGCATGGCTCCCCCGCCTGCCCCACAGACGATGAAAGAGCGGATCCTTCAGACCGCCGACAAGCTGTTCTACCTGCAAGGTATTCGCGCCATTGGCGTCGACACCATCGCGGCCGAAATCGGCATCTCTAAGCGCACGCTGTACAATCACTTCCCGTCCAAGGACGCGCTGATCGCGGCCTATCTCGAGCGCCGCTTCGTCAGCGCACGCCCGTCCGACAAGCCGCCCGCCGAGCAGATCCTCGCCACCTTCGATTCGTTGGAGCGGCGCTTTGCGGCGAAGGACTTTCGCGGCTGCCCGTTCGTCAACGCGGTCGCCGAGCTCGGCCCCGCCGACCGCACCGTGAAGAAGATCGCCATCGCCTTCAAGGAAAGCCGCCGCCTCTGGTTTCGCGACCGCCTGACCGAGCTCGGCGTTGCCGATGCCGATGCGCTGGCGACGCAGCTCGTGCTGCTGGTCGACGGCTCCATCGCGCAGGACCTCGTGCGCGATGATCCGGCGATGGCACGGGCGGCCAAGGAAGCGGCGAAGGTGTTGCTGCGGAATGCGGGGGTGGATGTGGGCGAGGATGCGGAGAAGCCGGTGAAGGGACGCAAGCGCGCGCCACAATAGACGTCGCCGCACCCAACGGTGTCATCACCCGCGAAAGCGGGTGATCCAGTATTCCAGAGGCAGTGAGGCTAGACCCGGGAAGCTGCGGCGTACTGGATTTCCCGCTTTCGCGGGGAATGACAGCGGAATTCGTGGAGGAAGCGCGGACACCTGACTACTCGTCAGGACCATTTCGCGACCTTACCAATATGCTCCTGTTTTGCCCGACGGGTCAAACGGCGTTGCTGCCTGCGCGGGCGATCTTGTCGCCTGCATAACCCATTGATCCGGCTAGTGCCGCCTACTGTGCATGGGGTTGTTTTCGCACTTTTTGTGTCCGGCCCTCACGCCGCCTGCGACACGACGCGATTGCGGCCGTCGTGCTTGGCGCGGTAGAGCGCGGTGTCGGCGCGCTTGAGGACGTCGGCGACCGACTCGCCCTTTCGCTCCAGGGTGGTGAGGCCGATCGAGATCGTGACCTCGATGCGCTTGGCCCCCTTGTGAATCGCGAAGGGCTCGCCCGCGATCGAGCGGCGCAGGCGCTCGGCGACCATGCCGGCGACGTGGAGATCGGTCTCCGGCATCACGATGACGAATTCCTCGCCGCCGTAGCGGCACGCCAGGTCAATGCCGCGGATCGACTTGCGCACGCGCACCGCGAACTCGCGCAGCACGTCGTCGCCGGCATCGTGGCCGTAATTGTCGTTGATCGACTTGAAGTAGTCGATGTCCAGGATCATCAGCGCCAGCGGCTTGCCCCGGGTTGAGGCCTGCTCGGCGAGCGTCGCCAGGTGGGTCTCCATGTAGCGGCGATTGTGCAGGCCGGTGAGCGCGTCGGTGATCGCCATCTCGATCGAGTTCTGCACGTTGTCGCGCAAATGATCGGTGTAGCGGCGGCGGCGGATCTGGGTGCGGGCGCGCGCCAAGAGCTCGGTCTTGTCGATCGGGCGCAGCAGGTAGTCGTTGACGCCGATCTCGAGGCCCCGCAGCAGCCGTGTCGAGTTCTCGGGGTCGGCGATGGCCAGGATCGGCACGTGGCGCGTGCGCTCCAGCGAGCGCGCCTGGCTGCACAGGCGCAGGCCGTCGAAATTGTTGAGGTCGAGCGAGACGATCAGGAGGTCGTAATTGCCCTCGGCGGCGTGGAACAGCGCCTCCGTCGGGTTCGGCTCGACATCGACCGTGTGCTCGGCGGCGAGGATCGTCGCCAGCCGCTCGTAGGAGGACTGGCGGTCATCGACCAGGAGGATGCGGCCGCCCTTGCCGGTGTCGGCGACGGCGCTGCGCTCGGGCGCCTGCATGCCGATCTCGAGCGAGGTGATGGCGCGCATGCGCAATTCATCCGTCATCATCTTCAGCCGCGTCAGCGAACGCACGCGCGCGATCAGCACGACGTCGGAGACGGGTTTGGTCAGGAAGTCGTCGGCACCGGCCTCGAGCCCGCGGTTGCGGTCGGCGGGGCTGTCGAGCGCGGTGACCATCACGACAGGAATGTGATGCGTGGCCGGATCGGTCTTGAGGCGGCGGCAGACCTCGAAGCCGTCCATGTCGGGCATCATCACGTCGAGCAGGATGATGTCGCATTCGGCACGCCTCGAGATCGCGAGCGCCTCGGCGCCGTTCGCGGCGGTCATCACGTCGAAATATTCGGCGGAGAGGCGGGCCTCTAACAGCTTGACGTTGGCGGGGACGTCGTCGACGACCAGGATACGCGCGGACACTGTGAACTCACTTCCTATCCGATAAAACGCCGGACCGTCTCAATGAATTTGCCGACCGAGATCGGCTTGGACAAATAAGCTTCGCAGCCGCCCTCGCGGATGCGCTCTTCGTCGCCCTTCATCGCGAACGCCGTGACCGCGACGACGGGAATGGCACGCAGCTCCGGATCGTCCTTGATCCAGCGCGTCACCTCGAGGCCGGAGACCTGCGGCAGCTGGATGTCCATCAGCACGAGGTCGGGCCGCATCTTGCGCACGAGGTCGAGCGCCTCGTAGCCGTTGCTGGTGCCGGAGGTCTGGTACCCGTGCGCCTCCAACAGGTCGCGGAAGAGCTTCATGTTGAGCTCGTTGTCTTCCACGATCAGGACGGTCTTAGCCATCCCGCCCTCCTGATTGGTCCGAAGGACCGGTACATGTGAGACGCCTCAGACGCCGCTTTCCGGCGTTTCGAAAACTGGATTCAAACTAGCCTCAGATTCGCTTGAGTTTCGTTAAACCCGAGGGGCCACTTTCTGCGATGTGGTTTCCAGTTGCTTGTCCGGGGCCGCAAGACTCGAGCACGAGACTCGGGCATGATGATTCCAAATTAGAGCCCGAAAGTTAACGGAAAGGCAAACCGTCCCCGTGAAAAAGCCTGTTCACAACCCCCGCGAAGTCGCTGAAATCGTTGCGATTCAGGCCTTGTCCTTCGTTGCGGGCGAGCCTGAGCGGCTGGGCCTGTTCCTGGCCGAGACGGGGGTCGGCCCGGAGACCCTGCGCAACGCCGGCGCGGACCCGAATTTCCTCCTCAGCGTGCTCGATTTCGTGATGCGGGACGACGCCACGGTGAAAGCCTTTGCCAAGGCCGCCGAACTGCACCCGACCAACGTTGCCGCGGCGCGGCAGGTCCTCGGCGATGCGCTCGGCGACCCCTCCTGGGAGCGCGACGTGCCGTGAGCGTTCCAGAGCCGGCCGGGCCCCGCTGCTTCTGCCGGGATTGTCTGGCCGACCTCGACATGGGGGTACAGAACTTGGGCGTGCGGCGCTGCTCGGCCTGCGGTTCCCCCCGCCTCGTCCGCCACCGCTCGCTCGCGGGCCTCACCATCGCCCATATCGACTGCGACGCCTTCTACGCGACGGTCGAGAAGCGCGACAATCCTGCTATCGCCGACAAGCCCGTCATCATCGGCGGGGGCAAGCGCGGCGTGGTGTCGGCCGCCTGCTACATCGCGCGCACCTATGGCGTGCGCTCGGCGATGCCGATGTTCAAGGCTTTGGAAGCCTGTCCGCATGCGACCGTGATCCGCCCGGACATGGCAAAGTACGTCCGGGTCGGCCGCGAGGTCCGTCAGGCGATGCAGGCGCTGACGCCGCTGGTCGAGCCGCTCTCGATCGACGAGGCGTTTCTCGATCTCTCCGGCACCGAGCGGGTGCACGGCATGGTCCCCGCCAAGGTGCTGGCGCGCTTCGCCCGCGACGTCGAGCGCGACATCGGCATCACCGTCTCGGTCGGCTTGTCCTGCAACAAGTTCCTGGCCAAGATCGCCTCCGACCTCGACAAGCCGCGCGGCTTTGCCGCGCTCGACCAGGAGGAAGCCCGATTGATGCTGGCGGAAAAACCGGTCGGCTTCATCTTCGGCGTCGGCCCCGCAACACAGGAGCGCCTGATCCAGCGCGGCTTCCGCATCATCGCCGATCTGCAGAAGGCCGACGAGATCGAGCTGATGCGGCAGTTTCCGAGCGACGGCCGCCGGTTGTGGCGGCTCGCGCGCGGCATCGACGAGCGCCGCGTCGAGCCCGACCGCGGCGCCAAGACCATTTCCAGCGAGACCACCTTCGAGACCGACATCCGCGATTTCGCGACACTGGAAAAAATCCTGTGGCGGCTCTGCGAGAAGACGTCGTCGCGGCTGAAGAGCAGCGCGCTCGCCGGCTCCACCGTGACGCTGAAGCTGAAAACCGCAGATTTCCGCCAGCGCACGCGCTCGCAGTCGATCGCCGCCCCGACCCAGCTCGCCGCAAAGATCTTCTCGATCTGCCGCGAGATGCTGGCCAAGGAAATGGACGGCACCGCCTTTCGCCTGATGGGCGCCGGCGTCAGCGCGCTGCGCGAGGGCTCCGCGATCGACGACACCGACATGCTCGACCGCCGCGCCGCCCACGCCGAACGCGCGGTGGACAGCCTGCGCAAGAAGTTCGGCAGCGCCGCGGTGATCCGCGGCATCGCCTATGAGGGGCCCGAGAAGGCGCAGGAGTGATCTGGTCCTGGTCGACTCAGTCGCGTTCGAAGATCCGTGCCCCCGGATAGGCGCGCCTGGCATACTGAACGACCAACTCCCGATCCTGAGTCTCCAGGAACGGAGTTCGGATCTGACAGGACCCGATGATGAGGTGCCACAAGCCGTTGAGCTTTCGAATGACGACGTTCATTTGAGCTTCCTCGCAGTGACCCGCGTGGACTCAAATTGTAAGAATCTCCCGCCGTCGCTCAATTGTACCAGCGTAAGCCCAGCGCATGAGAAGGATTAGAGGAGATATACAAAGGTATGTTGGACATGGCCGCTGGCGCCGATAGCTTCGCAACGACGCAGACGCCCCTCCTCGTCCGGAGGCTCGCACCGTGACCGGCGAACGCGATCTCAACGTGCTGCTGAAAGTCATGAAGCCGGAGCTGGTGAACGGCACCTTCGTGTTCTGCACGCTTGCGCCAGGCGTGAGCATTCCAGCCACGATCAGCCCGACGCTGACATTCCGCGAACTCGAAGGAACAACCCTCATCATAAGACAAGAGGAGGCCGAGCGTGCCGGACTACGCCACGATTTTCCGGCGCGCCTGATCACGCTGACGGTTCACTCCGCGCTGGATGCAGTGGGCTTTCTGGCAGCCATCACGGCGCGCCTCGCCGAGGCAGGCATCAGTGTGAACGCCGTGTCGGCCTTTCATCACGACCACCTCTTCGTGCCTGTCGACCAGGCCGATGAAGCGATGGCTGTTCTACGGGAGATGTCCAGAGCGAAGCACTCTTAGCCCGCTCAATCCGCGACCGCGACCGCCTCGATCTCGATCAGCCATTCCGGCGCGGCGAGCGCGGAGACGCCGACGAGCGTCGAGGCGGGCGGCTCCATGCCTTCGAAGAAGGCGGAGCGGGCCTTGCCGATGATGGGCCGCAGCTCCGGCTTGTAGTTCACCACGAAGGTCGTGATCTTGACGATGTTGGAATAGCTCGCCCCCGCCGCCTTCAGCGCGAGGCCGAGATTCTGCATCACCTGCGTCGTCTGCGCGGCAATATCGCCCTCGCCAACGATCCGCCCCTCCTCGTCGGTCGAGACCTGGCCGGAGATGTAGATCGTGCGCGCGCCCGTCGCGGTGACGACGTGGGAATAGGCGGGGTTGTGATGCAGACCGCTGGGGCGGAGATGGTCGAGCTTGGGCATGGGCTGGCTCCCCGAGTTTGTGGTTGGGACGGAGCGTAGCTGGAGAGTGTGACGAGAGCTAGATGCCACGCGCACCAGTCTTGCTCCGTCATCCCCGCGCGACGGCAAAGCCGTCGTCGCTGGAGGTGCGAGTGATGGGGCGCGCAAAGCGCCCCATCGTGAGCCTCGAAGGATGCACGGCCCCGCTGCTGCAGCCGGGCCGTCGCCCTTCGAGGGCCGCTGAAGAAGCGGCCACCTCAGGGTGACGGTGAAAGAGTGGCGTACGACGTGGCCGAGTGCCCTCAATTACAGGGCTTGCTGTCCTTGACGTCGAACTTGCCCATGGCGCCGGAAATGACAAAATCGTTGTAGTCGAGCACGAGCTGGCGCGAGACGCCATTCTCGTAGAGCTCGAACGCCATCGCATAGACCGGGGTCTGCTCGCCCTCTTTCTGCTGAGCGTCCCGGTCGAAATAGCTCACGGTGACCGGCCAGCGCTTCAGCGACTTCATGTGCTCGTCCGCGGTCGACGGATCAGACGCGGTGGCACGGTCGGCAGGGATCGGCTGGCCGATCACAGTCAGCGTGTTGTAGACCTTCTGGCCGTCGTCGGAGCCGTCATAGACGGACAGCTCGAGCAGCGACTTGCCGTCCTTGGCGGCGGCGATGATGCGCTGGATCTGCTCGGTCGGGAACACGATCTTGCCGTCGAGCGTGAACGTTTTCGGCGCCGGCAGCTTCAGCTTGACGGTGATGTGGTCGCCGTCGCGCTCGGCCGAGCCGTCGACGCGGCCGGCATCCGCCTCGTTCATGCGCGTCTCGATCCTGAAGCGGTAGCTCTTGCCGGCGGCGTCCTCCCAGGAATTGGAGCGGAGATCGCTGAGCGTGACCTTGCCCTCGCCACTGTCGAGCTCGGAGACCTGGCGGAATTCCGAGGTATAGCCCTCGCAGGCGTTCCCCGTGAAATTGTAGAGGATGCGGCCGCGCGCGCTGTTGACCGAATTGGTGCGCGATTTAACCAGGCTGAGGTCATAGAGCGCCTGATGCGCGAGAAACGGACCGTTGGCGGCCTGAGCCCCGCCACTGAGGCCGACACTGGCCGCGGCGAGCGCCATCATACCGAGCGAAGTCCGGAAAAGGTGCACCATGTCTGTTCCCTGAGGAAGCGCAGATTCGACATTTTAATGACCGTTCCATTACGCCGCAACTGAGGCCGTTTCACGTAAAGTTGCCCCTCCACGTTGAACCTGCTGGCCTGCCTCAACAAAATGCGCCCCTCCGGTTGCTTGCATGTGGCGGCACGATGGGCGAAACAGGGCGCGCCCGGCCATCCAGGGGACGCGCCGGCGCGAAGGATTTTTGGACAATGAGGTCGGACATGGCGGGCACGGTCGAGCAGAAACTGGCGGAGCAAGGCATCAAGCTGCACGAGGCCCCTACCCCCGTCGCCAACTACGTGCCCTTCGTGCGCACGGGCAACCTCCTGTTCGTCTCCGGCCAGGTCTGCTTCGACCCCGCCGGCAAGCTGATCGCCAAGGGCAAGCTGGGCGCCGGCGTCTCGATCGAGGACGGCGCCGCAGCCGCGCGCGGCTGCGCCGTCAACCTGCTGGCCCAGGTGAAGGCGGCGCTCGGTGATCTCGACAAGGTCGTGCGCGTGGTGCGCCTTGGCGGCTTTGTCAACTCGGCCCCGGATTTCCTGGACGGGCCGAAGGTGCTCAACGGCGCCTCCGACCTGATGGTTGCCGCCTTCGGTGACAAAGGCCGCCACGCCCGCACCACGGTCGGTGTCGCCTCGCTGCCTGCGGACGCGGCGGTCGAGGTCGAAGGCGTGTTCGAGGTCGCCTGACGCCAAATGCGCGCTCCGGATTGGCTGACAGCCCGGCCGGTCGCCCATCGCGGCCTGCACGACATTTCGCGCGGCATCGTCGAGAACATGCCGGGCGCGGTGCAGGCTGCGATATCGGGCAATTTCGCCATCGAGGTGGATGTCCAGCTCTCGGCCGACGGCGAGGCCATGGTCCATCACGACCATGCCCTGGGCCGACTCACCGAGGCCACCGGCGAGGTGATTGCAAAGACCGCGGCCGAACTGAAGGCCGTCAGGTTCAAGGACACCGATGAGCGGATGATGTCGCTCGCCGACCTCTGCGCCATGGTCGCCGGACGTGTACCCCTGGTGATCGAGGTGAAGAGCCATTTCGGCGGCGATCGCAAGCTGGTGAAGCGGATGGCCGAGGTGCTGGCCTCGTATGACGGCCCCGCCGTCGGCATGTCGTTCGATCCCGACCAGGTGCTGGCGTTGCGCGAGTTGTTGCCCAACCGTCCCCGCGGCATCGTCGCGCAGCGCAGCTATGAGGACGAGTACTGGGCCAAGCTCACCCAAGAGCAGCGCGACAGCATGTTGTACCTCCGCCACGGCTTCCGGACCCAACCGCATTTCGTCGCCTTCAAGGTCGACCACCTCCCGGCCCCCGCCCCCTGGATCGCCCGCAATGTCTTCGGCTGCGCCCTGCTGGGCTGGACGGTCCGCACGCCTGAGCAGCGGAGCCGGGTCGCGCGTTATGCGGACCAGATGATCTTCGAGGGGTTCGTGCCGTAGGGCGGACTCTCGTGTCCCGGACAAGCTGCAACGCTTCAGCGTTGCCGCGCAGAGCCGGGACCCATTTCTCCGCGAGCGCGCTACCGCATGGGCCCCGGCTCTGCAGCGCACCGCTGAAGAAGCGCTGCGCTGCGTCCGGGGCACGAGAGCATGCACGTTCCCGCCCCTTGAAGTCGCTGCTGCAATGCACGATCTTGGGCGCAATGGCATCATCCGAAATTACGCTCGAGGCCGTACCGTCCATCGGCGAAATCTCGCCCGGGGATTGGGACGCCTGCGCCAATCCCGGCAAGACCTGTAATGGCGATGACGTGGGGAGTTCATCCGCCCCTCCAGGCGATTCCCTCGGGCTCTCAAGATCCGCCTATAACCCATTCGTCTCCCACGCCTTTCTCTCCGCAGTCGAGAAATCGGGTTCGGCCACGATCCGCACTGGCTGGGGACCCCGGCATCTGGTCGCCAAGCTCGATGGCCGCGTCGCCGGAGTCGCGCCCTGCTATCTGAAATCGCATTCCCAGGGCGAATACGTCTTCGACCGCGGTTGGGCGGATGCCTATGAGCGCGCCGGCGGGCGGTACTACCCGAAGCTCCAGGTCTCGGTTCCCTTCACGCCGGCGACCGGGCCGCGGCTGCTGGTCCGCGACGGCGTCGACCGTGCCCAGATCAGGGAGGCGCTGGCGAGTGGCCTCATAGCGCTGTGCGGCGTCAGCAAGGCCTCCTCGGTCCACGTCACGTTCGCGCGCGAGGACGAATGGAAGCTGCTCGCCGAGCACGGCTTCCTCCTGCGCACCGACCAGCAGTTCCACTGGCACAATGAAGGCTTTGCGAGCTTTGACGACTTCCTGGCGACGCTGAACTCGCGACACCGCAAATCGATCAAGCGCGAGCGGCGCGATGCACTGGCCCCCGGTATCACCATTCACTGGCTCACCGGCAAGGACATCACCGAGGATGCCTGGGACGCCTTCTTCGCATTCTACATGGAGACCGGCTCGCGCAAATGGGGCCGGCCGTATCTCACGCGCGAGTTCTTCTCGCTGATCGGCGAGACCATGAACGAGGACGTGCTGCTGGTGATGGCCCGCCGCAACAATCGCTGGATTGCGGGCGCAATCAACTTCATCGGCTCCGACACGCTGTTCGGCCGCAACTGGGGCGCGGTCGAGCATCACCCGTTCCTGCACTTCGAGGTCTGCTACTATCAGGCGATCGACTTCGCGATCAAACACGGCCTGAAGCACGTCGAGGCCGGCGCGCAGGGCGAGCACAAGATCGCGCGCGGCTACCTGCCGCGCACTACCCATTCCGCCCACTTCATCGCCGATCCCGGCCTGCGCCGCGCCATCGACGATTACCTCAAGCGCGAGCGCGCCTATGTTGCGGAAGCGGGACGAGAGCTTGCCGAACTCGGCCCCTTCCGCAAAGGGGCCGACGAGGCGCCTTGACGCCTCGCCACCGCTGGTGACAGTAAGCGCAAATCGTTCGAGGAGCCGCCGCCATGACCGCCTACGACAGCAACAACATCTTCGCAAAGATCCTGCGCGGCGAGCTTCCCTGCTACAAGGTATACGAGGACGAGCACGTCTTTGCCTTCCTCGACATCATGCCGCGCGTGCCCGGTCACACGCTGGTGATCCCGAAGGCCCCTGCCCGCAACATCCTCGATATCGAGCCGGACGACTTCGCCCATGTCGCCCGCGGCGCGCACAAGATCGCCGCCGCCGCAATGAAGGCGTTCGACGCCGACGGCATCACCGTGCAGCAATTCAACGAGCCTGCCGGCGGGCAGGTGGTGTTTCACCTGCACATGCACGTGATGCCGCGCCACGACGGCGTCGCCATGCTGCCACCGGCGAGCCGCAAGGAAGACGACAGGGTGCTGCAAGAGCACGCGGCGAAGTTGATGGCGGCGTTGAGGGCGGGGTAGCGCCACACACTTCGTCATTGCGAGCGTAGCGAAGCAATCCAGAATCCCTCCACGGAAGCAGTCTGGATTGCTTCGTCGCAAGAGCTCCTCGCAATGACGGGGTTAGAGCGGAACGCCCCTCACTCCGTCTCGAAATCCCCTGCTTGCGGCGCGGCCAGCGGCGTGAACTCGCAGCGATCGGGTTTGATGTCGATCAGCGGCGTGTTGTCGATGCAATCGAGGCCGCGCACCAGGATGGCATTGCCCTCGATGCCGACCAGCTTGACGATCGAGGTGCCGATCGGATTGGGCCGTACCGGCGAGCGCAGCGAAAACGTGCCGCGGGTCTTCTCATTGTTCTTCGGGCTCTGCAGGATGATGTCGCGACGCGACCGGTCGAGCCAATAGAGCACCTCGAGGTTACTGTAAAAGTCGACGCCTTTGATCGCCGGCACGAAGGGCTCGAAGATCTCGAGGCGGCAGATCGGGCCGTCCTGACGCCCCTGTCGCGGCGTCTCCAGCCGCGATGACCAGGGCGTGCGGATACGGCCGATGAAGACGAGCCCGGCATCCTGCGTCGGCGGCAGCTCGATGGCGACCTCGCCCTCGCGGAGCTCCTGTTCGCGAACCATTTGTCCTGTTCCCTGGCTATTCTCCGGCGGTTTTAGCCCAACCACCACTTGCCGGCCAGCATGAAGACTTCGCCCGTGACCACGCCCGCGAAGATCGAACGCCGGGTCAGCAGGAAGACGACGAGCCCGGCACCGACCGCGCCATAGCGCAGGACATCGGGCACGCTGGCCAGCGCCCCCGGCGGCTGGACCACGATCTGGGCGATGACGCCGGCCAGGATCGCGGTGGCCACCGCCCTCACCCAGACCAGCAACTCCGAGCCCTCGTCGATGCCGCCGCCGAACCACAGGCCCAGCATGCGCCAGATCTGGTTGGGAACGACGCCGGCAATGAACAGCACCGCCAGCGCGTGCCAGTCGCCGATTGCTTGCGCAAAGCTCATGCGCGCACCTCCCGCCACCAATGCACGCCATAAGCGATCGTGCCGGCGACCACGCCGCTGACAAGGATGTCGAGACCGGAGTTCATCTTCGACGCCAGTGGATAGAGCACGATGCCCAGCACGAGCGCGACGACATCGGCAACCTCGCGGCTGTTGCGCGCCGTCGAGAACAGGAACGACAGCGGCGTCAGCAGCAGGATCGCCGCTCCAAGCGTCTGCGTCAGGTTGGCGGCGAGGAAATAGCCCACGGTGTTGGCGACGAGGCACACCGAGACGAGGCCGCAACCGAGCCCGTGGACGAAAGCGATCCGCCGTTCGCGCGGCACTTGCGGCAGGAAACGGTGGCATTCGACCCACAGCGTCACTGCGGTGAGATGCGCGGCGAAAATCAGCTCGCGCCGCTTGGTCTTGGGTGTACGCATCAGCGGCAGCACGGAGACCACCATCGGAAACAGGCGGATGGCGCTGACGGTCACCGCGATCGCCGACTGGATGATGGTGGCGCCCGAACCGAGCGTCGTGATCAGGATGATCTGTGCCGGACCTGCCCAGACGAACAGCGTCGAGCACAACGCCCAGAGCAGGCTGAAATGGGTGTCGTGAGCGAGCGCACCGATGCCGAGATAGGTCACGAACAGCACGATGGTGAGGATCGTCTGCGTGATCGAGCGCAGTCCCCACGCGAAGGCGCGCCAGGGACTATTCCATTGCGGTGAATTTAGCGGAGGAAGCGCCACGGGAGCTTTGGCTGGTGAGGAATCGTGCCGGCATAACGCGCGAGACGGCGCCGCGCGTCAAGGAAGGGCGCGGCGGGGCTGGCATGCGCGACGCCCAGGCCCACCATCGTCATTCCGGGGGCGCGCCATTTGGCGCGAACCCGGAATCCATCAGGCCACAGAAATCGCTGCACGATGGATTCCGGGTTAGCGACTTCGTCGCGCCCCGGAATGACAGCTCATCCTACCCCGCCACACCCCTGTTCTTCAGCACGAAACACGCCCCGCCCACTTTCCGGATCCGGTTGCACAGATCATCGGCCTCGGCGCGCGTATCCGCGCCGATGCGGACCTGGTAGAAGGCGCGCGTGCCGCGACTGCGCATCACCGAGGAGAGCAGGCTCGGATCACGTCCGCCGATCACGGCGCTCAGTTTGGTGACGGCCCGGGAATACATCGCCAGCGCCTTATTGCGGTCGAAGCCGGCCGCGAGCTGGACGCCCCAGATCTTTGCCGCGGCAAGCTCGACATGCTGCTCGAGCCCGGCGACGAAGGGGTTGGGAGCACGCTTGAGCAACGCCATCAGATCACGGCAGCTCGTCGGCGGCGAGCTCGGCGGTCCCTTGCCGGTGCTCCCCGCCTTGGCCCAGGCATCGACGCTGGTGCCGGTGATCGCATAGACGTAGTTGCGGGTCTGCTCCGGCATCCCGCCGGTGCCGACGAGCCATTCCTGCACGCGCCGAGGGCCGGCATTGTAGGCGGCCGCGGCAAGGCCGAGATTGCCGAACTGGTTGCGCAGCTCGTTCAGGAATTCGGCCGACTTCGGCAAGGCCTGCACCGGATTGAAGGGATCGAGCAGCCCGCGCTCGCTGGCAGTGCCCGGCATGAATTGCGCGATCCCTTGCGCATGTTCGCCGCTGCGCGTCATGGGCCCGATCGCATCGGCCTGGAAGCGGCTCTCCTGCCAGATCACGCGTGCGAAGAACTCCAGCGGCAGGTTGTTGTCGCGCGCGGCCGCCTCCACGATCAGGCAGATCGACTCCCGCGTGTCGCTCTCGCGCACATCTTTCGGTTTCTCCGCCGGCTTCTCGGGTTCCTCTGACTTCGGCGGCGCATCGGTGGGCGACGCCTCCTCCGCGAGCGCCGGCGACAGCAGGAAAACCTGGCACGAGACAGCAATGACCTGAGCTATTCGCATGGCAATGACGCTATCGGACAAATCGGACCTTGACTTGGAACCGGAGCCAACTAGCAACAGACGGCAGTATCAACACCGGTCCCGCCCCATGGTGACAATCTTTTTTGATCTCGACGGCACGCTGACCAACCCGAAGCCCGGGATCACCCGCTCGATCCAATATGCGCTGGAACGGCTCGACGTTCCCGTGCCGAGCGAGGACGAGCTGACCTGGTGCATCGGCCCTCCGCTGCTTGCGAGCCTTCGAAAGCTCACCGGAGCCGATGAGCTCGCCGACCGCGCACTGCTGCTCTATCGCGAACGCTTCAGCGATATCGGCCTGTTCGAGAACGAGGCTTACAGCGGAATTGCGGACACGTTATCTTCGCTCGCAGCGACACGTCAGCGCATGTTCGTGGCGACCAGCAAGCCCGCCGTCTACGCCAGCCGCATCGTTGATCATTTCGGGTTGAAGCCGTATTTCGAACGCGTGTTCGGCTCCGAGCTCGACGGCACGCGTGTCGACAAGCCCGACCTGCTCCGCTACGCGCTGGACGAGGCCAAGGTCGATGCGAGCAGCGCGATCATGATCGGCGACCGCAGCCACGATGTAATCGGCGCCCGCACCAACGGCATGATCGCCATCGGCGTGCTCTACGGCTATGGCAGCGAGACCGAGCTGCGGGAGGCCGGCGCGCATCACATCTGCGCGGCACATCCCGAGCTGCTCGGTCATTGTGTCGTTTAAGTGCTGACCGTTTCGACCGCCGCCAGCATGCCCGTCTTCGGGTGACAGTTCAGATATTCGAAGAACTGTTCGTCGGCTGCCGCCACCGTCACCTCGTGATAGAGCCGCAGCTTGGCTGACGGCCCAAGCGTCGACAGATATTTCATTGCCGCGCCGAAGATCCTGACATGGGTCGGATGCGACTCGGCCCAGCGCTCGAGCGCGGCGAGGCTCTTCCACCAGCTCTGACCGTAGGACTTCTCGCTGACGCTTCCGTCGGCCGCGAGCACCCGCATATAGCGGTTGGCATAGCAGCCAATCGCGACGCCATCATCGCGCAGAAAATCCATGCCCTCGCGTAGCACCGGTTCGACCTCGTCGAGATAGAGCTTGCGCTCGGATGCTGCGGTATCGCTCCAGTCCTGCCCGGAGCGGATCAGGCAGAGATTATCGTGCGCCACGACTCTCAGTCGCGCGCCGTCGCGGATCAGCACTGGAGTCCCCGCGGGCGCCATGGCATCGGTCTGTGATTGCGGGATGCGATCGCGCATGCCGCCCCAATAGGCGTGCTCCTGCACCTCACCGCTCATGCCCTCCGCAACGACGGCGATACCTTCCGGCCGATCGGACGAGGAGAACAGCGTCTCGTGCCGGGCCACAATGGGACGCAGCACCTCGATGAAGGTACCGATGTCTTCGCGTTGCCGCCCGGTCCACATCTCGCGTGCCCGCGCGAACCAGGCATCAAAGCGCGCGAGATCGTCCCAATAAGCGACCGTGACAACATTCTCGGAGCCAGACTGATCTGTATAACTTGCCCGGTCCCAATGCGGCGGACCGCCATCCATTGCGAACAGTCCTGCGAGTTCTTTCAACGCCTCCATTGCCGCCGGTGCCGCACCGCCATACTGGACACCGAAATAGGCCATCACGACGCGGCTGACCGAAGGCTTGTAGCGCGCCACGAAGGACGGATATGGCGGCCGGTAATCGTCCGGCACGCGCTTGTGGCGCGTGCGCGGGGTTTCGAGATGCGCAGGAATTGCGGATTCCATGACCGTGTCCTCCCCCGTGATCGCGGAGATCAGCTTGCCGCCGCCGCAATGTCCATGGGCTCGACGGTGTCGACAGGCAGCGCAAATTGCTCGACCCGCTTGTAGGGCTTGTTGTTGAGCAGCAGCCGTGTGACATCGGGCCGCGAATAATGTCCGGCGGGATCGGCGGCGTTCTTGGCAACGCCAATGGCGCCGAGATCGATTTCTGCGATCAGCAGGCCCTCCTGATCGGGCGCCAGCTTCTCCCCGATCTGACTGCCGTCGGGGCCGTAGATGGCCGCAAAGCCGCCGCCCGCATGCAGCAGCGCATTCTTGTCCGGCCGGTCGCAGAGTTCGTCGATCATGGCCTGCGAAACGGTGGCGCAAGGCGCGAGCACGAAGCAGGAGCCTTCCACCGCATAGACGCGCGAAGCCGCGTTGTTGACCTCGGCCCCTAAAGCCGGCGCGAAGGGATCGTAGAGCGAGAAGCTCGGCCAGGCCGCGACATGGACCTGCTCGTTCTGAGCGTACATCGCGTATTTCGACAGCGGCTGCAGATGCTCCCAGCAGCACAGCGCGCCGAGACGGCCGATGTCGGGCCTCGCGTGCACGGCGAGGTCGCTGCCGTCGCCTTCGCCATAGACCGTGCGCTCGGCATGGGTCGGCCGCAGCTTGCGGCGCTTTGCGATGGTCTCGCCATCAGGCCCGATCAGCCATTGCGCGAGGTAAAGGCTGCCGCCGTCGCGCTCGGACAGGCCGATCACGGCGGTGAGCTTTGCCTTGCGCACGGCCTCGCGCAGGCGCTCTGCCTGCGGGCTGTCATACGACAGCGAATTGTCGAAATAGCGCTGCACGAAGCCCCGCCCGATCGCCCAAGCAGGCGAGTCCAGCCAGATGTGCCAGGGGTAACCGGGGATGAAAGCTTCCGGGAAGGCGATCAGCTTGGCGTCCTTTTCCGCGGCCTCCCCGATCAGCGCGATCGATCTGTCGATCGAGGCGTCGAGATCAAGCCAGGCCGGTGCCGCCTGCACCACTGCAACCTTGTATTTCGGATGTTCGATGCCCATTCCTGCCTCCATTGCCGGTTGATCGCAAGCCACGTCCGATGCAGTCTATTTGGCCAAGCCGGGCAGCCGGCCGCTCGACCGCGGCGGAACAAAAACTCGACTGGACGCGCGACCGGCCGGTACGAGATTTGCCTCCGGTCAGACTGGATCCCCGGGGCGATTTTGCAGGATGTGAAAGGGAGGCTGTTCAGATGCCAATCCAGTTCACGACGGACGGCAGTCCCGGCTATCGGCGGCTCGCTCTCTGGCAGGACATCGTCTGCGACGTCTTCGTCGGACTCGACTGCAAATCGGACCTCGGCAGCGCCTTTCGCGGGTCGGTCACCCAGGCTTCGCTCGGTAAAGCGGTCTGCTCCGAAGTCTGCTCCGACCGCCAGCACGTATTCCGCACGCCGTCGCGTATCGCGCGCTCAAACCAGGATTTTGTTCTTGTGGCCCTCGGCAATCGCGGCAACGGTGGCGTTGTGCAGGACGGCCGCGAGACCGTGATCCACCCTGGCGAGTTCGCGCTCTACGACACAACGCGCCCGTACGAGCTGAAGTTCAACGATAGTTTTACGCAGACCATTTTCAAGGTACCACGCGAGATGCTGCAGCGGCGGTTCGGCGGCACCGAGACGCTGACCGCAATGTCATTCGGCGCCGACGCACCGCTCGAGCGGCTCGCCTATGATTTCATTGTCCGGCTCTGCCAGAATGCGGATGGTTTGGCTCCGGATACGGCCACCGCGCTGTCGGAGCAGGCGGTTGATCTGCTTGCGATGGCCTTGAGCGAGCGGCTCGGCAAGTCATCGCTGCCGTCCTCGACCCACCGCTCGGCCCTGCTCTACCGATTGAAGGCGCATATCCGCGCGCACCTTGCCGATCCCGATCTCTCGCTCGCCGAAACCGCAGCCGCGCTCGGCATCTCGCCGCGCTACGTCAACGATCTTCTCGCAGACGAGGACACCTCCTTCCAGCGCCATGTCCTCGCCGAACGCCTCGCCCGATGCCGGCGAGATCTCGCCTCGCCACTGCTCGCCCATCGCCATATCAGCGAGATCGCCTTCGCCTGGGGCTTCAACGACCTCTCGCATTTCGGCCGCGTCTTCCGCGAGCATTTCGGGATGTCCCCGCGCGACTTCCGGCAGAGCCAGTTGCGGCATTGAGGTGGATTCCAGTCGGCTGTCATCTGCACGATCAGGTCATCCCGAGCAGGGCCGGTATGTGAGCGGATGGTAGGCCACGGCGCCTGCTTGCAGTATCTTCCGCCGCCAAGGCCGCAACGATCAATCAGCGGCCAGCCGAGGAGCAGATTGATGGAATACCGACGCTTGGGCCGGTCCGGCCTGATGGTGCCTGCTTTGAGCCTGGGAACGGGCACGTTCGGCGGCGTCGGCCGCCTTGCTGCATGGGGCATGACGGACGCCACCGAAGCGCGGCGCATGCTGGACATCTGCCTCGAGGCCGGCGTGTCGATGTTCGACACCGCGAATGTCTATTCGCTCGGCGAGTCCGAGCGGGTGCTCGGGCAAGCCATCAAGGGTCGCCGCGACAAGGTCCTGATCTCGACCAAGGCGACGTTCCGCTTCGGCGACGGGCCCAACGACATCGGCTCATCGCGCCAGCATCTGCTCGCGGCGATCGACGGTTCGTTGAGCCGGCTCGGCACCGATTATATCGATCTGTTCCAGCTCCACGGCTTCGACGCCTTCACGCCGCCCGAAGAGGTGCTCTCGACTCTCGACGTGCTCGTGCGCGCCGGCAAGATCCGTTACGTCGGCGTCTCGAATTTCTCGGGCTGGCACCTGATGAAGTCGCTCGACGTCGCCGACAAGCACGGTTTTCCACGTTACGTCGCCAACCAGACCTACTATTCACTGATCGGACGCGACTACGAATGGGAGTTGATGCCGCTCGGCCTCGACCAGGGGCTGGGCGCCGTGGTCTGGTCGCCGCTCGGATGGGGACGCCTCACCGGAAAGATCCGCCGCGGTCAGCCCAAACCCGAAGTCAGCCGCCTGCCCAAGACGGCCGAGTTCGGACCGCCCGTCTCGGACGAACATGTCTATCGCGTCGTCGATGCGATCGATGAGATCGCGAAAGAGACCGGCAAGAGCGTCTCGCAGATCGCGCTGAACTGGCTGCTGCAGCGTCCGACGGTCTCGACGCTGATCATCGGCGCACGCAACGAGACCCAGCTGCGCGAGAATCTCGGCGCGGTCGGCTGGTCCTTGACCAAGGACCAGGTTGCAAAGCTCGATGCGGCGAGCACGGTGACGCTGCCCTATCCCTATTGGCACCAGCGCGTGACCTTCAGCGACCGCAATCCGCCGGCGGTGTAGGACAGCCGCACCAAACGCGCTTGGTAAGGCGACGGCGCCGGCAGCGCGGTTCCGGAACTATCGCGGCCCTGCCCTGTTGGCGCAATACTCGGCCCCTGGCCGAGTCCCATTCGCCAACGATACGCCGCTCACGATGTCGACAGTCACCATCGAGCATGCCGACGGCCTGCCGCAGCCGCAACGCAATCAGGCGGTACTGACCATTGCGCTCGGCATCGTCATGGCGGTGGTCGACAGCGCCATTGCCAATGTGGCGCTGCCGACGATCGCGGCGGACCTCGATGCGACTCCGGCCTTCTCGATCTGGATCGTCAACGGCTACCAGCTCGCGATCACGATCTCGCTGCTGCCGCTGGCTTCGCTCGGCGAGATCGTCGGCTATCGCCGCGTCTACCTGGTCGGGCTGGCGCTGTTCACGCTGGCCTCGGCCTTCTGCGCGCTGGCCCACACGCTGCCGCTGCTGACGATCGCGCGCATCCTCCAGGGCTTTGGCGCGGCCGGCATCATGAGCGTCAACGCGGCGCTGGTGCGTTTCACCTATCCGCGCAGCCTGCTCGGCCGCGGCATCGGGCTCAACGCGCTCGTCGTCGCCTTCTCGGCCGCGATCGGCCCGACGCTCGCCGCCGGCATCCTCGCGGTGGGAAGCTGGCCGTGGCTGTTCGCGATCAACGTGCCGCTCGGCGCGGTGACGCTGGTGCTCGGCCTGCGCAGCCTGCCGCACACCAAGCCCGCGAGCCGCTCCTTCGACTGGCAGAGCGCGGGGCTGTCGGCGATCACGTTCGGCGTCGGCATCGCGGCGGTCGACAGCGTCGGTCATGGCGAGGCCGCGATCACCTGCCTCGTGCAGTTCGCCATCGCGATCGTTGCCGGCGCGCTGCTGATCTATCGCGAGACGCACATGACCTCGCCGCTCCTGCCGATCGACCTGCTGCGCATCCCCGTGTTCGCGCTGTCGATCGCGACCTCGATCGCATCGTTCTGCGGGCAGATGCTGGCCTTCGTCGCGATCCCCTTCTACCTTCAGAGCCGCTTCGGCTATTCGGCGGTGCATATGGGACTGTTGATCACGCCGTGGCCGATCGCGCTGGCGTTTGCGGCGCCCCTCGCCGGCCGCCTGGTCGAGCGTCATCCGGCCGGCCTGCTCGGCGGCATCGGGCTCACGCTGTTCGCCTGCGGCCTTGCCGCGCTGGCCTTCCTGCCCGCGACGCCAACCCCGCTCGACGTGATCTGGCGGATGGCGCTCGCCGGCGCCGGCTTCGGTCTGTTCCAGACCCCCAATAACCGCACCATGATCGCAGCCGCGCCGCGCGAGCGCGCAGGCGGCGCCAGCGGGATGCTGGGGACGGCGCGCCTGCTCGGCCAGACCACCGGCGCGGCGCTGGTCGCGCTGTTGCTCGGACGCTATCCGCTCGACGGAACCAGGCTGGCACTGCTTGCCGGCGTCGGATTTGCGCTCTGCGGTGCAATGCTGAGTATGCTGCGGCTTTCCCCAGCCGGCGCGCGCGGTGCCGAGCACGTCCGCGTGCAGGACGACCAGCGTCTGCGCGGCGACTGAGGCCGGTTCACTGAACGGATGGCGCACAACAAAAAGGCCGGCTTCGCAGCCGGCCTTTTCGATTTCATCACGTGCCGATCAAACCTTGACCAGCGGGCCCTTCGAGGTCGGCCCCTTCGAGCCGCCGGGGCCGCCCGGCTTGGGCTTGCCCGGCGGACGCTTGCGGGCGCCAGGCAGCTTCTCCTGCTTCGGCGTGACCGGCCCCTCGACGAACTCGAAGCCGATCTTCTCCTTGGTCTCGTCGGCCTCGTCCTTGACCAGGACGACGCGGACGTGGCCGCCGCCCTTCAGCTTGCCGAACAGCACCTCGTCGGCCAACGGCTTCTTGATATGCTCCTGGATCACGCGGGCCATGGGACGTGCGCCCATCTGCTCGTCGTAGCCGTGCTGGATCAGCCAGGCCTTGGCCTCCTCGGACAGCTCGATGGTGACGTCGCGGTCGCCGAGCTGCGCCTCGAGCTGAAGCACGAACTTCTCGACCACTGTGCCGATCACCTCGACGCTGAGATGGCCGAACGAGACGATGGCATCGAGACGGTTGCGGAATTCCGGCGCGAACTGCCGGTTGATCGCCTCGTGGTCGTCGCCTTCGCGCTTGGAGCGGGTGAACCCGAATGCCTGCTTGGCGAGATCGGCCGCGCCCGCATTTGTGGTCATGATCAGGATCACGTTGCGGAAGTTGACCTGCTTGCCGTTGTGGTCGGTGAGCCGGCCGTGGTCCATGATCTGGAGCAGCACATTGTAGAGGTCGGGATGGGCCTTCTCGATCTCATCGAGCAGCACGACGCAGTGCGGATGCTGGTCGACGCCGTCAGTGAGCAGGCCGCCCTGGTCGAAGCCGACATAGCCGGGGGGCGCGCCGATCAGGCGCGACACGGTGTGCCGCTCCATGTATTCGGACATGTCGAAGCGCAACAGCTCGACCCCCAACGCGGCCGCGAGTTGCTTGGCCACCTCGGTCTTGCCGACGCCGGTGGGTCCTGAGAACAGGTAGCAGCCGATCGGCTTCTCCGGCTCGCGCAGGCCGGCGCGCGCCAGCTTGATCGAGGCGGCGAGCGATTCGATCGCCTTGTCCTGGCCGAACACGGTGCGCTTCAAGGTCTGCTCGAGATGCTTGAGCACCTCGGCATCGTCCTTCGACACGCTCTTCGGCGGGATCCGCGCCATCGAGGCGATCGTGGTCTCGATCTCCTTGATGCCGATAGTCTTCTTGCGCTTGTTCTCGGCGACCAGCATCTGCGCGGCGCCGGACTCGTCGATCACGTCGATCGCCTTGTCGGGCAGCTTGCGGTCGTGGATGTAGCGCGAGGAGAGCTGCACCGCAGCCTCGATCGCCTCATTGGTGTACTTCAGCCGGTGATAGTCCTCGAAGTACGGCTTGAGGCCCTTGAGGATCGCGATGGCGTCCTCGACCGTCGGCTCGTTGATGTCGATCTTCTGGAAGCGCCGCACCAGCGCGCGGTCCTTCTCGAAGTGCTGGCGATATTCCTTGTAGGTGGTCGAGCCCATGCAGCGGATCGTGCCAGAGGCCAGCGCCGGCTTGAGCAGGTTCGAGGCGTCCATCGCCCCGCCCGATGTCGCGCCTGCACCGATCACGGTGTGGATCTCGTCGATGAACAGGATCGCGTTGGGATGCGCCTCGAGCTCCTTGAGCACCTGCTTCAGGCGCTCCTCGAAGTCGCCGCGATAGCGCGTGCCGGCAAGCAGCGTACCCATGTCCAGGGAGAACACGGTGGCGGCCGCCAGCACCTCCGGCACCTCGCTGTCGACGATGCGCTTGGCGAGCCCTTCTGCGATCGCGGTCTTGCCGACGCCGGCTTCACCGACGAACAGCGGATTGTTCTTCTGCCGGCGGCACAGCACCTGGATCGCGCGGTTGATTTCGGAATTGCGTCCGATCACCGGATCGATCTTGCCGTCGCGCGCCTTCTTGTTGAGGTTAACGCAATAGGTCTCGAGCGCCTCGCCCTTCTTCTTGGCGTCCTCGTTGCCCTTGGCTTCGGTCTCCTCGTCGACGCCGCGCACGGGCCGCGCCTCGGAAACGCCCGGCCGCTTGGCAATGCCGTGGCTGATGTAGTTGACGGCATCGTAACGCGTCATGTCCTGCTCCTGCAGGAAATACGCGGCATGGCTCTCGCGTTCGGCGAAGATCGCGATCAGCACGTTGGCGCCGGTCACCTCTTCGCGACCGGACGACTGCACATGGATCACCGCGCGCTGGATCACGCGCTGGAAACCGGCGGTGGGCTTGGCGTCGTCGGCGCCGTCCGTCACCAGGTTCTCGAATTCGGTCTCAAGGTAGTTGACGAGGCTCGTACGGAGCTTGTCGAGATCGACGCTACAGGCGCGCATGACGGCGGCTGCATCGGAGTCGTCGATCAAGGAGAGCAAGAGATGTTCGAGCGTCGCGTATTGGTGATGACGCTCATTCGCGATCGCCAGCGCACGATGCAGGGATTGTTCAAGGCTTTGGGAAAAAGTCGGCATTCGCGTCCTCTATGGCCCCCACCATCATGATCGTCATCGCCCGGTCAGGCAACAACAACCTTTGTCACATATAGTTATACAAGACCGCGGCGAAAGACCGGTTCCGCGACTCGGCGGCGACACACTTGCGGTATTTTCGATGCAAAACCCGTTCCGATTTGGGCGGGATCGGCGCCGGCGCAGAATTCCGTAGTTTTGCCGGCTGCAGCCCGTCGCGCGCGGCCGCCGCGCGACAATCACACTGCGGCTTGCACAGGAGACGGCTTCAAGCGCGCCGCAAGCCGCCTTACTTCTTTTCCATCACGCATTGCAGCGGGTGCTGGTGCTTGCGGGCGAAATCCATCACCTGCGTCACCTTGGTTTCGGCGATCTCGTAGGTGAACACGCCGCACTCCCCGATCCCGTGATGATGGACGTGCAGCATGATCTTGGTCGCGGCTTCGACGTCCTTGTTGAAGAACTTCTCCAGCACGTGAACGACGAACTCCATTGGAGTGTAGTCGTCGTTCAGGATGAGCACACGATACAGGTTCGGCCGCTTGGTCTTGGGCTTGACCTTGGTGATGACCGACGTGCTCGGCCCCGAGGGAGTACCCGAACGGTTGTCGTCATTGCTCATGCGAGGCGCGTCGGCAGCGGCTGGCGCGGACTGATCGAGGCTGGAAGTCAATTGCAGCATGGCACAGGCGTTCAAATTCCCCACGGAAGCGAATGGCGGTCACCGCGCGACCCCTCCTTCGGAGCCTGGCGCAGGCGCGCCGCCTTGGATCGCCGCTCCCGGCAAATGCGGTTCAGGCCGGATCGCTCGCCAGCAATATGGCCCTGCCCCCGGCCCGCCGCAAGCACGCGGGGGTCCAGCCCATGCCGTCGCAGCAGTCCCGATTCCCGGTCCGGGCGATCCTGTTTAGGTTAATCAATCCGGAGGGATTTGACAAAAATTTCCGCCCGGCGCGCTTAGAACATGTTGACCAGGAACCCGGCCGTTAGCCCGCCCGCGACGGTTTTCCGCCAAACGCTCCGGTTTTCTACGGTCCAGTTTACCTGCGATTCAATGACGTGGCGCGAAATCGGGCAAAACACAGATTTCGGGGATCGTCATGTCTGGTCTGCCCCTCGTCAGCCGCCTAGGTCGACAACTCGCCCGTTTCGGAGCAGCCGAGCAAGGCAATATCGCAGTGATCTTCGCCATTGCGCTCGTTCCGATGCTGAGCTTCGTCGGCGCGGCGATCGACTATAGCCGCGCGGCCCAGGCGCGCACCGCGATGCAGTCAGCCCTCGATTCCACCGCGTTGATGCTGTCAAGGGACCTGTCGGCCGGCACCATCACCACGTCACAGATCTCCACCAAGGCGCAATCCTATTTCAACGCCCTGTTCACGGACACCAAGACCCTGCCGTCGGTCAGCGTCGCCGCGACCTATAACGCGAGCACCACGATCGGCTCGACGATCCAGCTCACCGGAACCGGCACCTACACCACCAGCTTCATGAAGATCGCCGGCTTCCCGACGCTCGACGTCGGCACCTCGTCCACCAGCGCCTGGGGCCTGACGCGCATGCGCGTGGCCCTGGTGCTCGACGTCACGGGATCGATGGCGTACGACGGCAAGATGCCGGCGATGCAGACGGCCGCGAAGAACCTGGTCGATCAGCTCAGCGCGCTCGCGAAGACCAACGGCGACGTCTACATCTCGATCGTGCCGTTTTCCAAGGACGTCAACGTCGGCAGCAGCAACTATGACAAGCCCTGGATCGACTGGAGCGACTGGGAAGCGGTGAATGGCACCTGCAGCGACAACGGGTACAAGCAACAGTCAAGCTGCGTGAGCGCCGGCAAGACCTGGACGCCGAAAAACCACAACAAGTGGACGGGCTGCATCACCGACCGCGACCAGGACTACGATACCAAGAACACGACTCCGGCGAGCAGCAATTCGGCCACGCTTTTCCCCGCCGAGCAATATTCCTACTGCAACTCCAGCAATTCGGCCTACATCCAGCCGATCATGCCGCTCAGCTACGATTGGGCCACGCTCAAGTCCCTGATCGACAAGTTGGTTCCGACCGGCAACACTAACCAAGGCATCGGCCTCGCCTGGGGCTGGATGACGCTATCGACTGGCGACCCCATGAATGCCCCGGCCAAGGACTCCAACTACACCTACAAGGACGCGATCGTCCTGCTCTCCGACGGTCTCAACACGCAGAACCGCTGGTACAGCGGTGCTTCGCAGATCGACGCTCGACAGAAGATCCTCTGCGACAACGCCAAGGCCCAGCCCTACAACATCACAATCTATACGGTGCAGGTGAACACCGGCAGCGATCCGACCTCGAGCGTGCTGCAATATTGCGCCAGCAGCAGCGACAAGTTCTATCTGGTGACCTCGGCGAGCCAGACCGTCTCGGTGTTCAAGGATATCGGCACTTCCCTGTCGAAGCTGCGCGTCGCACGCTGACGGTCCCATCGCTCACAACAAAAAAGCCCGGCTGGTTCAGCCGGGCTTTTCGATTCCAGGATGTCTCGAGACGTTACTGAGCGGCCGGGGTGAACTTCGACACGATGGTCTCGACCGGCTTGAACGCCTGCTTGGCGAGGTCGCTGTAGAGGCCGGCGATCTTCTGCGATTCCGCGACGAAGGTTTCGTAGGCGGAACGGGCAAAATCGGTCTGCGCTTCCATGGCCTTGTCCAGCGACTTCACGCCGGAAAGCTTCTCGACGAAGGACTTGGTGTCTTCGAACGACTTCTTCGTATAGTCGCCGTAGGCGCTGGCGATCGCCTGGAGCCCGTGCTGCACCGAGGTCGCGGAGGCAACGCACTGCTCGAACTGCTCTTTCCCGTAGTTCTGGAAGTCTTCAACCTTGAACATTTCGGAATCCTTTTCCCTGGCTCGCGTCGGGAAGCCCCGGCTCCCTGACTCCGCCCAAATTTAGTGCAACGCACAAAAAAGTCAAGAATCTTGTGCGTCGCACAAAATTCGGCGCAAATTGCAGAGATTCCCGGGGTTTCCCGCAAGGGTTCCTTAAGCTTTTGGAAACCGGCCCGCCCTACCTTGATTCCCTGGATGTGTTCACGTCCGCGAGCGGCCAAAAGCCGTTTGAGAACATCACCTTAGCCAGAACAGCGGCTCGGGTCCAACGTCCCCCGCGGCGAACACCAGCGGAGGGACAGCCTGAGCAGGTAATGATCCCGGGTCCGATGGGCACAATTTCGCCTCACGGGCCGGTGATCAAGTCAGAAACGGGGACGGGGTTCCATGCTTCGTAAAAACTTGTCTTCCTCGCGCTTGGCGCGGGTTGGCGTTTTGGGGCTTCTTACGGTCACCACCGCAGTCATCTTCACCTCCGACGCAGCCGAGGCGCGGCGCCATCGTCGACACCATGCGCACCACCGGGTGCAGCGCGATGTGTCCGAGAGCTCCAGCTCGAAGTTCGCGTCCATCATCGTCGACGGTAATTCCGGTGCAGTGCTCCAGGCGACAAGCCCTGACGGAATCCGTCATCCGGCCTCGCTGACCAAGATCATGACGCTCTATCTGCTGTTCGAGCGCCTCGAATCCGGCAAGATGAAGCTCGACACCGAGATGCCGGTGTCGAAGCACGCCGCCGACCAGGATCCAACCAAGCTGAATCTGCGTGCCGGCCAGACCATTCGTGTCGAGGACGCCATCAAGGGCCTCGTCACCCGATCTGCCAACGACGCCGCGGTGGTGATCGCCGAAGCCATCGCAGGCGACGAGGACGCCTTTGCCCAGATGATGACGCGCAAAGCGCGCGCTCTCGGTATGTCCAGGACCGTCTACCGCAACGCCAACGGTCTTCCCAACGACGAGCAGGTCACGACCGCGCGCGACCAGGCCACGCTCGGCCGCGCCATTCAGGAGCGCTTCCCGCGCTACTATCGCTATTTCGCGACCTCGACCTTCAATTGGCGCGGACAGTCGATCCGCAACCACAATCACCTGCTCGGCAGCGTCGAAGGCGTGGACGGCATCAAGACCGGCTACACTCGCGCCTCCGGCTTCAACCTCGTCAGCTCGATGCGCCGCGGCAACCGCCACCTGATCGGCGTGGTGCTCGGCGGCCGCAGCGGCGGCTCGCGCGACGCCATCATGCGCAACCTGCTCGCGGAGAACCTCGAAAAAGGCGCCACCGTCCGCACCGTCGCCGCAGTCACGGAACGCAACGGCGCTGAAGCCAACACCGATGTCGCCGATGCGTCGGACGTGCCGGCACGTGCGGCTCCGCAGGTTCAGGCCGCTGCGGCCCCTGCTCCGGAAGCCGCTCCGTCGCGCCTTGCCGCACGCCTGTCGACGCTGGCCGCAGCGACTGCGGCGATGCCGCCCGCTCAGCCCAAACCGGAAGCTCGGCCGACGGAGTCCAAGGTGGAGCCGGCGCCGCTCACCAATGGCGTGATCTCGAGCCAGCCGCTCTCCATCATCCCCGGTTCGTCCGAGCCTATGAAGCCGGTTCGGGTCAAGACCGTTCAGGTCAGGGCTGGCGCCGTGAAGGTCGCTTCCGCGGCTCCCGCCCAGGCTGGTGTCCAGGTCGTTGCGCCGCCCGTCACCAGCACCGTCCCGCCCCGTTCCGATGTCGCGGAAACCTCCGGCGCCGTCGTCGCCAGGGCAGATCTCATCAACAAGCCGGAGACGGTGAGCCAGCCGGAAGCGCCGAAGACCGAGATGGCCCGCGCCGAACTGCCGCGGCAGCCCGCGGGGTTCGGCACCGGCAACGGCATCCTCGGCGTGCTGCCGGCCGCAACTGCCGCTGCACCCGTTCCCGCCGCTCCGAAGCTCGCGTCGGCCGACCCGGCGCCACAGGCGATCCAGATGAGCGCCACCACCAGGCCCGCCGTCACCCACAGCGGCTGGATCGTCCAGGTCGGCGCGCTCGAGAGCGAGAACGAAGCTCAGCAGCGCATCGATGCGGCCCGCAACTCGGCCCGTGGCCTGCTCAGCAAGGCGGACCCGTTCACCGAGCCTGTCGTCGCCAAGGACAATCGCAAGCTTTACCGCGCCCGCTTCGCCGGGCTTGAGCGCGATCAGGCCGAAGCCGTCTGCCGCACCTTGAAGCGTGCAGAGATCTCCTGCATCACCGTTCGCAACTGATCTCCTTCTCCGCTCCAGACCAAATGCCCGCGCCTTGCGCGGGCATTTTCGTTTGGTGCGGCGGCGACGGCTGAGCCGTTCACGAGGGCTGTTCTACAACAACCTCTCGTCAAGGATTTACGGTTAAAACTTTGCTCAAGGGATCGACCACGCCGACAAGGGCGGGCGACGGCAGACAGAGCAAACAGAGCTCACGCGGTACGGGCGTTTGTAGCGTAGTGCCGGAGTTAGCCGTTATGCGTGCGAAGCAGAGTATCCTTGGCCTCGTTTACCCGGGCAGCGAGATACGTCGAGCCCCCCTGGTCGGGATGGAGTTTCTTCATCAGGGATTTGTGGGCCCGGCTGATCTCGTCGCGCCCCGCTCCCGGCTGCAAGCCAAGGATCTGATAGGCTTCCTCCGCCGTCATTTTGCTGCTCGCCGCCGTGCGGCGCTGCCGCCCTGCCGCATCGCCCTGCGCGTTCTGACGCCAAGCGGGAAACCGGCGGTCCAAATAGCTTTCAAGTAGGGCCACGCTCTCGGCGTCGAACGTCGGGACCATCGCAAGCAAGGCGGCGAGATCGAACTCGTCTAGATTGCGCCCGGCATGAGGCCCTGCGACGATCTGGCCAGAAAGCTTGCCGGAATCGTGGTCGAGCCGCATGTCCAGGAATTGCGATCGCACCCGCGAGGCCTGCCCGGACGGGCGCGTCGCACCGCCGCCGAACAGCCCGCCGACATTGCCGAAGCCGGCATTCGCCAGTGGCGTCCAGCCGAGCAGCCCGGCGCCGAAAATTCCGAGCGGGATCGCAACCGCCAGTTCGCCGCGCAAGCCAGTGAAGGCCGCAACCGCCAGCGCCAGCACGCCGCCGCCGAACTTGATGGTGCGCGCCAGTACCGCCGGATTGGCGGAGCGGAACATCTGGAGCAGCAGGTACAGCGTGATAACGGCGACAGCGCCGGCGATCAGAGTCATGGCCGGAATATAGTCGTGCTCTTGTCAAAAAGCATGGGACACCGCCGCAAGCCGCACTGGCCTAGCCGCTATTTCATCTGGCTGATCAGCTTCGCCGCGCCACTCACGCTTCCAGCCAGCCTCAGCAGCGCCTCACGTCCACCTGCGGCATAGGCCGCAGCCGCCCGCAACAGCTCGCGCAGCTGCGCCGCCGCACCGGGATCGAACCGGCACCAGGCACCGCCAGTCAGCCGCGCGATTTCGCGGAAGGCTTGTTCGGCGACCGCGTCATGGCCCTCCTGAAACATGAATACGGGCACCTTGAGCATGCCGAGCTCGCCGGCCTTGGCGCAGAGCTCGTCGATATCTTCCTCCATGGCATCGCCGACGAAGACCACGGCCCGCACGCCGGATGCGACTGCCTCGCGCCTGGCCTCGCTCAGGACCTTGCCGATCTGGGTATCGCCGCCGCGGCAATCGATCTTGCTCATCAGGGTCGCCAGCTTGGCGCTGTCGGAAATCCAAGCCGTGGCGCGGCACTCGTTGAAGCCGCGATAATAGACCAGCCGGATGTCGAGACTGCCGAGCGCTGCGGTCTCGCGAAACATGTCGGCCTGGAGCGCGCACGCCATGTCCCAGGTCGGCTGCCGGCTCATGGTCGCATCCAGCGCGAAGATCAGCCGCCCCCTCGCGCCCGGGGCATGCGGGGAGAGAGCCCGCGCCTTGGCAACGAACGCGGCGATGTCTTCCGAGGTTGAGGTTTGCGCTTGCGGCAACGCGCCATCTGCTCGCGCCGAAACGGCATCGCGGCCGCGCGGTTTGATGGGTTCGCCCGACATCGCAGCTACACCTTGCGTCAGCAGCTAATGTGGTCGGCGCATGCGGCCCGGTCAATGCGCAAAGCCTCCGCGGGCGGGCGCCGGCGGAGGCTTCGACAATTGGTGTAGCCGAGCGGCGGCGTCAGCTCGGTCGCTCTTGGAAGTCAGTCTCTTGGACGTCAGCTATTGGAAGTCAGCTCTTGGCAGGTGCCATCAGGGCGACCGGGCCCGGCTCGAGGATCTTGGGCGGGGCGGACTGCGTGTCGACCGGCGCCACCTCGCTGTCGGTCGCACTCAGGAACTTGTCGAGCATGCCCTGGATCGAGCTTTTTGCCACATCCGGACCGGTATCGCGCATGTCGTTGTGCTGGAATTCGGTCTTCACGACCTGGATGCCCGCCTTCTCACATTCCTCCTCGGTCGGAATCACCCCGGCGTCAGCCTTGAACTGGGGATCCTGGGAGCGGAACGACAGGATCTTGAACTTGCCGGCGGTGACAAAGGGCACGCGCAGATTGTCAAGGGTGACGACCTTCTTGACCTCGTCCGGATACTGCTTGGCGAAGTACATGGTGATGTCGCCGCCCATGGAATGGCCGACCATCGTCACCTTGTCGTAGTCGGCATTGGGCTGAACCTTCTTCATCTCCTGCATGGCGAGATGGATGTTGGCGACGCCGCGAAGGATCTGCGGCAGCCGGCCGACATAGAGCTCGCCGGGCTTGGTGACCATCGGAGGATCGGTTGGCAGATCATGCTGCGGGCTCACGACCATGTAGCCGCGCGCAGCGAAGATGTTGGCGAGGAAGCCGTACTCGGTGTTCTTGACGGTGTTGCCATGATTGATCACTGCGACGGGCAGCTTGATCATGCCGGCATTGGCCTGCATTTCCTTGTCGCGGCGCACCGCGATGGAAACGGGCACCGGACGGTTGTCGCGCGAGGCATCGTAGAATGTGATGGTCTCGTGCTTGATCGCCCACTTGCTCGCCGTGAAATAGGCGATGCCGCAGAGGGCACTGACCGAAACCAGAACGGCAATTCCACGCTTCATTTTCGTCCTCAGCCTCAAGCCTAAGCGGCCTGAATCCCTGTTGAAAATCGTGTTCTCCGGGGGCTCTTCGGCCCCTTGTCGCCTATTCCCTAATATATGTCACAGCAGCGTGACAGGAAGGCTAAATGTTGTGAACCGGCAGCCCTTTCATTGTGCTTTGCACTCGTTCCGTGAGCACCCCATTCTCATACCGCTACGTCAGGGTGCAGGTCCCTATTCGACGCAACCGGTCTCGATTGGGTTCGACCCGCAGTAATGCAGCGTGAAAACGCGCGTGGCGCCGGCCGGGTTCCCGCACCCGCCGGGGGCCCGGAACGGCCGGAAGTAGCGCTATACCGCGGCGTCAGGCGCCGAGGATATCATGGACCTCGAGTGGCTTGTCCACCTGGCTGAACCACTCGGCCCGGTTGGCCGCGCGGCGGCGACCGCGCTCGTCGAGCGGAAGCTTGAGCTGGCGGAGCAGGCTCGTCACCTCCTCCCGCGCAGTGAGATGGCCGAGGTTGGGCCGCATGCCGAGCGTGGCCTCGTCGATATCGTCCAGGGCGGTCAGGCCGCGGGGGAAGAATTCGCGGTAGACGACGCGCTCGGCGAAGCCGTCGACGTAGCGAAAGCCGAGCCGCAGCGACAGATCCTTCAGGCCATCGGCCACCAGTTGCTTGTTGCGCGAGCCGAGCATGGAAAGGCGGTTGCGCACGACGATCCAGTCGGTGGTCGCGCCGTCGAGCTGCCGGCGCTTGCGCCTGACGTCACGCACCATCTCGGCGTAATGGCTCTCGCCCGTCACCGCGTAAGTCGCGGGATCGACGGTGCCGAGCACGTCGAAATCGAGGAAGCTGTCGTTGATTGGCGTGACCAGGGTGTCGGCCATCGAATGTGCGAGCCGCATCAGATAGCTGTCGGTGCCGGGCGTATCGATGACGATGAAGTCGAACCTGCTCTCGACCGCGGAGACGGCTTCCATGAACTGCTGGAACTCGGAATTCTCGTTCTCGGCAATCTGCATGGTCTCGCCGAGCTTGATGCAGCGATGCACCGGAAGCTCGAGATCGAGCTTGGTACGTTGCGCCCATGCCGACCGGTTGCTGATGTAGCGCGTGAAGCTCTGCTGGCGGCAGTCGAGGTCGATGGTGGCGACGCGCTGGCCGGCCTTCAGAAGTGCAACGGCGATGTGCAAGGCGGTGGTCGATTTGCCGGAGCCGCCCTTCTCATTGCCGAGCACAACCACATGCGCCGAGCCGGATTGGCCTTGGCTAGCCTGCACAAGCATGGCGATCCTCAACACCCCTTGCGAATATCTTCGAGTTGACAGCGTCAGCGGTCAAGTGAAATGCGTGACAGGTGATGCAAATTGCAATGCGCCGTTCCTCGCGATGAATCGCGGCGCCGTCTTTCGTCTGTAATTGCGCGGGATGCTGTGCCGCATCCGGATGCATGGCGTCCATGATCTCCGCTTGTTAAGGTTAGCCGGCCGGGCGCGACGCCCGCACCTGCGCTGCTTTCCAATCGTCGAGTCCCGATGTCAGCAAGCCCATTGATCGCCCGCACGGTCCCCGCCCTGCGACGCGCCGTCGACAATCTCCGCAAGCGAAAGGCCACGATCGCGCTGGTCCCGACCATGGGGGCGCTCCATGACGGGCATGTGTCGCTGGTTCGCCTCGCCAAGCGGCGCGCCAGCCGCGTCGTGGTGTCGATCTTCGTCAACCCGACCCAGTTCGCCCCGACCGAGGATTTCGGTGCCTATCCGCGCACCTGGAGGGCCGACATCGCCAAGCTCGCGGCCGAGGACGTCGATATCGTCTGGCACCCGGGCGTCGCGGCCATGTATCCGGATGGCTTTGCCACCCGCATCGTGCCGGAGGGGCCGGCGCTCGCCGGCCTCGAGGACCGCTTCCGCCCGCACTTCTTCGGCGGCGTCGCCACGGTCGTCGGCAAGCTGTTCACGCAGTGCCGGCCGGATGTCGCAATCTTCGGCGAAAAGGATTTCCAGCAATTGCGGGTGGTGACGCAGATGGCGCGCGACCTCGACCTCGGCGTCAACGTGATCGGCTCCCGCACCGTGCGCGAGCGCGACGGACTCGCGATGTCCTCGCGCAACGTCTACCTCTCGCCCGAGGAGCGCCAGACCGCCCCCGTCCTCTACCGCGCCATGAAAGAGAGCGCCGGGCGCATCCGTGCGGGCGATGCGATCGCGCCGGCGATGGCGGGGGGCGCCGAGATGATCAAGGCCGCCGGCTTTGCCCTCGACTATTTCGAGCTGCGCCACGCCGAGACGTTGGCACCGGTCACATCGCGCAAGGACGGCCGCTTGCGGATCCTGGTCGCCGCCAAGCTCGGCACCGTCAGGCTGATCGACAATATCGCGGTTTAGAGTAGCCCGAGGTCACGCAGCTCGCGCCGCATCGGCTCCGGCATTGCCGCAATCGAGCCGGCCGCAGACTTGCCGAGATCGGCCGGCGCGGAATCGTCGGTCAGATAGCGCCAGCCCTGGAACGGTCGCATCGGCCGCGGCGAGACCGAGATCACCTTCGGCTGCATCACGATGCGGCAGCGCCCGATGCCGTCCTTGTCGCGGAACGGCTCGATGCCGATGATCTTTTCGCGCGCGGCGATCTCGCCCTTGATCACCCAGTAGAGCGAACCGCCGGCGAGGATCTCGGCATCGCGCTTGGGCACCATGCGGGTGATGTGGATGTGATGTTGCGGCAGACCCTTCTTCTTGGCGGTCTGCATCCGTTCGGCCACCCACTCCTTCAATTCCTTGACGGAGTCGCAGCCGACGGCGAGCTTGATCAGATGGAGTGGCATGCCCAAGCATTAGCCGGGCAGCGGCGCATTTGGAATGCCGATCTACTCGTTATCCGCAGGCGCGGGAGCAGCGGTCGAGGCCGGCGGCGGCGCGAGCGGAACCGGCGCCACAGGCGCACGCGCAGCCTTTTGGGCCGGCGGCTTCTTCGCAGCCGGCGGGCTTGATGCCGGCGGCGCTGCGGCCTGTGCGGAGGCCGCGGCCGGCGCACGCGGTGCCGCCGCCGCATTTGCGGCCGGCGCCGCCTGGCGCGTCGCCGCCGTGGACGGCTCCGGATTCATGATGCTTACCGGCGGTGTCGAGGACGCGCTCGGGAACTCGGCATTGGTCGGCCTGCCCGTCGGCAACGACGGCGGCAATCCGGCGAGCGCGGCGTTCGCCGGCATCGCCGGCGCTGCTGCGGGTGCGTTCCAGGTCGGCGCATAGCGCGCGACCAGCGTCTCGTAGAGATGGGAGTCCATGTTGGCCGCGACCTGCTGCTGGTCGGTCAGCGAGCGGAACGCGGCGCAATCGAACTGCGTGCAGCCGTCGCGTGCCACCAGCACATGCGCAACGAGGCCGTAGCGATCGCGCTCGAGCGATTTGCGCAGCACCTTCATGTCCAAGGTCAGGCTCTTCTCCGCCGTGGCGACATCTCCGAGCGCGGTCAGCCGGTCGATCCTGACGGCCGTGGAGGAGACCGCCGCAGCCGCAGCATCAGGCGCGCCGAACAGCGCCTTCTCGCAGCCGGCGGCGACGACATCGCCGGCGAGATCGTCGAGACAGGACAGCGCAGGCAGGCTCGCGCTCACCACAGCTTGCGCGCGCGCCTCGGCCGGAGCGGACGGCGCGTCCGGTGCATAGAGACGCATCGTGGCTGCGCCGGCGATCGCGATGGATAGCAGGGTAATGACGGTCAGCGCCCCGTTCGCGACCGATCTGTCGGCGCGCAACAGCGCGATCAGCAGGATAAGCCCGAAGAATCCGGCAGCCGCCAGCGTCATCCACATCGGGAAGGCCGGCGAACGCCAGATTTGGTCGAGCGAAGTGGCCCATGCCCAGTTCATGCGCGACGTCCCCTCACGCGAGCAAAGAGCGGATGGTCAAGCGAGCACCGCGAGTCGGCAACTGCCCCACCACTCACGTTGTGAGGGTGAAGCGGGCCTTTTGACGGCGGCAGAACACAATTCCCGGGAGGCACCTATGCGCTGACGGCGTCAGCGTTCAGGAGAGCGCGAGCTGGCTTTCCTTGGCAACGCGCTCGAAGGCTTCGGTCGAGCTTTTGATCCGGTACTGGCAGTCGTCGCCTTCGGTCGGAAGCAGACGGATGACCTCATACGCGCCGCTCGCGGCCGGACGCGCGACATTGCTGGCCGTGAACAGGACGCGCGTTCCCACGGGGAATTTGTGCTTCAACACCCTCTCCATCACTCAAACAGCGCCGGCCTCGCCCAGTGTCCCACTGCGATGGCCGGCCGGAAACCCGGGCCGCTGTATAGCACGCGTCGCGCCGTTTTGGCCAGCGCCATGCCGGCATGGCATGCGCTCGAATTTTGCAGCCATTTCAGAGCGATAGGGGGACAGCCGGCGGGCCGATGATACCGGCGGAGGGGCTCATTCGCCCGCGCCGGTCGCAGGTGGTGTCGCAGCTCCCCCGATCTCACGGCCCCCCATCGCGGGCCCCGGGGGCCGCTGGCCGGGCGCGCGGCCGGCCGCTGCCGTCAGTCCTTCCGATCAGGCGTCCTCGAACTTGGCAATGACCAGCGTTTCGGCCAGCCCGTCGCGCGTCCATTCCTGGAACGCCGGCAGCGCCATCATCGTCTCCATGTAGGCCATGGTGTCCGGCGCCACCTCGATCGCATAGGTGCGGAAGCGGTGCACGACCGGGGCGTACATGGCGTCCGCGGCACCGAAGCGGCCGAACAGGAACGGCCCCTTCGCGCCATAGCGGGTACGGCACTCGCGCCAGATCTCCTCGATGCGCGCGACGTTGGCCTTGGCGTCCGCCGACAGCGCCACGGGGCGGATCGGCCGATGCAGGTTCATGCCGCATTCGTTGCGCAGCGGCACGAATCCGGAATGCATCTCGGCGCACACCGAGCGGGCATGCGCGCGCGCCGCGACATCGTCGGGCCACAGCTTCTTCTCCGGGTAGCGCTCGGCGATATATTCGATGATGGCGAGCGAATCCCACACCGTGATGTCGCCGTCGACCAGCACGGGCACCTTGCCGGCGCGGCTGAAGGACAGGATCTGCTCCTTGTCGGCGGGATCGTCGGTGTAGAGCGGGATCAGCGTCTCCACGAACGGGATGTCGTTGGCGCGGAGCGCGAGCCAGGGCCGCATCGACCATGACGAGTAGTTCTTGTTGCCGATCGCGAGTTTCAGCGCAGCCATGTCACTGTCCTTCGTTTGAGTCCTGCGGTTGCAGCCGCTTTTAGCGCCATCGCCTGCCGCCAATCAATCGTTGCTGCGTCCCGTCATGCGTGGCAATCGTTGCAATCCTTGCGAGGACACCGACATGAGCAGGCATTGGGTCGACATCACCGCCGTCGGCTTCTTCATCATCGAGTGGCTGGTCTATGCGCTGACGCTGGAGCACTCGGCCTATGGCCGCGACAGCCTGTCGGCGCGCATGAACCGCTACCGCGAGGTCTGGGTGCGCCAGCTGCTCGACCGCGACACGCGCATGGTCGACATGCAGATCATGGCCTCGCTTCAGAACGGCACCGCCTTCTTCGCCTCCACCAGCCTGTTCGCGCTCGGCGGCGCGCTGGCGCTGCTGCATGCCACCAACGATGCCATCACGATCCTGAGCAAGCTGCCGGTCGACCTCAGCACTTCGCCGGCAATGTGGGAGCTGAAATGCGTCGGCCTAGTGCTGATCTGCGTCTACGCCTTCTTCAAGTTCGCCTGGGCCTACCGCCTGTTCAACTACGTCGCGATCCTGTTCGGCGGCATGCCGCCGGCCTCCCAGCGCGACACGGCCGAGGCCGAAGCCCATGTCATCCGCACCACACGCCTGTTCGAATCCGCTGGCCGCCATTTCAACCGCGGCCAGCGCGCCTTCTTCTTCGCGCTCGGTTATCTCGGCTGGTTCGTCAGCCCCTGGGTGCTGTTCGTGACCACGGCAGCGGTCGTGGTCGTGACCTGGCGACGGCAGTTCGCGTCCAGTGCCTGGGCCGCAATGGCGCCGGAGGTGGATGGCGGAGAGGCGCGGAAGCTTGGTCACTGATCTATCGTGTCCCAGCTCTGCAGCGCACCGCTTGCTGGACGATGCTTCACATCGCCAGGGAAGCGCTGCACCGCGTCCGGGGCACGAGAGCGAAGCGTGGCGTGCGCTCGCAGACATGCCTTCGCAGTCTCGCGGCGCAATTCGCCCGAGTTTTGCTTGGTCAATCCGCCCTCTTGAGCCAAGAGGGCGCAGGGAAGGCCGGGTGCCGGCGGCACCCGCGGTCCGCTGCGCGAAGAAGCACACGCAGGAAGAACCGCACAGCAGCATACAGGTGAAGCCCAACACACGGCCTTCCCTGCGCGATGGTCGGACGGCTTATGCCGCGCTCTCCCGGGAGCCGAGTTCGTTTTGGCCTCCCTCACTCCGCGAAAGTCACCGGCCCCGCGCCGGTTGACGCGAGCGCCGCATTCGCCAGAGCTTGACCGTAGCAACGACGGTCAGGACCACACGGTTTTGCCGTACGCGCGGTTCGTTGGCGCCGCAGGGTTCGACGGCGTTGTGCACGTTGCCATCGAAATGCCGGCGCGACGAACCTGACAGCGCCGCTCGTCCGTACGAAGCCTTCGGGCTCACGGAGAGCAATCCGCCCTGCCCTCAGCTCTCGTACACGACGCTGCCGCGTCCACCGCAAGCCCGGCTCGCGACAATGACGACCGCATGATCGCCCCTCGAGATTGAGCCGGGATGGGCGACACATACGATATTTCCGAATTTCGGTAAAGCGGAATGTTTTCGCAATGACGACTTGACACGGCCGCGACACAGGCACGAGAGCTGGCTGGGGGCGTTAGCCGCCGAAATCCCGCGGGCTGAACGGCAGGTCCAGCACCTTCCACTCGCCGTACAGATTGGCCGGCAGCATCTTGTAGGGCTGGCAGCTCTGCAGCGCGCTCGTTGCGGACTTGACGATGGCCACACCCTTGGCGGACGGCGGCGCCTCGATCAGGATGGGCTCACGCGCCAGCGTGCCGTCGGTGGCGAACACGGTGCGCAGCTTGACATGAACGTTGTCGGTCGGCGCGACGCCGGCCGGCAGCTTGGCGCAGGTGCGCAAATGACGGCGAAGCTCCGCGATAACCTCGGGCGGAAGCTTCGCAGCGATTGAAGCGTTGGCATCGCCGCCGTCGTCCTTGGCGCCTTTGGGCTCGACCGGCAATTCGGGCGGCAGACCCAGCATGACACCGTACTTGATGGTGACGTCCGGCTGCGGCGCCTGATAGGCCGGCTGCGGCGTGGTCTGCGCCGGCGGTTGCGCGTTGGCCTCGCGTTGCTTCGAGGCCTGCGAGGGTTGCGGCTGCTTCTGCTGCGGCTCGGGCGAGGCCTGCTGGGATGGCGATGGTGCTGGCGCCTGCGGCTTGGCCGCTGGCTCCGAGGCCTCCGTCTTGTCGGTGGCATCCGGCTTCGGCAGCTTCAGATCGGGGAGCGGCTCCGGCGGCTTCGTCTCTTCCTTCTCCCCGGCCTTGGCTTCCTCCTTCACCTGCTCCGGCGTGACGATATCGACCGTGACAGTCTCGGGCGGCTGGCTGTGAAACGGACGGACCTCGCTGATCACGATGATCAGCGCCACCAGCGTCAGATGGGCGATTGCCGAGGCGGCAATATCCGTCCGTATGATCTTCCGCAGTTCCATCGCCCGATCTTGGGTTGCCGCCGCGGTCCTAGCATACCCCGGGTCCCTCTCAATCCCATTTCGGGGCGAAGCCAAAGTCGGTCAGGCGGCCCTTCGGATTGGCGAGCGCGGCGATCCGGCTCATTTCGTCTTTCGACAGCTCGAAATCGAAGATCTCGATGTTTTCCGACAGGCGCTCGATGCGCGAGGTGCGCGGGATCGCGGCGACATTCTGCTGCACCAGCCAGCGCAGGCAGACCTGCGCCGGCGTCTTGCGGTGGACGCGACCGATCTCGGCCAGCGTCTGGTCAGACTTGATGCGGCCCTTGGCGATCGGGCTGTAGGCGACGAGGGCAAGGCCATGCTGGTCGCAGGCCGCCCTCACCTTCGCCTGGTCGAGATAGGGATGATACTCGACCTGGTTGCAGACCAGCGGCTCCGCCGACAGCGCGACCGCCTGCTCGATCAGCGCCACGGTGAAATTGGAGACGCCGATGTGACGGGTCAGGCCCATCGTCTTCGCATGCGACAGCGCGCCCAGCGTCTCCGCGAGCGGCACATGAGGATTGGGCCAGTGCAGCAGCAACAGATCGACCGAGGGAAGCCGCAGGCGTGCGAGGCTCTCCTTGACGGAGCGCTCGAGATCATGGGGCGCGAAATGGTTGGTCCAGACCTTGGTGGTGAGGAAGACGTCGTCGCGGCGCACGCCGGAGGCGCGCAAACCGTCCCCGACCTCGCGCTCATTGTCGTAGACCTGCGCGGTGTCGATATGGCGATAACCGAAACGTAGCGCTTGCTCGACCACGCGCGCGGCCAGCCTTCCGCTCAGCTCCCAGGTGCCGAGACCGATCGCCGGAATCCTTGCGCCATTGGCCTCGACGAACAGCATGAGGAATCCTCTTCCGTTGCGGCAGCCCCGGAAGTCATTATGGACCCGGTCGATGATGCTGCCAACGGAAGCCGCAGCAGTCAGGCCGGATATTGGACGCAAGCCTAACGGAAGGTTGTACTCAGGCCTTGGCGAGCGCCTGGAATACCGTGTCCGGAGCATGCGCGATCACTGCGAGCAGTGCGCGGGCCGGGCCGCGCGGGGCGCGCTTGCCCTGCTCCCAGTTGCGGATGGTCTCGACGGGAACGCCGAGCCTGGCTGCGAACTCCATCTGGGTCAGGCGGGCGCGCCGGCGCAGATCGCGCACCGCGAGCGGGCCGGTGTCAGCCGGCGCCGCATGGGCCGTCGGCTGAACCGCAAGCGGCTGGACCGGAAACTCCTGGCCATCCCGCAATTCGACGATCCGTCCGTCCGCCTTCAGCCGCAACCGCATGCCCATTCCCCCAAGCAGAGCCGATGATGCGGCAGGTCGCTTAAAGCCGGATTAAAAATGATGGACGTGCCCCGGACGCGCGCCGCGTTTGCGGCGTGGTGCGCTGCTGAGCCGGGGCCCATATCGCCGCGACGTGCCCTGCCGCTCTGGGTCCCGGCTCTGCGCCGCAACGCCAAAGGCGTTGCAGCTTGTCCGGGACACGAGGTGTATGAGACCTCGGCTAATCCAACATCCACTCGTGCCCCGGACGCAGCGCAGCGCGCCGCGTTTGCGGCGTGGTGCGCTGCTGAGCCGGGGCCCATCTAGCCGCAGCATACCGTGCCGCTTGCTGGGTCCCGGTTCTGCGCAGCAACGCCAAGAGCGTTGCAGCGCGCCCGGGACACGAGAGCAAGGACGCTCCCTACTTCAACCCGAACCAGAGCGTCGCAATCCCGAGGAAGGAGAAGAAGCCGACGACGTCAGTCACGGTTGTCACGAAGGTGCCGGAGGCTACCGCCGGGTCGGCCCGCACGCGCTCCAGCGCCATCGGGATCAGGATGCCGCCGAGCGCGCCGGCGACGAGGTTGCAGATGATGGCGAGCCCGATGACGATGCCGAGGCCCGGGATCTTGAACCAGGCCACCGCCGCGATGCCGGTGATCACGGCGAAGGCGAGGCCGTTGACGAGGCCGACCAGGGCCTCGCGCATCACCACGCGCCAGGCGTTGGAGGAGCCGAGCTCGCGCGTCGCCAGCGCCCGCACCGCTACCGTCATGGTCTGGGTCGCGGCATTGCCGCCCTGGCTCGCCACGATCGGCGCCAGCACCGCGAGCGCGACCATCTTCTCCAGCTGGCCCTCGAACAGGCCGAGCACGGAGGACGCCAGGAACGCGGTAGCGAGGTTCACCAGCAGCCAGTTGAAGCGGCCGCGGGCGATGGTGAGGAACGTATCCGACAGCTCTTCGTCGCTGGTGACGCCGCCGAGCGCCTTGAGGTCCTCGTCCGCCTCCTCCTCGATGACGTCGACGACATCGTCGACGGTGATGACGCCGACGAGGCGGTCCTGGGTGTCGAGCACGGGCGCGGCGACGAGATTGTACTTGCCGAACATGCGCGCCACCTCTTCCTGGTCCTCCAGGACGGAGACGCGGCGGCGGTCCTCGTCGGTGAGTTCGGTCAAGGCCACCGGCCGGCGCGTGCGCAGGAGCACGTCGAGCGGCACCGCACCCTGCCAGTGCTGGTCCTTGTCGACGACGTAGATCTCGTAGAAGCGGTCGGGCAGATCCGGCGTCTCGCGCATGTAGTCGATCGCCTGGCCGACGGTGAAATCCTGGGGCACGGCGATGAACTCGGTCTGCATGCGGCGCCCGGCGGAGTTTTCCGGATACAGCAGGCTGCGCTCGAGCGCGACGCGCTCCTTGAGCGGCAGCTTCTCCAGGATCTCTTCCTGCTCCTCGGCGCCGAGCGTTTCCAGGAGCTCGACCGCATCGTCGGATTCGAGCTCGCGGACGCCCTCGGCGACCGTCTCCGGCGGCAGCTCCTCGAGGATCTCCTCGCGCACCGTCTCATCGACCTCGTTCAGCGCCGAGAAGTCGAAATCACGGCCGGTGAGCTCGACCAGGCGGACGCGGTCGTCGGGCTCGAGGGCACCGATCAGATCGCCGAGGTCGGCCTCGTGCAGCTCCGCGACGCAGGCACGCAGCGCCGCGCTGTCCCCGGCCTCGATCGCACGCGCGACTTCCTCGACGAATTCGTGCCTGATTTCACCGTCTTCATTGCGCATCGGCACGTGGTCGAGTACCGAATCCGCAGCGAATGGGGCAACGTCCAGATGTTCATCCATGGCGCGCCTCGCCGTTTGACAGGTTGGAACGGGTGGTGTGAGCTGATGGTTCAGGCAATACCCACAAGGCAAAGCCGAGCGCAATGACAAAGATGCTGGGACTGAGGTGGACCTCGACCATGGCGGGCGCGCTCGCCGCAACCGTCATCGGCAGTGCCGCGACCGTCATCGGCACCGCCGAGACGGAGGCCGCCGAGTGCCCGCGCAAGGACGCGCTCGGCACCTCGCGCGTCCTCAGCGTCGATCCCAAGACCTATCCGCGCGTCGGCCTGAAGAGCTTTCCGCAGACGCTGCCGCTGGCCGATCGCGAGGTCGTGCTGACCTTCGACGACGGGCCGCACCCGCCGACGACGTCGAAGGTGCTGGCGGCGCTGGAACAGGAATGCGTGCGCGCGACCTTCTTCCTGATCGGCCAGCACGCCTCCGAGCATCCGGACATGGTCAAGCGCATCGCCCGGGAGGGCCACACCGTCGGCCATCACTCCTTCTCGCATCCGTTCATGGGGCATATTCCGTTCGAGAAGGCCATTGCCGATGTCGACCGGGGCATTGCCGCAGACGAAATGGCGCTGCACGGAACCTCGACGACGACACCTTCGACCCCGTTCTTCCGCTTTCCCTATTTCGAGTCGACCCAGGCAGAGCTCGACCTGCTGCAGTCGCGCGGCATCGTTGTGTTCGGGGCCGATTTATGGGCCAGCGACTGGGAGGAGATGACGCCGGAGCAGCAGTTGAAGCTCGTCACCGAGCGCCTCGCTGCGAGCGGCAAGGGCATCATCCTCTTCCACGACAACAAGGCGCGCACGGCCGCCATGATGCCGGCGTTTCTGCGGTATCTGAGGGAGAACGGCTATCGGGTTGTCCACATCGTACCGACGGGCACATCACAGAGGAACGCCGATACGCGCTGATGCCGGAATGTCACGCCCGGGCAAAATGGGGTGATTTGCAGCCAATTAACACTCTGTTCATGCTACGGCGTGCAAAGATGAGGGCGGCTACGGCTGAACCGTTTTGAGCCATCTCCGACCTATCTAAGCGCCAATTGCATGGGGGCAGACGAGGTTCATGATCGGAAGTAGCGTTGTTTTGCGGACGCGATCGTGGATCGTCCTGTGTCTGGGAATGCTCACCGCCGGTTCGCCGGCCGCGCTTGCGGCCGACTGTCCGGGCCGCCCCGACGCCCTCGGCACCTCCCGCACCCTCGTGGTCGATCCGCGCGAGCATCCGCTGATCGGCACCATGCAGTACCGCGAGACGCTGCCGCTGAAGGACCATGAGGTGGTCCTGACCTTCGACGACGGCCCGATCCCGAAATATTCCAACCAGGTGCTCAAGATCCTCGCCGACGAATGCATCAAGGCGACGTTCTTCATCGTCGGCAACCAGGCCAAGGCCAATCCGGACGGCGTGCGCAAGCTGGTCGCGGCCGGCCACACCGTCGGCACGCACAGCATGGACCATCCGCTGACCTTCGACCGGATGCCGATCGAGAAGGCCGAGGCGGAGATCAATGGCGGCATCGAATGGACCGCGGCCGCGATGACCGATCCGTCGCAGCTCGCCCCGTTCTTCCGCATTCCCGGGCTGATGCGCGCCGAGGGCGTCGAGAGCCATCTGATCTCACGCGGCATCCAGGTCTGGAGCGCCGACTTCCCGGCAGATGATTGGCGGCACGTCTCGTCAGACCGCGTCTACCAGCTCGCGATCCAGCGCCTGGAGGCCAAGGGCAAGGGCATCCTGCTGCTGCACGACATTCAGGCCCGCACGGTGGCGGCGCTGCCCAAGATCATCCGCGAGCTCAAGGCGCGCGGCTATCGCATTGTGCATGTGGTGCCCGCCACCCCCGAGCGGCCGGCGACGCCGACCACGCAGGTCGAATGGCTGCTGCATCCGCCATCCGAGACGACGCCGATCGCGCGCTGGCCGCGCGTGCCGCAATTCGTGTTCACGCAGACCAAGACGCTGCCAGCGCCCGCGCTCGCAGACCTCAATGTGCAGGTCGAGCATCAGTCGCTGCTGCCGCGCCGGAGCAAGGGCCAGATGGACCTCGCATCCACCCTGCCCGTGCCGGGCCGCGATCTGTTCGCGATTCCGGAAGGCTCGGTCGAGGTGCTGATGTCGACGACCTCATCGCGGCGCGCCGCGACCCGGCTCGCCATGGCGGCCGAGAGGCCGCATCCGGCCAAGGACAAGGCAGCGCAGGGCAGAGCCGCGAAAGGCAAGACGGCCAAGCTGCAGGGGCGGCGAACCGCCCAGGTGGCGCCGGCGGCGGATCATGCCGCGCAGCCCGTCGACATCGTACCCAAGAGCAGCGCAGCGAAGAGCACCGCGGCCAACGGCGCGGCCTCCAAGGGCATGGCGCCCCGTCCGACCCGCGTCGCCAGCCTGAAAAAGCGCGCCTAGGCTGCTATTGCCGCATGATGGCGGCGACGCAGAGCAGCACGATCAGCGCCAGGAAGAACAGGTCCATGTAGGACTTGAGCTCGCCGTCGCGGCGCAGCCGCGCGACGTCGGCGATCACCTGCTTGCGCGCGGTGGTGCCCCCCGAACCGTCGTTGATCGGAGCCTGAAGGCGCTTGGTCTCGGCTTCCAGCCTCTCGATCTTCTGGAAGAAGTAGAACGCCCGCAGCGTCGAGGCCGCGCGCATGGCGGCATAGACCAGCACCAGGATCGCCAGGATCGCCCGGTTCGGATACTTCTCCATGAAGTTCAGGCTGAAATAGACCACCGCCATGAAGGCGAAATTAGTCAGGAAGCGGTAGACGAAACTGAGAAAGACCATGCTGGCTCGAACCTTGAGGGGGGCGCAACCCTATGGTGTTGCGAAAGTAGCGGGATCGGGACCCAGGCCGAACGGCGAGCCGGGATGCGGCCCGTCTACGCCAAGTTTGTTTCAATAAAGATACTGCCGCCCCCGCAACTTGCCGCCTTTTAGCCTCACGTGGCCATAAGGCAAGCCGGAGCATGGCCCCTTGGCCCTGCCCGCGCAGGGTGCCCGCAACGGCTCAATGGCGATTTGGTCGAAGGCGCGGTAAACTGCGCCGCCGCCAGATCTGGGGTTCTTCCGATGTCGAAGAAGGGAATCACGGGCCACGACGACTGGGTCATGACCGAGGCACTCGCGACCGCCCTGGTCGCGCTGGAGCAGCTCGAGCCGAAGCACCAGCCGAGCGCGCATATGGAGGACATCCGCAAGCTGCTCGCCAACGGCAAAGAGCCGGCGGCGGTGAGCCTGCACCTCGCCCAGGCCAAATGCCGCCTGTTTCCCGAGCTCGACCCGCTGGAGATCTACCGGGAATACGGCATCGGCGAGGAGTATGGCTGAGGCCGCGGGTCGAGGATCGAGCTCAAGGCCCGCCGGCGACCGATCCCGCGATCACCATGACCAGCGCGCCGAGGTCGATCTTGCCGTTGACGGTCAGCTCCTCCGAGTCCGTCGCGTCGCCTGCGCCCTGGACCTTCAGCGATTGCGGCCGGTCGGCGGCCTGACGCTGCAACTCGCCGACGATCGCTTCCTTGAGCTTCTCTTCCAGCATGGGCTCTTCCTCAAGCCGCCATCGCGCGGCAGGATTGGGCGCAGGAGCGGCACGTCGCGACGCATTCGTCCATGCCGCCGATCCGGGCGCAATCCTCGGCACATTCGGCGCAGATTTCCGCGCACTCACCACAGGTGTGCTTATGATGCGGCGTGTTGATCAGCATGAAATGCGCGGCGGTCCGGCACATTTCGGCACAGGCCATCATCAGGCGGAAATGCTTCGGCTCGACATGCTGGCCGCCGGTCTCGAGGCAATGGTTCATCGCCGTGCCGAGACATGTCTGGTAGCAGCTCATGCAAAGCGCGATGCAGCGGGTCATGTCTTCGGATTGAGCCATCGTTTGTCTCCAGTTGCGCGCCCCGCTCCGCTCGACCAAAGCGGGGCACCGCACTTCGTTCCCGGTTCCGGTCGATTGTGAGGCTCACCGCCGTCCCGTCAGGCCAGCCGCGGCGGCAGGCTGTTGTGGATCGTGCAGGCGGCGATGGCGGCATGGCCGAACGCGACCGAGATCTGGTGCAGGTCGGTGACGACGTCGCCGATGCCGTAGAGCCCGGCGATCGACGTGCGCTGGTGATCGTCAACCTCCAGATAACCCTCCGCGTTATGACCGGCGCCAAGCGCCATCGCGAGCTGCGAGCGCACCTGCGCCCCCATCGCGGGATAGACCATCTCGAATTGCGCCGTCCTGCCGTCGGCAAAGACGGCTTCGAGGCCCTCGCCTTGTCGCCGCAAACGCAGGTCGGGCGCGAACACGACCTTGACGCCCGCTTCGGCCAGCCGTGACGTTGCCGACCGATCGTCATCAGGCCCCGTTGCGAGCAGCGTCACGTCCCGCGAATAGCCGCGCAGGAACAGCGCCTTGCCCGCAGCGCGGGCGAGCGGGCCGATGACTCCGATGCGGCGGCCGGTCGCCTCGAAGGCGTCGCAGACGGGGCAGTAGCGCAGCAGGCCATCGGTGACGGCGGTGCGCCATTCGTCGAACGGCGGACGGGTATCGACGATCCCGCAGGCGAGAATGACGGTGGCGGCCGCGTGCGCGCCCCCATTCCAGCTCGCTTCGAAACCATCTTGGTCACACTGCAACGCCGTGACCTCGGCCTCCACGCGCGTGACGGCGAGCTCGTGCAGCTGGGCCGACATCCGCTCGATCAGCTCCGTGCCGGACAGGCCGTGGACGAAGCCCGGGACGTTGTGGCTGCGCGGGATCAGCGCCGCCCGGCTCGCGCCGGCGTCCACGACGCAGACGCGGCGGCGAAAGCGCGCCAGATAGATCGCGGCCATCAGTCCGGCCGGGCCGCCTCCGACGATCAGGCATTCAACTGGTGGCGCGTCGATCATTTGGGATTTGGGTCCGCAAGACCGGCGCCGGGCTCCTCGAGGCGCCCGCCTCGCGCCAGCCGAACCGCGTTGCCGAGCGCGCGCGCCGCATTCTGCACCTGTTGCTGGAATTCGCGATCCTCGTCGAGCTCGCGATGCGAGGTGGCGTACGGCGCCATGTAGCCGACATAACCGTCGAGCTCGGCGTAGCGGCCCGCCGAGATCAGATGCATGTCGGTCAGCCAGTCGGACAAGGCCCGGCGCACGCCCTCCGCGCCGACCGCGTCGCCGTGAACGACGATGCCGAAATGACGGCCGGCGAGATGGCGCGGATAGGGCCAGCCCTTCAGCTCGATCGCCTTGGCTTCCGCGGCGTTCTTGCCGTGGGTCGAGGTCGGATCGGGATTGCCGCCGTCGGCGCAGACCATGCGGTCCATCATTGCCTTGAGACCGGCGGGCACATGATACCAGTTCACGGGCGCCACGATCAGGATGCCGTGGGCCGCAACCCAAAGCGGATAGATCTCGTTCATCCAGTCGTGGGTCTGGCCCAGCGAGTAGTTCGGATAGCAGCTGCACGGCCAGTGGCACAGCGGCATGGCGGTGCCGACGCAGGACTTGCAGGGATGAATGGTCTTGCCGAATTCGGAGGCGAGGCGCGACAGATCGAGGATGTCGACGGCAAAGCCCATCTCGATGAAGACGGGCTCGGCCAGCTTGACCAGCCGCCAGGTCTTGGACATCTCGCCGGGACAGGTGTGCTCGCTGCGGGCCGAGCCGTTGATGATCAGGATGCGCGGCGTCTCGTCGGCATCGTCGTGGCGACGCTGCGCGTCCATGATTTTTGCGCGCGCTTCGAGCCAGTCGACGGCGAGATCGTAGTCGGGGTCGGAGAAGCCTGCGCCGGCCTTCCGCGTCAACGGCGCCTTGCGCGAATTTCTGTAGGCATCCCAGGCCGCAGCAATGATGGCGTCGAGCTCGCGCCCGAGCGGAGCAAAGGCGGGATCGACGAACTGACCCCTGTAGCGCTGCTCGAACTCCTGGCGCGACAGCTTGACGGGCGGCATCCCCTTGCGAATGTCGGCGTCCGTCATGCTGTCTCCTGGGAAGTCGGTGTCATCCGACCCAACCCGGCGCCCAGCGCGCGGTTCCCAACGCTTTACTGGCGAGCAAGCTCCTGCGGCGCATCGAATTTGGCGATCCGCTGGTCCAGCCGCCACAGCTCGATGCGATGCGCCAGAACGAGCGAGGCGGCCTCGCGCTTGGCCTCTTCGTCGTCGTCGCAGACCAGGTTGATGCATCCGAACACGTGCCCGTCCGGATCGATCTGGAACGCACGGTAATGCTTGATGCTTGCCACTATGGGTGTCCTCGCCTGGGAGCGGCGGGTGCGCTCAGCCAATCCGTCAGGTTCGAGGTCACTTCGTTCTGCTTGGCGCGGCGCAGCAGCATCTCGCGCTCTCTGCCGGGCGGCAGGCTGCTCGCGCGCTCGCGGGCGCTTTCCGCAAAGGCGGCCAGCCGCTCCTGAAGCGTTTGGGTTTGTTTCCTGCGGTTACGTTTCGCGGTCATCTGTACTTCTGAACTCTCGTGGACAATTCGGTTCGAAGGAAATCGGCCCCGGCGGGGGATCGGGCGCCGGGGCCCAGGTTCTGTTGTCACTGAAGTCGCTTGCCGGCCGAGGCGGCTCAGCCCGGCAACGATTGTAGCTTCCGCCGCAATTTGCGGTTCCAGCATTTCCATAAGTTAACGCTGCGCGATTTTGCGCAAAGCACAACCGCGGGACCGATCGATCCGGACTGCGCCGGAACCGAAATGCTGATTCGTATGTTCAAGGACGACTTGAAGGAGGATCATGATGGCAAAAGCAGCATGGAAACGCCCAGGCTCGCCGATCGGCCGCAAAGGACCGCGCAAGGCAAATCCCGCCTACAAGCGCCGCACGCGCGAGCCGTGGACGGCGGCGGATGTGAGCAAGCTGAAGCAGCTCGCGAAAGGCAACACGCCGACAGGCGTGATGAGCATCAAGCTGCAGCGCCCCGTCGCCGCCATCCGCAGCAAGGCGCAACGCGAAGGAATTTCGCTGCGGCCGGTCAACCGCTCGCCCTACAACCGGCGAAGCAAAGCTGCGAAGCGGCGCTGACGACGGGCGCCGCCGGGCTAGTTCGGCGGCTGCAGGCCCGGCGACCTCAGCCACTCGCTCATCTGCGATCCCGTTTCCGCCTGACGTGCCTTGCGCAGGATCTCGTCGCGCGCCGCGCCGGGCGGAAGCAAGCTCGCCTGTTCGCGCAGGCGCTCCGCCTCGGCGGCCAGCCGCGCTTCCAGAGTGTCGACTTGCTTGAACCGATGTCGCGTCCTCATCAGGCGTCCTCCTGGTGCATGAGGTCGAGCGCGTCGTTGCGTTCCGACGGGTGTTGATGCCAGGCTGCACGCACAGCCTCGCAAAGGATCTAACGTTCCAGAAAGGGAACGGTTGCCTGTTACGGCGAAAAGACCGGAGCTAGGATTCCTCGTTGTCGCGGCGCGCCCTGATCTCGGAGCGAAGCATGGCGCTGTCCATAATGGCCAAACGCAAATCGTTCACGGCCTCGCCATAGCGTCCCGCAACTTGTCTGTGCTGCTCCCGGAGGGCGCGGCTCTCTTCGATAGCGCGTGTTGCGCGGGCAAACAGGGTGTCTGGCATCAGCCATCCTGCAACAGTGCTCCCGAGCGCGCCTTTGCATAGGTTACTCAAATTGCGCCAACGGCTCGAAAAGCGTCGCCGATTAACTTGGATCAAGCCGCCACGACGCCGCCGGACCGTCCTCAACCACGCGCCGGTAACCCGGAACGACGGAACGCCGTCAGCGGACCGCTTCGGTCGTCCGGTAGAGCCGCAGATAGCTCGGCGAATACAGCGCCGCGTTCTTGAGCGCATCGAGGTCGGGGATCGTCAGCGTCCGCTCGCGCAGCACGACCAGGCCCGCGGCGCGCAGCTCCTGGAGCGTCCGATTGAGGTGAACGACGGAAAGCCCGGTGGCATCGGCAAGATCCATTTGCGTCACCGGCATGAGGCAGGAATTGCCGTCGACCATTCCCACCGGTCGAAGCCGCTCGAGGATTTCGCAGAACAGATGCGCCACGCGCTCGAGCGCGACGCGGCGGCCAAGATTGATTGCCCATTCGCGCTGGATTGCGCTGCTGAGCAGCGTCTCGCACCAGAACGCTTCCGAAAGCGTGGGGTTGTTGGCCAGGAGGCTCTCGAAGCGGGCGCGCTTGATCTCGGCATAGACCGCAGGCGTCAGCGCCACGATCGAATGGTCCATCTCCGAGAGCAGGTAGGCATGCGCATCGCAGCTTTCGCCCGGGAAGATGAAATTCACGATCTGCCGCCGGCCGTCCTCCAGCATCTTGTAGCGGCCGAGCCAGCCCGACAACAGCACGCGGACGGCATCGACGGGATCACCCTCGGCGATCAGGTCCTCGCCCGATCCGGCACGTTGCAGGCCTTCGAGCAGGGCGTATTCGAGCAACGCGCGAGCCTCGCTCGACAACGGCCGCAGCGCGCTCAGCCGGCGGATGACCGGCTCCACGACGCTGCGATCGGCTGTCGACAACGGCATCAGGCGGCCACCACCGGCGTGTGGAAGGCGCGCTTGGTCAGGGGGATGGTGATCGTGCATTGCAGCCCCGCAGGATTGAATACCATCGTGGTCTGCCCCTTCAGCTCGAACGCCAGTGTGCGCTCCAGAAGCTCGGTCCCAAAGCCCTTTCGCGGTCCTGTCGTGACAGCGGGTCCGCCGCGCTCCCGCCACTCGAAGACCAGCTCCGCCGGATCGGTGCTTTCGTCGATGCGCCAGGTCACCTCGATGCGCCCGCTCGGCTGACTGAGCGCTCCGTATTTGAGCGCATTGGTCGCGAGCTCGTGGATGGCGAGCGCGAAGGTTTCGGCGGCCTTGGGCTGGAAGCGGACCCTGGGCCCCGAGACCCGCATCTGCTCGCCTTCGCGGGCATTATAGGCGAGCAATTCCTCGACCACGAGATATTCCAGATCGACGCCGCCTTCGGGATCGCGCGTCACCAGCGCCTGGGTGCGGGCGAAGGCGTTGAGACGGCCGTCGAGGTGGGAGGCGTATTCTTCCACGGTCGAGCTCGTTTCCGCCGAGCGGCGCGCGATCGAGCGCACCACGCCGAGCGTGTTGCGAACCCGGTGCTGGAGCTCGGCGAGCAGCAGGCGCTGCCGCTCCTCGGCACGGGTGATTGCGGTGACGTCGATGAAGGTGATAACGACGCCCGCGATGAAATTGTCGATGCTGCGATATGGCAGGATGCGCACGATGTAACGCGTGCCGCTGTCCGGCGCGCTCAGCTCGCGCTCGACGCTGGCGAGCGTGCGCAGAACGCGGCGAACGTCATCATAGAGCTCCTCGATCGGGATACGCGCCTTGATATGGCTGATCGGCCGCCCCGTATCGGTCTCGACGAGATGCAGGAGCTGGGTGATCGCCGGCGTGAAGTTCATCACGCGCAGATCGTTGTCGAGGAACACCGTCGCGATCTGCGTGCTCTCGAGAAAATTCTTGAGGTCGCTGGTGGCACGCGTCAGCTCCTGAACGCGGTGCGCCAGCTCGCCGTTGACGGTGGTCAGCTCCTCATTGACGGACTGCAGCTCCTCGCGCGAGGTTTCCAGCTCCTCGTTGGCCGACTGCAACTCCTCATTCAGCGATTGATATTCCTCGTTCGAGGATTTCAACTCCTCGTTGGTGCTTTCGAGCTCCTCGATCGTCGCCTGGAGGCGCTCGCGGGTCGCACGCAGCTCGCTCTCAAGGCGCTCGACATGCTCGGTGCGCACCAGCGCGTTGGGATTGGACTGGTCGGCCTCGATGGTCCGCGCCGGGCCGTCCTTGAACAGGACCACGAAATTGCGGTGGCCGCCGGCGCCCTCCTGGATCGGCTCGACCGTAATGTCCACCAGCATGCGGTGACCGTTCACCCCGAGTTGAACCTGCTCGGCATGGACGGTCTCGTTGGTCTCGGCGGCGCGACTGAGCGCGGTGCGCAATTCCAGCCGCAGATCGCGATGGACGAGCTGCATCAGGTCGAGCGTGGCGGCGCCGGCGGTCGGCTCGATATAGCGACCGGTGCGCCCGGAGAAATGCAGAACCTGGAAATGGTCGTCGGTGATGACATAGGCCGGCGCGTAGCGCTCGGCGATGCGCTGGGCGCGCCGCTCGAGGCCGACGTCGGGGCCGAAGGCGCGCGTTGCGGGCACTTCGACCGGCACCCGGCCGGCCGTGGTGGTGATCGGAAATTCCGGCGGCAGCCGCGTTCCGGTGTCCAGCTTCTTGAAGATCCGGGCACGGCGGTCGATCGGCGCGAACAGCTTGGGATGCCGGGTCACGTTCTCGGAATTGCCGAGGAACAGGTAGCGCTCCGGCAACAGCGCGAAGTGGAACAGCGGTATCACCCGGTTCTGCAGCTCGGCATTGAGATAGATCAGCAGATTGCGGCAGGAAACGAGATCGAGCTTGGAAAACGGCGCATCCTTGATAACATTGTGCTGCGAGAAGATGCACATCTCGCGCAGCTCTTTCACGACGCAGAAGGTATCGCCCTCGCGCACGAACCAGCGGGCCAGCCGCTCGCTGGTCATGTCCGCCTCGATGTTGGTGCGATAGCGGCCGACGCGCGCGGTTGCCAGCGCCCGCCCATCGATATCGGTGGCGAAGATCTGGACCTGCGGCACGGAGTCCATCCGCGCCATGTGCTCGCGCAAGAGAATGCCGATCGAGTAGGCTTCCTCGCCCGTGGCGCAGCCGAGCACCCAGACGCGGACCTGCTGGCCTGCGCCCTTGCCCTCGAAGATCTTCGGAATGATCTGCGTCTCCAGCACCTCGAACTCGCGCTTGTCGCGGAAGAATTCGGTGACGCCGATCAGGAGGTCATTGAAGAGGTGCTGAGCTTCGTCCTTGTCGTTCCGAAGGAAATCGACATAGGCGGCAATGTCGTCGATCCGGACCACCTGCATGCGCCGCTGCACGCGGCGCAGGAAGGTATTCTGCTTGTAGCCGTGGAAATCGTTGCCGGTCTTGTTGCGCAGGATGTCGGCGATGCGCGACAGCGAGGTGGCAGCCGCCGCCAGAACCTCGTCGAAGCCCTGCTTTTCCTCCAGACGCCTGAGATGGCGGGCATAGACCTGGATATGCTCGGGGATATCCTCGGGCGGCAGCACGTAATCGGCGATCGCCGCAGGCGTGTTGCCGTTGAGATGCCCGGCCTCGTCTGCGTCTCCAATCCTCTCGGCAATAGCGAGGCCGCCGTGATCCTTCAGTGTCGCCGTGCCCAGCGTCCCGTCGCCCCCGGTGCCCGCAAGGATGACGCCGATGGACTGCTCTGCCCGCTCCTCTGCCAGCGAGACCAGGAAGCTGTCGATTGTGGCGCGTTCGCCGGGCGCCTGCTCCGCCTTGCGGATTGCGAATCGATCACCCTGAATGGTGGTGATCATGGCTGGTGGACACAGATAGATGGTGCCGCCTTCGATCGGACGGCCGTCGTCGATCTCGGCGAGCTTGCCGCCATCGGGCGCCTGAAGGATCCCGCGCAACCGCTGCTCGTCGTAAGTCTCGTGATACTGAAGCGCCAGCACGATGGCCTGATCGGCGCCGACAGTCAGCTTGCCGAAGAACCGCTCGATGCTGTCAAGAGCTCCAGGCGAAGCGCCGACCCCTATGATCAGAGGAGTCTTGACCTGGCGCTCTCCTTGGACCGGCTGGTCGCCGACATCATGCATGGCTCTGGTGGCTCTCGTTCGCTCCCGGGACCAACGGGCGCCCGGCTCCTGCAAATAGCAGAAATCGATATTATCCCAACACATTAAACACAGAAATGTCCCCGGCCTTTCAGCGTCGTCAGCTCCGGCCGGCTCTGCATACGCCAAGGCGCTCTGGAGGAACCCGCGATGCCAGTCTCCAAGGAGCGCACCACCCTGATCAGGCGCCCCGAGCGCGCCACCGCGGGCACTCGCCGCCTGCTAGCCGGAAGCGAGCGCTGGCGCCGCTGCGCGGAGTGGCAGCTCGATGCCATGTTCGTCGACCTCAGCGCAGAGTTCGGGAGACCTGCCGCGCGCTCCAACTAGCCCGCCGCGACCTCCTGCCGGAGATACTCGATCCGCTCCTCGATCAGGACGCGGTGCCGCTCCCACTCGACCAAGGTCTGCCTGAGCAAGTCGACCAGCCGCTCCGCCTGGCGCGTGTCGTGTCCGCCGGCCATGAGCTCACGCACGCGATCTTCCTGATCGCGGATGCGCTTCCAGCCCTCCTCGATGTCCTTATCGGCTTTCACCAGGAGGCTCTGCTCGGCATTGAGCTGCGCGGTGCGTTCGGCAAGGGAAATGGCCATGGCCAAGCCTTCAAGCCTCCCGTTCGCCGATGGGAGGATCGAGCGACTTTAGCACGACACGCCGGATCATGTCGGCATATTCGCGGTATTCGCGTGACCGAGCCTCGTACATCTCCGCGACGGCAGCGCGCCCGCTGCGACGGCCGTCCGCTGCCATGCGCTGCACAAGCTCCGCGCGCTCCTCGATGATGCGCAGGGCCACGCGCAGGGCTTCGTCAACGCGCCCCTCCTGTTCCTTGGCGAGCGCGTCGGCCGTGAAGCCGTGCCCCACCTGGCAGCGGAAGCGCATGGGGCGCGCGTCCCTGACTTCCGAGAGCACGCCGCCGCACGCCGGGCAGGTCAGCGCGACAGGTTCGGCAACCGCAACGAGAGTGTCGCTGCCGACGCGCTCCCCGGCCGCAATTTCCACCTCGAGCCTTATCTCGGGCGGAATGGGCAGCGCGGCGCCGGCCTGCTCCCTGACCAGTTCGGACAGCACGTCACCCATGGTGGCGCCGGGAACGCAAAGGTCGACCGTGGTCGCCTCCATGGCGCGCCGCGGCATCTCGTCGGAGATCGCATCGGCGGGGTCCTGCACCACGGCCAAGCCGCCGCAGCGCTTGATGGCGTTGAGGCCGGCCGCACCGTCGGATAACAGGCCGCTCAGGAGCACGCCGATGACGCGCGGACCGTGATAGAGTGCGGCGGAGCGGAACAGGGCATCGATCGCCGGCCGGACCATGTTCTCGCGCGGCCCGCGCCCGAGAAAGATGCGGTCCTCCGCGACGAGAAGGTGATGGTCCGGCGCACCCAGGTAGATCTGACCGGGCTCGATCTTCATGCCGTTTTCGGCCTGCCGCACCGGGAGCGGCCCGGCATTGCTGGCGACGGTGGAGAGGATGCCAATGCCCTGCGCCGGGATGTGCAGCACAACGAAGACGGCGGCCGGCAAATCTGCAGGCAGGCGACCCAGGATCTGCTTCAATGGCGCGGTCGCTCCGGCCGAGCCTCCAATGACAATGATGTCGCGGTTGCTCATGGAACCCGTCTCCAATTGCATCGTTTGCAGTTTGCATCAAGGCGGACCGCCGGCCTATGTTCCTATGCTTGGAGGCCGAGACAGCATGGCGACATCGTCGCATCGAGGCGCGGAGCTCAAGGGGCGCCGCATCTTCGTCGTCGAGGACGAGTATTTTCTCGCCGACGATATCGGCAAGACGTTCCGCGCCATGGGCGCGGAGATCGCCGGTCCCGTCGGCCATCTCGAAGACGCGCTCAAGATCCTGCACGACGGCAGCGTTCTGGATGCCGCCGTGCTCGACGTCAACATCCGCAGCGAGATGATCTTTCCGATCGCCCGCGAACTGAGGGCACGGAACGTGCCCTTCCTCTTCACCACGGGGTACGACAAGATCACGCTCGGTCCTGAGTTTCAGGACGTGCCGCTGCTGGAAAAACCGATCGATCTTCCGGCGATGGCACAGAAGCTGGCTGGACTTATCGGCGCGTCCAGGGCTTGATCACGCAACGAGGCGTGTTCCTTCGCCTTCTTCGCAAGACTCAAGGAACGCTCGATGATCTACGCACCCAATTCTACTGTCGACAAGCAGCTCGTGAAACATTCCCGCGATCTGGTTCGCAAGGCGATAGCATTGCTGCGCAAGAGCGATCATCTCGTCACTGAGCACCGCCTGCGCGATGAGCGCGGGGAAGCGCAAACCATGCCGCCGCGCCATGACGAGCGGAAATCCGGTCAAGACCGCTGACTTGGTCTTGGCTGATCGCGGTCAGAAGACATGCGCGAAGGCAAGCCAGACGGTCACCGCCACGCATAGGATAATTGCGGCGTAAGGTAGCGCGATGCGCAAGGCGACAAGCTCCCCCACTTCAGCTCATCATCATCCAGATGATTGCCACCATCATCACGAGAAAACCCGTAACCGCAGTCGCGACAAAGGCCTGTTCGATACGATCCATCGCCATCGCAGCCCCCGCTTGGTCCAGCTCTTACAATTTGACGGTTTGAGGGCCGCGCCGCATTAGGCTATGTGAATCGAAGGTCTCGTTTCTCCGCCTCACCCCCCGCAAAGCGGTCGCGCCGCTCCGTAAGATTACGAGCGCGTCGCCTTACGATCTTGCGGTACCGGGCTCCGCCATCTTGCGATGCTGCTTGGCCAGCATCTCGTTCGGCGTGACGTTCGCGACCGTCGCCTGGATCTTGTTCTTCAGCCCGGTGACAATGTCGGCTTCCCCGCGCATCATCGCATCGAAGCCGGCCTTGGCAACATCGTAGGCGCCGTCCTTCCTGTCGGTGCCGACCTTGGTGTCCATCATGTCGGCGCGGCGGAAGAACTCGGTCTCGGTCGCACCCGGCATCAGGCAGGTCACCGTGACGCCGCTGTCGCGCAGCTCCTCGCGCAGCGCAAACGAGAATGAATCGAGGAACGCCTTGCTGGCGTTGTAGGCGGCCTGGAAACTGCCCGGCATGAAGCCGGCGATCGAGCCGGTGATCAGGATGCGGCCGGCATTGCGGCGAAGCATCTCATTGCCGACGCGATGGATCAGATACAGCGTGCCGGTAATGTTGGTGTCGATGAGGTGTTTCACCCTGGCAAAGTCCTGGTCGAGGAAAGCCTTGCCGAGGCCGATCCCGGCATTGGCCAGCAGCGCATCGATCGGCCGGTCGCCGATCGCGGCGCAGAGCTTGTCGACGCCCTCGGTGGTGGCGAGATCGGCCTCGACCGGCTCCACGCTGCCGCCGAGCCGGCGCAGATCGACGGCCACCTGCTCGATCTGGGACTCGTCGGCCGCGATCACGAGGTTGAACCCGGCCTGCGCGCAGCATCGTGCGAGTTCCAGACCGATTCCGGTTGAGGCGCCTGTGACAATGGCGAGTTGATTGGCGGACATGCGGCAAATCCTTGCAATTGAGCGCTTGGAATCGAGGTGATCACGCTCAATCGCCGCCCTGCTCTCCCGTTCCAATTTGCGCAGTGCGAAGAATTAGCACGATAGCAACCAATCGTTCGTGCCTGGACTTAGATGGCACGTGGCTCAACCGGGAGGACGGACGATGAAGGCGCTGGTCTGGCACGGCAAGGAGGACATCAGGTGCGACACCGTCACCGACCCCGAAATCCAGGATCCGCGTGATGCCATCATCAAGGTGACGAGCTGCGCCATTTGCGGCTCCGACCTGCACCTGTTTCACAACTTCATCCCGGGCATGCTGCCCGGCGACATCATGGGCCACGAGACCATGGGCGAAGTGGTCGAGGTCGGCTCGGGCGTCGACGGCAAGCTGAAGAAGGGTGACCGCATCGTCGTGCCGTTCACGATCATTTGCGGTGAATGCGACCAGTGCAAGCGCGGCAATTTCTCGGTGTGCGAGACCACCAACCGCAAGCGTCACCTGGCCGACAAGGTGTTCGGGCACACGACGGCGGGCCTGTTCGGCTACACGCATCTGACCGGCGGCTATCCCGGCGGCCAGGCTGAATATCTCCGCGTGCCGTTTGCCGACGCCACCCACATCAAGGTGCCCCCAGGCATGCCCGACGAGCAATTGCTGTTCCTCAGCGACATCTTCCCGACCGGCTGGCAGGCCGCGGTGCAATGCGACATCGAGCCGACCGATACGGTCGCGATCTGGGGCTGTGGCCCGGTCGGGCAGATGGCGATCCGCAGCGCCATCCTGCTCGGCGCCAACCAGGTGATCGCGATCGACTGCCTGCCGGAGCGGCTCAGCATGGCGGAAGCCGGCGGCGCCACCACGATCAACTTCGAGACCGAGAGCGTGGTGGAGCGGCTCCAGGAGCTGACCGACGGCAAGGGCCCGGAAAAATGCATTGATTGCGTCGGCATGGAGGCGCATGTGATGCCATCGCTGCCCGACACCCTGCTCGATCGCGCCAAGCAGATGGTGATGGCCGAGAGCGACCGGCCCCACGTGCTGCGCGAGATGATCTATGTCTGCCGTCCCGGCGGCATCATCTCGGTGGCAGGCGTGTACAGCGGCCTGTCCGACATGCTCCCGATGGGCGCTTTCATGAACAAGGGCCTGACGATGCGGACCGGCCAGACCCACGTCAACCGCTGGACCGACGACCTGCTCCGCCGCATCGAAGAGGGCGAGATCGATCCGTCCTTCGTCATCACCCACACCGTCCCGCTCGCCCAGGGACCGGAGATGTACCAGGTGTTTCGCGACAAGCGCGATTCCTGCGTCAAGGTCGTGCTGAAGCCCTGAAGGAGCCAGCCATGTTTCACTTCTCCAACATCGTGCGCACCAAGGGCGACCCCAAGATCGTCGAGGGCGGACCGAGCCTGAAGCAGCCGGCGGACCAGCTCGCGCGCGCGCTCGGCTGGTTCAGCATCGGTCTCGGCGTGGTCGAATTGTTCGCGCCAAGGCGCGTCACGCGCACGCTGGGCATGGAAGGCCATGAGACGCTGGTCCGCGCCTTCGGCATGCGCGAGATCCTCGCCGGGATCATGTCGCTCTCGGTCGACAAGAACGCCGGTCTGTGGGCCCGCGTCGGCGGCGACGGCCTCGATGCCGCCGCGCTGCTGTCCGGGCTGACGGCGGACAATCCCAAGAAGGGCAATATCGCGCTGGCGCTGCTGATGGTCGGCGGCATCGCCGTGCTCGACTACCGTGCCGCGCAGGACACCAAGCCGCGCCGCCCGCCGCGCGATGCACGGCGCAAGCTCTATCCGAACCGCAGCGGCTTTCCCAAGGGCATCGAGAGCGCCCGAACTGCGGCAAGGCAGATCGCGGCCCATGCCAAGACAAACGAGGTGAAGCAAGGTGATGAGCGTCGAGTCCCGTGACGAAGCTCCGTGGTGGGAATCCGCCGTCATCTACGAGATCGCGCCGATCTCCTTTCAGGACTCGAACGGCGACGGCAAGGGCGACCTTGCCGGCCTCATGTCGCGCATCGATTACCTGAAGTGGCTCGGCGTCGACGCGGTTTGGCTGACGCCGATCTACAAAAGCCCCTTCCGCGACCTCGGTTACGACATCTCCGACTATTGTTCGATCGATCCCGTCTTCGGCAGCCTCGAGGAGTTCGATCGCCTGCTCGAGGCGCTGCACGCCGCGGGCATTCGGCTGATCCTCGACCTCGTGCCCAATCATACCGCGAACGACCACGCATGGTTCGTCGAGAGCGCGAGCTCGCGCAACAGCGCGAAAGCAGATTGGTACATCTGGGCCGATCCTGCCGAGAACGGCGGGCCGCCCAACAATTGGCTGAGCCGGTTCGGCGGCAGCGGCTGGGAATGGTGCGAGGCGCGGCGGCAATATTACTATCATTCCTTCCTGGTGGAGCAGCCCGACCTCAACTGGCGCAACCCGCAAGTGCGCGCCGCGATCGCCGACGCCATGCGGTTCTGGCTCGACCGCGGCGTCGACGGCTTTCGCGTCGACGCCAGCGCCGTCCTGATCAAGGACCGGCTCTTGCGCGACAATCCGCCGAACCCGAACGCCGAAGGCAAGCCGCCGCCGCAGCGGCATACGACGGTGTTCACCGACGACCGGCCTGAAACGATGGATTGCATCGAGTTCATCCGCGAGGTGATTGATTCCTATCCCGGGCGGATGCTGTGCGGCGAGGTCCAGGGCAAGACCGACCGCATCGGCCATTTCTACGGCAACGACCGGCCGCGCCTGCACTTGCCGCTCAATTTCGCCCTACTTGATTCCGAGTGGGACGTCCTCTCGCTGCAGGCAACGATCGACGCCTATCTCAACGCCATCCCGGACGATGGCTGGCCGGTCTGGGTCATCGGCGGCCACGACAAGCAGCGGATCGCGAGCAAGATCGGCGAGGCGCAGATGCGCGTGCTGGCGATGCTGCTGATGACGCTGCGGGGAACGCCGTTCTTCTTCATGGGTGACGAGATCGGCCGCAAGCGCGTGCCGATCCCGCCCGACCGCGTCCGTGATCCCTTCGATAAGCTCGTGCCCGGCTATGGTCTGTGCCGCGATTCCGAGCGCGCACCGATGCGATGGGATGACAGTCCGGACGGCGGCTTCACCACGGGTCATCCATGGCTGCCGCTGGAGCCATCCGATGGTGCGGCCAACATCGCCGCACAGCAGCGCGACGAGCGCTCGATCCTCGCTCTGTTTCGCGCGCTGATGGCGCTGCGGCGCAAGCATGCCGGCCTGCAACGGGGCGAATACGAACCGCTGCGGTCGCAGAACAATGTCCTGGCCTACAAGCGGAGGGATTGCCATAGCGAGATCCTGGTCGCGCTCAATATCGCGGCCGAACCGCGGAAATTCCATTGGCAAGGTCGCGGCCGTATCTTGATGTCGACGCATTTGGATCGGCCGCCCGAGCCGGTGCCGGATGCGTCCATCCTGCTCCGGGGCAACGAAGGCGTGATCATCGCGCTCGAACCTCGGTGACGTCAGGAGGAACCATCCGCGTCGCGAGGAGTCTGATCAATGCTTCCGGCGCCTCCCCCCGCCGCCGGAGGCAATTTGCAAGACCGCAGCCCCGGCGCCCACGCCCCCCTTCAGGCGCCGGGGCGGTGTGAGCCCGACGGCAGGACATAACGGAGGCAGCTCATGGGCAAGACCAAAGGTCTGCAGCAGCGGATCGCCGGCAAGACCAAGCAGGCCGTCGGCGAGATCATTGGCGACCAGGATCTGCATGATGATGGCAAGGCGCAAGCCGAGCGCGGGCGCGCCGAACAGGACAAGCCGAGCGAGCTCAATCCGCTGAAGAAGCTCAAGCAGCTGACGTGAACGCAGAGCCGCGACCAGCACTCGCGGCGTGGCGCACCACCGGCGAGCGGCGTTCGCGCTGGATGGCCGCGGCCGCACTCGGCCTGATCAGCAGCACTTTCTCGACCATCGTCAGCCAGCTCTTCGCGGCCCGCATCGGCCGCGATGCGGCGGTCGACTGGATGACGGTGGCCGCAATTCCCGCGCGCGACTGGGCGATCAGCTCCGAGCCATCCTGGAGCGCAATCCTGGCCGGGATCGCCTTTCACCAATGGGCCGATTTTTCCTGGGCGCTGGTCTTCTTTGGCGTGCTCGGACGCTGGACGGCCGACTTGCGGCCGACGATGATCCTGCTGCTGGCGCTGCCCTGGACCGCGTTCTCTTCAGGCATGGAATGGTTCGTGCTGGTGCCGCTGTTTCCCTTCTGGCAACCGTTGTTCACGCTGCAGCAACCCTACTGGATCGGCCTGCTGGTCCATGGCTCCTCGGCCGTGATGTATCCCCTGTTCGCGCGGCTGCGCTGGAGGCGCCGGACTGCGCCGGCACGCGACGTGCGGTTCACCAATATGTGGATCACCGGCGCGCTGGCCGTGATTGCGCTGCTTGGGGCGGTCGCATTGTTCGGCAATCATGGCTACGAGCCGCCGTGGATGGGCCGCGACAGGGATCAAGACCAGGCCTACATCCGTCACATGACCGCGCATCATGCCCAGGGCATCGAGCTGGCACGGACGGCTGCCGAGCGCGCGCAGGATCCGCATCTGCGGAAGCTCGCGATGCTGATGGTGGCGAGCCAGACCGGAGAGAACCAGATCTTCGAGAATTGGTGGCTGAGCTGGTTCGACACGGAGATGCCTGATTGCAGCAACGAGGAGCGTGCGGCGATGCCTGGCTTCCTGACGCCGGCCGAGATGCGCCAGGTCAAGACCGCGCCGCCGGACCAGTTCGATATGATGTTCGTCGAGGCGATGAGCCGGCATCACCGCGGTGCGGTCAGGATGGCCGACCGGATGTGGCACAGCCGCGGCGACCCTCGCCTGCGCATCATGGCGCACGCCATCCGCCACGAACAGCAGGGCGAGATCGCGCTGATGCACGGCACGAGCGGCTTCGCCGCCGTCACCACAGGCGTCCGCAACATGTTGGGCGACAACGTCAATTGAGCGCGAGGAACCTTGGATCGCCGAGCCGATTGAGGATCTTAGGTTCCTGAATTCAAGCGATCAGATGCAACGGATGGCCGGCGTTCTCCTTGGTCTTGCAGCTGCCTTGGCCGGGTGCCAACGTGAAGAACGGCAGTTGCGGCTGGATCCACCGATCGCCGACGCGCTCGACAAAATAGCGCTGATGCCGAACCGCATCGGCGGCGCGCCGCCCGACGTCTATTTCGTGCTCGGCAGGCCCTATGAGGTCAACGCCTACAATCTCAGCCAGGGCAAGCGGCTCTATGCTTGGTTCGGCTGCAAGAGCTGCCATGGCGACGGCCGGGGCGGCAGCGGCCCCGGCTTCCTCGACGGCTGGTGGTCCTACGGCCCCGAGATGGTCTCGATCTTCGCCTCGATCCGGGACGGGCGGCCGCATGGCATGCCGGCGTTCGGCGGCAAGATGACGACGGATCAGATCTGGCAGCTCGCCGGCTATGTGCAGACGATCGGCTCCTACGAAGGCAAGACTGCCGCGCCGAGCCGCAACGACGAAAAACAGACCCGACCGGCCGAGAACCGCGCGCCAGCAAAGCTGCTGTTCGATGAAGGCCCCTCGCCCGTCCATCCGGATCAGGGACCGACACCGTGATCCGCCTCCGCCGAGCCTGTTCGAGCGCCCTGCTCGCCGCACAGCTGGCCGGCTGCAGCGGCAATTGGCAATCCGCGCTCGACGCCAGCGGCACCTCCGCGATCTCTCTGAAGCATCTCATCATCCTGATCGTCGCGGTGTGCTCATTGGTCTGGATGCTGGTCATGGTTGCGCTGATCGCCGCCCTGTGGCGAAGCCGCGATGCGCGGCCGGCCTCGCCCGAGCCCGGACGCGAGCGACGGCTGACCGTTGCCGTCACCGGCGCGGTGGTCGCCACGGTTCTCATCATCAGCACCTTCACCATCATGAGCTTCGTCGCGACGCGCGCGCTCAGCGTTGCGGGCCGGGACGAGCTGACGATCCGCGTGCGCGGGCTGCAATGGTGGTGGGGTCTCGAATATATCGGCCCCGATCCGACAAGCCGGTTCGAAACCGCCAACGAGATCCACATCCCGGTCGGCCGCAACGTGCGCCTCAAGCTCGAAGGGCTCGACGTGATCCATTCGTTCTGGGTCCCGAGTCTCGCCGGCAAGCAGGATATTGTGCCCGGCCGTTCCAACGAGCTCACCATCCGCGCCGAACACGCCGGCATCTATCGGGGCCAATGCGCCGAGTTCTGCGGCATGCAGCACGCCCATATGGCGCTGCTGGTGATCGCCGAGCCGCAGGCCGATTACGACACATGGGCGGCAACACAGCGGCAGGCGGCAGCGCGACCGACCGATGAAGAGACCGCGACGGGATTGCAGACATTCCTGGCCAAACCCTGTGCGGCCTGCCACACCATCCGCGGCACGTCCGCGGCCGGCACCACCGGGCCCGATCTCACCCATGTCGGCGGCCGCCGCACCATCGCCGCAGGCCTGTTCGAGACCACGCGCGGCTCGCTCGCCGCCTGGACCGCCGATCCTCAGACCATCAAGCCCGGCAACAACATGCCGATGGTGCCGCTGACGCCCGACGAGTTGCGCGCGGTATCCGCATATCTGGCGAGCCTGAAATGAACCGTCCCGTTGCGGCGCCCGATACGCGCGATATCGATATCGAGCGCACGCGCCTGACCGACGCGCTCGCGGAGACATGGAAGACTCCCTCCGGCATCTGGGGCGCGCTCGCGACCGTGGATCACAAGATCATCGGTCGCCGCTACATCTTCACGGCCTTCGTCTTCCTCGCCCTCGGCGGGGTGCTCGCCGCCTTGATGCGAATTCAGCTCGCCCAGCCGGAGGCCCGCCTGCTCGGTCCCGACCGCTACAACCAGATCTTCACGATGCACGGGGCGAACATGATGTTCCTCTTTGCGGTGCCGGTGATGGAAGCGGTCGCGGTCTATCTCGTGCCGCTGATGGTCGGCACCCGCAACATCGCCTTCCCGCGCCTGAATGCTTTCTCGTACTGGATCTATCTCGCCGGAGGCACGCTGCTCTGGACCGCGTTCGCGCTCGACATGGGGCCCGACGTCGGCTGGTTCGCCTATGTGCCGCTGTCCGGTCCGCAATACGGCGCCGGCAAGCGGGCCGACATCTGGGCGCAGATGATCACCTTCACCGAGATCTCGGCGCTCGCGGTCGCGGTCGAGCTCGTCGTCACCATCTTCAAGCAGCGTGCGCCGGGCATGACGCTCGACCGCATCCCGGTGTTCGTCTGGGCCATGCTGGTGACCTCGTTCCTGGTGATCATGGCGATGCCGGCGATCGTGCTCGAGAGCACCAGCCTGATCCTCGACCGCCTCGTCGGCACGCATTTCTTCAACCCGGCCGAGGGCGGTGACGTGCTGCTCTGGCAGCATCTGTTCTGGTTCTTCGGCCATCCCGAGGTCTACATCATCTTCCTGCCCGCCGCGGGCATGGTCTCGACCATGATCGAGCCGTTCGCGCGGCGGCCGGCCTTCGGTTATCTCGGGCTCGTGATGGCGCTGATCGCCACCGGCATCCTCGCCTTCGGACTGTGGGTGCATCACATGTTCGTGGCGGGGCTGCCGCGGCTCGGCGACAGCTTCTTCACGGCGTCCAGCATGGCGATCGCGATTCCCGCCGGCATCCAGGTGTTCTGCTGGCTTGCAACGCTGTGGGACGGCCGGCTGGTGTTCAAGACGCCCCTCCTCTTCATCATCGGCTTCATCGTCACCTTCGTCATCGGTGGGTTGACCGGCGTGATGGTCGCGTCGGTGCCGTTCGACACCCAGGTGCACGACACTTATTTCGTCGTCGCGCATTTCCACTACGTGCTGATCGGCGGCGCCGTGTTTCCGTTGCTTGCCGCCATCCACTACTGGTTTCCCAAGCTGACCGGACGGATGATGAGCGAGGCGCTCGGCCAGTGGTCGTTCTGGCTGATCTTCGTCGGCTTCAACGCGACGTTCTTTCCGATGCATATCCTCGGGCTCGAGGGCATGCCCCGTCGCGTCTACACCTATCAGCCCGATTTGCCCTGGCATGGACTCAACCTGTTCATCAGCCTCAGTGCCGTGATCCTCATTGCCGGCTTTCTGCTGTTCTTCATCAATGCCATCAGGAGCGCGCGCGTCGGCGAGGTTGCGCTGGACAATCCCTGGGATGCGCCGACCCTGGAATGGGCGACCACATCCCCTCCGCCGAGCTACAATTTCGCGATGATCCCGGTCGTCGGCAGCCTGCACCCCCTGTGGGACGATCGCGATAGCCTCGCCGTCGCCAACGGCCTTCGCACCGATCGCCGCGAGCTGGTCGTGACCACGCTGGCGGCAGCCGAACCGCAGGCGCGCGAAGCTTCGCCGCGAAATTCGATCTGGCCGCTGTGGGCGGCGATTGCGACCGCGATCATGCTGATCTGGTCGATCTTCTCGCCCTGGGCCGTGGTCTGGGGCTCCGTCCCCGTCGCGGTCGCACTGATCGGCTGGTTCTGGCCCAAGGGCGCGCCGGAGGACGAGTCATGAGAGAGAAGATCGTGCTCGATCTCGCCAAATTACCCCTGCACGGGATGGGCACAGCGAGCGTCACCTGGTGGGGCACGCTCGCCTTCATGCTGATCGAAGGCACCGGCTTCGCACTCGCGATCGCCATCTACCTCTACCTGATGAGCCTGGCGACGGCCTGGCCGATCAATGCACCGCCGCCCGATCTGCTCCCGGGCACGCTGGTGACGCTGGTCCTGCTGGCCAGCCTCGTCCCCAACATCCTGGTCTCGCGCTGGGCCGAGCAGCAGGACCTGCGCAAGGTGCGGCTCGGGATGGTGATCATGTCGATCGTCGGCATCGTTCCGCTGGTCGTGCGCGTCTTCGAATTCCCCGCCCTCAAGGTGAGCTGGGACAGCAACGCCTACGGCTCGGTGGTGTGGACCTTGCTCGGCCTCCACACCACCCACATCATCACCGACCTCGTCGACACGCTGGTGCTGGCGGCGCTGATGGTCACGCGGCACGGCCGGAACCCGCGGAGGTTCGGCGACGTCCAGGACAACGCCATGTATTGGAACTTTGTCGTCGCGACCTGGCTTCCGATCTACGGCTGCATCTATTGGTTGGCACGGCTATGAGCGCGTCGAAACTCCTCACCCATCTCTCGGTCTGGGCGGGCCTCTGGCTCGCGCCGCTGGTGTGGGCCGCGAACATGCAGCTCGGGCAGATCCTTCCCTATGCCGATTGCCGCTCGCAGCTGCACGCCTCGGCCATGACCTCGTTCGTCGGTGCGGCACTCACGATCGCGTCTGGCCTCGCATCATGGCTCACGCCACGGAAGCTGACCGCCGACCGCGAGGAGCACCGGGCCAATGCCGATTTCGGCAGCGCCGTCAGTGCGCTCTCCGCAGGCCTCTTCACATTCGCCCTGCTGATGCAGGGCATCGCTGCCATGGTGTTAACCGGATGCGAAAGATAACCGTCTCCGCGATCGCTTGCTCGATACCGCAGGCGGTCTATGCCCATGGTTCGGCGCCGCAGGCTGCGGCACCGGGCTGGACGATCGACCCGTGGATTGTCACACCGCTGGTGCTTTTCGGCCTGATGTACGGCATCGGCAGGCTCATGCTGGCACGGAAGGGCCGCAAGGGCATCGCGCAGGGTGTCATATGCGGCGCGGGCTGGCTTGCGCTGGCAGCCGCGTTGGTGTCGCCACTGCACTGGCTCGGCGAGCGCCTGCTCTCGTTCCACATGATCGAGCACGAGATCCTGATGGCGGTGGCGGCTCCGCTGCTCGTGATCGCAAGGCCGGTCGGCCCGTTGCTGTGGTCGCTGCCGCGCCGGGCGCGGCTCGCGGTCGGCCGGGCGATGCGGCATCCGCTCGCCACGCGGCTCTGGAGCTTGCTGAGCGCTGGCGGCAACGCCACGCTGCTGCATGGGATCGCGATCTGGGCCTGGCATGTGCCTGTGCTGTTCGACGCGGCGGTGGAGAATGTCCTCCTACACCGGATGCAGCATCTGAGCTTCTTCCTGACCGCGGTGCTGTTCTGGTGGTCGGTGTTCCGGCGCAGCCAGACCGGCAGCGCGGCCTGGCATGTCTTCGTCACCATGCTGCACACGAGCATCCTCGGTGCGCTGATGGCACTGGCCCCGCGCCTGCTCTATCGGCAGCAAGCCGACGTTGCGGCGGCCTGGGGCTTGACGCCGCTCGAGGACCAGCAACTGGCCGGCATCATCATGTGGGTGCCGGCAGGAACGATCTATGCCGGCGCTGCGCTGACGCTGATCGCGCTTTGGATCCGGCGGGCCGGGCAAGGCAGGGAGCGAGCCGATGCGCTTCACGCGCTCTAGATGGATGACGCTCTTGATCGTCCTGGCAGGTCTCGTCGCCGCCGCGGCTGCGGCAGGCTTCGCCTGGAGCGAGCGTGTCCAAAATCAACGCATCGCCCGCGCCATGACTGGCGGCGATCCGGCCCGGGCGCCCGCCCTGATCCGTCGCTACGGCTGCGCTGGATGCCACACCATTCCAGGGATTCCCGGCGGCGACGGCCAGGTCGGCGCGTCTCTCGCCGATCTCAGGTCGCGCGTCTACATCGCGGGCCTTGCGACCAACACGCCGGACAATCTGGTCCGGTGGATCGTGACGCCGCAGGCGTTCTCGCCGCGGACGGCCATGCCCGCAACCGGCATCACCGAAGCCGAGGCGCGCGACGTCGCGGCCTATCTTTATGCGCAGTGAGAGATTCTCAGGGACTGGGCGTTGGCCGCGCCGGCAGCGATTTCACGAAAGCGGCGATCGCCTCACGGTCGCTTTCAGGCAGCATTGCCAGATTGGTGACGACGGCGGCCATGGACGAGCCGACGCGCCCGTGATTTGGCGTGACGCCAGTCTTCAGCATGTCCGCCAATTGCGCCTCCGACCAGTCGCCGAGCCGCGCGGCTGTGATGTTGGGATAGAAACCGGTGCCCACAGGGTCCTTCCCGCCGGCATAGCGCGTGCTCGTCTTGATGCCGCCGAACATGTCGCGCGAGGAATGGCATTCGGCGCAATGGGCCAACGCTTCGCTGAGATAGCGGCCGCGATTCCATTTTTGGTCGTGAGCCGGATCTGGCGCGATCGGACCGGGCTTGAAATACAGCAACTTCCAGATTCCGACGAAGCGGCGAATCCCGAACAGCGGATTGAGCTCATGATCCGGCGGACGCCCCTTCACCGCGGGCAGCGTTCGCAAATAGGCCATCAAATCCCGCACGTCTTCGGCTCGCATCTGCGCGTAGCTCGCATAGGGAAACACCGGATAATAGTGGCTCCCATCCGGCGACACGCCGCGCAGCAGCGCATTGGCGAGATCCCTGGCGGTCCAGTTCCCGAGGCCATCGTTCCGGTCCGTGGAAATGTTGGGCGCGCGAAAGGTCCCGTAAGGAGACGCGAGCGCGATACCTCCGCCAAGGCGCAAACGATCGGACTGGCCCGGCGAGGCGTGGCAGGACGCACAATCGCCGGCCGCAAACACGAGCTTGCCGCGCTCGGCGTCGCCGCCTGCGTCGGATAATGTCTCCGCCTCGCGCGAGGCGACGCTGTCCGGCGCGGTGATGAACCATACCCCCGCAGCAGCCGCGCATGCCACCAGGAGTGCCGACACCAGCCAGAACCGCCCGCGCATCCGCTTTCCGTGTCCTCCACCGAACCCGCCATCCAGTAACTGAGGCGAACCCCGGCTGTTCCTGCTCGGCGGCGTCCCGCTCCGATCAATCAGATCGATAGGAAAACACGGCAAGTCGAGCTGCTTGCTGCCTCGCCGATACCCGGAGCGAACGTATCAAACGTTAATGCCTTCTGCCGTGGTTATCGGCCACACTTGGAGCCGGGCTATCGGAGATCAAATGCAGGCAGGATTTGCTTTCTCGAAACTCGCCGACCGTCTGACGAGCCTCGCCGAACTGACCCCGGACGATCTCGATCTGCTGGCGGATATGCCGAGCAGCATCGCGCATTTCGGCGCGCATCAGACCATCCTGCGGCACGGCGATGAGGCAACGCAATGCTGCCTGGTGCTTCAGGGATATCTCTCGTGGCAGAATCACGAAAGTGCAGATGGCCAGATCACCGCGATCTGCGTGCCCGGCGACATCGCCAACCTGCAAAGCCTTTATCGCCCGCGCATCGAGGGCAATCTGACCGCGCTCGGGCCCGCAATCGTCGCGCTCGTGCCGCACCGCTTCTTTCGCGAGCTCGCGGTGCGTTCTCCGGCGATGTCGCACGCCCTGCTGTTGATGCTGCTTGCCGATCACGCCATCCAGCGCAACTGGACGGTGAATCTCGGCAGTCGGGATGCATTGACGCGCGTGGCGCATCTGCTCTGCGAGATCACCGTTCGGCTGCAAACCGTCGGCCTCGCCAGAGATTTCAGATTGTCCTCCCCCTTCACCCAGTCCGACCTTGCCGCGGCCTGCAGCATCTCCCCGGTCCATGCCAACCGCACCATCCAGGAGCTGCGCCGCTGCCATCTGCTGCAATGGCAAAGCAAGTCTTTGACCATCACCGACTGGCTAGGCCTGGTCCGGCTCGCCGGCTTCGACCCGACCTACCTGAGCATTCGGTTCGGCGCGGACGATGCTCGGCCGGCGCATGCAAGACCGGTAACGGCCGACGTTGCGGTCGCTTGATCCGCCTCGCGGCTCGATGAAGTCGGATCGTAGCTCCCTACTCCCGCCAGACCTCGGTGAGCTCTTCTGCCGTCATCAGGTCGACCTGACCGTGGAAGCGGGTGCGATACATTGTCATGAGCGCATCGTGGCCGACGTCGGAGGAGCTGCACAGCGCGTCCTCGATGATGACGATCCTGAAGCCGAGATCGACGGCGCTGAGGACCGTCGAGAGCACGCAGACGTCCGTCTCCGCGCCCGATATCACGACGGTGCCGACATTCTTATCGACCAGCAGGCTCGCAAGAGCGGGATTGCTGAACGCGGAATAGGCCGGCTTGTCGATCATTGCTGCCGGCGGAACGAACCGGGCCAAATCCGGCACGAGCTCCAGAGCCGATGATGGCAGATGCCTGCGCGTCGCCTGGCGCCAGCGGCGGAAATAGCTCTGCCATTGGCCGGGACGATCCTCCGGGATCCTGGGGAGTGATGAAGCGTGTGAAGATCGTTCTCTCCGCATGGCGCGCAACGACGGAGACGACCGTCGGCAGGACGCGCTCCATCCAGGGCGTCGCCCAAAGGCCGTCGGGAGCGAAAATGTTCTGCATGTCGATGCACAGGTGAACGGCACCGCTGATGTCGGCAACATCGGACGTAGCGTCCCTCATCGTCCTCCCCCCATCATATGGCCATCATCCAGCATTCACGACGCCGCGATCGGAGCCTCTCGGCCGTCCATGATCTCCGGCGGAACGTCCTTGAACAGGCGGACCGGGACGGACTTGGCGGCGGGGACCTTGCTGCCTTCCGCATAGTGCCAGAGCGGAACGAGCACGTTGCATTCCGGGTAGTAACCCGCAATGCTCCGCCTCGGAATGCCGTAAGGGACGACCTGAAGCTCGCTCAAGCTGCGCGCGATGCCGTCGCCCGCCTCTGTCACCAAGGTCACGGTATCTCCCGATTTCAGTCCGTCCTCTTCCATGTCGGCAGGATTCATGAATACGACATAGCGGCTGCCCTCGATGCCGCGGAAGCGATCGTCTTCCGTATAGATCGTGGTATTGAACTGCCCGTCGGCGCGCATCGTCATCAGCTCATAGACGCCGTCGGTCTCGCGCGGCGGCGCAAAGGCCGCCTTTGGAACGGTGAAATTCGCCTTACCGTTCGGGGTCTTCCACGTCCGCTCGCGAGCCGCGAGCGGCCGCGGAAAGCCGCCGGGCTCGAACATGCGCTTGTTAAAGTCCTTGAACTGGTCGGGATAGGTGCGCTCGATCGCGTCCCGCACTTGCGAATAATCGGCGACCCATGCATCCCAATCGACATTCGGATTGGGCGGCAACGTCGCCTTTGCGAGCGCGGCAATGATCGCCGGTTCCGACAGCAGCCGTTCGGCCACCGGCTTGCGCTGCCCGCGCGAGCCGTGGATGCAGGCGGTGGAATCCTCGATCGACACGGCCTGCGGACCGCTGGCCCGCCGGTCGATCTCGATCCGGCCGAGACACGGCAGGAGATAGGTGACCTCGCCCGGCACGATATGGGTGCGGTTGAGCTTGGTCGCGATCTGCACCGACAGGCGCAGGCCCGACCACGCGGGCTCCATCAACGACCGCTCGGGCACGGCGCGCAGGAAATTGCCGCCGAGGCTGACGAAGCCGCGCACCTTGCTCTTAAGAATAGCCTCGCAGGCGTCGACCGTAGTCAGGCCGTCCGATCGCGGCGGCTCGAAAGAATAGAGCTCGGCAAGCTTGTCGAGCGGCACGAGCTTGGTCTTCTCGGAGATACCGACCGTGCGCTGGCCCTGAACATTGGAGTGGCCCCGGATCGGCGAGATTCCGGCGCCGGGTTTGCCGATATTGCCGCGGAGCAGCAGCAGGTTGACGATCATCCTGGTCGTCTCGACCCCATGCTTGTGCTGGGTGATCCCCATGCCGTAATTGGCGATCACGGCGTTGGCGGCCATGTAGGTATTTGCAGCCTCTCGCAGCGCCATTCGGGAAAGCCCCGAGGCGCGCTCGATCTCGTCCCAGTCCTGCACCCGGCAGAACGCGGCGAATTCCTCGAAGCCTGAGGTATGCTGGTCGATGAACGCGACATCGACGACGCGCAGCCCCCCATTGGCTCGGGCGAGGTCGTCCGCCTCGATCACCCATTTGCAGATGCCGGTAATGGCGGCGGCATCACCGCCGACCCGCACCTGATAATATTGCGAGCTGATGCGCGTGCCGCCAGCGATCATCTGAACCGGATTTTGCGGATTGACGAAGCGCTCCAGGCCGCGCTCCCGGAGCGGATTGAAGGTCATGATCGGGACCCCCCTCTGCGCTGCCTCCTGAAGCGGATGCAGCATGCGCGGTGCATTGGTGGTGGTGTTGTGTCCGAAGAAGAAGATGCAATCGGTGGTCTCGAAGTCCTGCAGCAACACCGTGCCGACCGGAACGCCGATCACCTCCGGCAGCGCCACCGACGTGCTCTCGTGGCACATGTTCGAGCTGTCGGGGAAATTGTTGGTGCCGTACATGCGGCCGAACAATTGATACATGTAGCTCGCTTCGAGCGAGGCGCGGCCGGACGTGTACATGACCACCGAGCGCGGATCGAGCCGGTTCAGCTTAGTGCCGATGTGCCGGAAGGCCTCGTCCCAATCGACCGGCAGGTATCTGTCGCTGGCGCTGTCGTAACGCATCGGCGTCGTCAGGCGCCCCTGCTCCTCCAGCTGATGATCGGACCAGGTTCGCAGCTCGGACAGCGTATGCTGCGCAAAGAACTCGGGCGTCACGGTTTTGCGTGTGATCTCCCAGGCGGTCGCCTTGGCACCGTTCTCGCAGAACTCGAACGGACGCGGCTTGGCCGGCTTGGCCCAGGAGCAGCTCACGCACATGTATCCGTCGGGCTTGTTCTGCTTCAGCAGGATCTCGCTGCCGAGGATCGCAACCTCTTCCTGCGTGAGAATGTGCCCAAGGGCGTTGAGCGAGCCCCACCCGCCGGCCGGACCGTCGTAGTTCTCGACCTTCGCCTTCTGCCGCATGACGTGTCCTTCGATTGCAGGCCCCGCACCCAAACCCGAAATGCCATCGCAAGTTCCTAAGCGTTCGGAACCTTGCGCAGGCTCGCGCGTCATGCTCCGACGCAGGACGAGCATCCATGCACGGCTCTCAATTCGGCGCACGCGATCGCGCATCCACGCCTACGGCTTCGGTCACGATGCCGAGGCTCACCTCGAGCGGTGTGCATGATGCTCGCATCGTGGCAGAGGAATGTCCCGTCGCCCTCGTCTACGACGGAACGACCGCCGCCGTCCTGATGGCCACACCCGCCGATCTGACTGACCTCGCCCAGGGATTCAGCCTGACTGAAGGAATCATTCACGATATCGGCGAGATCGAGGAACTCACGGTCGTTCCCGGCCCCGAGGGCATCGAGCTGCGTCTCTGGCTGCGGCCCGACGCGGGGCGGCGGCTGAAGGAGCGACGGCGGCACCTCGTCGGGCCGACGGGCTGCGGCCTGTGCGGCATCGACAGCCTGCGCGAAGCGGGCCGGATCGCGCCGCGCGTCGAGCACGGGTTGTGCCTCTCCTCCGAACAGATCGGCACGGCGATCGCGGCCCTCACCGACGCTCAGGTGCTCAACCACAGCACCCACGCGACCCATGCTGCGGGTTTCTTCGAGCGGGACCAAAAAACCATGCTGGTCCGCGAGGACGTGGGCCGCCACAACGCGCTCGACAAGTTGGCCGGCGCTCTTGCCATGGAAGGACGATCCGGATGCACCGGCACCGTCGTCCTGACCAGCCGGATATCGGTCGAGATGGTGCAGAAAACGGCAGCGATCGGCGCCGGACTCGTCATCGGCATGTCAGCGCCGACCGCGCTTGCAATCCGAACGGCGGAGGCCTGCGGCATCACGCTCATCGGTATCGCGCGAGGAGACACGTTCGAGATCTTCAGCCATCCGGCGAGGGTCGCGACGGCTACGGCCGCGGAGCGGCCTCTGGTGCCGCCGCGTCGAAGCGGACTAAGATGCCATGTTGGTGCGCCAGCTGAAAGGCGCACCCACATCAATCATGCACCGCTTCAAATCAGCAAGTCATGAGGCGCAGGTACAGTGACGTGATGCGGACTGCTATTGCCGTGGTTGGCCGCGTGATCGTCCAGTGCATTGGGCAGGATTTTGACCAGCATATCCGGGTTGGTCGCATGAGCGGGCTGGACGTGTGGATCGAGCGGAATGTGGATCTCCTCAGGCTCAACCGCGGCGATGAGAGTGAAAGGAGTTGCATCGCTATCGAAGCGGAACACCCGCTCTTGATCCGCGCCACCGGTCTCGAACGCAGCTTTAGCCGGCTGTGCGGCTACTGATGCGATTGCAGCAGGTGGCGTAGTCTGCTGCGAGTTTCCGTTTTCGGCGCTATCGCCTTTTGCGGCGCCCCATTCGGCGATCTCGGTTGCTGCTGATGCGTCTGCAGGGGTCGAGGGTAAATTGTGTCCCGAATTGCCGTCCTGCAGGTCGGCCAGTTTTGCCGTCGTCACTGCTGCCGACGCGCTCGCGTCCGGAGCTCGATGATCGGCACCATCGCCGACACCGTTGCCGGTTATGAAGTCAGTTTCAGCCAACTCGGCAGGTGCCGCCGCCTTTGCGGGTGCCGGCTCGGTAGCGTGTTGCGTGCTACCGCGGTCCGCGCTACCGGCCGTTGCAACACTCTCATCTGCTTCCGGCCCGTGGGCAGAGGTCGAGTGCCCCCATTTGCTGCTGTGATCCGCGAGGCTAGGCTCTGCCTTCTTCGCTGACTCAGGCGTATCGGCCGGAGTCCAGGAATGATGCTCATTATCATTGTCAACTCCGTTGTCCGGTATGGCCTTCGCTTCGGCCGTCTCCGTGGCGGCCTTTGCCGACCCTCGCTCCGACGCGTGCAAGTTGCTGTGGTCCAGGCCACCTGGTTCGGCCGTTGTCGCTGGCACTGACAAACCGTCCGAAGCCAGTGAATGACGCTCATCGTCATTGCCGGCGCCCGGTTTGGACTTCACTGCGGCCGTCTCCGTGGCCGCCGTGGCCGACCCTTGCTCCGATGCGTGCAAGTTGCCGTGGTCGCGGCCGCCTGGTTCAGCCATTTTCGCTGGCCCTGGCGAACCGTCCGAAGTCAGTGAATCATGCGCGTTGTCATGGCCGGCGCGATTGCCCGGTTTGGACTTCACTTCGGCCGTCTCCGCGGCGGCCGTTGCCGACCCTTGCTCCGACGCGTGCAAGTTGCCGTGGTCGCGGCCGCCTGGTTCAGCCATTTTCGCTGGCCCTGGCGAACCGTCCGAAGTCAGTGAATCATGCGCGTTGTCATTGCCGGCGCGATTGCCCGGTTTGGACTTCACTTCGGCCGTCTCCGCGGCGGCCTTTGCCGACTCTTGCTCCGCTGCGTGCAAGTCGTTGTGGTCGCGGCCGCCTGGTTCGGCCATTTTCGCTGGCCCTGGCGAACCGTCCGAAGTCAGTGAATCATGCGCGTTGTCATGGCCGGCGCGATTGCCCGGTTTGGACTTCACTTCGGCCGTCTCCGCGGCGGCCGTTGCCGACCCTTGCTCCGACGCGTGCAAGTTGCCGTGGTCGCGGCCGCCTGGTTCAGCCATTTTCGCTGGCCCTGGCGAACCGTCCGAAGTCAGAGCATGACGCTCATCGTCATTGCCGGTGCGATTGCCCGGCATGGACTTCACCTCGGCCGCATCTCTGGCGCCCGCCCCCCTTGCAGACATTTGCTCGGGAGCGTGCCGTTGTGCCCCCTCGCGGTCGCCGCTGTCGGTTGCCGCGAAGCTCGATGCACCGAACTCGGCTGCTTCTGGTGCGTCTGTAGAGCTTGAATGCACCGGCTTGCCATGTTCAACGCGGTCTGTTTCTGCGGTCTTCGCTGATCTTCCCGAAGGATCCGAAGCTGGGGATTGATGCTCGTTCTCATCACCGACATTACTCCCGGGTATGAAGCCGGCTTCTTTCGGCTCCGCGCTTGTTTCCTTTGCAGGCCATGGCTCCAGAACATGCTGTGAGTTACCGCCGCCCGCGTTACCGGCCGCTGCGATGCTAGGGCCGGTACCTGCATCGATCCGCCGACTATTCAATGTGAGACTTTCAACCGCCGTGACCGCCGCAGCATGAGCAAGCACGATCGGTGACACGCCAGCCGACCCGTCGGCTCCATCGACGCCCTTTTCCCTGGTGCGGGCCGGCGCGAATTCGGTCCTCAAGCCGACATCAGCCTGAATGTCCCAAATTCCAGCGGTCCCGAGTGCACTCTCCCTCGTACCGACAAAGGTATTGGCACTGTCCATACTCAGAACAGTCTCGTTGGCAGCCAACGATATCAGCGCCTCCTCCAGCTGCTCCAAGGTGAGAGCGGCGGCCGCGGCCGTCGGCCGGCCGGCTAAATCCGCTTCTGCAATGGATACAACCCCCTGCAGATGGATTTCCAAAAGATCGCGATCCCCGATGTCCAGAACATGATCGGTCGCATTCACGTAGACGATCGTTTCATTGCTTGCGGGGTTGAAAATCCAAGCGATGGTGTGTGGCGGTATGGACTTGCTTGCTGCTGTCATATGAAGCGCGGCAAGGGCTCCGAAAGCCGCAAGATTGATCCTGCTCGGCCCAGATGCGAAATTGAAGCTAGAGCTGGAAGAGGTAGAATTGGACTCGAAGCTGTCGAGCGGCGCTTTGGCCGGGTCGTGCGACAGCGATGCCAAAGAGGGATCGCTCAATGCGCAGATCAACGCACCGGTGAGAGTGGCGAAAGTACCGTACCCCGCGTGAATCAAGGTCGGATTGGATGTAAGCCGCGAGACCCCGGTAGGGTCTCCTCCAATCTGCGCGTCGTTCATTCCCCGCAGGGAGGCCGTGGCCAGATCAGGTGTGCTTGATCCAGCAGAACTGTAGTCCTTCGACGATTTCGAGCCTGCGGATTGCTCAGCGGTGCGCAGCGCTTCCATTGCCGATGCCGCGATTGAGATTTGGCTCGCCCCGACAAAAACGCCTCTCTGGGTGAGCGCTGGCTTCTCGTCGGATTCCGCGACGATGACGCGGAGAATAGCTCGCTTCCAGAACTCATATTCGGCATGCTCCGCTGCGGAGCCGGTGCTGTCGTCATTCGGAAGCGTGTCGTTCGCCTCCGACGCCTTGAGTTCGTCCGCAATGGCGACCGCCAGAAGGGCCAGCGAGAGCATGCCGAACCCGGACGGGCGTTGTAGCAATGCGCGGGTGGCGAGCACCGTCCTGTTGGTTATTTCAAGCTTCTGAAATATGTTGTGCAGGTGGACTTTAACGGTGCCATCGGAAACGTTTAGCTGGTGCGCGATCTCCTTGTTGGACATTCCTTCTGACACAAGCCGTACAATTTGACGTTCGCGCGGCGTCAATAGCTCCAATTGATTCTCGATTTTGCTGCTGTCAGCGTCCTCGGCGGTTGGCGAGAGATCGGACTGCTCCAAAAAGCTACGCTTCGTCATCGATCGCAGTGATCGCAACATAGCGTCCGGTGCGACATGCTTCGCGATTGCATCGCACGCGCCAGCAGCAATGGCCGAGGTTAGATCGTGGTCCGTGTCGGATTCGGTAAAGAACACCAGGCGCGTGGGCAGGCGCTCAGCTTTGGCAATGGCGAGGATCTCTGATGCCGTCAGATCTGGCAGGGTGTCAGCAAGAAGTGCAACGTCGGGTGTCAAATTCCGGATCGCTTGGATGCAGCTCGTCCCGTCGCTGCACGACGCGACAACGTCGAAGTCCAGCTGCGCCCCGAGTACCGACTTGAGCCCCTGTAGAACGATCGGCTGCCGGTCTACGATCACAAGCCGGGTGCGCTTGGGTATCCGCTCTTTCGCAGACGTGTCTAACATGGACCCTGCCCGACCCGGCCGTCTATGTCCTTCGGCATATAGCCGAGACCGAGTGAGGACATTAAAATACAACGAATAGAATAAAGGAAGAGATTTAATCTCTTTTAACCATACTTAGAATCGTTAATTTCGACGTGCAAATGTGCTCATTTGCCCGAAGTCTGTTTATTTGCCCGAACAGCACAGCGACGCCAAAGCCGTTGGTTGGCTTCGAGGGGCACTCGGTCAGGTCACGGCCGTCATTCCACGAGTGTTAGTCCTGCTGGCCAGAACACTATCTTAGAGGTTGTTCGTCCTGAGACGAGACTTTCAGAGCGCGCTCGCGATCCACACCTGGCGCTTCACCACTCGCAGCCGAACAGCTGTTTGGAGAATGAAGAATGATCGTTGGCTGGGATGCTGTTCGGGCGCCCCGGCTACCATCGGCGAGCTGACTGCATTAATTGCGCGTCCGCGACAGGTCTGCATGAGCTGGCTGGAGTCGCGGACGCAGGCTGTTCGTGCGATTGTCAGACCAGCGCATGCTAGCCTTCATCGCAGGAACCATATCTGTAGCTGCCAGTTAGCTGCTCTTGAGCTGGCCCGCAGGAGAGCAGCTCGACAAGCCTGCAAGCATCCGTCGGGGGTTGATCCCGTGATGGACCACGCGACCAGAGTTGGTAATCGTTTGTTAGCAGCGTTGCCGCCAGCGGATTTTGCTTTGCTTGCGCCTCATTTGCGGAAGATCGTGATCGAGCGCGATACGGTGCTCGTCCGATCGGGCGATCGGATCGAACATCTTCTCTTCCCCCTGAGCGGCGCGATAGCCACTATCATGGAGCTGCCGAACGGGCAGACAGTTGCCACGACGATCGTCGGCCATGATGGGGCTGTGGGTCTGACCACAGCGCTTGGCGCATCCCACTCGCCCACGACGGCCGTTGTTCGCATCTCGGGGGCCGCGCTGCAAATATCACCCGCGCAATTCCTGGCAGCGCAACAATGCAGTCCCGCCATCGGAGCGATGGTGCAGGTCTTCACGAGATCGTTGTTGACGCAACTCCAGCACGTGGCTGCCTGCAACGCGTTACATTCCGTTGAAGCCCGCATGGCGCGCTGGCTGCTTCACATTCACGATCGGGCAAATGGCAGCGATCTCCTCCCGCTGACCCAGGAAACGTTGTCGGAATTGCTGGGTGTCCGCCGCACCACCGTCACACATGTCGTGAGCACGATGCGGGCATCAAGAGCACTAAGATCCAATCGACGTGGCCAGCTTGAAATCGATCGGCCGCGGCTCGAAGCTGTGGCATGCGAGTGTTACAAGGTCCTGAGCCGCAGAATCGATCGGATAATCTCGCATGGCACGGTGGGGCTCGTTCATAGGCCTCCAGCGCGGAGCGCCTCCCGCCCGCCTGGCAGCCGAATAGCCGGGACAGGCTGTTAGAACCAGTTCGTTTTCGCGAACCACCCGCAAGTACCCTCGCCATTCGGCAAAACCGCGCGAGGCCCGGTCGCTGCAAACGTCCAATCCTGCTTGGCAATTTTTTCGGCTTTGCGGCCGGCTTCCGGCCGAAGCGAACAATCGACGGAAAAGTCCCGTCATCCATTCGCCTCGGGACGCTCGTCACAACAGCCCGACGTCTTGCGAATAAGCAGTATGGGCATGAGCTTTGCCTGTGCGAAGCTGGAAGGTCCGAGCTGGGTTATTGGCGGCGCCCGCCTTGCGCAGCTTGCGCTGAAGATTTTCCTCTCGACCTACCCGCTCTCTGAGCCTTTCAAGTTCTGCGAGCTGTGCGACCAGCGCCTCGAGACGTTCTCGAAGCATAGCCGCAGAGCCCTCTACTCGAACGCGGGTATTCATGACGCGCCTCCTGATGACTTGAGGAGAAGTTGCTCAGTGATGAGCCGGGAAAAGTATGCAATTCCAACACAATCGCGCTAACATTTGGCATGTTGCACCCGCAAAACGCGCTGCGGCGGCGCAAAAAGGGATCACTTGCCCGGACGCTTAAGCATGGGAAAAAGGTCCAGCCTGCCAAACCATACGGTGGCCCGCAGGCTCACGCATGGGCTGAGAAGTCTGCTATCGGCGGGATTCGGTTGCACTCGAAATCCTCGTGTTAGCTCCCGGACAGTCGGCCTTGCGCTTTTCCTCGTCTTCTTCTGCGCAATCGAGCCCACCAGTTGCGTTTGGGATTCCAGAGCTGCCGCCAGTTGCGAAAGGCCCTTTCGCACCGCCTCCGCCACCACCAGACCCGCCACTACCGCCAGATCCGCCACCGCCGGCTGCCCCTCCGGGGCGAGATGATCCAGCAGAGCGACCGCCAGGCGCTCCCCCGCCCCCTGATGACCCGCCGCTGGAGCTCCCCGGCCCTGACACGGACGACCGGTCGTTATCGAAGAACGACCGCTTTTCGTCCTTCTGCGTCACTCCATGCAGCCCCCCCGAGCCTGCAATGGCTCTTGAGGTCAGGGAAGTGGATAGAAGCAGAGTCATCACTGGGGGTGTCACGGCCGCAAATCTTCCGCAGGTTTTCAAAAACGCCCGCCGGTCGTCATCTTCGTTGCCGTCCCGGGTCACAACGCGCTCTCCTCGGTTTAAAATTATATTTACGGTATTATATATTAAATACGCTTTCAACCGATAATTTTCTTTATGTGACTGGCGTTATTTAACGTGCGCGCCGCGGGTTGATCGTCGGCAACTTCCGTGCTCGTTATTGCACTTCCTGGTGCATTCCCGCCGTTCAGGCGCAGTTTCGGAGTTGCGCACGCCATTTAATTCGATTAATTTTTGTTTAACAGGTCGAGCGCACGACTCGATTGCAACGGAGCATTACGATGCCACTGCAATTCCATCGGTCCGTCCGGGACATGGAGATCTGGAGCGCGACCAGCGAGGGCTTCTCGTTCGTGATCAGCTTCGGAAGCCCGAGCGGCCCCGGCTTTCATGGACGCGCCGGCTATTTGGCGAGTTGGCGTCCGCTCCACAAAAACCAGGCCGCAATCAGGATTGGCGGTTCGCCCTTTCGAACGTTAGCCGAGGCCGAAAGTGCCTGCAGCGACATGGCTGGGCATCTGGCGCCACGATAATCCCCCGCGCGCACGCTCCGGAAGAAGCCAGACCTCCGGTCATTTCACGCTCGCCGGATCCTGAGGCAACAGATCAGGGGGATCCATCTCACGTGGCGCAGCATGCAGCTCGTTTCGCGAAATCGCCATTGCCGCGAGAACCGTGCGATTGCTGATGTCCAGCTTTTGGAAGATATGATGAAGGTGGACCTTGATCGTACCGTCGGCAATGTTCAACCGACGTCCAATCTCCTTGTTCGATAGACCTTCCGACACGAGCCGCATGATTTGCCGCTCCCGGTCCGTCAGTTGCGTCAGGGGCTTCTCATCGGGGCGGGCCTCATCATTCGCTTGCCAGGCGCTCGGCGAGGCCGCTGCTCGGCCCTGGGCGGCTTTCCGCAGGGTTGAGACCAGCATCTCGGCATCCGAATCCTTCGAGAGGACGATGCAGGCGCCGCTCAAGGCCAGCCTTTGCAACTCACAATCGGCCGCGACACCGGCAAAGAAGACTACCGCGGGACCTGGGGCTGAAACGTTCGTAGGAGCGAGAATCTGCTGCCGGCTGACATCTGGCAGCGCAGCATCGACGAGCGCGACGTCCGGCACAAGAAATCGGATTGCCTCATTGCAGCTTGCACCATCGCTGCAGGACGCAACGATCGTAAAATCGCGCTGCGTCGCAAGAACGCTCCTGATCCCTTGCAAAACGATCGGATGTCGATCCGCGATGACAATTCTGGTGCGGTGCATGCTTCCCCTGCCTATCGCTAACAACCCCCCGTGCAGCCGTTTAATCCAACAATCTCTTCGAAATGGGAGGATGGCCAATCCGCTCGGCCATAACGTCACACCGTCTCAATCCCGGACAGCCCGGCATTCGACGGCTGCGCCACGGTAACTTGACCGCCAAATATGCGCAGCACCGTAAGAATGCGGGGCTCAAAATTCAGCTGCAAGCTCCTCGACGGAAGGAGCGTTCTTTCGACAACGCCTGATAGATTCAATCAGCAAATTCCCCCAGAGAATGTCGTCAACGCACGGATCGGCTGCTCTGTTTATGATGGTCAACATCCAATTAACTTCGTTGGCACCGTTATTACCAACGATATATTGGGCCATTCACGATTCAAATCTAACATTCGACGAAGTTTCGATGAACGCGAGACCGTTTCAAAAAGCCGCGCTTTTGAAGGGAGGAAAAGTAATACTATTCATCAAGGCGAAGTTGGGTACGGAAGTACGAAATTGGCTGCGTCGCATAGCCCGTGTAGCAACGATGAAAACCGGTCACTCAAATTGTAGCTGCATCTTCGTTGATTCAGCAACTTCAATGAGCGGTCATGGAGGGCGTCGTTGGCAATGAGTAGGTGGTCACATGTATTCTTCAGCAGTTTTGCGTCAAACTCATCAGGCTCTCATCGTTCAATTCACTGAATTGCAGAACTTGCGTAGTCGCGTGTTGAAGGCCGAGCAGCGATTGCTTGCGCCGAGGCGACGAGCCCGCGGGCGGAGGGCGCTTGGGAAGCGAACACTCGCTCGGAGGCAGGGGCCCAGCCGGTAACTCCGACTACCGCGTTGCACACTGGCGCAGCCGCGCGAGTGGATCGTGCTTGCCGGACCCCGGTTTGACCTGATAATCCCCCCTCCTGTTTCGGTTCGGAGGTAGTGGGGACGGCTTCCATGGAGAACGATGACTGGGCATCCATGACCACAGCCGAGCTGTGGCGACTCTACGATGAGGTCACGGCTGTTCTCAGTCGCAGGATGACCGCGGAAAAAGCCAAGCTCGAAGAGCGGCTTCGCAAGATTGAGGGGACGGCCGCTCCGGCGCAGAACGAGCAACGTCCTCGCCGTCCCTACCCCCCAGTGCTGCCGAAATACCAGAACCCGAAGAATCCGTCCGAAACTTGGTCCGGTCGCGGCAAGCAGCCCCGCTGGCTGAAAGCCCAGCTTCGAGCCGGCAAGAAGCTAAACGATCTGCTGATCGATCGCTCGTCCGCGCAAAGGCGACGCCGGACCGGCTGAGCCCCGAATGTCATCGTCGGACCGGCGCTTGCGCTTCTAGCAGAAAGTGGTCCGCCGTAGGCGCCACCTTCAGCGGTTGATATCCTCTTTGTTTCCGCCGTCGTTGCCACCATTTCCGAAGCCATTGTTGCCACGCACAACGTTGCCGCCTGAGGCGGCTATCGCGGCTGACGTCAGCGAGGTGGAGAGCAACAGCGTCACAGTCGGAGGTGTAACCGCGGCAAATCTTCCGCAGTTCTTCAGGAATTCGCGACGATCGTCGCCTTCTGCGTCGAGTTGGGTCATCGGCTCGTCCTGCTCCAATCCAGCCCCGCTTTCAACATAGACCTCCATTATCTTACCTCAAGTTAAATATGTTAATTCAACCATTTTAATGTCGCCTTTCCGCATCGGGTGGTCCACGGCCACTAACCTTGGGTTTGCGAAAAGCACGTAGCCCAAATTCCCTGCGAAGAGGGAGGGAAATCCTTGTGGTTGGGGGCAATTTGGCCAGGGGATTCCACGAAAAAGCCTGCGATTGTAAGCTATTGCGGCACTGGATGCCCAAATCTACAACAGGGGAATCTCTTCTGATGTGATCTGGGAATGGGCGCGCGCTGAACAGGGAAACCGGCAGCCGGGCCGCGATCATTTGATTCAAAACGGTCGGGGCGGAAAAATAACGCCACTTAAATAATTGAAATCCACGAAATATAACCCTAGTTTCGGAATCGGCGGTTCGCCCGGACAAGTATCTCGTTTCCGCTCCGCAAAGCCGTCGATCTTAGATGGACGCAGTCGGAGCAAGTCAGTTCACGACGACGCAAATGGGCTTTCTGATGCATTCAAAGCTCGATCCCGGCATGTCTGATCACAATTTGGACCAATGGCTCGCCTTCGCGCGCGAGTTCTTGCGGGCTCTCGCAGTTCGCAAGAGGAATCAGTTCGATCGGAGGGTGTCGATCGGAGACCTTCTCACCGAGCGCGATGATAACGCCGCAGCATATGGCTTTGGAGAGGGCAGCACGATGTACGACAACGTGCTGGTTCTGGGGCGTGTCAAGGTCGGACGAAATACCTGGATTGGACCAGGATGTATTCTGGATGGTTCAGGTGGAGATTTGCAGATCGGGGATTGGTGCTCCATCTCTGCTGGCGTTCAGATCTACACACATCACACCGTAAACCGCTCAGTTTCGCTCGGCCGGGATCCGATCGATTGCGCGCCCACCTGGATCGGCAATGGAGTCTATATTGGCCCGAATTCGGTGATTCAGATGGGGACAACGGTTGGTGACCGCGCCATTATAGGCGCGAACTCGTTCGTCAATAGGGACATTCCCACGGGCGCGAAGGCGTTTGGCTGTCCAGCGCGAGTTCAACCTGCGTCTAAAGCCACATAATGCAAGCCGCATCAGTTATGCTCTGGCGGTCGAACTCGAAGCTGCTGCCGTAGGCCTCGGGCAAGATCTCATTAGAGGTCACAGTAATCATTCAAGGCTTCGCCGAGAAGCCGAGAAACGAGAGACTTTCTGCATTTCGGCGAACAACAACAACAAGGTCGAGCGTGCGATCCGGTTTTGGCCAACCGCGGTCAAAACAACGCACTGCTCTTCAGGGCGCTTCCGCACGCTCATTCGTTGCGCTAATTTCCGAAGACGCTCGGGGCCAAATGTGCAGGTGTTTGAACCCCATGTCGCGCACCAGCTTTTTGCTAGCGGTTCTTGTCTTGACCGCGACTTATTTGTTTGGAGCATATAGCGCTCGCCATGAACTATTTCCCTTCCCTTTTTTTCAAGCGCTGAAATCGCGCGCGGGCGGGACGGCTCCGGACGATCTCTACACATTTGATCAAGCGGGGCGGCTCGCATCGGGCGATCAGAAAAAAGCTATCACCTGCCCGCAGCAGACGGACCGTACGGCCGTGCTGCTGCTGATCGGCCAGTCGAACGCTGGAAATCACGGGGGGCAGCGCTTCCGCTCGGAACACGGAGGTGCGATTATCAATTTCTTCGATGGGCGGTGCTATGTGGCCGGGTCGCCTCTGCTGGGATCTGACGGCATTAGCGGTGAATATTGGACCGAACTCGGCAACCTTCTGCTAGATCGCGGATGGTTCGACCAAATCATACTGGCGCCCGTAGCCATAAGCGGGGCGGAGATCTCCCGTTGGAGTCCCGGCGGCGATCTGAATAGAGCGATGACCGATACTGCGTCCCAGCTGCAGCAGCGAGGTTATTCTGTGACGCACGTCCTCTGGGTCCAAGGTGAGATCGACTACGTGAAGGGGACGAACGAGAAGGACTACCGCGATCGCTTCCTGTCGCTGGTCAGCTCATTGAGATCTCATGACGTCGCGGCGCCGGTGTATGTTGCCATCGCGACCAAGTGTTTGGGCGCAAGCAACGGCGGAACACGCAACCACTCTGCCGATAACCCGGTCGCGCGCGCTCAATTGGCGCTGCCCGCTTCAGCCGCCAATCTGAGCGGCGGCGTCAATTCAGACGCCCTGCTTGACGACCTGGATCGGTACGACGACTGCCATTTCAGCGCTTCGGGGGAGCGGAAGGTCGCGAGAGCCTGGGCAGACCTGCTCTCACCCGCGCGCTGAAGCAGAGCAGAAAAACTGTGATCGGCGAGGCGGTGATTCAGGGCCCTGTGCTTCCGCGCATCTTGGGACGAGTCGCTGTCGGGGTTTCGGAATGCTAAACTAGAAAGATGCGGTCGCAATCATCGTCCACGCCTCCTTCCGCATTTGTCGCGAGCCGACCAGCCCACGCGCTTGCCCGTGGTGCTCCAAGAAGATCAAGGCTCGCAAACGGCGCGCGCAAGCACCTCGATGAGATCAGGAGATCACGGAAAGGACCGAGCTGGATAGGACCGCAGCTGTCAGCAGCCCTCGTGGTACTATTTGGTCGTACCATTCGATCTTTTTGCTGAAAGAGGTCGCTGCCTCGCAGGAGCGCGCCTCTGAAGTCCAACGCGCGGATCGGCAAATTCGCGTATCTTAAAGAGGTTGGAGCAAGCGTCCCAGTCGACAGCATGGAAAGACCCGAGTAGATCTCAGGCAGGACCGAGGCGGCGAGACCTTGATCCCGAACACTCCGACCAACGCTCAATCGGTGGGACGGCCAAGATCTTCGTCGTGTTCGAGAACCCGCCGATCAGCTCGAAACCGGTGTTCTTTGTCAAAGCGTACGCAGGTAGCTAATGATGGCTTGACGTTCTGTCGCGCTGGCAGCGCCCACGAAATCCATCATGGTCCCGGGGCAGAACGTGCTCGGGCTTCGGAGGAATTCGTCGAGGCGCTCTTCGGTCCATATGCCCCCTTTTCCGCGCAAGCTTGACGAATAATCCGGATAGCTCTCGATCGACGCAATTCGACGCCCCACGATGCCGAGCAGGTCCGGTCCGATCCGGTTGCCACTGATCAGGCTCGACTGGTGACAGCCGCTACACTTCTCCGCAAAAAGAGCCTCACCTGTAGCGCCTTCCTTTGGACGAAGCACGATCAACTTCTGATCGTCCGTCAATAGGATGAGGCTGCCGTCATGGCCCTCGATGAGGTCACGAATCCGACTCCCGATCGTGATCGCCTCGAGGTATTTGACTTGACCATCCCGCACGCGTGCACGAAACAGCGTCGCGGCTTTGAGCGTGCCGATCAACAGATCACCTTGCCAACCCGAGAACAATCCACGCTCTACCCCGATCAAATTAGAAACTGCGATCGATGGCACCCACGCAAATACCGGACCTTCATAGCCTTTCTGCTCCGGTTCGGGCTTGTTGAGCGGCCATGAAAACGAACCATAATCCGTACCATACGTCGCATATGGCCAACCGTAATTTGCACCTTTGATTAGGCGATTGAGTTCGTCGCCGCCCTGCGGGCCATGCTCCGTGGACCATATCGTTCCAGAGGGATCAATGTAGAGGCCCTCTGGATTCCTGTGACCAACGGTGAAAATCGCGGTGTGACCGTCGGCGATATTAATCGCTATCGTCTTACCATACGATGCCGCCGGATCCTGCGAATAAGCGTGAACAGAGGCAAGTCCATCAAAGCCGAAATCACCTACAGTCAACAACAGCGTATCGGGATCGAGGAGCGCCATTCGGCCTCCTCCAAAATAGCCGACAAATGGAATGCCGCGACGGCGATTTTCGCCAAACACTGGCAGACAAGGTGTGGTTTCATACAGAGTTTTCCATTCAGATGGAGCTTCGCCGCGGAGCATCGCCGCGCGGTTTGATTCGAGCAGGGATACGCGCTCGGTCCAACATTCTTCAGCGACATGCCAATATGGATGCGAGACGAAGATGCGTGTACTGACGCCGGCCTCTTGAACAAGCAAGCCATACGTTCGGAACCACTCGGCGTTGAGAACTTCGTGTCCGGCCGCCCTCCTCTGGGCCTCCTGTGGAAGCTTCACGTCAGAGTGCTCGCTCCACGGACGTCCTGCAGCGGCAGAAAAGGCGTCACCGTTGATGGGCACCCGGTACGGGAGCGTCTTCCTCATCAGGCGGCCGCCCGCTTCCCAGGAGAAGATGTGGAGATGACCGTCTCCACTCAACAGAAGATACTCATCCGCGATCCGGGCCAATGCGCCTCCGCGCACCGCTGATGATGGGAATGCTCCCGAGTAGGTATGAACATCCAAGTTGTGGAACTCGGTCGTAATCAGGGTCGATGTGTGCGCCGGTACCTCGGGTGCAAAGCGCACCACGACCGAACCCGTCACCGCTGCAGCTGTCAGCGCGCCAAGCGCCAAAGCTTGGCGCAGCCCCGACGCGCCGACAAAGTAGGGAGCCGGAACCAGCATCAAGGCAGAAATGAAAACACCGAATGTAATGACGCGGGGATAATCGGTTTTGGTGAGAAGAAATCCAAGAAAGACCGCACCAAAAATCGCCACCGTGGATACGGCCGTCCACGCCAACTCCCGCCGGCGCATTGAAGATCGAAGGGAAGATGTGCAGGCGGCGCTCAGAACGAAGGCGACCACAAGACAGCCAAATGGAAGCAACTGGGCAACGGGGGACAGCCACAGCCGAAAACCAAAGCTCAACGCAGGAAACAGAACCAACAGCGCCGTTGAAACACCATACCACAACAGCAAGTAGACCCGTAAAGGTCGTGCATATGCTTTTGATTCAACTTTTACTCCAGCGGCTTGAGGGGCGATCCTGGGCCGCGAGGCGAGTTCCTCTACGCCATTGTTTCCCTGTCGAGCAAGAGGACCGCCCTTCTCCAACAGAACAGAGGGCCGAGATATCATCGAGTGCCCCTTTTTTAGCGAAGAACGTCGCTCCGCCTGGCTCGGCATTATAAATTGCAAACTCCGGCATTTAATATTTAAATCGCGCATTAAATGTAGTCAACCGATACGAGACGCAAACTGGCGCTTTTCCGGGCGCAACTCGGTGCCCCGCCGAATATCCCCGATCTTTGGTTTGCGTCACCTCGCAATCAATCCCAATATTTAGTTTTAATTATTATTCTGGTATTTACTGCAGAGCCATTATATATTTAAATGCCTGGATGCAGCAACCGCCCACACCGGGCTGTTGGCGGCTCGATGTTGTACTGGAGCGCTATCGTGTCGAAAAGGGTACTCATTGTAGCGTCTGGAGGTGGGCACTGGATCCAAATGCGCCGGCTCCAACCGGCATTCGATGGGTTGCAGGTGGCGTTTGTAAGCGTTCAATCGGCTTACGCGGAGGAGGTCGCGGGTCATCGCTTCTATGTCGTCCGCGACGTGACGCGTTGGGATCGGATCGGACTGGCGATATTGGTCGTTCAGCTGACATTGATACTGCTGCGTGAGCGTCCGCATGTCGTCGTCACGACGGGCTCGGCTCCCGGCATGATCGCCCTAGCCCTTGCAAAATGCCTGTTGCGATCAAAAACGATGTGGATCGACAGCATCGCCAATTGTGAACAGTTGTCCCTGTCGGGAATGCGGGCCAAACGCTTTTGCGATGTGTGGCTCACCCAGTGGCCGCATTTGCAGCGGACGGGCGGCCCCGACTGGTGGGGGGCAGTACTATGATCTTTGTGACTGTCGGCTCGATGATGGCGTTCGATCGCCTGATCGTTTCCATGGACAAATGGGCGCTGGTGCATCCAGGCAGTGATGTCCTGGCTCAAATTGGCGCCGGCACTTATCGGCCAATTCATATGCGCTGGACGCGAATGCTTCCGCCGAGCACATTTCAGGAAGCTGTCCGCAAATCGGCGATTATCGTCGCCCATGCCGGAATGGGCAGCTACTTCGTCGCTGCCGAGATGGGCAAGCCTGTAGTGATGCTGCCGCGGCTCGCGGCAAATCGGGAGCACACAACTGACCATCAGTTGCATACGATCAAATGGCTTCGCGACCGACCGGGCGTTTATGCCGCCATGTCCGATGCCGAACTGGATTTTGCGATCGACAGAGCCATGACAGGCGGAGGTATTGCCGGCGCCGACTTCACGAATTTTGCACCCGAGCCATTCCTGAGGCGGGTGCGAGATTTCTTGGTCAATTGAGGGCCGTTCTCATTGAGGAGAATTCCATGATCAATGTTGGGCTTATCGGGCTGGGCAAAATGGGACTCTCCCATCTTGCGATTGTCAACGCCCACCCTGACGCTAAGCTGATCGGCGTTTGCGACACCGCAAACTATTTGTGCAGCATCCTGCACAAATATACAGGCACTCAAGTCTTCTCGAACTATCGGGAATTGCTCGACCAAAAACCGCTGGATGCGATTATCATCGCGACGCCCTCGCGATTTCATAGCGAAATAGTGCGTGAAGCCCTCCACAGAAATCTCCACGTCTTCTGCGAAAAGCCATTCTGTCTCGATGCGGCCGAAGGGCTCGAACTAGCCGACCTCGCTGACCGCAAAGGTCTCATCAACCAGGTGGGATATCATTATCGATTCGTCGGGGCGTTCAACGAGGCCAAGCGTTTACTCGATGTGCATGCACTTGGCCGACTCCATCACGTGAGAGTCGAGGCGTATGGCCCGGTGGTGTTGCGGCCCAAAGCCGCGACCTGGCGGGCGAAAGGCAGTGAGGGCGGAGGTTGCCTCTATGACTACGCGTGCCATGCTATCGATATCATGAACTATCTCGTTGGAATGCCCGAAGCCGTGAGCGGAGCAGTACTCAACAAGGTATTTTCTCAGCATGTGGACGACGAGGTCTACGCGACGATGCATTTTGCCGGTGGCCTAACAGGTACGATCGCCGCCAATTGGAGCGACGATAGCGTTCGCCGAATGTCGATGCAGGTCACGCTATGGGGTACTAACGGCCGGATCATCGTCGACCGCCAAGAGGTGAAGACATTCATTCGGGCCAAAGCGGAGAACACGATTGTGGAAAAGACGGGTTGGGACACTCGCTACACAACCGATTTTCACAGCGATGTTTGGTACTATTTGCGAGGCGAGGAATACTCCGCGCAGCTCGACTACTTTCTCCAATGTATCGTAGAAGGCCGACCGGAGAGTGTCTCGTCCTTCGCATCTGCAGCCCAAACGGATTGCGTAATCTCCGCGATCCTACAGAATGCCAACGACCCGAAACGGCGAGTCGATTCGAGACTCACGACCCCATCTCGGCGCGGCCTGTTGTCCTCGGTCAACGGGGCGCTGAGGTAGAATTGCCAGAAGGGGAGGAGGATACAATGGATCGAATCCTATTTGGCGACAACCAATTCTTCGGCATCAATCACATGTCCGAAGAAAAGGCGCGGGCGCAGGCGATGCGCTTTGGGGACCTCCGGGAAATCATTGATTTGCTTGACGCGGCATATGACAGCGGAATTCATGTCTTCATGTGCACGACGCACGACCGAATCAGTGAGATCTGTGCGCATGTTCGCTTGCACCCAGAACGTTATTCCGAGCTCGAATTTTATCCCTGCATGCCATACGCCCACAAATACGCAAATGCCGTGACCGAGCACGGAATGATCGAGGCACTAAAACGATTCTTGCCCGCGGAGGGCACATTTAGTGCGCTTCTGAGGGGTGGGCTGTCGATTGCGACGCGAGACATAGAGGGCATGGCGCGGCTCCTGATCGACGCAGAGATGAAAATGTTCAGCGGCCTGAGAACACCGGTTATCTTTCTCCAGAACGTGGTCACTGACCTGTTGCTCGGGATAGGGATTAAGGACGCATTTCGTATCTTTGCCGATCACGTTCACGAGCGTTACAATGCGGAACCGGGCTTTATAACCATGAATATGCCGCGCCTTCTCGATGTTCTTGAAGAGATAGGCATACCGAATCCGATCATATGCGCCAATATAAACAAGATAGGTTTTCGAATGTGCGGAGGTGTCCAGCTTTATGAGGAGGAAATTGCGTCTCGGAACTTCAGGCCCGTTGCGATGTCGGTCCTGGCTTCCGGTGCGATTACGCCGCACGAAGCTATCGAGTATGTTTGCCGACAGAAGAAGATCCAGTCCATCGTTTTCGGTGCTTCCAGTAAACAGCACATCAAAGAGATAAAGCAGCACATTGACGCCTTCGATGGCCGCGCACAAAATCTGGTCACGCCGATCGTGCCCGGTCGACGAGTCTCATCGAACGGTATAGGCTGGCACCAATAGCGCCACTCTTGGAATTCATTGTGCTTCCCGACTATCCGCGTCCTTTTGCTCAGCCGGATTTTGAGCTTGAGAGTTCGCGTCCTGCGACGGAGCAGATACGCTCTCGTACCTGCACAAATGTGGTTATCTGACCGCAGTTAAAGGGGCCTCACACCCCTTCCCGGCCAACCGTGGCCCACAGCCCGTCACGGCCCGGGCTCTGCACGCGAATCCAGCGATAGGGCGTTCGCGCCCACGGCTTGATCTGCGACGTGAGATTGTCGAGAATGAGATCGCCTCTCCGCGTGCGCACGAGAAGCACCAGATGGTGCTCTCCGGAGTTGACGACGACTTCGCTTAAGAGCAGGACGCGCGCCGGCCAGCCCCGCTGAAGCAGCTCGTGACGCTTGCTGACCGCGTAATCGTTGCAATCACCACGTGCGGGGTTGATGGTCCACGCCTCGCCCGCGAGACCGAGCTCGTTGCGAACCGGCTCTATCGCCAGATTGACGGCACGGTTGATCTCCAGCAGGTCGGCCCATCGCTTCTCAGTCAACTGGATCGGCCCGCCGCGGAAGGAGCGTCGCGGGCGACATTCGGCCTCATAGCGCAGGCAAAACATTGTGTAAGTGAGGGGCGGAAGAGCGGGGCGTCCCAGCTCGATGTGCGCAAGGTCCGCTCGGGGGGCCGCACGCGCCCACTGAACGCCCCCGATCGCGATCGCTATGGCTGCGGCGATGATCGGGCCCGAGGTTCGCTGCATCTGCCGATCCCCCTCCATACGCCGAACCGTGTCCCGCCGGCCTGCGTCCGGCCACACAAGCTATTTAATACATTATATATAGGTCTATTAATTTAAATAGCAATAAATATTAAATCGGCGACCAACTGCGAAAGGCCGCGGGCAGTGACACCGGAAGGACAAGTGGGAATGAATAGAAGGGGAACGAGACGGCCTCGATCGACGCCATTGGTTCTCGGCGGAAGACGGTGAGCGCGGCGACGCCAGTCGCGCCGCGCAAGGTCGACAATTATTTGCCACCATACGTTTTTATCGTTTATTTAAATATTTACCGCGGCCAGACAGGCTTTCTCGGGCAGGACCTATCTCACATGCCAGTCGAGCTACTCGTCATTCTGGGAGCCGAAGCTTCAATACTCGGCTTCATGGCCGCAATGAGCCTGCATGCCAAGCACATGGACGTACTGAGCGGACGATCGTTCGAGCGTCCCATCATCTCTCCCAGAGAAAACAGGCATCTAGCGCGGTCGGCGCGCGATTTACTACAGTTCACCGGGAGGTGGGCGACCTCGTCACGTTCGTTCCACCCGATTTCTTGCGGCGCGCCGATAACCAGAATGCTGCGGTGGATACTTCAAATCAGACCGCAGACGCCGGTCTGGTTTGCGACGCGCGCTCCTTGGATCGGCACGCCCGCTCGCGGTGCTTGCGACCGCCCGGCGGTGCTTTCCGGGACTGGTCGCAACACAGATGCCCACGGAAAGGACGCCAGTCCCGAATTCATGCAGTCGCGCGCTGCTGCCATCTTGCACGAGCTCAGCGTTCCTTGAACGCCCGCCCGGCCTGATCCTGCAGCGGCTTGAGCAAGTATGAAAGCGCTGTCCGGCCTGCCGTCTTGATGAAGACCTCGACCGGCATGCCGGGCACGAGCTTGGCCGAGCCAAGCTTCGCCAGCTCTTCCGTCTTCAGCAGGACGCGGCCTGTGTAGTAACTCGTGCCGGCACGCTGATCCTGCGTGATGTCTGCCGAGACCATGCTGACCTCGCCGTCGATTTCGGGCGTGGTCTTCTGGTTGAACGCTGCAAAGCGCATCGTCGCGGTCTGCCCTACATAGACCTGGTCAATATCCTTCGGTGCGATCTTGACCTCGACCGCGAGCGAGTCCGCATCAGGGACGATCAGCATGATTTGCTCGCCGGGAGAGATCACGCCTCCGACCGTGTGGACGCTGAGCTCGTGGACGCGGCCGGATTGCGGCGCCCTGATGTCGACCCGATTCAACTGATCGACCGCCGCAGTCTTGCGCTCGCCCAGCTCGGAGAGTTTCGAGCGGGTCTCGATCAAGTCCTTGCCGACCTCCGTCCGGAGGTCCTGGTCGATTTGAATGATCTGGAGTCCGATTTCGGAGATCTTGCCCTTCGACTGAGCAATCATTCCTGCGAGCTGACTGCGCTCGCCCTCGATGCGGGCGGAGTCGCGCTCGAGGGAATTGAGCCGCGTGATCGGCACCAGATTCTTCTGCCAGAGGCTGCGTACGCCCTCCAGCTCCTGGCGGATGAATTCGACTTCCTTCTGCTTGGCCTCGGACTGCCCCATATAGCCCTTGATCTCGTTTTCCAGCTGCGCGCTTTTCTCCTGCAACTGCGCTTTTTGGCCGCTCCTTGCCTGGCGGCGAAGATCGAACAGCTTTCGCTCCGCAGTGATCGCACGGCTCGCCTCGGAGTTGCTCTCCTTGGCCCGGTCGAGCAGCACCTTCGGAAACACGACCTGCTCGGCACCGTCGCGCTCGGTTTCGAGGCGAGCCTGCCGCGCCAGCAGCTCATCGATGCTGTTGGTGACAATCGTCGCATTCGCGAGCGTCTGCGTCTGGTCGAGGCGGATCAGGACGTCGCCTGCATTCACCCGATCGCCCTGGCGCACACGCAGCTCCCCCACGATTCCGCCAGTGGCGTGCTGAACCTTCTTGACGCTCGAATCCACCACGACCACGCCCTGAGCGATGACCGCACCCGACAATTGGCTTGTTGTCGCCCAACCGCCGACCCCAAACGTCACCAGACCGAGCATGATCATACCGACGATCATGTAGCGCTGGATGGACTGCATCGCCGGCGTCACCTGGCCGTTCATCGGTTGCCTCCCTGAGCTTCCGCGACCACCTTGAGCGGCACGGGATTTCGCAAGACCTTCTTGAGGACCTCCTCCCTCTTGCCGAAGGACTGAACCCTGCCGTCACCGAGGCACAACACATGATCGACGCCTTCGAGCGCCTTCGGGCGATGGGCGACAACGACGACGATCCCGCCACGGCGACGCACGTTCAGGATCGCCTCCGTCAGCGCCTCCTCGCCTTCAGCGTCGAGATTTGACGAGGGCTCATCGAGCACGACCAGGAACGGTTTGCCGTAGAAGGCACGTGCAAGTCCGATACGCTGCCGCTGCCCCGCCGACAGCGCCAATCCTCCCTCGCCAATTTTCGTGCTATAGCCATCCGGAAGCGAGAGGATCAGATCATGCGCGCCCGCGGCATGCGCGGCCTCCAGAACAGCCGCGGCCGTCGCCTGCGGATCAAACCGCGCAATGTTCATCGCGATGCTGCCGTCAAACAATTCGACATCCTGAGGCAGATAACCGATATGCTTGCCGAGGGCGTCGGAAGACCAGTGCTCGAGCGCGGCGTTGTCCAGCCGTATCCGGCCTCGAATGCACGGCCATACCCCAACCAGCGCTCGTGCCAGCGTCGACTTGCCAGATCCGCTCGGACCGATGATTCCGACTGCCTGCCCGCTCCGCAGCTGGAACGACACTTCGCTGAGGGTAGGCCTCTCGGAGTTCGGGGCACCGATATAGAGGTTCTCGGCGGTAAGGGTTTCAACAGGCGCAGGCAATGCCAACCGCTCCTCCTCGTGAGGCAGAAGCTTCAGCAAGTGATCGAGCCGTTGCCCTGATTGTCGCGCGGCAACGAATCCCTTCCAGTTCGCGATGGCCATTTCGACCGGCGCCAGGGCCCGCGCGGTGAGTATCGATCCGGCAATGATGATGCCCGCCGTCGATTCCTGATTGATGACGAGGACGGCGCCAACGGCAAGAACCAGCGATTGCAAGATCGCCCGGAAAATCTTCGAGGCACCACCGAGGCCGTTTGCGACGTCGCTGGCCCGTTCATGGGCCGCGAGATACTTCGCGTTGACATCCCGCCAACGCAAGGCCGCCTGTTGCCGCATGCCCATGGCCTGCAGAACTTCGGCATTGCGCCGTCCCTCGAGTGCGAGGGCAGTTCGCGAAACGGCGAGACGCGAGCTCGCCTTTGCCGGACCCCGGGTGCGCGTTTCCGTAAGCATCGTAATGCCGACCAGCACCAGCGCACCAACCAGCGCGGTGACGCCGATCCAAAAGTGAAAGAGAAAGCAAACGCCGAGATAGATCGGCATCCAGGGCAGATCGAACAGCGCGGTCGGCCCGCCGCTCGACAGGAAGCTGCGGACCTGATCAAGATCCCGCACCGGCTGCAAGCCGTCGCCATCGGCCCTCGTCTTTAACGGCAGACGAACAAGCGCGTCGAATATGCGGAGGCCGAGCCTTTCATCAAAATACCGGCCGACCCGCGCGCTGATCCTGCTCCTGACGAAGTCGAGCCCCCCCTGAAACAGGTACAGGACCGTAGCCAGAACCATCAAGGCGACCAAGGTCGGTATGCTGCGCCCAGGCAGCACGCGGTCATAGACTTGCAGCATGAAGAACGAGCCGGTGAGCATGAGGAGGTTGCTCATCCCGCTGAAGGCCGCGAGCGCCCAGAATATCCTGCGGCAAGACCGCAGGAATGCCGACATCTCTGAGTGCGGCTCCTCATAGTTCTCCGCCGGCCGGAAACGACTGACGAATATCCGTTGCCGAAGGGCTTCGACCAAGCGCGTTACCCAGCCGACGAGCCGCGACGTCGGCAGTTCGGCATTGCCCGCCAGCCGACGCCCGGCCGACCATAGTCCTGACAAATGCATGATTGGGATTCGATAGAGATTCGCAGGCGGAGGGATCATCCCCCGCCGTCCAACGTCAGTCATGGCGCCTGCCCTTCAGTCATGCCTATGTCGGGGGATCCCCCAAGAGACCCCCCGAGGCAGTTGTTGAGTACCAGCTTCTGTGGCCGAACTGTCCCCTACGCGAAGTGGAAGTCGTGGCTGTTCAGCTTGTCGAGCTGCGTGTTCTTCAGCGTGAGGGTGTCGCTCCCCGCCGCGATGACGACGTCGTGGCCTGACTGGGCCGCGTGGGAGAGAACGCTCGCAAAGCTGTCGAATACGCTCTTGCTGAACTCGATCGTGTCGTGAGCAGGTCCGCGGGCGGCGAAGCCCTTGATGACGTCCTGCCCGAAGTTCGACGCAAACTGGAACGTATCCGCCCCCGCTTTGCCCACCATGACATCGTTACCAGCGGTGCCGGTCAACATGTCGCTGCGGCCCGTGCCGATGATCGCCGCGCCCGAGCTGGCCCCGACCACGTGGCCCGTGGTGTCGACCTGCTCTGCGGTAAAGGCGTGGGACTTGCCCGACAGGTCGGAGGTCTGGAAGCTCCACTTGCCGGCGGCATCCGTCGTGGCCGAACCGACCGAGGTCGTGCCGTCATACAGCTTGATCTCGCTGTTGGGATCGGCCGTGCCCTTGATCGTTGCGGTGTGATCCCAATGCTGACGCACATTGGTGACTTCCACGGCTGAAGCGTCCTTCGTGCCCCCGTGCGAGCCGATCGGCGGATCGATCGGCTGCGACAAGGCGCTGGTGTTGCCGGCTGCGTCAGTGGCCGTCGCGGTGAAGGTGTGTGACCCGTGCTTGAGATTCGGGGTCGTCACGCTCCAGTCGCCATCACTTGCAACGGTTGCGGTGCCGAGCAGGGTCGCGCCCTCATAGAGCTTGATCAAGCTTCCGGCTTCCGCCGTACCCGATACGGTTGCGCGGTTGTGTGTCGTCGGATCGCTCAACAGAACCGGAGCAGCGGGGGCAGTGCTATCCACCGTGACATCCAGCGCAGCCGATGCCTTGCTGGTGACGCCAGAGACCGTGTCGGTCGCAGTGACGCTGTGCTTGCCGTCCGGCAGCGCCACGGTGGTGTAGTGCCACGCCCCGGTGGCATCCGCCGTGACCGAGCCGAGCTGGATGGTGCCGTCGAACACCTTGACCGTGCTGTTGGCAACCGCAGTGCCCGCGAGGGACAGCGTCTTGTCGCTCGTGATATGATCACCGGCGACACCGCTGTCAGTCGAGAACGAGGAGATTGTCGGCGCGGCGGGTGCAGTGGTGCCCGTGCCCGACGTGCCTGAGCCGGACGTACCCGAACCGGACGTGCCGGACCCTGTTGAGCCGGGCGATCCGATGACAGGATCAAAAGGCGCTGACGCGGCGCTTACGTTGCCCGCAACGTCGATCGCCGTGGCCGTGAGAGCGTGCGTGCCAGCCGCCAGAGCAGCCGTCGTCACCGTCCAGGCCCCGGTAGCGTTCGTCGTAGCGGTACCGACCTGAGTCGTGCCGTCATACACCTTGATCGTGCTGTTGGCTTCGGCGGTCCCGGACGCCACCACCTGATTGGCGCTGTTGACGGTGTCGCTGGTGATCGTCGGTGCAGCCGGCGCCTTGGTGTCGACGGTGACGGTGAGCGCAGCCGATGCGGCGCTGGTCTGGCCGGACGCGTTGGTCGCGGTCGCTGTTAGCGTGTGCTTCGCATCTGACAGCACCTGACTAATGTAGTCCCAGCTGCCGGTTGAAGTCGCGGTCGTCGAACCGATCTGGGTCGTTCCGTCGTAGATCTTGACGGTGCTACCGGCAGCAGCGGTGCCTTTGAGATCGAGGGTATTGTCATTGGTGATCTTATCGCCAACAACGCCGCTGTCGGTCGAAAACGAGGCGATCGTAGGCGCGTTTGGCGCCGACGGCTGTGTGACAGGCGCCGATGAAAGCGTGTTGTCCACGGACACGATCTGACCGGTCCCGTAATCGATGTTGTTCGTCCAGACAGGCTCGGTCAGTTGAGTATTGGCCCAGAACCAATACCCTTTGCCAAGCACATTGTTGGTGACTTGAACGTTGGTGATCTGGGCGGGATTATCGGCCTTTTCATAGACATATATGGTGGCCGCTGCATCGTTTTGTCCGAGGAGCAAGTTTCTGTCGACCACAATGTTGTCCATCGGTCCGAAGTCGTTGCAGATAAATATGCACGACGTGTCGCGTCCGAATACGGTATTCTGGCTTATGGTGACGTTGTTGAATCCGCCATCGACCTGAATGCCGTCATAGTGACCCGCTGCACCGGCAGAATCATTGAGGTCGTGAATGTAGTTACCTTTGATGACGGTATTGCTTCCTTCAACATTGATACCGTTTTCCGTACCGTAAATGTTGTTGTTCAGGAACGTTCCCGAACCGCCAATTCCATTTTGGCCTTGTGGACCAGCACCGGTACCGCTGATCGTACAGTTCTGAATCGTCGTACCCGTAATCCCATCGTAAATGTTTACGACAGCGAAATCGGTGGACGTGATCTTGCAATTCTCAACCGTCACGTTGGGCGCCTTGATAATGACGCTGCCAGTGATGTCTAGTCCCGAGATAACTGCTCCAGCAGTGGTAACAACAAGGTCCCCGATGTGAGGCGTCAGTGCCGTTCCTGCAGGAACACCGGTGTTCGTGGCATCCGGATAAACAGTCCCGTTGTACGTGGTCACCCAAGTTCTCCTTCGAATCTAAATTCTCATCTCGCCAACGTGGCGCGGGCCTCACATCTCAATCCCCCAATGCAAGGCACGCCGCGTATGCTCCACCCGCAGGGACTTTTTTAGGACCAGATGTGGGCGCGGCCGCGACCTTTTGTGCGCGGCGTCTCACGGGCCGCAGCCACGCATTAAATAGAAATAACAATTATACCTTCCTGAAGCCGACTCATTTTCTACGCCGCATCTAAAATCTCTCCCACACGCGCGACAATAAAAAAGAATCACGAAAACATTCTCGCGACGGACGGCTCATCGAGCAAGGCGACTCTAAATCGACTGCACAGGCTTTTTCTCGCACTTGCTCGCCACCAACCACAAGAGCAAGCGCAAATGCGGCTTTCACACGCAAAACACGTGTCAAATCCGTTACTCCAACCCCGCAGCCTGTGCCCGCTATTTAAATCGTCGGACGTAGCCGTTACCCGCGCACAATCGAGGCATAATTTTGCCAAATGACGTCGAGGCATGGTCCTGGCCGTTGCTGACCCGCTCCATTCGCCTCTCAAAATTTCGGTTGTCTCGGTAGCCCGCCCGAGAGTTCTGAGTTTGCGATGGCCGTGGTTCGCTTGGCCACAACCACCTGCAACTCGCACCGGCGGAGCCGACGTACGTTCAAGACGCCCAACCGCTCGGTCGCCAGACCCCTGATGCGAGTGTTACTGCCGCGCCGCGCTCGTGCTGAGTTCTGCGAAATCATACCCAATGAAGTATTTGTCGGGCTTGCCTCTCCGCTGCAGCTTCCGAGTCGGTCGCGCTATCCACCCCAGAGACTCGCGACCCCGCACTCGAGCGCTTCGGCTCTGGCGCTCAGAGTTTCGCTAGAATATCGTTTGCATTCAAACTATATTAAATCGACTCGTAAAACGGACTCGTCCAGAGACAGAGAGTTCTTCCGCAGCCATGACATCAATTGTCGTCCCTGCCCACAACGAAAGCTCCGTGATTGCACGGGTTCTGAAACCATGGGTAGACGCACCTGGAGCGGAGGACCTGAGCGTCGTCGTTGTTTGCAATGGCTGTAGCGATGAAACTGCGAGCATCGCGCGCGGTTTCGGCCGGACCGTTCGCGTCATCGAGTCCGAGATCGCCAGTAAAACCCACGCATTGAACCTCGGCGATCAGACCTCCCACACTTTTCCGCGAATTTATATTGACGCTGACATCTGCATTACGCTTGACTCCATCCGCGCGCTGACACGCCGCCTCGAGCGAGGTGATGTACTGGCCGTAGCCCCCACGCCCGATATCGACCTGACCGGCTGCTCCTGGCCCGTACGTCAGTACTTTCTCGTTCGATCCCGCCTACCCTCGGCCCGGCAGGGGTTTGGCGGATCGGGCGTGTACGCTTTGTCCGAAGCGGGCCGTAGACGCTTCGCTCAGTTCCCCGACGTCATCGCAGATGACACCTATGTCCGTCTTCATTTTAAACCAGAGGAACGCGAGACACTGACTTCTGCGAGGTCGACGGTATTCCCGGCACGCGCGATCCGGCAACTCGTCGCGGTCCGAACCCGAGCTTACGCCGGGACCTTCGAAATCGCCCGTCGTTTCCCCGAACTCTCCGCCAACAAGGGCGAGACCAACAATCGGGCGCTCGTCGGCTTGTTCAGAGAACCGCGTTTGTGGCCCGGCCTGTTGATCTATTGCTACGTTAGTATCCTTGCACGATCGAAAGCCCTGGTCCGCTCCCGGATCAGAGCCGCCGCCTGGCAGCGAGACGATACTTCCCGCCGGCCCCCTCCCCCTCGTTCCCACCTTTGAGGCCGCATCGCACTGGCTCCGGTTGGGTCGGGGGCGCAGCCGATCGCACGGGCCGGGCAAGCCCCCTATTTATCCTGATTTAATTTGACTTGTACCGCGATTTAATATAATTATTATTTAACAAGAATATGCTAAAAGAAGGCTGTTTCGCTGCGCAAATGGAACTGAGCGTTCATCTTCCATCGGAGCGTCGCGCCTTTACGAAAGTTTTTGGACCAATGCTTCGGAACAGTCGGCGACACAAAGGCGGAGAACGCCGGCCACAATCATTGACAGCCCCTCATCCGATATTGTTGGCAGCCGACGCGCTTGGCGCGCATGGATCGGCTCTCATGGCCACCACTCAAACTCTCTATCAAAACTGGACGGCCCTCATTTCGAGAAGAGAGATGGCATGAATGCAAGTGTATAGCGTGGAATTGCAGGATCATCGATGCTCCGCTCCTCTTCTGGCGTACCGTGATAACGCCAAGAGCCAACTTACGGCCGTGCCCGTCAGCAAGTTGGACGTATCCGTTGTGATCGTCAGTTGGAACACGCGCGACATTCTGCGTGACTGCCTGCGCTCCGTCTTCGAGCAAACGCGGGCGGCTTCCTTCGAGATCTTCGTCGTCGACAACAATAGCCAAGACGGATCGGCCGATATGGTGCGAGCAGAGTTTCCGGAGGTGAAGCTGATTGTTAACGCGGAGAACCGTGGGTTTGCGGCCGCATGCAATCAAGGCATCCGGGCGGGCGCTGCGCGATTCACTCTGCTGCTTAATCCCGATACCCTAATATTGGATGATGCGATCTCGCAATGCGTCCAATATGCAGACCTCCATTCCGATATCGGAGTAGTCGGCTGCCAAGTTCTGGAAGATCAACATCACATCACCCCGACCGGCTTTTCCTTTCCCAGCCCGCTCAACGTATTCCTTGCCCTCTCAGGATTATCCAGGATCTTTCCGCGCTCTCGACTATTCGGCCGTCCAGAGATGAGTTGGTGGGACCGCACGACAGAACAGGATGTGGATGTCGTTACAGGCATGTTCATGCTGGTCCGCCGCGAAGCGATCGCGCAGGTCGGACTGATGGACGAATCCTACTTTGTTTACTCAGAGGAGGCAGACTGGTGCTACCGCTTTTCGCAGGCTGGATGGCGGCGCGTGTTCACACCATTGGGCCGGATCGTACATTTAGATGGCGGCGCCAAGAGCACGTCGCAAGTGAGCATCAAGATGTTTGTCCAGCTGCAGAAGAGTTCGATGATCTACCATCGGAAGAACCTTGGCCTCGGCGCCTGGTTGCTGGTCAAGTCCATCTACATTGTCTCGAACCTTGTTCGCATGATTGCGTGGTTCATCTTATCGGTCATCAAGCATGATCCTAAGACCCGTCGCAAATCCACGGCGGCGAAGGCGGCGCTGCTGTACCACTTCTTCGGTCTCGAACCAAGATGATTGCGCAAAGCCTCTGCTATTCGAGGAAAGCGACACCATTGAGTGAAACGTTTGACAAAGTCGCCATGAGAACTCTGCAAGCGGTCAGTCGGATACGGTGTATCAATGTCGAATGAATCGATAGGAATTGGTGTTATCGGATACGGATATTGGGGTCCGAACCTGGTCCGAAATTTTGCTGACAGCGGGTCGTCGCACATTGTTGCGGTTAGCGATCTCGATGCGGCTAAACTGACCCTCAGTAAACGTCGCCACCCCGAGATAGAAACAACATGCAGCTTCAGAGACCTTCTGCAAAATCCCCGGATAGATGCTGTTGCAATCGCAACGCCGGTCCATACGCATTTTGATTTGGCCCTCGCCGCGCTAAATGCGGGAAAACATGTATTCGTGGAGAAGCCGCTCGCTCCCACATCCGAACAGGTGCATCGCCTGATCGAGGAGGCAAACAGGCGAAACCTCACGCTCATGGTCGACCATACGTTTCTCTACACGTCAGCAGTACAGAAGATACGTGAATTACTGCTCCAAGACGCGCTTGGTGACATTTACTACTACGACAGCACACGCTCCAGCCTCGGCCTGTTCCAGAGCGATGTGAATGTCATCTGGGACCTGGCGGTCCATGACATCTCGATCATCCAATATCTCCTCGAGGAAGATCCGGTAGCGGTGTCGGCCACGGGTTCATGTCATGTGGCCGGCTCGCCCGAAAACATGGCCCATATTACTCTCTTCTTCGAGAGTAAATGCGTCGCTCATGTAAGCGTCAACTGGCTCTCACCCATCAAAGTGCGGCAGACCTTTGTAGGTGGAAGCAAGAAGATGATCGTCTACGACGATCTCGAGGCGACCGAGAAAATCAAGGTCTACGACAAAGGGATCGTCCTGAATGGATCGCCCGAGGATGCCCATCAGTTCCGGATTGGCTATCGGGCAGGCGACATGTGGGCGCCGCACATCTCCGCAAGGGAGGCTCTGCAGACCGAGGTCGAGCACTTCATTCATTGTATGCGCACTGGCGCCGTTCCACTCTCCAGCGGCATGTCGGGCCTCCGGGTGATCGAGATCCTTGAAGCAGCCTCCCGCTCTATCGCCGAGCATGGCAAACCCGTCGCGTTGAAGCCGCCCCGAAGGATGCCGGAACGTGCAAAGGTCCTCGCCTGATCTCTCGACCACCTTCCGTGCTGGTCCGTCCAACACAATGCGGGAATGCTTGCCCTCAGTACACCGTTCCATCGTCCTTTCCGCCCTCGATCGCTACGCGAACTTTGCGCTGTTCTTTGTCGCCACCGCGGTTCTCTCCCGCTTGCTGACCCCGCAGGAATTCGGACTCTATGCGATCGCAAATGCCCTTACCGCGGTAATAGCCGCTTCCTTTCAGGAGTTTGGGGGCGCCAACTATCTGATACAAAAGCGTGACCTGTCTCATGCAAGCCTGCGCACAGCGTTTACTGTCACGCTAGCGGTTTCCTCCCTGATCGGCGTCACGATGTTTGCCGGCGCCGGCGCCCTATCCCGGCTCTTCGAGCAGGACAGCTTAAGGCGTGGTCTCGAGGTTTCGGCACTGAATTTCTTGCTCTTGCCCGTATCCGGAACGGTATCGGCCTTGTTTCGCCGCGACATGGAGTTCGGCAAGCTCGCACTCTGCAATCTCGCAGGGGGTTGCTCGGGCTCCATCGCGTCAATGGCGCTGGCAATGTGGGGTTTCAGCTACATGGCGCCAATTTGGGGTAGCGTCGTCGGCAACCTGATCCTGGCGGTATTGCTATTGAGTTGCCGACCGGATCGCAGCTGGTTTCGCCTGTCTCTGGCAGAGTATCGTGACGTCATTGGTTTTGGTCTCTATTCCAGCGGGGTCGCTGTCATCAACGTCTTCTATAATCTTGCGCCCCAATTGTTCTTAGCGAAGATCCTCGACGTTGCGTCGGTCGGTTTGTACAGCCGAGCGATCAACATCACGCAGGTATTCGACAAGGTGGTCGTGCAGGTTTTGAACCCCGTTATTATGCCGGCGATCGTCGCGCAAACCAAAGGCAGAGCGGATCTGAGGCAGGTATATCTCGAGGCCATTGAATTGCTTTCCGCAGTGCAATGGCCCTTCCTGATTTCCGTTGCAATTGTAGCGCAACCGCTCATTCTGATCTGGCTTGGCCCGACCTGGCTGGAGATCGTTCCGCTGGTGCGTCTTCTTTGCATCGCGAATTTGTTTTTGTTTGCTGCTTGCCTGAGCTATCCGGTGCTCGTGGCCGTCGGAAGTATCCGAGACGCACTGTCTTCGTCATTAATTTCGCTACCGCCTTCTCTTCTCGTCATCCTGTGCGCCTCCTTTTTCGGCGTGCAGGCCGTCGCAGCGTCCGCGCTGCTGACGCTGCCGTTCCAAGCGGTGGTGGTAATGTATTTTATCGGGCAGCACATTGCTGTGGGACCGCGAGATCTTGCGCGAGGTCTGATCAAGAGCGGCGTCGTCACGGCCATCACCGGCTCCGGCGTGGCGAGTTGCGCTGCGCTGATTCAGGCCGGGATTGCCACACCGCTTGCGGGTTTGATCGCAGCATTTGTTGCTGCTCCGCTCTGCTGGTGGCTCGGGCTCCTGCTCACCGCACATCCGCTGCTACGTCGAATTCAGGATGCGGCGAGTGGTCTTGCCGTCGTCGCGCCGCGGCATCATGCACGGCGTTCGTGAGAGTCCGCAGTGTTTGATCGCATCAAGAGAGGTTGAAGATGGCCATAACAAAGGACGTGCAGCTCGGCCATGATGTCCGGATTTTGCATCCGGACCTCGTCAATCTCTATGGATGTTCGGTCGGCGACGAGACCAGGATCGGGACATTCGTCGAAATCCAGCGCGGAGCAATCATCGGTGCGCGTTGTAAGATATCTTCGCACAGTTTCATCTGCGAGGGCGTGACTATTGAAGACGAGGTGTTCATCGGACATGGCGTCATGTTCACGAACGACAAATATCCGAGCGCAACCACAATCGATGGCCGCCCACAGGGAAGCTCCGATTGGACATTGCAGAGGACGCTTGTCGGCAAGGGGGCCTCGCTCGGCTCGAACGCCACAATCCTCTGCGGCGTGACGATCGGTGCCGGGGCGACTGTTGGCGCCGGGGCGGTAGTAACGAAGGACGTTCCACGGGGGAGAGTGGTCGTCGGAGTGCCTGCCCGGCTCCTCACAACGGCGGTAAAAAGATAAGAAATCCTTTAATTGTGACGGGCGCTTCATTCATTTTTAATTGTTGAATAAAATGCAGAATTAAATATATATTAAACCTTCATAACGCATTCAGCGGAAAGGCTCCGTCTTGATACCCTTTCTGGATTTGAAAGCCCAATATGGACAGATCAAGCCCGAGATCGACGCCGCAATAGCGCGCGCCATTGGAACTGCGCAGTTTGTGCTCGGGCCAGAGGTGGCTGCTTTCGAGGAACGTTTTGCGGACTACTGCAGGGTCGCTCATTGCCGATCGGTAAACAGCGGTACTTCGGCGCTTCATCTCGCACTGCTCGCAGCCGGCATCGGGCCGGGTGATGAAGTCATCACGGTCTCGATGACGTTCGTTGCGACGACGGCTGCCATTCTCTACTGCGGCGCAAGACCAGTTTTCGTTGATGTCGATCCTGTTACATGGACAATAGATCCGGCATTGATCGAGGCTGCGATCACGCCGAGAACAAAGGCACTCCTGCCGGTTCATCTTCACGGGCTCATGGCGGACATGGATCCGATCATGTCAATCGCTCGCCGGCATGGCCTCGTTGTCATCGAGGACGCCGCGCAAGCGCATGGCGCGGAATACAAGGGACGGCGCGCAGGCTCGATCGGCGATCTGGGATGTTTCAGCTTCTATCCCGGAAAAAATCTCGGCGCGTTCGGCGAAGGCGGGGCTGTCGTGACGGCGCAGCCGGAGCTGGCGCGTCGAGTCTCGCTGCTGCGGGACTGGGGCCAGGAGACCAAGTACAATCATGTTATCCCTGGATACAACTATCGCATGGACGGGATTCAGGGAGCGGTACTGAATGTCAAGATGAACTATATCGAAGCTTGGACAGAAGCACGCCGATCAATAGCTGCGGAATACGCTCAGTTACTGTCCGCCTGTTCATTCGGTCGGCCTCAGCCACCCTGGCATAGTCGCCATGTCTACCATGTTTATGCGGTCACGCTGTCGCACCGTGGTGACGCGCAGAGCGCATTGCAAGACGTCGGCATCGGCACCGCGATTCATTACCCTATTCCGGTTCATTTGCAGAAGGCATACGCGGAACTCGGCTACGGTCCCGGCGATCTTCCCGTGACCGAGAAACTTGCAAAGGAGTTCCTCTCGCTCCCTATCTATCCGGAGTTGTTGCCTGAGCAGGTGGTCGACGTCATTTCCAAGCTCAAGCAGGTAAAGCCGCTGGCATTCGCGGAACTGACTGACGGGAACGAGGTGCACATTCGGGCAAGGCCCAGCAACAGGAGGGCGTCTTGATCGATCTCAAGGGCAAACGCATTCTGGTCACTGGCGGAGCCGGCTTTATCGGCTCCCATATCACAGACCTGCTGTGCGACGAAGGTTGTATCGAAATCGTCGCGCTCGATAACATGGTGCGAGGACGACCAGAAAATCTTCGGCGAGCATTGAAACGGGGTCCGGTGCGGCTGGTTCATGGCGACATTCGCGATTCCAAGTTGATGGGAGCGTTGGTCAAAGCTGCCGATATAGTGTTTCACCAGGCCGCGCTGCGCATTACGCACTGCGCCGCCGAGCCCCGCTCGGCCAAGGAAGTCATGGTGGATGCAGTGTTCGACCTGCTTGAGCTCTGCGTCAAACACGATGTTGAGAAGGTGATCGCCGCGTCTTCCGCATCTGTGTACGGCATGGCGGAGGAGTTTCCGACGACCGAGCGGCAAAACCCCTATGAAAACCGGACCCTTTATGGTGCCGCAAAGGCCTTCAATGAAGGCCTGCTTCGCTGTTACAACGACATGTACGGCCTTGATTACGTGGCATTACGGTACTTCAACGTCTATGGCAGCCGGATGGACATCCACGGACGCTACACCGAGGTGTTGATCCGCTGGATGGAGCGGATGGAAGCCGGTCTGCCACCGATCATCTTTGGCGATGGGCAGCAGACGATGGACTTCGTGCACGTGTCCGACGTGGCCCGTGCGAATATATTGGCGGCTCGGGCTAAAGTGACCGACGAAGTGTTCAACATCGGTAGCGGATCCGAAACCAGCCTTGAACAGCTCGCGCGAGCCCTCGCTTCTGTCATGGGCCACCACGAAATGGCGCCAGAGTTCGTGCCGGAACGCTCGATCAATCCGGTGCCGCGAAGGCTCGCCTCGACAGGGAAAGCGGAACGTCTGTTAGGTTTCCGCTCCAACATCTCGCTCGAGCGGGGACTGATGGACCTTGTGAAATGGTGGCGCGCCGAACGCGAACTCACTGCCGTCGGCCAAGGACAAGCGGCTGCGTCATGATTCCGATCGCGATGCCGCTGCTCGCCGATGAAGAGGCCGATGCGGCACGGGCAGCCGTCCTGTCCGGCTGGATCTCGCAAGGCTCTGAGGTGGCCGCCTTCGAGCAGGAATTCGCTGCCCTCGTGGATGCTCCCTTTGCATGTGCTGTATCAAGTTGCACGACAGCATTGCAGGTTGCGCTGGCGGCGCTGGGCATCGGACCCGGCGACGAGGTCATCACTGCAAGCCATTCGTTCATTGCAACGGCAAACTCCATTAAGTACCAGGGCGCGACACCTGTCTTTGTGGACATAGATCCTGACACCTACAACATCGATCCTGATCGGGTCCTGGAAGCGATTACGCCGCGAACGCGAGCGATCATCGCAGTTCATCAAATGGGTATGCCCTGCAATCTGGCGGCGCTAGTCGCGTTGGCGGATCGTCACGGAGTCGCGCTGATCGAGGACGCTGCCTGCGCCGCCGGCAGCCGGATCCAGGTCAATGGGACCTGGGAGCGGATCGGCAAACCGCACGGACGCGTGGCATGTTTTTCGTTTCATCCTCGCAAGGTGATTACGACCGGCGAAGGCGGGATGATCACCACTGCTGATCCAGAGCTGGACCGCAAGTTCCGGCTACTTCGCCAACACGGCATGAGTGTTCCCGACACGGTTCGGCATGGCTCGCCGCGGGTCATTTTCGAGGACTATCTCGTCGTCGGATACAATTACCGGATGACCGACATCCAGGCTGCGGTCGGGCGCAAGCAGCTCGAGCGCCTTCCGGAACTAGTGGCGCGGCGTCGCGCCGTTGCTGCTAGATACGCTGAGTTGCTCGGGAATCTGGAAGGACTACGCCTGCCAGCGGAGCCCGAGTGGGCCAGGTCCAATTGGCAGAGCTATTGCGTGTGCCTCCCGGATCGCGTCGACCAGCGCTCGGTCATGCAAAATCTGCTCGACATAGAGATCGCGACTCGCCGCGGCATCATGTGCTCCCATCGCGAGCCGCCGTACGTCAAGATGAGGCATCGCCACGAGCTTCGCCATTCCGAACTCGCGCAGGATCATTCAATCCTGCTGCCGATTTACGCGCAAATGTCTCAAGAGAACGTTGCGTTCGTGGCTAACGCGGTTCGCAATGAAATCAACCGATGAGAGACACTTCTTTCAGCGTTGTGGTCCCCTGCTACAACTATGCGCGCTATCTCCAAGGGTGCGTTGAAAGTATTCTTCGCCAGGGGGTCACAGTACAGGTGATCGTCATCGACGATGGCTCGACCGACGACACCCCCACGGTGGGCGGCTGGCTGGCCGAGGATCCGCGAGTGACATTTCTTCGCCACGAAAGCAATCAAGGTCACATCAAGACGTATAATGAGGGGCTAGCGCTTGCTGCCGGCGACTACACCGCTCTGGTATCCGCCGACGATCTGCTCACGCCTGGCGCCTTGAAGCGAGCCCAGGCGGTCTTCGACAGTCGTCCAGAAGTCGGCATGGTCTATGGACACGCGCTGTACTTCCAATCAAATGACAAATTGCCGAAGGCCCGGATCGGTGAACCGCGTGTCGATATTTGGGATGGCATGGATTGGATTGCGCAACGTTGCAAGACCGCGACTTCATCCATCTCCTCGCCCGAGGTAGTGGTCCGTACAGCTCTACAAAGGCAGCTCGGGGGTTATTGCGCCGATCTTCCTCATACAGGTGATCTGGAGATGTGGCTGCGCTTTGCCGCACATTCCCGCATCGCCTATTTGGCCCGGGTGGACCAAGCCTACTACCGCAGACACACTGGCAGTATGCAGGAAACCAGGTTCAAGTCCCTGCTTGCCGATCTTGTGCAGCGCAGAGCCGCGTTTGAAACGTTCTTTCATGCGCATGGACATAAGCTCGAAGACGCAGAGCGGCTTCTAGAAATGACCCGACGAGCTCTCGCCAAAGAGGCGCTGTGGGCCGCGTGCTGGTCCTATGATCGCCGCCGCATCGATCGAATTTGCGTCGATGATCTTGCGAACTTCGCCAATGAAACGTATTCAGCCGCTCGTTCTCTGCCCGAGTACCGCGGGCTACGATGGCGTCGACGTTTGGGTCCTCGCTGGCCACCGATCCTGCAGCCGATCCTACCCGGCGGCTATATTCACTGGATACGACGAAAGATATGGTGGCGACGTCAGCGCTTACGAGGCGTGTAGCACTGGAGCTTGCTTTTGTTTCCATGCTACTCGCGCGGAAGCGCTAGCGCGGGGGCTTCTCGTTCGGTGAAAGTCAAATCATCGTAAAGTTTCCTTCCGACCGGCGCTTCTGCCTGTCTCGGATCGCCACTTCCTAGCTAACCGCGGCAATTGCCATACGATCGGGGGAACAAACGGTTTCACGACATCAAGGACGCGTCGTCGACGGATTTCATTCGGACGCATCTTGAAGATTGTGGTATGTTCAGCCGATTTCTCTTCTTCGGGACGACCATTCGTATAGTAATATAAGGCTATAGAACGTCGGTATTTTCCCTTGGGACTTGTCAACGGATCAGGATGGCCGTGAAACGCCGTGTCTGTGGTTGTAAAGATGACAACGCGGTTCGCGATCGGCAGATATGCTTTCTCCTTTGTCTTGACATCCTTGTCCCAGAGTTCGAGGGCCCCGCCCCAGTCTTCCTGCCAATCGTGGTTTAAGTACAGCAGCAGGTTAAGTCGACGATCCAGTCTGAGCTTCTTGTGCGTGTTGAAATCCGCGTGGATCGCAAGACGGCCTCCTCGCGGAATCATATGCAAACCGCCTCCCGAGAGATACGGATCTGGTATCAGGCCGTCGATCCCCGTGAGATGTTCAAGAAACTCGACGAAGATGCGCGAATTCAGGGCATTTATGAATTGCTGGATGTAGGGAGGGAAATCCTCCAGGCGATCGAGACCAAGCTTTTGCTCCTCATAGGTTCCTGCATCGAGAAACCTCCGGTCCCAAGATGCGTCAAATTCGCCGGGATAGCTCGCGACTATCTTCTTAATGATATGGTCGTCGAAGAAATCGTCGATACCGATGTGTGGGAAAGGTCGATTGCTGGAGTATTGCCGGGCCCATATTGCCCGATGCTGCGCCATCTTGCTCAGGGGGAGAAACTCTCTGACGCCGAAATGCTCCGTGCCGATGGATACGCGTTGGGGCGAATCGAACATTGCCTTGCTCCTCGCACTGCTTCGTTTCGGATAATCCGCCAAACCAGCATTGAATTATCCAGAGAACAATTAAATCTGCACGGTTTCCTTATGTCCCCGCGGCGCCGAGCTTGCCGATTGTTGCAGCGAATGCCGAATGCTCCTTTCGACGGTGCGACCGGCTTCCTCCCAGGAAACTGAGGACACGCTGTCGGACGCAGAAGCCGCGAGCCCTGCCAAATCCGGCGTTGCTACGATGGCGCCCAACGCATCGGCCAGGGCGTGTGGCGTTGGGCGCGCATACGATACAAAGCGGTTGTCGAGGACGATACGGTTATGCTCGGCGTCGTTAACCACCGGGATGCACCCTGCCGAGAGCATCTCGTGAGGGACAAGCGAAACATTGGTCATCGACAGGCTCAATCCTGCCAGGCAATGATTATAAATCCTGTTGAGTTCGTTCGGTCGCAACAGCCCGTGATCCACGAAGGCGAAGGGAAGCCTTCCGATGCGCTTGCCATAGAGGTGGATCGTGATGTGCGGATGGCGCTCGGCGAAGAGTTGGAGTGCCATAACCCCGAGTTCGAATGCCCGCCGCGGTGCTTCAGGTCTAGCATAGAATACGATACCGTCTCTCTTACCCTCCCCCTTCAGAAGGTGGTAGGCACGGTCGCAGCCGAAATCAAACGCATCCGCGGTCATCCCATATTCAGCGCTTAGCTTCGCGGCAAGGAAGCGCCCTGCAGTGATCGCATGGAATCCCATCCGGTAAGTTTGCTCAGCAAGTTCGCTCCGCGCACTCAAGGGATGAAACCACGGCTCGAAATCCTGCACGAGATAAAAGCGCTTCCCGACACACGGATCGCGGTAGGCAGGATATGCAGTCGGCCAGGCCGTTGCGACCACAGCGTGAGCATCGGCCATGCCACGAATGGCGTCATTGATTTCTCCGGCGAACCCAGGAAACAGTTTCCTTGTACGCGCGCCGTAGTAGTCAGCGTCTCCCCCGTAAACATCGTAGAGATAAACACGACAAATATGTCCAGAACGTTCGAGATGCTCGATCAGGCGGAACATGGTCGTATGGCCGCCGGAGCCTGCGGAAGGCGGCACAATGATCCAGTTTATCACCATCTGACCTTTTCCGCTCAAGGGCAGCGATGACCAGCATCGGGGCACCCTTGTATCAACAGCTAGGACATCAGCCGGCCGCACATCCAGAGGCTCGACGAAAGGTGCTAGCCGACTAGCAAGAGCGCGGCGCAACCAGTTTCCAACTCCTTGACGTCCATGCTCTGCAAAGAGACGTCGAGCTTGGCGATACCGACGGGTCACCTCTACACGCGGTTGTTCGAACGCGTTAGACATTAGACTGCGAAAGTCTGTATCGGAATGTTGCATGGTCGATCCAATTGCCTGCTAGGTTTTGGCTTCCTGGCAAACGCGTCGGCTTGCCATTTCGACCGATAGTTCTCGGAGCGACGCTCGAATCCCGATGCACAGTCCCCAGAACGTCAACATGTAATTCCAAAAATGAACCGTAAGCCCGGTGAACATGAACATCAGGATTACAAGAGTAAATGCGTGGCGCATTCGATCCATGTAGATGTCATCGGCATTGTTGCCCGGCCGCCGTTTGCTTGGAAGCAACGCCGCCATATTGGTCAAAAAGAACAGAACGAGCATCGGGATACCAAATCGCAACGAGTAAAGCAGCCATATCGCATCGACGCTTCCATCTATGATGTTGTTGTTGAACGTTTCATAGGCATAACCGGTTATCGGAGACAGAACGACATAACTCCACCCTACCTCCCAAATCAGCATGCGGAAGTATCCAGTCTGGGGATCCAGCGTGAGATGGGAAATGATCCAGCCTAATGGATTCTGCGCGACTACAAAGAATGCAGAGCCCAGCGCAGCGACAATGGCCCAAAGGATGCTCCATCGCCACGAATATCGCATCATCAGCCGATCATAGCTGAAAGCAGCGAGGACAACTGCAAAGGCCATCAACGCGGCCGAAGAACCCGACAACACGCATCCCAGAGAACAGAGAGCTGCGGCTAAGGTCCGCCCGAGCAGATCCTTCTCCCAATACAGAAACACCGGGGCGGTTAGAGCGCAAAACACACCAAATGCAATTGCGTGGTCAAATGTCGATGCGGCTCTCACCATGCCGTTTCTGTATCCTGCCGCAGGCCATTCCGCTGCGTGTACCATGGCAGCAACTGTTTCATGCACGATCAAGCGGCCGGAAATGCTGTCCACCACTGCCAGGACAATTGCGATAGTCGCAAAGATCTTCAGAACCCGAATGAAGACATCCAACGCGGGACGCCCGAAGATGTAGGCGCGCGCTATCAAATAGCCTCCGATAAAGTCGAGGGCATCCCCGCCGGCCGAAGACAAAGCGTTGGTGCCTACCGAGGCCAGACTCGCGAGGATCATCCAAGCGGCGGCCGCGACGGCGAGGAAATCGCACAGCAGAATACGGCGGTCTCTCTGGAGCAATGCGAATAGGGCCGGGATAAGGAGCAAGACTGCCGCTACCCGCCCTGCAGTAAATCTCGCCCCGGGCGCGAGGGTGATCTGCACCTCGGAGGGCAGCAGGATACCTGCCAGCGCGACAACGGCAACCAGAAGCCTGGCGCGTCGTATGGGTACTGGACCGGACCGTCCATTAGGGATCGCTCGAGCTCGGTGATGTATTTGTTGCCGAGTAGTCAGCTCCACACCGAACGTGTTACTCGCATCAACCATTGCAAATTACCTGACGCGCCCCTCACATCTCCGTCGATTATACCCGCAATTCGGTTGAATTAAATAATTTTTAATATATAAAAATAAATTCCTCTCAACCAACTGAGCGGTGAATTTGTCGAAACGTCCATTTTCCGGAAGCTCGCTCTCCCGCGAGGGCAAGGGCATTAGGGCTGGGGTGGCAATTCAGGCCAGTCTTGCCGGGCGGCAAACATCGCAGACGTGCGGCTGCAATATTCGTCGCAAGTCATCGCGCTTGGGGGAACCGGTAACGGCTCGAACAGAGCCGGCCCCGTTGTGCAGGGTTCGAGGCTCGAACCTGCAGGTCTTAATGACCTGAAACTTCGTGCCCAGTTTGAGCAGATGCTCCAGAGGTGTCAAATGTCGTGCTTTGGCGTTCGATTAGCCCGCCGGCAGAGCAGCGCTGGTGGCGGCGCAAAGGCCGCAGCCGCTGCGGCGACGATTTTCACGCTCACCTCCGCCGCGATCGGAGAAGCACCCGCCCCGTCGCACACCGTGGCATTCTTTCCCACTCCATCGACGACCGGCGTACCTCCCGGTTGGACTCCAGTGGCTACCTACACCGAGACTCTGCGCGTCACGGAGCGTGGCTCCGTAGTTGAGGATGTGCGCCTCGTCAACGCCGATCTCGTCATCGACGCAGACAACGTGACGGTCCGGAGGGTCGAGATCCAGGGCGGGCACATCTTGAACGATGCCACCGGCGGTCGGTGCCGCAACGGACTTCTGCTGGAGGACGTATCGATTGTACGAGCACCGGGTCAGATTACGACTGACAAGGACCCGCCCGCGATGGGTACGGGTGGATATACAGCGCGCCGAGTTAAGATCGAGGACCTGCCGGAAGGTTTTCGCGTCGGCGGACGGAGCCATGGCTGCACAGCCGTTAGAATCGAGGACAGCTACGCCAAAATCGTTTCTCCGGAGATATGTCGGGACTGGCACGGCGATGCGGTGCAGGGCTACGATGGGCCGCCGTTGATGATCCGCAATGTAACGCTCCATCTGGCGGAAGTTGATACCTGCGGTGGCACCGCTCCATTTTTCTACCCGCACTCGCAGGGCAATGAATCCGTCGATATTGATAAACTGCTTGTTCGAGGTGGCGGGTTCCCCTTTCGCCTGGGGATGCCCGGCTCGGTGCTCGGCCTGCGCATTGTTCATGGCTCATGGGGATATGGCCCGATTGATGTGAAGTGCTCGGTCGTTCGCGGATGGGAAGCAATGATCGTGACCATCGACTCCGCTAATCAGCCGACAAGGGACGTGCGTGCGCAGCCCTGTAACACCGAAGGAGGCAAGTGAGACCGGTTGCCCCGGCGGCTTTTGCGCCGCAGCATAATTCTGATGACTCTCCTAGAGCCGCACATTTTGCCCGCATTCATCTGTCTGCTCCGCCCACATCAAACGTGCTCGGGGCTTCCTAAAGAAGGCCCACGTCGCCTCACCCAACGAATACGAAAATGCGTTGATCTAAACCATTTTAATATGTAGATTTAAATCGTCGCGATTTAATATGCATGATGACATTCAATTGAAATCAATGGATCAGCGTTGAGCGACGGGATTCCCGTTTGGGTGAGCGGCATCAGCCCGGCACCCCGCGAAGCTCGGTAGTTAGGTGAGGAGACGGCGCTAGTGAGGAGTGGAAATACACACATCAAACGGTCTGCAAAAATTGCAGTTAGCCTGCTCTACTTCATAGGGCTCCAGATAGTGCGTTTTGCATCGCGGGCGGTAGGCCGTTCACTCCCTCAGCGATTGGTCGTACTATATTACCACGGCATTCCTAATCGATCGAACTTCGTACGCCAACTGGAAGCGATCCGACGCGGGGCCCGCGTATCGCCAGCTTCTCACCGCGGGAGTCTGCCGGCCGGCATACCGAGCGTGGCGATCACGTTTGATGATGCATATGTCAGCGTTGCCGAGAATGCGCTCCCGGAGCTAGTTGCGCGCAGTTTTCATTCCACGATCTTCGTGCCCGTGGGGGCATTGGGTGCCCACCCAACTTGGCCGATCGAACATGGCAGTCCCGACGCCAACGAAAAAGTAATGTCGGCCGAACAGATCGCGAAGTTGCCTTCCTTACTCGTCACGCTTGGATCGCACTCCAAAACGCATCCCAGGCTCTCTCGTTTGTCCGCCGGTGATGCTCGGGAGGAGATCGCAGGCTCACGCGCCAAGCTGGGAGACCTGACGACCCAAGACATTCGACTATTCGCGTTTCCCTATGGTGACCACGACGCCGCCACCATCGAAATGTGCGAGACCGCGGGTTACGAATTCGCCTTCAGCACGACTCCAACCCCTGTTGACACAACAGTCTCTGAGTTCGTCAGAGGACGCGTGAAAGTTGATCCCTCTGACAGTTCCCTGGAATTCTTCCTGAAGTACCACGGGGCGTATGCGTGGCTCGCGTACGTGTCATTATTGAAAAGGAAGCTGAGGGACCACAATCGACCTCTTATGAATTGTATCGCCGTACAGGTGAAGCGTTGAGCAAATCATCGGACGTCGTGGAGATCAAACCCATCACATCCGCCCATGTGAACGAAGTCGCGGAGTTTCTCCACATCCGATTGAACGCGCGAATCGCGGCTGCGGAGTGGGCAGCCGCGATCACTCCATCATGGGCCGTCGCTCAGCCTAACCACGGATTTCTCCTGCGCGCGGATGGACGGGTGGTCGGCGCCTATCTGGCATTCTATTCCGAGCGAGAGATCGGTGGGCAGCCCGAGCGATTCTGCAACCTCGCCGCATGGTGCGTTCTTGACGAATACCGAGCACTGGGCTTGAGGCTGCTTAATGCGCTTTTGGAGCAGAAGGGTTACCATTTCACGGATCTATCACCTAGTGGAAACGTGATAGCACTCAACGCCAGGCTTAAATTCTCCCATCTCGATGTGACAACAGCCCTCGTGCCAAATCTGCCATGGCCGCTCTGGTCGCGCCAGGTTCGGGTTATTTCCGAGCCGCAGAAGATCGCCGACACGTTACGTGGTCATGATCTGGCGATCTACAGAGATCACGCGTGCGCGGCCGCAGCACGCCACGTTGTCGTAGTTGATAGTGGCCGGCCGTGTTACGTCATTTTCCGCAGGGTCAGACGAAAGAACCTACCGCTGTTCGCTTCGATCTTGTACGTCAGCGACAGAGAGTTGTTTGGTCGTGTCGCCAAGTACGTTTTCCGGCATCTGCTGCTTCGCCATCGTATTCCAATAACGCTTGCGGAACTGCGTGTGGTCGGCGCCCGCCCCACACCGTCGATCATGCTGAAATCGCCAAGACCGAAGATGTATCGGAGCGCGAGCCTGCGCCCTGATCAAATCGACTATCTGTACAGCGAACTCACCTGCGTGGCTTGGTGACGAGGAGCAGACACGTTGTAAGCAACCGGATCGTCATGAGAACAAACTTGCATCACCTGCTCGAACATGGCGTCGCCTCGCATGGGACGGCACCGGCGGTGACATACAAGCACACCTCGTTGAGCTACACCGAATTGTGGCGAGAGGTTTGCGCCGTGGCCGCCAAACTTGCCTCGCTCGGCGTTCAGCGAGAGCAACGCGTGGCAGTCTATCTCGAGAAGCGCACCGAAGCGGTCGCGGCGATCTTCGGAATCTCTGCAGCCGGCGGCGTCTTCGTGCCGATCAATCCACTTTTGCGACCGCCCCAGGTTGCACACATTCTGGCCGACTGCAAAGCGCGCCTGCTGATCACCTCGCAGGAACGACTCGAACTGCTACTCCCGGTGTTGAATGACGGTCCTGAGCTTGCACACATCCTTCTGGTTGACGCCGGAGCGGCAAGTGAAACGCCGGGGGATGCTTGCTCGGTTCATGCTTGGCCAGATTCGCTCTCCTCCGAAGAGCCAGCTCCGCTCCGGAGCGACACCATCGACCTAGATATGGCTGCAATCTTCTATACCTCCGGTAGCACGGGCAAGCCGAAGGGGGTCGTACTTAGTCACCGCAACCTTATCGTGGGCGCGGAGAGCGTGAGCCAATATTTGGAGAACACTGCTAACGATGTCATCCTGGCGGCATTGCCCCTAAGTTTCGACGCAGGATTTAGCCAGTTGACCACCGCGTTCAGCGTTGGTGCGCATGTGGTCCTGATGAACTACCTGTTACCAGGCGATGTCGTGCGCCTCTGCGTCCGCCATGGAGTCACTGGTCTGACCTGCGTACCGCCGCTGTGGATCCAGATCGCCGACCATGAATGGCCGCCAGAGGCCGCACGCCCGATGCGCTACTTCGCCAACACCGGCGGTAAATTGCCCAAAGCCGTCCTCGACAAACTGCGCGTCCGCTTCCCGCAAGCCAAGCCATTCCTCATGTACGGTCTGACTGAAGCATTTCGATCCACCTATCTCGACCCCACCGAGATTGATCGCCGACCAGGTTCTATCGGCAAAGCGATTCCGAACGCCGAGATTCTTGTGGTCCGGCCGGACGGGAGCAGGTGCGGTCCAGGCGAGGAAGGGGAATTGGTGCACCGTGGAGCACTAGTTGCGATGGGCTACTGGAATGACCCGGAGCGCACGGCCGCGCGCTTCCGGCCGGTGCCGGGCCGAGATGCCAGTTGGCGAACGCCGGAGATCGCAGTGTGGTCCGGCGACACTGTGGTCGCCGACGAGGAGGGCTTCTTGTACTTCGTCGGACGTAAAGACGATATGATCAAAACATCGGGTTACCGGGTGAGCCCGACAGAAATCGAGGAAGAAGCTTACGCGACCGGTATGGTTCGCGATGCCGTTGCGCTTGGCGTAGATGATTCGACGCTCGGTCAGCGCGTTCTGCTCGTCGCCAGTCCCGCCGGGCCGAGCGCGCTCGACCCGGCTGCACTCGTCAAGGCATTGAAACGCAGGCTGCCGCACTACATGGTGCCGTCTTCTATCGTCATCCGGAACGAGGTTCCACGATCGCCCAACGGCAAGTTCGATCGCTCGACGCTACGGAAGGAACTCGCTTCTTGGCTATCCGACCAACCATAGCCGCCTTTGGCCAGATCGATGGCCAGCTTGCCGTCGGAGGCATTCCGATCGAGAGGCTGGCCGCGCAGGTGGGCTCCACCCCGTTTTTCGCCTACGACCGCATGCTGCTCAGCGAGCGGGTAAAGCTGCTCAGGTCGATTTTGCCGCCGGGACTCCATTTGAGCTATGCAATCAAGGCCAATCCGATGCCGGCCGTCGTACAGCATCTTGCAGGGATGGTTGACTCCTTCGACGTTGCCTCGGCGTTCGAGATGCGAACGGCTTTGGACACCCCAATGCACGCGGGCAACGTCAGCTTCGCCGGTCCCGGCAAGATCGAACCGAGCATCGCACAAGCTGTCGCATCGGGAGTCATCATTGAAATCGAGTCGGCCACGGAGGCCGGCCGGATCGTGCAGGCTGGTGAGCGGCTCGGAATACGCCCGCGGGTCGCGATCCGAGTAAACCCGGATTTCGAGGTGAAAGGCTCCGGGATGCGCATGGGTGGCGGATCACAGCAGTTCGGCGTCGACGTGGAGAAGGTGCCGTCCGTTCTGGACGTGCTTGTGAGCGGGGGTGCAGAGTTTCTCGGCTTTCATGTTTTTGCGGGGTCCCAGAACTTGAGCGCAGAAATCCTCTGCGCGGCGCAGCGGCAGACCGTAGACCTCATTCTGAAGCTGGCCAAACATTCTCCGCCTGTCCGCTACGTCAATCTTGGCGGCGGCTTTGGGATTCCGTATTTCGACAAGGACCAGCCGCTGGACCTGCCTGCCATTGGAGCCAATCTCGCACACCTGCTCGCCACCGCATTGCAGCCAAACTTCCCCGACGCCCGCGTGGTGATCGAACTCGGTCGCTATATCGTCGGCGAATGTGGCGTTTACGTTACGCGTGTTGTTGACCGCAAGGAATCTCGGGATCGTCAGTATCTGGTGGTCGACGGTGGCCTACACCACCAGTTGGCCGCATCGGGCAACTTTGGGCAGGTGATCCGACGAAATTATCCAATCGCTGTTGGCAACCGAATTTGCGAACAAGTCGAAGAGGCTGTGACTGTGGTCGGTTGCCTGTGTACGCCGCTGGACTTGTTGGGCGATAATGTCAAGCTGCCGCGTGCCCAGATCGGCGATCTGATCGTCTTGTTTCACGCGGGTGCGTACGGACTCACGGCCAGCCCCACGGCATTTCTGGGACACCCGCCACCGGTCGAGGTACTCGTATGAGCTTGAGCAAATCGGGAGAAATTATGGATACCAACCTTGTCACCCTCGAAACCGTCAAGTCCATCATCGTAAGGACGCTTGGCATCGAAGATCGAGCCGAGACCCTCAGCGCGTCAACTCAGCTCTTCGGCGGCATCCCGGAACTGGACTCCTTTGCTGTTGTCGAACTGGCAGCCTCGCTCGAACAGCAGTTCGGGTTTCAGATCGACGGCAGCGAGTTCAATGCCGACATTTTTGAGACGGTGGGCAGCCTAGCGCAGTTCGTCGAGAAGAAAACCGGATCCCTGCAATGACCGGCGGCTATGGACGAACCGCGAACCGATCTACTCGGATGCGATTCAAGTTAGACACACCCTAGCGGACTTTGACATGGCTAGTCATATCTCCGCATTCGACACTTTGTGCGATTGCCTGCGCGGCACGCTTCCTGCACATGTCGACTGGGTATCTCTGATCGGACTAGCCAACAAGACGCTAACGACTCCTGCTCTGATCGACTTGGTCGACAAGTTTGAGCGACATATTCCCGAAGATGTGTGCACCTATGTTCGTCATATCTACCAGCGTAATTTAACTCGAAACAATCATCTGACAGCTCAATTGACTCAGGCTATCGTCGCGATGAATGAACAAGGCGTTACGCCGATAGTGTTCAAGGGAGCAGCAATGCTCGCGACAACACCTTACTCGCGACGCGGGACCAGGCTTATGGCCGACCTCGATCTTCTGGTAGCTCCTTGTCAAACTGAAGCAGCTCTCGCTGCCCTCGCCGGCATCGGCTACGTGGTCCATTTCCAAGCTCCGGCAGATTCCGAAAATTGGTACGCTGATCTCAAGCGCCCGCACGATGTCGGCATGATCGATTTGCACCGGGGGGCTCCGGGACCAGCGTATTTTTATCGCGCGTCGGGACCTGTGATAAGTCATTGTAAGCCTGTGTCGGTTGGTCCAGGATCGGCTTACATACCGACACCGACTTACCACGCACTGATACTCATGTTGCACGATCAATTTCAGGACTACGACTATTGGGTCGGACAGCTCGATCTGCGGCATTTGCTCGAGTTGCGCGATCTGGCGAATTCATCGGCAGGCATAGATTGGGATCGCCTCGCTTCGTTTGCTCCTGACAAATTGGCACAGAATGCAATCGAAACTCAGTTCGTCGCATTGGCTAAACTGTTTGGAGTCGAAGTTCCCCCCAACATGCGCAGCCGACTCATTCCACGCCTGCAATTCCTCAGGAAACTGATGCAAGCACGCTTTCCAATCACACGTTGGCCGCTGCTGCTGACCACAGTCCTCGATTATGGAAATTATCGTAGAGGACCTGGAGCCCAGTTTCGAGCGGCTGCCGGACTGCCAGGCGGATCATGGTCGCCGCCCAGATTGGGAACAGTACGATTTATATTGGACATAGCTGCGAAAGATCGGGCAGGTAAGGCTTAAATCCGTTGGTTGAATTCGATCAGCCCGCTTAATGCATCCCCTCGTTCCAGCCTGCAGCTCATTCAAGCACTCCACGCCGACTTAGTATTCCCGGATGCTTTCATCCAATCCGCGCAGGAGGGGATACAGGAAGTAGGAAATCACGCTTCGCCGCCCCACCTTCATTTCTGCGGTGATTGCCATGCCAGGGATTAACTGAAGGCGTTCGGGCGGCAGCCGAAGGTGCGTGTCCCGCAAATCGATCAGTACGCGGTAATAGGGAGCTGACGAGCGGCGCGCACCTTCGGCCTTCGCGTCTGGCGAAAACGAGTCCTGGCTGATGACGGCGACCTCGCCAGTAGCGGTGCCGTATTTCTGGAATGGAAATGCCTCGAACTTCACTCGTACAGCCTGCCCGACCGCCACCTGCCCGATATCCCTGCCCTCGACATTGACCTCCGCCCGCAGCGCCTCGTCCCGAGGAACCAGCACAAACAGCGTTTCGGCCTCGCGGACCACCGATCCCACCGTCCGGTTGGCAATTTCGAGCACCACCGCATCCGCGGGTGCGTTCAGCACGATCAATTGCCGGCGCAGCTCCGCCTTCTTGAGCTCCTCCGCCGTGCTGTTGCGCTTTGGCAGCGTTTCGACGAGTTCCTGATAGGCTGCGCGGCGAAACTCGGCGGCGAAAACCTTCTGGTCTGCTCGGGCCTTGTCCAAGCGATGCATGTTGTCGACAATGCTGCCACGAACCCGCGCCAGATTGCTTTCGACCTCCAGCCGCGCATCCCGGGACAGCAGGAAGTTCAACCTTGAGCCGACCTCCTTGGCCATCAACGCATTTCGCATGGCTTCGATGGACTGCATGGTGTCCAGCCGCTGGGTCAGAACCAATTCCTCGTCCTGGGCCGTCTTCAAGTTCGCCCGAGCGGACGCAATCTGGGCATCATAATTCTGGATCTGAAGATCGAAAGCTGTCTTCCTCTGGAGGAATACCTTCCGCTGCAGCGCCTGATCGGCACTCGCGGACTTCCCGATCCCGTACTCGGCACCGTCCAGCTCCGCCTGAAGCCGGTCAATGGAGGCGTCAAGAGCTGCCAAGCGGCTGCGCAGCTGATCGAGATCGGCTTGAGAAAATGTCGGGTCGAGGATCGCGAGTACGTCGCCATGATTGACGGAGTCGCCGGCCTTGACGCGAATCTCCCGAACGACCGACGTTTCCAACGGCTGTACCACGAGGTTGGGACGTGTCGTGATCAGCTTACCCTGTGCCGTCACGATCATATCGACACGCGACACAGATGCAAAAGTGATCGCGACCGCGATCAGGGCGGCGACACAATAGAGCGTGACCCGTCCCACACGCGGTGGCGTCAGCTGCTCGATCTCGGCCGCGTCTGATTGAAATTGTGCGACAACGCGAGAACCTGCTGGCGCGGGTCTCAAGAGCCGGCGTCTCGTGGGCGAAGCGGGCGAAACCCCGGCTCTGCCTGAGGCTGCCTCTGCCCGGGTCTTCTCAGCCGCGGTCATGCGACATGTCTCGTCTGTTGGTTCCAGAGATGCCTGTAGAAGGTGCACTTCGACAGCAGCGCGTCGTGACGATCGACGTCGACGATCCGCCCACGGTCGATCACCAGAATCTGGCTTGCATCCGACAGCATTGAAAGCCGGTGCGATACGATGATGACGGTCCGTCCCTCTGCGATACGTCGGAGATTGCGCCGAATGATCGCCTCACTCTCGGAATCCAGTGCGCTTGTCGCTTCATCGAGGATCAGGATCCGCGGGTTGACGATCAAGGCACGCGCGATCGCAAGCCGCTGCTTCTGCCCGCCTGACAGGTTCGATGCCTGCTCTTCGAGCATGGTATCGAATCCCCTCGGCAGCCGTTCAATGAACTCGTCCGCGCCGGCGAGCTGCGCCGCCAGGACAACCTCCGCGAAAGTGGCGTCCCGCCTCACACAGGCGATGTTTTCGCGCACTGTCCCCCTGAACAGGAAATTCTCCTGGAGCACGATCCCGAGATTCCGCCGCAGATGAGTAAGGTCGATCTCGCGCGAATCGTGGCCGTCGATCCGCAACAATCCCTGCTGCACCGGGTACATCCCCGCGATAAGCCGCGTCAGCGTCGTCTTGCCCGAGCCGCTCCGGCCAACAATGCCAAAGATCGAGCCGGGCGCGATTGAGAACGACACGTCGTCCAGGGCCGGCGCACCCTCGCCATAGCGGAACGTGACGTTTTCAAACTCGATCTGGCCGACAAAATCGGGCCGCAGGCCCTCGCGGTGACCGCCCCGTTCCAGCTCCGTATTCATGACCTCGCCGAGCATCTTAACGGAAAGCGCAACCTCCTGATATTCGTGGACCATGGTCACCATCTGCACCAGCGGCCCCGAAACCCGTCCCGCCAACATGTTGAAGGCTACAAGGGCTCCGATCGTCATCTCGCCGGCGAAGACGTCGAGCGCGCCAAGGGCGACGATCCCGACCGTCATCATCTTCTCGAGGAAGCCGGTCAGCGCTTGAGCACCCGCCGAAATCTTTTCAACCCCAAACCGCATCGATACCGACTGCGCGCAGCGATCGTCCCACGTCCTGTTCTGACTGGGCTCCATGGCCAACGACTTCACGGTGCGCATCCCGTGCACGGTTTCGACCAAGAGAGCCTGCCGACCGGCCTCGGCCTGATACAGCTGGTAGAGGCGCCGCCGGAACGGCCCCATCAAGATGGCGATTACACTTGCGCTGACGGCCGTGAAGGCCAGCACAACACATGTCAGTTTGATGCTGTAGAGCGCGAGGACCGGCAGGACGACGAACAGCGACAACGCGTCCAAGACGGTCAAGAACAATCGGCCGGTCAGAAACTCACGTATTCTTCCGGCCTGCTGCATGTGCTTCACCAGCACACCCGACGAGATGCGCTCGAAGAAGGTCACCGGAAGTCCCAACAGATGCCGAAACGTCCTCGTCGCGACCCGGATGTCGATCTTGTTCGTCGCATAGAGAAGGAGATACCGCCGCAAGAAGCTGAATATTGCGTCGAAGCAGAGCGAAATGATCACGCCAGCGGAGAGCACGTAGAACGTCGTGAGACTCTCGTGCACGAGAACCTTGTCGATCACGAGTTGAAAGAAGATCGGAAGCGCGAGACCGAGTGCATACAGGAACACGGCGGCGATTGCGACGTCGGACAACAAACGCCATTCGCGGGCCATCTCGGGCACGAACCATCGTAATCCAAAGGCCCGACGATCCGCTGCGGGGCGACTCTCGCGCTTGAACAGGATGGTATTTCCGATCCATCGGGCGCAAAACCGCTCCTTGTCAACAAGCAGCGGCTCGTCCTTCCGTTCTGCCAGCGGATCAAAGATTGATACCGCGTCGGATTGCGGATCGGTGCCGACCACGAGGACCCAGTTCTGGTTCGTGAGCTGAACAAGAGCCGGATAAGCTTCGCCGAGCCGACATATCGCTTTCCAGTCGAGTTGCACTGTGCGGGCACGAAGGCCCGCATCACGGGCCATGCGCAGCAAGAGGTCGGTCGAGATGCCGGTCTCGTCGACAGCATAGGCGTGCCGCAGTCGCTCCCACGGCAGATCGATGCCATGATGGCCAGCGATCCTTGACAGGCACTCGAGGGCGGTTTGAGTTGCCCGACGCGGCTCGTCCTCCGACGAAGGCGGTGCTGCTTCAAACCTCTCAATTTCAACGGAAGTTGGTTGAGACATTTGGAGATCGGGAGCTGTCCGAAACCGATGACGAAGACTCAACTCGTGCGGCTGCCTGTGGCGGTGTCATCGGCGGCCTTGGCCGATTGCGCTGGACGACGCCGGCGTCCACCAGACCCTGGAGCGCGTTTTGCATCACCTCGACCGAGTTCGCGAAGGATTCCGCCGAAAAGATCAGCCTCTGTCGGAACACCTTTTTGGGCGCATTGTTGGCGTCACGTTCCGTGGGCGAGAGACTGAACAAGTCCACCCGCACGATCGCCCCCCCTATTGTGACCTCATCCACCCCGTCGGTATAGATTTCGGCGTGCATTCCGGTTCTCCTATGCAGCGAGCTGCGGCCTGAAGAGGACGTCAACCGCGTAGCTGGTCGCGTTGAAGGTGTTGGTGGGGAAGAGGCTTCCGGATCCGTATGCATAGACGCCGTTCCCCCCGCTGGATGCGGATGACGGGGCGGTCAATGGTCCGTTGGTCACCGCACTGGCAAACAGGTTGGGATCTGCCGAGTAGCTTCCCGCGGTGTGGTAGGCCGCGATATAGGTCGTCCCTGCCGTGATCGTGACTGGCGTCGCGAAATTGACCTGTTGCCAGCCGCTCGCGGTCTCGTTGGTAAAGGTTGCCGTCGCCAGCAAGGTCCCCGTGCTGCTCCAGAGGTCCGCGACGTGCGTCCCGGTGTTCGATGGCCCCTTGTAGAAGCGCAGACCCGTGATGTCGCCCGAGGTGGATGCCTGGAACTTCATTCCGAGCTCCACGGAATTCGCATCATTGACCGAGACAACACTCGGCGTCGGATTCGAGCTGAAGAGGCTTACCGTCGTTGATGAGGGGGCATGAACGGTCAAGTTCACCGTTGCGCTGGCCGCCCCACCCCGACCATCCGAGATCGCGTAGACGAACGAAGCCGGTCCAGTGTAGTTGCTTGCCGCAGTGAACGTTACCGTGTTGCCCTGCGCATTGAAGCTGGCGGTGCCATTGACAGCCCCACTGACCCCCGTGATCGTCAGCGCATCGCCATCCGGATCGCTGTCATTGGCAAGTAGCGATGCTCCGGAGATACTCAGCGGAACGCCCTGGGTGGCGTTGAAGCCACTGTCATTATTGGCGATCGGCGACTGGTTCGTACCACCACTCGACGTACTGAACACCACATCCACCCAGTAATTCGTGGCGTTGAATGTGCTGGTCGGGAAAAGGTTTACGGTGCCATAGGTGTACACGCCATTATTGCCGGAGGGAGCCGTCAGCGGGCCGTTGGTAAACGCCGTGGTGAAGAAGTTAGTCGTGTCGGCATAGTGACCATTGCTGTGGAAGCTTGCGACATAGGTCGTGCCTGCAGAAATGGAAACGGGACTGCTGAATGTGACCGTTTGCCATCCACTGCTGGTCTCGTTGGTAAACGTGGCGCTTGCCAGTAGCGTGCCCGTGCTGCTCCACAACGAGCCGGTATGCGTACCGGTGTCATTGGCGCTCTTGTAATACTTGATTGCCGTGATCGTTCCGGCAGTCGAAGAGGTGAATCGCACGCCTAGATTGACCTGCGATGCATCCGAATCAGACAGGATTGCCGGCGTGCCCGAACTCGAGAAGAGACTCACCGTTGAGGGCGCTGTGGAGACGGCTATATTGAATGTCTCGCTGGCTGACAGGCCTCCGAGGTCGGTTGCCGATGTTTTGACGCTGAGAGTGCCGACATTACCGGAGGCTGGCGTTCCGCTGAAGGTCCGGGTCGAGGCGTTGAAGGTCAACCATGACGGAAGTGCCGTTCCGTCAGCGGACGTCGCCGTGTAGGCAAGCGAGTCGCCAGAATCGACGTCGGTGAACGTGCCGGCAGGCAACGTCAGCGAGAACGCCGAGCCGACCGTCGCGGTCTGATTGCCAGTTTGGATGGCGAGCACCGGCGCATCATTGGCGCCGTGGACCGTCACGGTGAGTGTAGTCGACGACGTCGCACCCGCGGTGTCGCGCATTGTATAATTGAAGACATCGGTCAGTGTATCGGTCGATAGTCTCAAGGCCTGCACGGCCGGATCCGTTTCATTGACCGTATACGTGAACGCGCCAGAGGCATTGAGGACGAGGCTGCCGTGCGCTCCATTGAGCGCCGAACCGACCGTACCCGAGGTTGAGCCGAAGCTGACGGCGGTGACGGTTTTCGTGTCTCCCGCATCGGGATCGGTATCGTTGGTCAGCACGTTGCCGGTGGCCGGCGAGCCACCCGTGCTGTTGTTCACTCCACCTTTCTCGGTGGTATCGCCCGTGTCGGCGACCGCGGTCGGCGGCGTGTTCGCAGTCGTCGTCACGTTGATGTTGAATGTCTCGCTTGCAGAGAGACTGCCCAGATCCGTCGCAGTCGTCCTCACGCTCAGCGTTCCGACGTCAGACGATGCCGGCGTGCCGCTGAAGGTCCGGGTCGACGCGTTGAAGGTTAACCACGAGGGAAGTGCCGTACCGTCGCCACGGGTCGCAGCATAGGTGAGCGAGTCGCCAGAATCGACGTCGGTGAACGTGCCGGCAGGCAACGTCAGCGAGAACGCCGAGCCGACCGTCGCGGTCTGATTGCCAGTTTGGATGGCGAGCACCGGCGCATCATTGGCGCCGTGGACCGTCACGGTGAGTGTAGTCGACGACGTCGCACCCGCGGTGTCGCGCATTGTATAATTGAAGACATCGGTCAGTGTATCGGTCGATAGTCTCAGGGCCTGCACGGCCGGATCCGTTTCATTGACCGTATACGTGAACGCGCCAGAGGCATTGAGGACGAGGCTGCCGTGCGCTCCATTGAGCGCCGAACCGACCGTACCCGAGGTCGAGCCGAAGCTGACGGCGGTGACGTTTTTCGTGTCTCCCGCATCGGGATCGGTATCGTTGGTCAGCACGTTGCCGGTGGCCGGCGAACCACCCGTGCTGTTGTTGACCCCGCCCTTCTCCGTGGCGCTGGCAGTGTCGGCGACGGCCGTTGGCGACGTGTTAGTGGTCGAGCTCACGAACACCACGTCGGCCCAGTAGTTGGAGGAAGCGAACGTGCTGCTTGGAAAAATGCCGGCGGTGCTGGTACCGCCATAGGAATAGACGCCGTTGCCGCCCGAAGAGCTGGACGAGGGCGCCGTCAAAGTGCCGCTCGTGAACGCATTGGCGAAGAAATTGCTCGTGGCAACGTAAGTACCACTGGTGTGATATGAGGCGATATAGGTTGTATTGGCGCTGATCGCGACGGGCGTCGCTAGGTTGACTGTCTGCCAACCGCTTGCCGTCGTGTTGCTAAAGCTTGCGCTGGCGAGTTTTGTACCGGTTGAGCTCCAAAGGTCGAGGAGATCGGAGCCCGTGTCGTTTGGACTTCGATAGAACTTCAGGGCGGTGATTTGACCGGCCACTGAGGAGGTGAACTTCACGCCCACCTCAATTGCCTTTCCGTCATTCAGATTGATCTGTGCCGGTACGTTGGATGCAGTGAAGAAGCTTCCTACGCCGCTAGTTCCTGTAACGTTGATGCTGACTGTGGCAGGGGTCGCCTGCAGATTGACACTGTCATCGCTTGCGCGCGCCTCGATAACATGTGTACCGGCACCGGAGGCGATCCAAGTGTAGGTCCAGTTCGTCGTTCCGCCCGCCGGATGCCACGTCGTGCCGCCGTCGGTCGACACTTCGATGCCGGCCACGCGTCCACTAACGTCCGATGCGGTGCCCGTAATCGTGACGGACTGGCCCTGACTGACGCTCGTCCCGCCCGCTGGGGAACTGATAACCGCGGACGGCGCAGTGTGATCGGTTGATGCCTGGGCGGCAACGAGGCCCGTCTGCAACGTCTGCGGCATCACTCCCATGTCGGCAAACAGGTTCACCATTGATTGCTGCACGGCGGTGCTGACTGGTGCAGTGAGGCCCTTGTACGGAGCGTATTGGTTCGACAGCCCCCAGGACCACATGACAGTGCCGGCGCCGAAAACCAACGCGCCGCTGCTCGGATCACGGTAGAGGGTTAGATTATGCGTAGCGGTTCCAGGACCAGTTGTCAGCCCATTATCTAGCAGCAGCGTGCCAACGTTTCTTGTTGTCGACGACATGTCGATCAGCCCGCTTGGCCGGACGCCGTTGTCGAGATCGCTGTCCCACTCGTAGCCGAGCAGCCGTGTCAGCGTTCCTCCGTTGCCGCTGGCGATGCTGGTGTCTCTCCAGAAGCGCAGCTGCGACATGCTGGCGGGAATCGTCACGTTGTCGAGCGTACCGAATTCGTCGACCGTGAAAATCGTACCGGAAAGGGAATTCTCCGGATTTCCAGGTCCATAGACAGGATCGCGAAAAATGCCGGCGCCGCCGTTGGCGGTGCCGTCCGGATCTAGTTGAGCCCCGCTCCAGATATCTTTGTACTCGATAACACTTCGGTTCGGTGTGTGGCTGGCATCGAAACTCGGTGCCAACTGGGTGTCCCAATAAATTTCGTTGCCGCTCAAGAAAGCGAGATTTACACCCGCATCGCGCGCCGCCTTGACATTGGCGAACTGCGATTGAGACCAGTATTCATCGTGGCCAACATCGATGTAGGCCTTGGTGTTGAGCAGCAGTCCGGCGTTGGTCGCGGCGTCGATACCGGAGATATAGTTGAGATTGTAGCCGTTCTGCTCCAGCCAGTAGATCGCAGCGTACTCTTCGCCGAAGAGGAAGTCCTGCGGGCCGGCTAGATTTGACGTGGAATTCATCGCGATTGGGCGATTGTAGCTCACCTCAAAGGCACGATCGCTGTTCGTTCCGCTCGGTCCCTGATACAGATTGTATCCGCCCCACGGATTGTATGCCTCCCAAGTCGTATCGCTGGTCTGGAACAAAATATCTGAGGCTATGCCGTCATTGCGGACAATGAACGGAATCATGTTCTGGTAATTCCCGGTATCCGACGTCAGCTTCGCGAAGTAGACGCCCGAAACCGCTGTGCTCGGGATGATCCATGAATCTGTCACAGACCAGTTGCCTGCATCGACAGTGTTGGTCGCAGAATTGAAGATCGGGCTCGGCTGATTGACCGTTCCGGTATGATGCATACTGGTGATCAGCCGCGCGCCATTGCCGCCATAGTAGCCAAGCCGGTAGATATCGAGGGTGTAGCCCTTCACTGCCGAAGCCGTGTCAATCTTGAAAGAGACAGTCTGTCCGGCATTGGTGCTGATCTGCGTTGCAAAGCCTTCAATCTGCGAGTCTCCCTGGCTCGCGATCGAGCCGTGGATTGCCCATGTGCTCTTCGGCGTACCCGGCAGTTGATTCTCCGTCACAATTCTGTTGCTCGCGTCGCTGAAGATCGCCGTGCCCGTTTGGGCGCCGGAGGTGGCGGTGAGTTGCAAGGTAGCGCCGGTCGCGCGGCCATCAGCCGGCACCTGCCATTGCGCGACGACCGTCCCATTGGCCAGCCCGTCCATGTCGCCGGTGCCGCCATCCTTGACGGTGAAGGGCGCATAGGCATCGGCAATGCCGTTAGCGCCGGGCGCGCTCTCCAGGTCGGCAATATTAAAAGTGACCGCCGCTCCCGACCGGGTTCCGGCTGCCGTAAACGTCGCCATACTGCCGGGCGCGTAGTCCGCACTGTCCGTCGTTACGGTCAGCGAACCTGTCGGGCAAGAACTGACAGCAGATGCAGCGCGTGTGCCGAAAGTCAGTGCAGCCTCGGCGGGGGACGGCAGGAACGAGGCCTGCCTGTTCAACGTCGCGGACGTTGACAACTGATCCACCAATCTCGAGTCAGGCGCCGGCTGACCTGCCATTCCCGCCATCGCACTGGGCAGGTGCTCCGACCCGCTGACTGGCTCCTCGTGCGATGTGGTCCAGAACCTCTCCAGCGCAGATGGACCGTAGCGATCGCTCGAATTGATCCAATGAGCGGCGCCGGCGCTCGATATTGACGATGACTGCACCACCTCACGATCGGGCATGGATGAGAGCGCCGGGCCCCCTGCATTGGATCGAGTGACCAGGATTGCTGAGCTCGAGAGCAGAGCGGCCAATTTCGACTGGAATGGCGAGGTACCGACGCGCAGCGTCCCACCCAAGCCGCTACGCGACAGCAATGCAGTTGCCGTCTGACCAGCCCCGATACCCGCAATTGCGCGGGACAGGAAATCCGGCCAGCCAGTCGGGCGGTCCGCATTCGGCGAGACCCAAAATCGATTCAATGCCCAGGCGCCGGTCGGGGGCCATGAGCCTCGGGCGATGACATCTGACCAGCCGCAGCCGCCTTCTTCCAGCAAGAGAGGCCAAGTTCCTCGATCAGGGATGCTCGCCATCTGATTCAGCATGACCGACCTCTCGAACCTGATTTTAAAAAAATATAATTTAAAAAGATTATGCCGGTCAATTCAATGGTACATCAATTTAATTTAATTTATATTTATTTGAGGTCAGCCCCGATGATAGTATCGGCAGTCGGGAGCCGCAGCATTTCATTGAGATACCTGCCGTATCCGCTCTTCTCCAGCGGCTGAATCAGAGCGAGAACCTGGTCTCGGTTGATGAAGCCCTGCCGGAAGGCGACCTCCTCGAGACAAGCCACCTTCATGCCCTGCCGCTTTTCAAGCGTTTGCACGAAGGTCCCCGCATCGATAAGCGATTCGACCGTGCCAGTATCCAACCAAGCGAACCCCCGCCCCATGCGCTCGACGTGGAGGGCGTTGACGGAAAGATAGCGCATTTGCAGATCGGTGATCTCGAGCTCTCCGCGGGGCGACGGCTCGACGCGACGCGCATAGCGCACAACTCGATTATCAAAGAAATAGAGACCGGTGATGGCCCAATTCGACGTCGGCTTGTTGGGCTTCTCCTCGATTCGGATCGGGCGATCCGCGTCATCAAACGAGACGACCCCGTATCGTTCCGGATCGCGCACGTGATAGGCGAAGACCGTTGCACCTTCCTCGCGGTTCGCGGCCCTGACGAGCAGTTCACGTAAGCCGCTGCCGAAAAAGATGTTGTCTCCGAGCACCATTGCCACGCGGTCGGATCCGATGAAGTCAGCACCTACGATGAATGCCTCCGCGAGCCCTCCCGGACGGGGCTGTTCCGCATACTGCAGCCGAATGCCCCATTGGCTGCCGTCACCGAGCAATCGTTCAAAGTGGCATCGATCTGCCGGGGTCGTGATGACCAGGATCTCGCGGATGCCTGCCAGCATCAGCGTCGAGAGGGGGTAGTAGATCATCGGCTTGTCATAGACGGGCAGCAACTGCTTGCTGACCGCTCGCGTGATCGGATAAAGACGCGTTCCGCTGCCGCCAGCCAGGATGATTCCCTTCAGCATCGGTATCTCCTCTTCCGACAAGTTGGTCGAGACAGGTTTCGAGAGACTGGCGCCAGGCCGGCAATCGAATTCCAAACACGCGTTCCGCCTTGGACGAGTCCAGGCGCGAGTTTACGGGCCTGCGCGCAGCGCTCGGATACTGCTCTGTCGTGATCGCTTCCAGCATCGGCGGCCGCACTCCCCGACGGGATAAACCATCGAAGATTGCCTCGGCAAAGCCGTGCCAGCTCGTTGTCCCCTGGCCAGCCACGTGAAAGATGCCGGCTGCGATGCGGCGGTCATCGGTGAGCGACCGTTCTGCAATTTGCAGGAGCGCTGCGGCCAGATCTGCCGCCGCGGTCGGGCTTCCGTGTTGGTCGGAAACAACCCTTACGATCGGGCGCGTTTCGGCCAGCCGCAGCATTGTCCGAACGAAGTTGCTGCCTGTTGAGCTGTAGATCCAGGATGACCTGACGACGGTCGCGAGGGGATGTGCCGCCAATACGGCCGCCTCGCCGGCCAGCTTCGATGCACCGTATGTGTTCAACGGCGCCGGCACGTCGGCCTCGTCGTAAGCCTCGTGCTTGGCGCCGTCAAAGACGTAATCGGTCGATACGTGTACAAATGGAATGTTTCTCTGCCATGCGACATCCGCCAACGCAGCCGCACCGTCGCGGTTGATGCTGAAGGCTTTTCTGACATCGGACTCCGCCTGATCCACAGCGGTATAGGCCGCGGCATTTATGATCATGCAGGGGGCGATCGAAGCGACCGTCCTGTCGATCCCGTCTCGGACCTCAAGATCGAGCTCCTCGCGTCCGAGGGCCACCGCGGACAGGCCGCGAAGAGCAGCGACATCACGAAGGCAGCTGCCCAATTGGCCATTTCGACCAGTAATCATAATCGGGCGTTCGATCATTGGCGGTCTCAGTGCTGGGTGGCTGGAAGGCCAAGACGCGAGCCGTCGTAGACCATGTTGCGAGCCCGCGCCCACCAAGCGCCGCTAGCCAGATACCATTCCACCGTCCCCGCGAGACCTTGTTCGAAGCTTCGGGTCGGCCGCCATCCCAACTCGCTGCGAGCTTTGGACGCATCGATCGCGTAACGTGCGTCGTGTCCCGGACGGTCCGGCACAAACGAGATCAACGATCGCCTCGTTGCCGCCCCTGGACGCATTCGATCAAGCGCGTCACAAATCTGGGTGACGACTTCCAGGTTTGAGCGTTCGCTGTCGCCGCCGAAGTTGTACTTCTCTCCGGCCCGGCCCTCGAACAGCAGCTTGATCAGGCCTGCTGCGTGGTCCTCGACATGAAGCCAATCGCGCACGTTGCTTCCATCGCCATAGACGGGCAAGGACTTGTACTCCAGCGCGTTGAGAATCGTCAGCGGAATGAGCTTTTCCGGGAATTGGAATGGCCCGTAATTGTTCGAACAGTTCGACACGATCACCGGCAAGCCATAAGTCTTGTACCAGGCCAGCGCGAGGTGGTCTGAGGCGGCTTTGCTCGCGGAATAGGGTGAACTCGGCCGATAAGGGGTATCTTCCCGGAAGCAGTCGACCGGTCCCAATGAACCGTAGACCTCGTCCGTCGAGACGTGAATGAACCTGAACTGTCTCTGCCTCTGGCTCGAAAGCCCGTCGAAATATCGCCTGGCTGCCTCCAGCAGAGTATAGGTGCCGACGATGTTCGTAGCGATGAACGTTGCCGAGCCGGTAATCGACCGATCGACATGGCTCTCCGCTGCCAAGTGGATGACCGCGCTCGGCTCCCATTTTTGGAATAGACGGGTGATCGCCTCCTGATCGCAGATGTCGTGCTGCTCAAATCGATAGCGGCTGGTGCCGTCGATGGATGCCAATGAGGCCAAATTGGCCGCGTAGGTCAACTTGTCGACATTGACGACCGAAGCCTCAGCTTCCAGGACCAATTGGCGACAGACCGCAGACCCGATAAATCCCGCCCCCCCAGTCACCAGGACACGCATGACACGTCCTCTATTCAAACACGGAAGCAAGCTGGCCGAATGCAGGAAGCGCACGATCTTTCGGGGAAAGTTGGGCCTCTGAGGTCTTCACCGGCCACTCGATCCCCAATTCGGGATCGGCCCAATGGACGCCGCCATCGTGGTCCGGCGAGTAGACCTCATCGACCTTATAAAAGACCGTGGTTTGAGGCTCGAGCGTACAGAAGCCGTGCGCGAACCCCTTTAGAACGAGCAACTGCTCGTCGCTCTCGCTATCCAGTTTGACGGAGACGTGCTTACCGAATGTCGGCGATCGGCGCCGAAGATCGAGCACCACATCAAGGATCGCCCCCCTTAACACCCGGACGAGCTTGGCCTGCGCGAAGGGAGGCCGCTGGAAGTGCAACCCGCGAACCGTCCCGACCCGCTCGGAGCACGACTGATTGTCCTGGATAAAATCGTGAGAAATTCCGTTTTCAGCAAAAGCAGAGCGGCGGAATGTCTCGCAGAAATAGCCCCGCGTATCGGAAACGCGCTTCGATCGGACCAGCTTCACATCCGCAATCGCCAAACTTCGCACTTCCAGCATGACCGCATGCTCCGATACGCAACGCCATCGCCCAGACGGTCAGTCTGATTCCCCCAATATCCCGCAGGCCGAAGCAGCCCGGCGACCAGTTCCGCTCCGCTTCTCGTTCGCGACAAATATCGGGGCCTAATCGGACGCCTGCCCTTCCCGTCGTTCGAATTTATTATCGTCAATTAATGCCCGAGCTCGATTTAATTGGCAATACAAAATTTATCTGATATATTATTTTAAATACGACCACCGGTTCAAATATCCGCCGGTGAGATGCTCCGCCGCGCTTGTCGACAACGAGAATTGTCCGATGCTTCAGACTAATACGCTCCAGAGCGATGGGGCACGTCTTCCCCCCACCCCACAGATGCAGTCGGATCGACAGAACACCGGGGGCATCGGCGAGCTCATTAAATTGGCGCTCGTGTTTTTGCGGCGGCAATACCTCGTCATCATTTTCACCACGATCCTCGCAGGTGCCGCCAGCCTCATATACCTTCGGCTGGTCTCGCCGGCCTATACAGCGCAGGCTCAGGTCCTGTTCGAAAATCCAAGGGCACAATTCCTCCAGAAACAATCCCTTCTCTCCGAGCCGATAGTCGACGTTACTCAGATCGAAACGCAGCTGCAGATCATCAAATCGCAGGCGACTGCTGCGGCTGTGATCAAGCAGTTGAAATTGGCCGATCACCCGGACTTCAGGGAGTCACGGCCGCTGCTGTCCTGGGCAATGGGCTGGCTTCGAGGATGGAGGTCAGATCCGTCGGAAGCTGCGCCACCTGCATCGCCAGAGCAGCCCTCGGAAATCACGATTGCGAACTTTCTGGATCGCCTGTCTGCAGGCCGAGTTGGCTTTAGTCACGTTATTGAAGTCGCGTTCACCTCGAGCGACCCAGCGCTGGCGGCGGACATCGCGAACGCAATTGCAAAAGCCTACATCAACGATCAGCTCGAGGCGAAATTCGAAGCCACCCGAACTGCAACCAGTTGGCTGCGGGAGCGGTTGCGCACCCTCGGAGAGGAGGCGCTGACCGCCGAACGTGCAGTCGAGGCTTACAAGTCTCAGAACAATATCGTTTCACCCGGCGGAAAACCGATCGACGAGCAGCAGATCACAGAGCTCAACACCCGGCTGGCTACCGCCCGCGCGCAGAGTTCAGAGGCCGCGGCCAAGCTGTCACGCTACGAAGCTCTCCTCGGCGCCGACCCGGCAAAACCATCCTCGATCAGCAATCTGGATGCCATCGGCTCCGACGCGATGAATAGTCCGATCATTACGCTGCTACGCCAGCAATATCTCGAACTCGCCAGGCGTGAGGCCGAATTGTCCGCCCGGGTCGGCCGCGATCACCTGGCGGTCGTCAACATCCGAAACAGGCTGCGTGAATTTCGCGCCTCCATTCTGGACGAGGTCAAGAGACTTTCTGAGATCAGCCGCAGCGAAGCCGAACTTGCAAAGCAGCGGCAGGAAGAGATCGAAAAACGGCTGTCTTTGGCCATTGCGCAGTCGCGCCTTACGAACTCGGCAGAGATGACGATAAGAGATTTGGAAAGTCGGGCGAAGAGCCTGCGGGGTCTCTACGACACCTTCCTTCAGCAGTACATGGGCTCGACGCAGCAGGAGAGCTTCCCGATCTCGCAAACCCGGGTCATCTTCCCCGCTTCTGCCGCTCAGACCAAGAGCAAACCGAAAGCGAAGGTCGTGCTGAGCTTCGGTCTTCTAGGGGGAATCGCGCTCGGATTGCTCCTCGGTTTCGTGCGCGACGTAATGGACCGCGTTTTCCGCACCTCCTCCCAACTCGAGGCGGCGTTGGAGCTGCCGTGCCTGTCACTCGTGCCGATCCTGAATTTGCCGAGACAGCAGAGGCCGGCGGCCCGGCGGCAACAGACGCAGGAAGACTCGAACCAACGAATACTTTCGACCGCCCCAGACATTCATCGCACCGTCGTGGGCATGCCCCTCTCTCGGTACACTGAGGCCATCCGAGCGATCAAGATTGCAATCGATCACAGTCCGGCGAAGACCGCCAACCAAGTGATTGGCGTGACTTCAGCCCTGCCAAATGAGGGCAAGACCACGATTGCCGCTTCCGTGGCGCAACTTATCGGACTCAGCGGGAAGAAGGTGATCATTGTCGACTGCGACCTCCGGAATCCATCGCTCTCGGCCCGTGTCGTCCCCAAAGCCGTGGATGGCATCATTGAGGTCATGAACGGAGATCGCTCACTCGATGAGGTGATATGGCGGGATCCGAAGACGAATCTTGCCGTTCTTCCGGCCGTTCCGCGCGGGCCCGTGCTTCACTCAAGCGAGCTCCTGTCCGACGGCTCGATATGCAAACTCTTCGATCGCCTGCGGCAAAGCTACGACTATGTGGTTGTCGATCTTCCGCCGCTCAGTCCGCTTGTCGACGTACGGGTCACGGCTCCCCTGATCGATTGTTACGTTCTCGTCGTCGAGTGGGGACGGACTAAGATTGACGTCGTACAGCATGCACTGCACACCGCTCCCACGATCTCGGACGCGCTGATCGGCGCAGTGCTGAACAAGACCGACATCAAGGCGATGGGGCGATACGACACCTACCGAAGCGATTATTACGATGACAGTCATTATGTCCGCTATGGCCTTTCGAGCTCTTGAGCGGGCTGTCGCCGTGCACCATCACTGTTTGTACGTGAAGAGCCCGTCGATCTGAGTCTTCGGAGAAACGCCAAGCCTGAGAGGTGACTTGTATGCTCGTCAGGTTCCTGATGCTGGCACTCTTGGTGTCCCTCGCCGCGGCTTTTGCAATGCCTGATACCCAGCAAGCGCGAGCTCTATGCTCTACCCTTCTGGCGATGGCGGTGCTGGCAATTGCAGTCTTCGCCTCCTCTTCGGCGATCGCCTGCCTGGTACGACGGTTGTCGCCATTTCTCCTCGTCATCCTTGTTGTACCGGCAATCTACATGGCTCTTCAACTCGCTCCGATTCCTATCCAGGGATCCGGCAATCCGATATGGGCAACCGCATCGGCCGCGTTGAATGTCTCCCTTGCTGAACGGCTCACGGTGGACACCGGCGCAACCGTGCGCGCATTCTTGCATTACGGTACTGCTGTCGCCCTCGCGCTGATCGCGACCGTCGTCGCGCTGGACAAGCAGCGTGCGTGGCAACTTCTCACCATGCTGGTCTCGGGTGCCGCGATCGTCAGTGCGTACGTGCTGATGCGGCGGACGATAGGAGCGGACGGTCTCTCACCCGGCGATACTCCTGTGCTGGTCGTGACCGGCGCAGCACCGGCGGTGCTGGGCCTGGTACTTTCTGTGGCGATGACGGCCCGTGCGTTCGAGGAACGCCGCCGGGTCAAGCAAGTCTCAATTCAGCTGGCGACAACCCTATCGTTCGCACTCCTGGCAACGCTTCTTTGCCTGTCGGCGGTCCTTGCCAGGGGAGACGGGACGGGAATTGCAATAGCTGCACTGCTCGGAGTGGGGATCGTTCTCGCCGCGTTCGTGATCCAGAACTGGTTCTATGGGATTTGGGGAATGGCGAGTGTGCTCGCCACGGCAGCAATTCTCCATCTGGCGGCGTTCACCGTGCTCCCGGTGAGGCAAAATGCCGATCTCGCGATCGCCCTGTCCACGCATCACGTCGCGGCGACTGAACGGATGTTGCAAGATACCGGCCAAGCGGGGTCCGGAGCGGGAACGTACGTGGCACTGCTGCCGATCCATCGCGATATCGGCGCGACGTTGTCGCAAGAGCGCCCGACGGCTGCCGCCGCCATCGCGATCGAAATGGGTCACGCCTTTCTGTATGGCCTTTTGATAGTTGCGGTACTTAGCGCGGCGGCTCTTCTCAGCTGTTCCCTGCGGCGAAGGCGTGACTACGTCTACGCGGCCATTGGGTCCGGCGCCGCGGCTGCACTAGCCATGCTAACCTTGGTCGAAGACGGTGTTCTCGAGTTCGGCGCATCGCTGTTGGCTGCCGCCGTGTTTGGACTGGCGATTGCTCAAAGCCAGCGTGATACCGCGACTGCGACCTTGCCGTCACGATCAACGCGTGAGCCGGATCGCCCAGGTCCGACATGTGCGCCAACACGCACTTTTGCGATTGGCAATGCATCGATGCGTATCGGATTGGGCTCCGTTGCCGTCGTCCTGATCGCGCAAACAATCTGGCTGTTCGCGAAACCGTCGTATCCGCGCGGTTTGCCGGTTGAAGCGCTTGCCGCCAGCCAGGCGGCCCGACAGGCCTTTCTAAGGCCGCCTTCGAGCTCACTGCGCGGTGACGGCGATTTGCGTCCAGGGAGGCTCGCTCCTGCGCAACAACCCACCGCCAACGAAGCCGCAGCGTCAAAGCCGGAGATCGGAGCCGATCCGGACGCGCCGGATGTGGCACGGGCACTGCAGCGCTCGCCACTACGAGGCGATCTTTGGCTTATGCTTGCGGCGCTCTCGAAGGAGCGGAGATCGGCGGAATACGACGTCCCGACCTTGCTGAAACTGTCGTACTACACAGCGCCAAACGATCTGGCCTTGCTGCCGCTAAGACTGACTGTCGCTCTCGGCGAGCTCTCAGTGGCAAGCGACCCCGAACTGCGTGAGCTGGTACAGCGTGACGTCAAGATTGCCCTGACTAAACAGTCCAGTCTCCGCCCTGCTCTTGTCGCCGCCTATCAATCGGCGTCGGCAGACGGGAGGGGCTTGGTGGATGATCTGATTGCGGAGTGGGATTCAGCCGCGCTTCAAAGCACGCGCAAGCGGGTTCCTCCGCCTGGAACTGACGTCCCTTCGCCGAACGGCACACGCGGGAGCGGCTTGGCGCGGTAGTTCCCGAGGTATTTCAATTCGATCCGCCAAATCCAAGAGAAAATATTTAAATCGCTATTTTCGCTTGAAACATCCAATAAATTAATAATAGATTAAATATTAATCCGAGTGCCCTGGCCATGAACTTCGTGAACCGACACTTCCTCGACCAAAAGGATGCGGCTCGTGTCAGTCTGGAGCCGTCAATATCTCGGCATAAATGGCCCCTGCGTTACGACTGGATCGAACACGTTGCACTCTGTGCCGATGTTGCGACGATTTTGTTCGCGAGCGTCGCCTCCACTTTACTGTACCGGTTCCAGAACGGGCAGCCGGAGGGAGATCATGGCAGCGCCCTTGGGTTAGCACTGGTCAGCGCAGCTTGTGTGGTCTCCGTGCTGAAGGCTCAGGGTCTCTATCGCCCGGTTGAGCTCTTCCTGCTCAAGAACCAGGTTCGGGCCGTCTGCATCACCTGGACGTCATTGTTGTTCTTGATTTGGGCCGCGTACGGCTTTGCGATTCGCCCGGACGCATCGCAGGAAGCAGGCCCGCTCTTCGCCATCCTCGGTTTGGCACTCCTTGTAGCCGAGCGATGGGGGATGCGGTTGCTGCTGATCAGAGGTCTGAGCGAAAGAAAATTCGCTAGCACCAATATCGTTCTGATCAGCGACCAGCCCCTTTCGAAAGACGCCGGCCTGCCGGAGGCCTTGGCTATGCACGGATATTGCGTCCGGGGGCGGTTCACCCTGCCGCCGATTGGCTTCGGGCCAGCCGGCCGAAAGCGATTTGCTTCTCGCGTGATTGACTATATTCGCAACGCTCCGCTAGACCAGGTGGTAGTCGAAGCCGGTCCGGAGCGATGGCCCGAGCTCCGAGCGCTTGTCGCCGATCTCCGGGTATTGCCGTTCCCAATTATGTTCGTGCCTGTCGGCACGACATCCGAATTGCTTCGACATCCGACACGGAGCCTGGGAAGTGCCGTTTGCGTCGAATTGCAGCGCGGTCCCCTTACCTCCCTCGAGTGCGCAACCAAGCGATTCATTGATGTTGTCGGCGCGGGGCTCGCGCTGGTGATATCTGCACCACTACTTGCGCTCGCCGCTATCGCAATCAAACTGGATTCTCCCGGCCCAGTGTTCTTCCGGCAGCAACGCTGTGGCTTCAATGGTCGGACATTCTTGATCCGCAAGTTTCGGACCATGCATGTTCTCGAGGACGGCCACGTGATCGCTCAGGCTACCCCTCTGGACCGACGCGTCACCCGCGTGGGAAAATTGCTGCGCCGGACGAGCTTCGATGAACTGCCGCAACTGCTAAATGTCCTCGAGGGCAGTATGTCGCTGGTAGGCCCGCGCCCTCACGCCTTGGCCCACGACGGACAGTTTGACAAGCTCGTGCGAAACTACGCCTTTCGCCGCAGGGTCAGACCGGGACTGACCGGATGGGCCCAAGTCCACGGCTGCCGCGGCGCAACGCCCACGGCGTCGCTGATCGAAGCCCGTGTCCAGTACGACCTCTGGTACATCGACAATTGGAGTATTCGGCTGGATCTCGCAATCCTGTTGCGAACTCCTATGGAAGTATTGCGAGGGCGCAACGCCTACTAGGCTTGATCTAGACACAAAGCGCCGAGCTGCGCCAGTTCGCTGGCGCAGCAAGTTCTCACGCCCGCTGCCGAAGCTTCGGAGCCGCCTCTCCGATGCGAAACTCCTCGATCCGACGGCCGGATTTCATGGCGGCAACCAACCAACGCGGCCGCTTGCCACGTCCCGACCAGGTTTCGGAAGTTTGCGGGTTACGATACTTCGGGAGTACACGCGGATATTTGCGCCTCTGTTTGCCGGTGGGAGAGACACCCAGCCCGCTTGTTTCGGCTAACGCAGCCATCCCACCGCCGAGGACCGCCAGACGCTTCTCAAGTTCCTGCTTTTCCGCCTTGATCCGATCCGACAAAATGCCGCTAATCTCCTCATGAAGCGACCATAGATCATCGAGGGACATCGCTTCTAGTTCGAGCTTCTTGGTCGACATGCTGGCATCCTGTGGTTGCGCCCATTTAATATAATCCCGACCTAGTAATCAAGGACCTAGGGTTGGGTCAGTCAAAAAAATACGTGGAACCGAACGGCAGGTTCGGTGCCCCACATAACTGCGTCGCCGGTTCCAATCAAGACAAAAAAAGGGATTATCCGCTCAATTTAATAGCGACCACAGTAACAACACGCGCCGTGCGAGCACCGAGGCACGATTCAAGCGAGAAGTGTTCTCATTAAAAACGGCGCGCGAGCGCACTCTGCTCCGCCGCGCCCTCGGCGAATACGACCGGCGCGCAAGGCCGCGTTTCTTCGTTGGCAACCCCCCTGAAATGCGGCCATCGGCCCGCCGCAATCGCGAGCTTATGACTGCGATTTCTGTCGGCGCCAGTTGCCGGAGCCGCATTTGTCACTCGAGCACCGATGTCGACCGGCGCGGCCGAAGGAGCGATAAACCGACTGATCGCCGCTTTAAGACGGACAGTCGACATCTCCAATGCTTCTCTTCGATCCTTCAGCAAGGTTTCCTCGCCCGCAATAAATAGATGAAAATAATCCTCGCTATATATATTAAATAATATATTATTTATTTATTGTTGCGGACACTTTGAAGACCAAGCCCTGCCCCGCCTATTGCTCGCCGCGATATTCGGCGTAGGTGACGGACAGGTCGGCAAGGCGCCGGTCGAACGGTGACGAGAATGCTATGCGCAGGCAGGATCTCGAAGCCATGGATTTTGAAGAACTTTGGCTCCTCCACGAGGAGCTGACAAAGATTCTTGCTGAAAAGATCACAGCCGAAAAGCGGGAATTGGAAAAGCGCCTGGCGCAACTCAATCAGCCGGAACAATTCGGCGGGGCGGAGGGCGGGGCGCCAGCGACCGGCTCAAGTCAGCCCCCTCGCCGCAAATACCCGAAGGTCGTTCCGAAATACTTCAATCCCCTCAAGCCCACGGAGACTTGGTCTGGGCGTGGCAAACAGCCACGCTGGTTGGTCGCAGCGCTCCAATCAGGACACACCTTGGAGGAGTTCAGGATTCGCGAGAACACCGAAGCGCCCAACCGGAATGCTGGTGGTCACGAGCATTGATGACCCCCCGCTCCCGCAAATACCATTAGGAGCGAATTGTTGGCTCCACTTGCTGCGCACGCAGTCGATTGAAGGTGCCCGCCGAGGGAATCTGCCGCCCGACCGAAGGCACTTGTGGTCTAGACCTTCCCTGCCCGCACCGCGACGGCCGCCTTCAACAGGAACTGCACGGTGGCCACCCTCGGCAAGGACCACAGTCCACGCGGATACGCGGCGGATTGCCGGGCGCCGCGTGCCGCTTTCCGGTAATTTCCGAGATCCGGCGCCGTCAATGCGAGGAAGGGAACGCGTGTGGCCGGAAAGCGTGCTTGCATCACCTGTCGCATGAACTGCAGGCGAGGAATTAGTCGGGAGCGCAACGCGCGCGGAACATCGACGCCGAGCAGCTCGGCAAGAGCGATCAGCTGGGTTTCGACCGCGTTCTTCATCAAGTCGCCCGAGACAAGAGAGGTAAGCTTCTCCCAATCTACGGGCTGGGCGGAATTGCTTAGGTCGCGCAATTCAACAAGGTGCCGCAGGTCGAGGTCGCCGAGCCAATAACCATAGTCTTGAAACTGATCATGGATGATCAACATGAGCGCTTGGAAGGTTGGCGTGGGGATATATACGCCTCGAGCTCGATGGCGGACGTCCACTCTACGTCGGCGGGCGGCATGCCCCGCAAGCAATTGCAGAGGCTCGTGAGCGCGCTGCTATGCCTTGCCATCGCACAAATCCATAAGCAGACGCCGAGCCTCTCCGGCCTCGCGGTACGTTAGTTGAAACGATTGCGCGCCCGCGACCATCCGCTTTAGAGCAAAAAAGCCAGTCTGCGACAGTCTACCATCGCCGGCAAATGCGTTCTCGATGAGCCGCTTCATCGAATCCAGACGATCTATTGCGGTCAGTTCGGCCGGCCCGCTCGTGACCCGGTTCAGGAACATGATCCAGCCTGCGGAGAAGCATTCGTTCTGCGCATCCGGAATGGGGACATACCGCACCCGAACGCCGTCAGAGCGGCAATGCGTCGCGTCGTACCGGTCGCCATGTAGTCGCGAGAGCAAGTCCCACGATCCTTCCTTGAGGGTGAGCGCAAACGGAACTCCGCAGATCGTTCCGTCGCCACCAACCAGCGCGACGTCATCGCCGGCGTACCGAAGTCCGGCGTCCACCAGCTGCAGCGTGAGGGTAGACTTTCCAGCTCCCGGATGGCCGCATAACAGCAGACCCATGCCGTCTTTCACGAGAGAAGCGGCATGAAGGGAGAAGACCCAACGGTTGCTTCGAATGAGCCGCTCGGTGACATGAGCTTTGATCGTGGGGGCGAGTGCATCGACTTCGCATCTGAAAATGCTGGAATCCTCTCCGCGCAAGAACGCTTGCTCATCCAGCATCATTGCCTCGATCGCGATGTCGCCATGGCCGCCGGCGCCCTGGTCCGAAACACAAAACGGCGACAGCAGCCGTCCCAAGAGGTCCCGATTTGCGGCCCGGACGGTTATTCTGTGTCCACCGAGTTTTGCTGCGAAGGCCCAATCGGTCGGCATCCGCCAATCGACTTCGAGCAATGCCCGATCGACCCAGGCATTTACGACCTCTTGCGTGAACTGGCGTGCCGTGTGCTCGTCAATGCCTTGCGCCCCAAGCCCCCGGTAAATGTCTCCCAGCGAGGCGCCTTCTCCTAACTTACACCAGATGAATGCCCCTACTCGGTCGAGTTCAAAGATCTTCTGCCCCGCTTCGCTGAAGATCATTGGTCGGCCATCCAACAGCGCGAATACTGCATCCGGAGCCGGTCTCAACACTATCTCTGCCGACGATCTTTCCAGCACGGCTTCCACCAATGTGAACCATTCTGCCTCGCCTGTACCGGCGAGGCGGCGAGAGCCTCCGGGATGCGATGTTGTCGCGGCACCCGACAAGCGGACCGCCGCCGCCTGCGACATTCAATCTAGGCCGGCCTGCGGCGCTGCGATTTCCATTAAACCGAACACACGCCACCCGGTCCGGCTCACTTCGACACGTCAATCCGGCCGGTCATGCCGCGAGCTGACCGTCCTTGCCCCCGTCTTGAGGAGAAATGTTCAAACCCTGCTCAAGGAGACTCGTTCTGGCGGCCAACCGATGAGCATCCAATAGGTACCGATAAGCTTCGCGATCGGCACTCCGTTGTCTCAGAATGCGCTCCTTCTCGCCAATGCTGACCAATTCTGCGCGCATCTGAGCCAACTGCAGCGTCTCGGAGGTGAGGTTGTACTCGTTAAGAATTAATTCCCACATCGTCTCCTCCAGCCGAAGAAACCTGGACGAGTTTAGCTTACGTGATCGGCAGCAATTAACAACGAGATTTACAGATCTTGGTTATAATCAAAATTTGTTTCACATTTGAACCTGGCGCGACCATCCAGCACCACGAGTAAAGCGCAGCATGCGCCGAACTGACTTGAGAATTAGGGCTAACCGAAGCCTGGGAGAACAGGACTGACGTTTTTCGCCAATGCATTCGCGCCGCGCAAAAAAATAAATCAGCCGAGAGTCGCAAATCGGACCGACAGCGCCAATTTTAATTTGCACATTAAATAAAAAATAGAATAGTAACGAACTGCACCTGAGGGAGTGACACCAGTGATCCGGTTGGCTGATCCGTCCGTCGAGAGGAAATGGATAGTTTCGTTGCAGGGGGAACGTTCCGCACGAAGTCGCGGGTATTTCGACGCGATTATTAGGCGCCTCCCAGAAGCTTTCGGTTGAGGTCGCACATCATTCAGTTTTGCGGCGAAAGCCCGCAATATCCCAAGAATTCGCCAAGCAGGAATCCGGCCGGTTGGAGAAGCGTCGTCACGAGCAAGCTGCCCTTTGCTCGAACAACGACCCCAGGTGCGATGCCCCCCAAGTCACCCCGCACCGACGAGAGCGCACTCCAGCCGGCCGGCCCTTTTACTCGACAAATACGTGTTTCAGGGAGGCTCGTATGGGCATGATCATGGTCAAGTGTCCGCAATCCGGCCGCGCGATTCCGACCGGCATTAAATCCGATCGTGAGACTTTCCTGCGAAGCATCGTGTTTTTCGGCAATACTCTTTGTCCGGACTGTCGGGCCAATCACAACTGGTTTGCCCGCGAGGCCTGGGTCGAGGAGCCAATCATCAAAACGGTAGCGGTCGCTCGTACGGCGCCAACGTGCTGATGCAAATGACGGGCGCGCTTCAGAGAGTGCGTCCAAAATTCCCCTTCCGATAGCGCGTTGCTGCTGCAACGCATTGCAACCCCTGAGAATATTTTCGCGCATTGTCGTAAAACGAACCGACGCCTCCGGTGGCCATCGCTTAGACGTTGTTGGCACGTCGCCACAAATCCGAGCTTCCGTCACGAATTCGGCAAGGGCCTGTTTGGGGGTGTTGTAGTGAGTAGTGGGGTTTGCAGTCTGGCTGTTCTGCGTGACACAAAGATCGAGCTCGTGAGCCTGCTCGCTCAAGTGAAGCGACTCCGCGAGAGAGTACGAAGTGCGGAAGCACGGCACTCGGGACAAAGACGACGATCAGCGTCGGTATCGCGCGCCCGAAGGCCCCGCGCGATGAAACGCTAAGAGTTATCTCCGTTCACTGGACGACACTTGAACGCCTTGATCGATCAGCGCGGCGCTCTCACCCGTGTCAATCCGCATTCGTGTTTGCGGTCGCAAGCGCGGATTTGCCGTCTCGATGAAGTGCCACCGCTGAATCCCCTCAACGCTAGTAGTAATTGGTGGCACCCACAGCCATCGCGAGCTTCCCCTGCGCTCAGGAGGCCGGCGCAGTGTCGACGAAGCTAGGGAAGCCACCATGAGACCGATATCATGTCCGACCATTGCAACCGGAGACGAGAGTTTCAGATGCTCGTACGGCAGCCGGTAAATATCCGATGCCATCGTGCGCTTGTCATAGCCGGAAGACGGTCTGGACGAGTTGCCGGCGCCGCGATAGTCGGGCGCGATGACGCGAAACCCTTCGTCGACCAGCCGCGGTATGACATGGCGCCAGGCTCGCCAGGTCTGTGGAAAGCCATGCAGAAGGACAACCGGCGGGCGCCGCTGCCGGCGTCGACATAATGAATGCTGACGCCGGGTTCGATCTCCGCGGTCGCATGCTGCAGCGATGCATCTTCAGCGGACGTAACGAACTCTTCCACCTGATTTTCCTCTCAAGTCTTTGAACGTGAATCGCGCCTAGAACATGCCGTTGGGATGAGCCGCGGCTTCCCCGAGCGGCTGACGCACGTCCCAGTGCTCGACGATCTTGCCGTCATCGAGCCGGAAGATGTCCACGATCGCCAATCCCAATTCGCCCGGCTGGCGCCTGGCGTGAACATGAAGGATGACGAAGTCTCCATCGGCAAAGACGCGCTTGATGTCGCTGCGCAGTTCAGGAAATTGCTGCTTGAGCTCATGGAGGAACGAGCGGAAACCGTCGATGCCGTCCTCGATCATCGGATTATGCTGGATGTAATGCGGCCCGAAGTGGACGGCGGCGGCGGTGAAATCCGACTGTCTTAACGCGGCATCATAGAATGCCAGCACCGTGCGTTTGTTGGCTTCCCGGATGTCCTCCCCGCTCGGAGCGGCTTGCACCGCGGTACCGCCGAAAGTTCGCTGATCCGTCATTTCATCGTTCCTTGACTGTGGTGAGAAGAGCTTGGCTGCAGGGCGTCATGCGGTTTCAACCGCCTTGCCCAGATCATTCGCAGGCGAAGCGCCGGCCGCCATTCCGACTGACGTCAACGCGCCGGCCTTGGACAACCGCAACGAGACCAGCGCAGCGACTGCCGACAGTGCTGCCGTCAACAGCAGCACCGCGGCATAGCCGGCCGCCATCGTGTTCGCGTTTGTGAGACTGCCTGCGCCGCCGAAGACCGCGACCGCCGCCGCAGCGCCCCAGGCCCATCCCAGCTGGCGCATGGTGTTGTAGACACCCGAGGCTTTCCCCATATCCGTCGGCGCGACGGAGCCGAGCACCGCACTCTGCACAGCCGGCATCGCCAACGCTATGCCGCCGCCTGCCAGCACCAGCGGCGCGATCCAGGCGCCGTAGCCATAGACGCTGCCGCAGAGGACCGACATCCACAGCAACGCCGCGCTCTGCAGCAGCAGGCCCGTCACCGCCGGGAGCTTCTCTCCGAATCGGCCGGCAGCGATCCCGCCGAGCGGCGCGACCGCGAACAGCGATAGCGTCCACGGCAGCATTCGTTCGCCTGCTCCCGACGCGCTCGCCTGCTGCACAATCGAGAAATACTGGGGCATGAAGATGAGCGTGCCTATCATGCTCATGAACATCAGCAGGCATGCGATGTTGCCTGCCCTAAACCGAGCCGAGGCCAGCAATCGGCTCGGCACGAGCGGAAACGTGCACAGACGCTGCCAGGCAAGGAAGGCGAGGGTCGCCGCCGCCCCTCCGGTCAGAGCGAGGAGCACGGCCGTGCCGGACCAGCCGGACGCATTGCCTTCCGAGAGGCCCCAAACGACGGCCGTCATTGCCGCGGTCAGCAGGGCCACGCCGGGCCAATCGATTGGAGCGGCGATGCGATCGTCGCGATCGAGGCGCAGCATCGCCAGCCCCGCCGTGCCGGCACAGAGCGGCAGATTGATCCAGAACACCCAGCGCCAACCGAGCGCATCCACCAGCAAGCCGCCGATAACCGGTCCGGACAACACGGCCAGACCCGTGAGCGCGCTGAACAGGCCCATCGCACGGGGGCGTTGAGCCGGAGTCACCGCTGCTCCGAGCAGGGTCATGGCGACCGGGACGAGCAACGCCGAGGCGGCACCTTGCAATGCGCGCGAGGCGATCAGCCATTCGATGCTGGTTGCCGCCGCGCAGCCCATCGACGACACCGCAAAAGCCGACAGGCCGAAGATGAAGATCGAGCGACGCCCGAAGCGATCGCCAAGGGCCGCGCCTGCCATCAGGAGCGCGGCGAAACTCAGGCTGTAGGCCGTCATCGTCCAGTGCAGCGCGGACAACGGTGCCGACAGGTCGCGACGGATTGCGCCCAGCGCCGTGGTCACGACCATGCCGTCCATGACGGCGATGAACGAGGCGGCGGCGGTCACGGCCAGCACCCAGCGCTGATGGCTCGTGAATCGTTCGATGGCCATTTTCCTCTCCTTGTTATGGACCTATCGGTCCACATTTTGTCAAAAAAAAATCAGCCCAAGGCATTCAGCGCCAGCGTGAGCGTTCTCTTGCGGATATCGGCTTCGAATCCGGCGCGCCCCAGCATCTGCAGTCCGTAAAGGTTCGCAACCAGAAAGGCCGAAAGTGCGTCTGGATCGGCGACGGAAGCGAATTCTCCTTCCGCCCTTCCTCGCAGGATTGCGTCACGGTAAGCCCTCTGCAGCTGCTCGAGTCCGCGACGAATGCGTGCGCGGACGGGTTGGTCGTGCCCCGCCAGTTCTGTCGCGCAAACTTGCAGGAAACAAAGCTTGGAGGATGGCGCAAGGCCCAGGATCTTCTCGAAGCTGCGAACGATCGCGGCACGTGCAGGCCCGCGCCGCAGGTCTTCGATATTCGCCTGCAGCACCGTGTCGATGTAGCGGTCGAGCGCGGCCAGCAGCATTTCATGTTTGCTGCCGAATGCCCCGTAAAGGCTGCTCTTGCTCAACCCCGTCTTTTCGAGCAGGTCGCCGAGCGACGTCGCTTCATACCCCGCGCGCCAGAACAGCTGGAGCCCGCTGTCGAGCACCTCGTCATAATCGAATTCTCTGAGCCGCGCCATTTTTTACGGACCGATTGGTCCGTAATTGATAGTCCCGAAAAACAAGACAGTCAAGCCACGCGAACGGCGGCAAGCCATGGAGCACGCGAGGCGCGAGAATGGAGCGCACCCAAGGTTAAGGTGCCTTGTGGCGCCCGCCGGCGCATTTAGCGGGCAATTTTGATGTGGCGGTCGTGCGCCACTCCCCCGAACTCTGCGCCGGAGTGGACTAACCACGGTATTGCATCGCCACGGCCCAAGCACCAGATGAACTTCGGGACGTAGGCACTCGTCACTCCGGGAGGGAGAGCGTGGCCAGCAGAAGGGCAAGCGAAGAGCTCCCCGTGATCGCGCGCTTCGACGTGCGCCGCCGCGACTATCTCGCGCCAGACGGCTCGGCAAAGCGGCCGCTCCCCGCCTTCACCACCGATTCCAAGCTGCTTGTCGCGCTGTATCGCGCCATGGTGCTGCTCCGGCACTTTGACCGAAAGGCTGTCGCATTGCAGCGCACCGGCCGGCTCGGGACCTATGCGGTCTCGCTCGGGCAGGAAGCAGTCTCGGTGGGGATTGCGAGTGCGATGCAAGATGAAGACGTGCTGGTCCCCTCGTATCGCGACAACGGTGCCCTGATTTGGCGTGGCGTCAAGTTGGAGGAAATTCTGTTGTTTTGGGGTGGGGACGAACGCGGCAATGACTTCTCGGGGCCGGTACATGATTTCCCGTTTTGCGTTCCTGTCGGATCTCAGGCGCCGCATGCCGCCGGCGTCGCGTATGCCTTCAAGCTTCGCAAAGAGCCGCGTGTCGCCGTCTGCATGTTCGGCGACGGCGCCACCTCGAAAGGCGATGTTTACGAGGCGATGAATTTCGCCGGCGTGCACAAATTGCCGATTGTATTCGTCGCCACCAACAATCAATGGGCCATATCGGTGCCGTTGCGGCTGCAGAGCGGGTCGGAAACGCTGGCGCAAAAAGCCATCGCCGCAGGCTTCACCGGCGAGCAGGTCGACGGGAACGACGTGGTGGCGCTACGCGCTGCGGCTGCAGAGGCCCTCGCCGCGGCCCGCGACGGCAGAGGCCCTCGCTTGATCGAGGCGGTCACCTATCGGCTCGGCGATCATACAACTTCCGACGATGCATCCCGCTATCGTTCGGCCGAAGACGTCCAGGTTCATTGGAAGCAGGAGCCGGTTGCGCGGCTCAGGTCTTATCTCGTTCGCCAAAAAATGTGGAGCAAGCGGGACGAGGAGCAACTGGCGGCCGAGTGCCATGAACGTATCGAGGCGGCGGTCGAGCGCTATTTGGCGACCGAGCCACGGCGTCCCGAGACTATGTTCGATCATCTTTATGCCGACCTGCCCGAGGCCTACGCCGCGCAACGTCGTGAACTCTCGGGAGAGAACGATGGCTGAGATAACGTTGGTCGAAGCCATCAACCTGGCGCTCGGACGCGCAATGGAGGATGACCCGAGCGTGGTCGTTCTCGGAGAGGATATCGGCGTCGACGGCGGCGTCTTCCGCGCCACCGTGGGCCTGCAGAAGCGCTTTGGAGCGGAGCGTGTTCTGGACACGCCGCTTGCCGAGCTTCTCATTAGCGGTCTTTGCGTCGGCATGGCGGCGCAGGGGCTCAAACCCGTCGGCGAGATCCAATTTATGGGATTTATCTATCCCTGCCTGGATCAACTGGTGAACCATGCATCGAGAATGCGCAATCGCACCCAGGGACGCCTCACCTGCCCGATGGTTCTGCGCACGCCACATGGAGCCGGCATTCGCGCGCCCGAGCATCATTCCGAAAGCACCGAGGCGATGCTCGCCCACATTCCGGGCTTACGAGTTGTCATGCCTTCGTCGCCGGAACGCGCATATGGTCTTCTCCTCGCAGCGATCCGCGATCCCGATCCGGTGGTGTTTCTGGAGCCAACACGGCTGTACCGCGCAGCGAAAGGCGAAGTGGAGGACAATGGCGAAGCCTTGCCGCTCGATCGTGCCTTTGTCCTGCGGGAAGGTCACGACGTCACGTTGATCAGTTGGGGCGCGGTTTTAAAGGAGACCATGGCCGCGGCCGATACGCTTTCCGCCGAGGGCATCGCTGCAGAGGTCATCGATCTTGCCACCCTGAAGCCATATGATGAAAGCACCGTGCTCGGTTCGGTCGCGAAGACCGGGCGCTGCGTGATTGTGCACGAGGCGGCACGCACCGGCGGATTTGGAGCAGAGATCGCCGCGACGATCGCGGAGCGTGGCCTGTCCTCGCTGCTTGCGCCGGTGACGCGTATCAGCGGTTACGACACCGTCATCCCTATGGCACGCCTCGAGCAACACTATATGCCTTCTGTCGAACGCATCACGACCGCGACACGCAAAGTGTGCCAATTCAGCTAAATCGGACGGACGTTGTCCCATGGGTCAGTTCGTGCTGCCGGACCTCGGCGAAGGGCTTGAAGAGGCGGAGATCGTCACCTGGCATGTCACGGAGGGCGATCACGTCGTCACCGATCAGCCGCTCCTCTCCGTGGAAACCGACAAGGCGGTCGTTGAGATACCATCGCCCTCGAGCGGACGCATCGCGCACCTGTTCGGCAACAAGGGCGATATCGTGAAGGTCGGCGCGCCGCTCGTCGAGTTTACCGAGGGCACCGAGCCGGATACTGGCACGATCGTCGGCGAACTCGGCAGGGAGGAACATCCGCCAGCCGCTGGAATTTCCCCCCAACCAGCGACCGGACAGCCTCGCGTGTTTCCAGCTGTGCGCGCACTCGCGCGCAAGCTCGATGTCGATCTTGAGACGGTGGAGGCAACGGGGCCCGGCGGCACGATCACGCGGGCCGATGTCGAACGGGCTGCGAAGAGCATGCCCGAATCCGGTTCCACTGAGCCCATGCGCGGCATGCGACGCGCGATGGCCCAACGCATGACGGCAGCCCACGCGCAAATCGTCCCCGCCACCGTGACGGATGAAGCCGATATCGACGACTGGCCGACAGGCGAGGACGTGACAATCCGCTTGGTGCGGGCCATCGCCATTGCATGCAAGGCAGAGCCCGCGCTCAATGCTTGGTATAATTCCACCACGGGAGAGCGTCGCCTGATTCCCCGCGTCGATCTCGGGATTGCCGTCGATACCGAAGGGGGACTAATCGTTCCCGTGTTGCGCAATGTCGCAGAGCGCAACGTCTCGGATTTGCGGGCCGGTCTCGACCGCCTGCGGACTGACGCAATCGCGCGCTCGATCCCGCCGGAAGAGCTGCGCGGCGCGACCATTACGCTGTCGAACTTTGGAATGATCGGAGGCCGGTTTGCCAATCTGATCATCGTGCCGCCGCAAGCGGCCATCATAGGAGCGGGGCGGATTTCCCCACGGGCGGTGGCGCATCGGGGCCAGCCTGCGGTGAGGCGCATGCTGCCCTTGTCGCTCACGTTTGACCATCGCATCGTGACCGGGGGCGAAGCCGCTCGCTTCCTGGTTGCACTCAAGTCGGATCTTGAGCTGATGTCGTGAAAGTCGATCACGGCATCGAGTTCCACCGTACCTGAGACGAGCGCTCCGCCAAGTGGTTTTGACGTCCCGGCGGTGGCGCGCCCCGTCAAAGGGCGTATAATTGCAATCGCCTGCGCGCAAAATGATCAACCTGCCGTGGAGGCGATCATGAAATATGTGCTGCTCGGAAATCTGAGCCCGGAGTGGGCAAGCAAGCAGTCGGAGCGAGTTGGCAAGGCCAAGGCGAAGCTCGACAAGCTTGGCATCAAAATCGAGTCGGTCCACTATACGCAGGGCTACTACGATTTCGTCGACGTCGTAGATGCCCCGAAGCCGGAGGCGGTCCTTGCGTTTTCGGTCTGGTACTCCAACCAGGGTCTGGGCCGGATCCAAAGCATGCCGGCCTTTGAGGCAAAAACCTTTGAAGCGGCGGTTAAGGACGCCGCGGGCTGATATCTGGGAAGTCGATCGTGCTCGGAGTTGAGCCACCCGTTGCACGGGTGGCGCTGAGGATCGAATTTTTGTCCGAGTGCCTCATCGCCGCGCCATGAGACGATCACGCACGGCGGCCACCCTCGCCATACCCGCTGTTCGGACCAGCTTGCGACAGGTGCTCCCAATCGAAAGGTCCGTTCTGGTGCGCAGTTTTGCAAGCTGTTGATTTGCTTGGTGCGCTCGGAGGGACTCGAACCCCCACGGTGTTACCCACTGCCACCTCAAGGCAGCGCGTCTACCAGTTCCGCCACGAGCGCTAGGAGATGCCGGCCTGAGGCTTGAAGGCTGGCCGGATCAGCGGCCGCCGATCTAACAAATCCATCAGAGGGATACAAGCCCGCAAAGGCCCCGAATTCCACAAGCTTGGCGGGAAATTCTCACCCGCCCGGATCGGCCCTATGGGTTACCCGCCGCCACTGCCGGCGCGGGCCGTTACCGTGTCCCCGGCGAGCGCGGCAGCATCTGCTTGACCTCGACCGCGATTCTGTTGCGGTCGACCAGCACGACGCCGGAGGCGACCGGCAGATTGTTGGCGAGCACCTTGACCTCGTCGGCCTCGGTTGCGTCCAGCTCGATGATGGCGCCGCGGGAAAGACGCAATACCTGATGGATCGGCATGGTGGTCGTCCCGAGGACGACCATGAGATCCACGGTGACTTTGTCGAGAGTGGGCACTGTCAGGACCGCCGCAACTTGAGACTTAGGACTTGGGACTCTTCATTTGCTCCCGAGATCATCACCACGTTATGGTTAGCCAATGGTTAATTCGCCTCCAAACCCCTGCCAAGACCAACGTCAGGACCTGCGTCAAGACCTCGATTTGACGTTGTTTTCCGCCGCAGGCGGCGAAGTCGTCGAATGGCGGATTTCGGACGCTCCGGTGCCCTATCCTGACGCTGTGGCCGCCATGGAGACGCGCGTTGCGGCGATTGCCGCCGGCGAGGCGCCGGAATTGGTCTGGCTGCTCGAGCATCCCCCGCTCTACACGTCGGGCACATCGGGCAAGGAGAGCGACCTGCTCGATGCCCGCTTCCCGACCTTCGCGACCGGGCGCGGCGGGCAGCTCACCTATCACGGGCCCGGCCAGCGCGTGGCCTACATCATGCTCGATCTCAAGCGACGCCGGCCGGACGTGCGAGCCTATGTCGCGAGCCTGGAGGAGCTGATCCTGCGCACGCTCGCCGCCTTCAATGTCCGCGGCGAGCGGCGCGAGGACCGGGTCGGCGTCTGGGTCAGGCGACCCGACAAGGGACCTGAGCACGAAGACAAGATCGCGGCGATCGGCGTCCGCCTGAAGCGCTGGGTCTCCTTTCACGGCATCGCCATCAATGTCGAGCCGGAGCTGTCGCATTTTGCCGGCATCGTGCCCTGCGGCGTCGTCGACCCCCGTTACGGCGTCACCTCGCTGGTCGATCTCGGCCAGCTCGTGACCATGGCCGACGTCGACATCGCGCTCAGGCAGGCGTTCGAAGAGCTGTTCGGACCGACCAAGGCGCTGGCGCCCGAAGCCTTGGCTTAGGCTGCCGCGCGATCGGGAGAAACCTCGAGCTTGCCAGCGATGTAGCGCCGCTCCTGGGTCAGGCCGCCAAAGCCGTAGGCGTCGCCCTTGACCTCGTCGACATGCAGATAAGTCTCGGGATGCAGCGGGCCCAGGATCTCGGCCATGCGCTTGAACATGGCGGCGAGATAGGCCGCTTTCTCGTCCTTGGTGTTGGTGCCCTCGGTGACGTGGATGTCGATCCAGTAGCTGGCGAGCTTCTGCTCGGCGAGCGACTTGCCGCCGGCGAACCAGTCGCCTGCCTCGACCGACTTCACGATGATGGCGGTGACCTTGGGGTCCTTGTGCAGGATTTTTGCAGTGAGCTCGGATACCGTGCTCGCGATATCGGCCTTCAGCGAGGGGGACTGGCGGGACGTGGTGTAGGACACGGTGATCAGGGGCATTGTCGTTCTCCTCGATATGCCGCGCAATGCGCGCGGCGTTGGTGAGAACCTAGACCTGCGGTCATCATTTTGGTATCTTATCTGTTCTGATATCAATGATAACGACTTGTAATGGCCGCCACACTCGACATCGCCACCGTCCAGGCCTTCCTGCTGGTCGCTGACCTTCAGAGCTTCACCCGCGCCGCCGAAGCGCTCGGCACGACGCAGGCCGCCGTCAGTCTCAAGCTGCAGCGGCTGGAGACCTTGCTGGACAAGCGCCTCGTCGAGCGCTCGCCGCGCGCAGTCCGCCTCACGGCCGATGGCGCCGCGTTCCTCGATCGCGCCCGCGCGCTGATGGAGGCGCATGATCGCGCGCTGTCGGGCGAGACTTCAGCCGCGCAGTCGCTTTCGCTCGGCATCTCCGATCACGCCGCTGGCCCCGAATTGGTGCCGCTACTCGAGCGCCTGAACGCCATGTCGTCCAACCTCACCCTCGCCGTCACCATCGGCTTCTCGCGCGAGATGCAGGATGCTTATGATGCAGGCGAGCTCGATGCGGTGATCGTGCGCCAGGAAGGCAGCCGCCGCGGCGGCGAGAAGCTGGCGGAGGACGGGTTCGGCTGGTTCGCGTCACGTCGCTTCACCGTGCCGAAGGGAGAGCCATTGCCGCTTGCAACCCTTGCCCCGCCCTGCGGCGTCCGCGCCGTCGCCGTGCGCGCGCTCGACAAGTCCGGCATTGCCTGGCGCGAACGCTTCGTCGGCGGCGGCGTCACCGCGGTGGTCGCGGCCGCGCTTGCCGGCCTTGCGATCGCGCCGCTGGCACGGCGGATCGCGCCGCCCGGCCTGGTCGACATCGGACCCGCGCAGAGGCTGCCGAAGCTCGGCAGCTCGAAAGTCATGCTGCATTCGAAGATCAGCGATCCCGCCAAGCTGGCGGCCTTGCGTGCCGTGGCGGCAACATTCCGGAGCGCACCTGCTTGACGATCACGCGTGGGCTTCAGCGGCCTTGGCCTGCATACGGGGCGGGAACATCTGTCCAAAAATGTCGCAACATCCGGGAACCAATCTCGCGCATGCCGCGTTTGCTCCCGTCGAGGCGGGGTCCCGGGAATGACCGAAAAGTTCAGTCAACAGAGAGACCTGTTCGAGAGCGAGCGCAGTTTTCGGCTGTTGGTTGAGGGGGTTGCCGACTACGCCCTCTACATGCTTGACCCCAACGGGATCATCACCAGCTGGAACATCGGCGGCGAACGCATCAAGGGTTACTCCCCCGAGGAAATCCTCGGCCAGCATTTTTCCCGTTTCTACACCGAGACCGACCGCGCCAATGGCAAGCCGGCGCGGGCGCTCGACATCGCGCGGGAAAAGGGCCGATACGAGGAGGAAGGCTGGCGCGTCCGCAAGGACGGCACGTTCTTCTGGGCGAGCGTCGTCATTGACCCGATCTACGAGGACGGCAGGCTGATCGGCTTCGCCAAGATCACACGCGACATCACAGAGCGCCGCAATGCCCAGCTCAAGCTCGAGGCGATGCAGAAGCAGCTGGCCGAGTCGCAGAAATTCGATGCGCTCGGACAGCTCACCGGCGGGGTCGCCCACGACTTCAACAATCTCTTGATGATCATCAGCGGCAGCCTTCACATCCTGAAGAAGGGCGCCGCCGACGACCCCAAGCTCGAGCGCGCCATTTCGGCGATCGAGACCGCGACCAAGCGCGGCGCAGCGCTGACCAACCAGCTTCTCACCTTCGCGCGGCGGCAAAGCGTCAACCCGCAGGCAATCGATTTTGCCGAACGCGTCGCGGACATCCGCGAGGTGCTCGACGCGGGCGTCGGCAGCTCCGTGCGTCTCGCTTTCGACATCCCCTCCGACATCTGGCCGATCAAGGCCGACGTCTCCGAGCTCGAGACCGCGCTGCTCAACCTCGTCATCAATGCCCGCGACGCGATGCCGGACGGCGGAACAGTGACGATCGGCGCGCGCAACGTCGTCCTGAACGAGGCGCCGCTCGTCGGCGATTTCGTCGCAATCGACGTCCGCGATACCGGGTTCGGAATTCCTTCCGACGTTCTCGACAAGATCTTCGAGCCGTTCTTCACGACCAAGCCGATCGGAAAGGGCACGGGCCTCGGCCTGTCGCAGGTCCACGGCTTCGCCCACCAGGCCGGCGGCACGGTGAAGGTCGCCAGCGAGCTCGGCAAGGGCACGACGTTCACCATTGTCCTGCCGCGCGGCACAGATGTGCCGTCGCGGGAGACGCCGGGAACGGCATTTCGCGGCAGCGGCACGGTGCTGCTGGTCGAGGACAATCCCGATGTCGCGCTGGTCAGCATCGGTCTTCTGGAGCAGCTCGGCTACCAGGTGCGCCGTGTCGCCGATGCCGAAGCGGCATTGCGCGAGATTGAGAGCGACGGCGTCGACTTCGTGTTCTCGGACATCGTCATGCCCGGCAAGATGGACGGCCTCAGCCTCGCCCATCACCTCCGCCAGATCCGTCCCGGCCTGCCGATCCTGCTCGCCACCGGCTACAGCGAGGTCGCCGCCGGCGTGCGCGGCGATTTCCCGATCCTGCGCAAGCCCTACGAGATCCACGAGCTGAGCGAGGCGATCGCCAAGCTGCCGCGGTGAGCACACCGACAGCACCTACACCGTCGGCAACACCGAAAACTTCTCCCCTGCCCTGCGCAAATTCAGCTCATCCACGCTTGCGGTCTCACTGGTGACATTGTCGACGCGTGAGGACGGCGGGCCGTGGCGGCACAGCGCGACCATGTCGGCAACGTGCGTCGGCGCGCCGGCGAACAGCGCTTCCACGCTGCCGTCACGGCGGTTGCGGACCCAGCCTTCGAGGCCACACGCGGTGGCCTGGGACTCCACCCAGGCCCGGTAACCGACGCCCTGCACACGGCCGCGGATCATGACCTGGAGAATTACCCGGCTCATGGCTTCGATCCGAGCAAATCGGCGCTGCGCGCCTTGACCGCGGCCTCGCGCGTAACGCGGGCCATCAGCTCCGACGACGCCAGGCCCTTGAGGCTTCTTGGCGCCATGCCCTCGCGCAACGCCTTCTGCGTCTCGTAGACGGCTTGCGTCGCGGCGGCGATCGGCGCATGGCCCTGCAGCGCGATGCGCACGCGCTGACCCTGGAGATAATCGAGCCCGCTCAAATCCTCCGACGCGCCGCCGAGCACGATCGGCAGGCGCGTGGCGAAGACGATGGCCTCGAGCTCGGCGCGCGACTTGATGCCGGTGAAAAACAGCGCATCGACGCCGGCCGCCTCATAGGCCTGGGCGCGGCGAACCGCATCATCGATCGAGGTGATCGCAGCTGCGCCCGTGCGGCCCATGATGACCAGCGAGGGATCGCTGCGGCCGCCAAGCGCCGCCTTCATCTTGCCGACGCCTTCCTCCAACGAGATCAGTTGCGCCTTCGTCTCACCGAATGCGGCGGGCAACAGCGTGTCCTCGATGGTGAGGCCGGCCGCGCCAGCCGTCTCCAGCTCCTGCACCGTGCGGCGCACGTTCAGTGCATTGCCATAGCCGTGATCGGCATCGACGAGCACCGGCAGCGCCGAGGCCCGCGACATCCGCCGCATCTGCTCGGCGAGCTCGGTGAGGGTGATCAGCGTGACATCGGGATCGCCGAGCACGGCGAGCGAAGCCACCGATCCGCCGAACATGCCGAGCGGAAAGCCGAGATCCTCGGCAATGCGGATCGAGATCGCGTCATAGACCGAGCCGGGATGGACGCAAATTGTGCCCGACAGGATGGAGCGCAGTTTTTCGCGGCGGGAACGAAAGGCCATGGTTGCCTCACTCTCAATTCCTCATCCTGAGGAGCGCGCTCTTGCGCGCGTCTCGAAGGATGAAGGCCCGGCGGTTGGCCTCGCCCTTCGAGACGCCGCGCAGGCGCGGCTCCTCAGGGTGAGGGTCTAATATTGCGCTTTGCCACGCTCACGCAAACTCCAGGATCAGCGCGTCCACCGCGAGTGTCGCGCCCGCGCTGGCGTGGATCTTCTTCACGGTGCCGTCCTGCTCGGCGCGCAGCACGTTCTGCATCTTCATGGCTTCGACCACAGCCAGCGTCTCGCCGGCCTTGACCTCCTGCCCCTCGTTCACCGCGATCGAGACCACGAGGCCCGGCATCGGGCAGAGCAGCTTCTTGCCGCTGTCGGAGGCCGTCGTCACCGGCATCAGCCGCGCCGAGGTCGCTTCCGCTTCAGTCCAGACATAGACCGGGACCTCGACGCCCTGATGCGCGAGGCGGATGCCGTTGGCGATCGGCCGCGCCTGCACGGCGACGAACTGCCCGTCGATCGTGCCCTGCCAGACCGGATCGCCCGGCTTCCACGCCGACTGCAGCAGATGCGTATTGCCGGCCTTGCCGTCGGCGTCGATGAAGCGGATCGCAATCGCCTCGCCTTCGCGCGCGACCTCGAGCAGGATCTCCTGGCGGTCGAGCCAGACCGCGCGACGCCGTTCGCGCTGCACGACGCGGCCGCCCATCTGGCCGGAGATCTGCCGCTTGCGCTGGCCCAGCACGTGATCGATCGCGGCGCCGACCGCGGCGATGCGACGCGCGACCTCGCCTTCGGGCACGTGCACCGCAAAGCCCTTGGGGAATTCCTCGGCGATGAAGCCGGTCGAGAGCCTTCCCTCGCGCCAGCGCGGATGATGCATCAATGCCGACAGAAACGGGATGTTGTGGCGGATGCCGTCGACATAGAACGAGTCGAGTGCAGTCGCCTGCGCCTCGATCGCAGCCGCGCGCGAGGGCGCATGCGTGACGAGCTTGGCGATCATCGGATCGTAATGGATCGAGATCTCGCCGCCCTCCTGCACGCCGGTATCGTTGCGGATGGTGATGCCGTCCTTGCTGGCCTCTGCGGGCGGACGATATTTCACGAGCCGTCCGATCGAGGGCAGGAAGTTGCGGAACGGATCTTCCGCGTAGAGGCGCGATTCCACCGCCCAGCCGGTCAGCGTGACGTCCTTCTGCGCGATGGCGAGCTTCTCGCCGCTCGCGACGCGGATCATCTGCTCGACGAGGTCGACGCCGGTGACGAGCTCGGTGACGGGATGCTCGACCTGAAGGCGCGTGTTCATCTCCAGGAAGTAGAAGCTCTTGTCCTGGCCTGCGACGAATTCGACCGTGCCGGCGGAATCGTAGTTCACGGCCTTGGCCAGCGCGACCGCCTGCTCGCCCATCTTGCGGCGGGTCGCCTCGTCCAATAGCGGCGACGGCGCTTCCTCGATGATCTTCTGGTTGCGGCGCTGGATCGAGCATTCGCGCTCGCCGAGATGGATCACGTTGCCGTGCTTGTCGCCCAGCACCTGGATCTCGATGTGGCGGGGATCGACGATGAACTTCTCGACGAAGACGCGGTCGTCGCCGAACGAGGCCTTGGCCTCTGCCTTGGCGAGGTTGAAGCCCTCGGCGACCTCGGCCTTGGAATGGGCGATGCGCATGCCCTTGCCGCCGCCGCCGGCGGAGGCCTTGATCATGACGGGGTAACCGATCTCGTCGGCGATGCGGACCGCGTGCTTGTCGTCCTCGATGACACCGAGATAGCCCGGCACAGTCGAAACTTTTGCTTTTGCGGCGGCCTTCTTGGACTCGATCTTGTCGCCCATCGCCGCAATGGCGGCCGGATTGGGGCCGATGAAGACAATGCCGGCGGCTTCCAGCGCGCGTGGAAACGCTTCGCGCTCGGACAAGAAGCCGTAGCCGGGATGCACGGCCTCGGCGCCCGTCTTGCGGCAGGCCTCAACGATCTTCTCGATCACCAGGTAACTCTCGGCCGCGGCCGGCGGGCCGATCAGCACCGCCTCATCGGCCATCTCGACATGGAGGGCATCGCGGTCGGCCTCGGAATAGACCGCGACCGTCTGAATTCCCATCTTGCGGGCAGTCTTCATGACCCGGCAGGCGATTTCGCCGCGATTGGCGATCAGAATGCGTTTGAACATGCTTTTCTTGAGTCTCGACCTTGGGCGGGACCCTTCCCTGGCCGTTCGGGCCTATGGGAGGGGCCGTGTGGCTCCCGTGGTACATCAAAATGGGCCGGAGGCAACGGTCTAAATCGGGCCGCCTTCGGCGTACCAGCGCAAGACCGAAATGGGCCCGGCGCGCCCGCCGTGCGGTATCCCTAGGGCTTTCCAGCCTTGGCCGCGTCCCGGACCAGGTCATGAATGAAGCCCAGTTTGCCGACCACCGCGGGCGACAGGATGAAGGGATAGAGATCGCGCAGGCCCATGGCGCGGTTGACGCTGTTCATGGCGAAGGTGAAGGGCAGCCATGCGTTCACCAGCGCCTCGACATCCCTGGCCTCGTACGGATTGAAGCGGATGCGCGCGGTCAACTCCCCGTCGCGGTCGACCTTGGGGCGCACCTCCATGCCGAACTCGGCGGCCATTTCCAGGGTATCGACGATGTGGAGGTAGTGCGCCCAGGTCTCGGCAAAATCCTCCCAAGGGTGGGTCGTGGCATAGGCAGAGACGTAGTTCTGCTGCCAGTCCGGCGGCGGTCCTTCCGCATAATGGCGCTGCAGGGCCTCGCCATAATCGGCGCTATCGTCGCCGAAGACGGCGCGGCACTGGTCAAGCTTGCCGCCATCGCGCACCAGCACGTCCCAGAAATAGTGGCCGACCTCATGGCGAAAGTGCCCGAGCAGCGTCCGATAGGGCTCACCCATCTCGAGCCGGCGCCGCTCGCGTTCGATGTCGTCGGCCTCGGTCAGCGCGATCGTGATCAGGCCGTTGTCGTGGCCGGTCATGACCTTCTCGCCGCTGTGCGGATCGTCGGCGAGGAAGTTGAAGATCAGGCCATGCTCGGGATTGTCCTGGCGGGTCTGGAGTGGCAGCTTCCAACGGATCAGGGAATAGAATAGACGGTGCTTGGCCACCTCCAGCTCGCGCCAGCCGGCGAGCTGCGCCGGATCCGAGAGGTTCGGCACCGTCCCGTTGTGGCAGCAGGCGCGGCAATAGCCGGTGCTATCGCCTGCGTCGGTCAGCCAGTTGCAGGCGTCGTGCTCGGCATTCCGGCACAGCATCCGGCTTTCGTCCTTGTCGGCGATGATCCTCCATGCCCCTCCGTCGGCCTCGATCGCTGACATCGTCTCCTTCTCGGGCAGGAAGGCGACCCGGCGGCCGCAGTGTTCGCAGGCGCGGTTCTCGAAATAGAGGACGTTGCCGCAGGCCTGGCAGACAAACAGCTTCAAGATTTAGCCTCATGGGAAGGGAAAGTTATGAGAGAGCTGGCGCCTGGCGACGACGCCTCAATCAGCGGATCGTTCCAGTATCCGGAACAAATTGCCAGACCGGACGTTGCCACCGCGCATTTCCCCGCGTTCAGACACGCGCCCCTGTTTCCCGGCACCACCTGCGCTCTAAACAATGGCCATCACGCTCCGTCTGTGTGAATATCGGTCCGGCACGTGCGCACCTGCATGACAACGGCCGATGCCTTGAACGATCCCTTGCCCGAGACCATCGCCGCCGAAAGGCTGCGCCAGCACCTCGAAGACGTCGCGCGCGAGCGCGATAACGCCTATCGCGCGCTGCAGGAGCGCGAGGCCGAGCTGGTGCGCATCCAGCGCATCGGCAAGGTCGGCGGCGTCGAGGTCGATTTCCGCGAAGGCTTCAAAAACCGTCGCTCGCCCGAATATCTGATGATCCACGGCCTTCCGCCGGAAGCCGCCGAGGAGTCGCACGAGGATTGGGTCAACCGCATCCATCCCGACGACCGCGACGCCACCGTCAAGCATTTCTTCGAAGCTCTCGCCGGAGCGAGCGAAGACTATAGCGCCGAATACCGCATCATCCGCCCCAGCGACGGCGAGACCCGCTGGATCCGGGTGGTCGCCAAGATCGAGCGCGACAAGAACGGCCGCGCCATCCGGCTCGTCGGCGCCCATATCGACATCACCGATCAGGCCTTGGCACGCGAGACGCTGCGCGAAAGCGAGGAGCGCTTCCGGCTGATCGCCGACAGCGCGCCGGTGCCGATCTGGGTCACCAAGCTCGACCGCAAGCGGTCCTTCGCCAACCAGGCCTATGTCGACTTCGTCGGCCTGCCCTACGAGCAGGCCATCGACTTCGACTGGCGCAAGGTGCTGCACCCCGACGACCTGCCGCACGTGCTGCAGCAATCCGTCGCGGGTGAAGCGTCCCTCAAGCCCTTCGTGCTGGAAGCGCGTTACAAGAACGCCAGCGGCGAATGGCGCTGGCTGCGCTCGGAATCGCAGCCGCGCTGGGATGCGACCGGCAAGCATATCGGCTTCATCGGCGTCGCCCACGATGTGACCGTGGCCAAGCAGGCCGAGATCGAGCTCCGGCGGCTGAACGAGACGCTGGAAGAGCGCATCGCCGAGCGCACCGCCGAGCTCGAAGCCAACGAGGCGCGGCTGCGCGCGATCCTGGAGACCAGCAATCAGTATCAGGGTCTGGTCAATCTCGAGGGCGAGCTGGTCTACGCCAACAAGACCGCGCTCGCCGGCATCAAGGCGAATTCCGCCGATGTAATCGGAAAGCCGTTCTGGGAAACGCCCTGGTTCACCGCCACGGACGGCATGAGTGCCGCCGTGCGCGAAGCCTTCGAGACGGTGCTCAAAGGCGAAGCCGTGCGGCTGGAGATGCGCCTGCATCTTCCCATCGGCGACCGCGATTTCGACTTCGGCATGCGGCCCGTGCTCGACCGCCACGGCAACATCACCGGCGCTGTGCCCGAAGCCGTCGACATCACCGAGCGCCGTCTCGGCGAAGAGGCGCTGCGCCAATCGCAGAAGATGGAGGCGATCGGCCAGCTCACCGGCGGCGTCGCCCACGACTTCAACAATCTCCTCACCATCATCCGCTCGGCAACCGATTTCCTGCGCCGGCGCGAGCTGCCGGAGGAGCGCCGCCGCCGCTATGTCGATGCCATCTCCGAGACGGTTGAGCGCGCCTCCAAGCTGACCGCGCAGCTTCTCGCCTTCGCGCGCCGGCAACCGCTGAAGCCGCAGATCTTCAACGTCGGCAGCCAGGTCGAGGGCGTGGCGCAGCTGGTCCGGCCGCTGGTCGGCGCCCGCATCGAGATCGCCGTGGAGGTTCAGGACGCCGATTGCTTCACGGTGGCCGACGTCGCCCAGTTCGAGACCGCGCTGATCAACCTCGCCATCAACGCCCGCGATGCCATGGACGGCGAAGGCCGCCTCACCATTGCCGTGCGCAAGGTCTCCGGAATTCCGAGCCTGCGCGCACAATCGGCGCGCGGCGGCGACTATGTCGCGATCTCAGTCGCGGACACCGGCAGCGGCATCGCGCCGGAACATCTCGACTCGATTTTCGAGCCGTTCTTCACCACCAAGGAGGTCGGCAAGGGCACCGGCCTCGGCCTGAGCCAGGCCTTCGGCTTCGCAAAGCAGTCCGAGGGCGACATTGCGGTGACGAGCACGCAAGGTGAAGGTGCCACCTTCACCATCTACCTGCCGCAGGCGCGGAGCCCCGCCACGGAGAAGGAAGCCGCGGCGCTGAGCCACGAGGCGGCCACGACCGGGCGTGGCTGTCGCGTGCTCGTGGTCGAGGACGACGACGAGGTCGGCCGCTTCTCCACCGAACTCCTGGAGGATCTCGGCTATGTCGTCCGCCGCGTCGCCGACGCGAACGCGGCACTGGCGATCCTCGGCGACAACGAATTTGCCGTCGATCTCGTCTTCTCCGACGTCATCATGCCCGGCATGAACGGGGTCGAGCTCGCCGGCATCATCCGCGAGCGCTATCCGGGCCTGCCCGTGGTGCTCACTTCCGGCTACAGCAACGTGCTCGCGGAAAACGCGCACCGCGGCTTCGAGCTGATCCAGAAGCCGTATTCCGTGGAATCGCTGTCGCGCATCCTGCGCAAGGCGATCTCGGAGAAGCTGTCGGTGGCAAGATAAGGTGCGAGCGACACTCACAATGTCGTCCCGGCGAAAGCCGGGACCCATAATCACGAATGGGTGTGTGGCGAAAGATTGCCAATGACCATCTCGTGTCACACTTCTCCCTGGGGGTATGGGTCCCGGCCTTCGCCGGGACGACGCCGAGTGTTAGGCTCCGGTTACCGGCATAACGACGATTCAGCCGCGCGCATCAGGAAGTTCATGAAACCCGCCCTCCTCTCCGCCTGGCAGACCTGGGCGCTGCTGTCCGCCTGCTTTGCGGCGCTGACCGCGATCTTCGCGAAGGTCGGCGTCGAGAACATCAATCCGGATCTCGCCACCTTCATCCGCACCGTCGTGGTGCTGCTCGCCTTTTCGGTGCTGCTATTCTTCACCGGACAATTCGTCGTACCCTCGGCGGTCTCGCCGCGAACCTGGCTGTTCCTGGTGCTGTCGGGACTAGCGACCGGTGCCTCGTGGCTCTGCTATTTCCGTGCGCTGAAGCTTGGCCCCGCAACGCTGGTCGCGCCGATCGACAAGCTCAGCGTCGTGCTGGTCGCCCTGTTCGCCTTCGCCTTTCTCGGCGAGCGGCCGACGGCGCAGGGCTGGCTCGGCATCGCCATGATCGGCGCCGGCGCGGTGCTGCTGGCGATCAAGTTTTGAGGCTGGCGGTTCTACCCGGCGCGCGGTAGTCAGGAGCGGATTCTGGAGATTGACTTGCCGACCGTGCCGTCTGATGCCATCTGGGCCTGGAGCATCATCGTCGCCGCCACCGGAGGCGTCATCATCCGCCCCTTTCGCATGCCGGAGGCGATCTGGGCCGCGATCGGCGCCGCCGCTCTCGTGCTGCCCGGCTTCCTATCGTGGCAGGATGCACTCACCGGCATCGAGAAAGGCGTCGACGTTTATCTCTTCCTGATCGGCATGATGCTGATCGCCGAGCTGGCGCGGCTCGAAGGCCTGTTCGACTATCTGGCCGCGTTTGCGGTCGAGCATGCACGCGGCTCCCCGCAGCGGCTGTTCCTGCTGATCTATCTCGTCGGCACGCTTGTGACGGTGCTGCTCTCGAACGATGCCACCGCGATCGTGCTGACGCCGGCCGTCTATGCCGCGACGCGCGCGGCCGGCGCAAAACCGCTGCCCTATCTCTTCGTCTGCGCTTTCATCGCCAATGCCGCGAGCTTCGTGCTGCCGATCTCCAATCCGGCCAACCTCGTCGTGTTCGGCAAGAACATGCCGCATCTGGGGACTTGGCTGCGCCAGTTCGCTCTGCCGTCGCTTGCCTCGATTGTTCTCACCTATATCGCACTACGCCTTGCCTTGCACCGCGAGTTGAAGGACGAAACCATCGAAACGCAAGTGCCTCATCCCAAACTCAGCCGCGGCGGCCTGTTGACGGCCTATGGCATCGGTGCCATCGGCATCGTGCTGATCTGGGCCTCGGCCCTCGATTTGCAATTGGGTCTGCCGACCTTCATCTGCGGCGTGACGACCGCGGCGATCGTGTTGCTGATCAACCGTCAATCGCCTTTGCCCGTGCTGCACGGTGTCTCCTGGAGCGTGCTGCCGCTCGTCGGCGGGCTCTTTGTCATGGTCGAAGCGCTGGTGAAGACCGGCGTGATCGCGCAGCTGAGCGCGCTGTTGCACCAGGCGGTGGCGCAGTCCGTGACGAACGCCGCCTGGAGTGTCGGCATCGCCACCGCGCTCGCCGACAACATCGCCAACAACCTCCCTGTCGGTCTCGTCGCCGGTTCGGTCGCCGCCAGCGATCATCTGCCCGCGCCGGTCGTCAGTGCCATCCTGATCGGCGTCGATCTCGGCCCCAATCTGTCGGTCACTGGCTCGCTCGCCACCATTCTCTGGCTGGTCGCGCTCCGGCGGGAGAAGATCGAGGTCGGCGCCTGGCCGTTCCTCAAGCTCGGCCTCCTGGTGACGCCGCCAGCTCTGATTGCGGCGTTAGCCGCCGCGATCAGATAGTGTGCGGGTTCAGTCGTTCTCGTAGCCATAGACTTCCGGCAGGATGAAGATTGCCGCGAGCAATCCGATCAGCGGGAAGATCGCGACGAACAGCGTGGCGTTGGCCTGCCCGATCGCGGCGAACAGCGAGGGAAACAGGAAAATCGCCAGGAACGACGGCAGCTTCACGAACATGTAGGCGAAGCCGCTGGCGGTGCCGCGATATTGCGGCTTGGCGACCATGGTCGGGATCGTCATGCAGTTCGAGGCGTCCCAGTAATGGCCCCACAGCATGCCGGCGGCCGCAAACGGCAGCAGCATCTTGTTGTCGGTGTAGAGCGCGAAGGCCGCAAACAGCAGCGATACCAGCACGATCGAGAAGCCGGCGATCGAGATGCCACGGTGGCCGATCTTCGGTGTCAGCAAGGGTCCGACCCAGCCCGACAGCCCCGCGAAGGCAAACAGCGCCATTGTCACCAGATTGTTGCCGAGAATCGACGACACGCCGACCATCGCGAACAGCACCGGCAGGTAGAACGCGAAGGTCGAGAACTCGCTTGCTTGCATGAAGCAGGCGATCCACCCGTAGACCGTTGCGCGCCAGCGGATCGGATCCTTCTTGAGGTCGGCGAGGAACGCGCGGGTCGAGACCTTCGGCACCTTGACGTCCTGGTCCGGCAGCATGTCGAGGTTGTCGTTGAACATCTCGCGCGCGACCTGCTTGGCCTCGCGGTAGCGGCCCTTCTGCACCAGCCACACCGCCGTCTCCGGCACGTCGTGACGCATGATCAGGATGATCAGCGCCGGCACCGCACCGAGACCGAGCGTCACGCGCCACAGCATCTCGTGATTCATGTCGATCAGCAGGAAGATCACGATAACGCCGATGGTGAGCACTTCACCGACGGCGAACATGAACTGCCAGCGGTTGCCCATGACCTCACGCTCGCCCTTGGCCATGGATTCCATGATGTAGGTGTAGCCGGTCGAGATGTCGGAACCGAGGGGAATGCCGAGCAGGAAGCGGATGACGACGAGCCAGGCAACGTTCGGCACGAAGGCCTGCGCCAGCGCCAGCACGATGAACAGCACCATCGTGACCAGGAACATCACGCGGCGGCCGATCTTGTCGGACAGCCAGCCGCCGAGCAGCGCGCCGATCAGGGCGCCGCCTTGCGTGCCCGCAGCGGCAAGGCCGAGCATCAGCGGATCGGGATTGTACTGCTCCTTGATGAAGATCAGCACGAAGGCGATCGAATAGAGGTCCCAGGCCTCGACCAGGATGGAGGCCATCATCAGCCAGCCGACCTTGTTGCCCTTGGGGCTGTAGTTCGTGATGAGGTAGCGGACCGCGGCTTCGCTCGCGGTCGCTTGTGGCATCGCCATCGTTGACATTCTTCTTCCTTTCTTCAGAACTCTCTAAAAGCGCGATGAGATCAGGATCTCATCGCGCTTTAGCTTGTTGTCTTGAGCATCACCTCTTCGGAAAACCGCTGCACACTTTCGGATCGTGCTCTACGCGCCGAGCAGCGGCTCGATGCTGCAATCGAGCAGGCGCGGATCGATCCCCGCCTCCATCCCTGAGAACATCTCGCCCATGTAGTCGATCAGTGCGTCGCTCGCCTTCACCGCGTCCTCGACGCGGCGGTTGGCGACGGCTGCAAGGATGGCGAGATGGTGATCGATCGTGCCTGACAGATCCGCCTGCCCGGGCATGAAGCGATGATGGATGTAGCCGATGCGGCGATACAGCGTGTGCAACGGCCGCAGCGTGTGCACCAGGAATGGCTCGCCGGCGGCCTCCAGCACCAGCGCGTCGATACGGCGGTCGAGATGATTGAATTCGTCGAGGGTCAGGCTGGCGCGGCGCTCGCGCAGCAGACGCTCGATGTGCAGCGCCTGATTGCGGTGGGAAAGACTGGCGCGATCCGCCGCGAGGCGAATGACGAAACGCTCCATATCGCGGCGCAGGCCGAGCAGCATGCGTTCGCGCGCCAGATCGATCGGCGCGATGGTGAGGCCATGACGCGGGCGGATAATGATGAGGGTGTCGGCGGAGAGACGATTGACGGCATGATGCACCGGCGTGCGGCCAAAACCGGTGATGTGCTGCAATTCCAGCATGGTCATGAACTGGCCTGGCTTGAGCTCGCAATGAACCAGGAGCTCTTCGATCCTTTGATAGGCCAACTCGAAGAAGTTGAGACGATTGCTACGGGAGCGCCGGCCTCCGCCGTCATCCTCGTCTTTCACCACCTCGAGCGCGCGCTTGCGTCGTGCCATGTCGTCCTCCCGTCAGCCCGCGCTCTCGTTGCAGGATGGCGCGCCTCGTTGTGGCACCCTTAAAACATGTTGTGATATATTACAAGCAGGCGTAAGACGTCGGCACGACCTGCGCAGCGCAAAATGAGACGTCGGGGTGCGAAGCGCCTTTTCGATGGGAGGATACTTGCCGTGAAGATCACGTCGATCGAGACACTGCGCACCGAGGAATTTTCCAACGTCATCTGGGTCCGCATCCATACCGACACTGGTCTGATCGGTCTCGGCGAAACCTTCTATGGCGCTGGCGCCGTCGAAGCGCAGATCCACGACACCTTTGCCGGTCGCCTGCTCGGCCGCAATCCCCTGCACATCGAGGCGATTCATCGCGACATGCTGAACCTGCCGATGGCGCAGTCCTCCACCGGCGTCGAATACCGCGCCGCGTCCGCGATCGACATCGCGCTGTGGGACCTGTTCGGCAAGGTCTGCGGCCAGCCGGTGCACCAGATGCTCGGCGGCCTTTGCCGCGACAAGCAGCGCATCTACAACACCTGCGCCGGCACGCAATATGTCCGCTCAACCAATATCAGCCCGGTGGCCAACTGGAATCTCGGCGCCTCCAAGGGACCTTACGAGGATCTCGACGCATTCATGACGCGCGCCGATGCGCTGGCCGAGAGCCTTTTGGAAAGCGGCATCGCCGCGATGAAGATTTGGCCGTTCGATCCCGCCGCGCAGGAGAACAAGGGACTCTACATCACCGCCGCGCAGATGAAGCAGGCGATCGAGCCGTTCGAGAAGATCCGCAAAGCGGTTGGCGACAAGATGGAGATCATGGTCGAGCTGCACTCGCTGTGGAATCTGCCGACCGCCAAGCAGATCGCCCGTGCGCTCGAGCCCTACAAGCCGACCTGGTACGAGGACCCGATCCGGATGAACTCGCCGCAGGCGCTGGCCGAATATGCCCGCTCGACCGACGTCTGGGTCTGCGCCAGCGAGACACTGGGCTCGCGCTTCCCCTACAAGGACATGCTCGACCGCGACGCCATGCATGTGGTGATGGCCGATCTGTGCTGGACCGGCGGTCTCACCGAAGGCCGCAAGATCGCGGCGATGGCCGAGACCTATCACCGTCCCTTCGCCCCGCACGATTGCATCGGCCCGATCGGCTTCATCGCCGCCATCCACATGTCCTTCAGCCAGCCCAACACCTTGATCCAGGAATCGGTGCGCGCCTTCTACAAAGGCTGGTACAATGAGCTCGTCACCACGATGCCCGTGATCAAGGACGGCTATGTCTTTCCGATGGAAGGACCGGGCCTCGGCGTCGACCTCCTGCCTGCCGTCTTCGAGCGCACCGATCTCACCGTGCGCCGCTCCAACGTCTGAGGAATTCTTGAGATGAGCACTTCCCTCTTCGATCTCTCCGGCCGCACCGCGCTCGTGACCGGCTCCTCCCGCGGCCTCGGTCGCGCCATTGCCGAGGGCATGGCCAAGGCCGGCGCGAAGATCATCGTCAACGGCGTCGATCCCAAGCGTGTCGAACAGGCCGTCGCCGAGTTTCGCAGCGCCGGCCACCAGGCCGAAGGCGCCGCCTTTGACGTCACCGACGAGCCCGCAATCGTGGCGGCGTTCGAGCGCTTCGATCGCGAAGGGCTCGCGGTCGACATCCTCGTCAACAATGCCGGCATCCAGCATCGCAAGCCGCTGGTGGAATTCACCACCGACGAATGGCGCAAGGTGATCGAGACCAACCTCACCAGCGCCTTCGTGATCGGCCGCGAGGCGGCGAGGCGCATGATCCCGCGCAAGCGCGGCAAGATCATCAATATCGGCTCGCTCGGCAGCGAGCTCGCCCGCCCCACCATTGCGCCCTACACGGCGGCCAAGGGCGGCATCAAGAACCTGACCCGTTCGATGGCGGTGGAATGGGCCCAGCACGGCATCCAGGCCAATGCGATCGGCCCCGGCTACATGCTCACCGACATGAACGAGGCGCTGGTCAACAACGCCGATTTCAACACCTGGCTGATGGGCCGCATCCCCTCCAAGCGCTGGGGCAAGCCGGACGAGCTGGTGGGTGCCGCGATCTTCCTCGCCTCGGATGCGTCCACCTACGTCAACGGCCAGATCATCTATGTCGATGGCGGCATGATCGCCGCGATGTAACCCGCGAAATCCAGGGAGCAAGTCATGCGCGCCGTCGTCATCCACGCCCCGAAGGACCTGCGGATCGACAATTATGCCGATCCGGCCCCCGGCCCTGGCGAGGTCCGCGTCAAGATCGCCAATGGCGGGATCTGCGGCTCCGATCTGCACTACTACCATCACGGCGGTTTCGGCGTCGTGCGGATCCAGCAACCGATGGCGCTGGGGCACGAGATCGCCGGCGTCGTTGCTGACGTCGGTGACGGCGTCACCAGCGTCAGGCCGGGCACCCGCGTCGCGGTCAACCCGAGCAGACCGTGCGGGGCGTGCCTGCATTGCCAGGAGGGCATGCGCAACCAGTGCCTCGACATGCGCTTCCTCGGCAGCGCCATGCGCTTTCCCCATGTGCAGGGCGGCTTTCGCGAGTTCATCACGGTCGACGCCACGCAGGCCGTCCCGGTCTCGGACAAGCTGTCGCTGGCGGAAGCCGCCGTCGCCGAGCCGCTTGCAGTGTGCCTGCATGCCGGCAAGCAGGCCGGCCCCCTGCTCGGCAAGCGCGTGCTGATCACCGGCTGCGGCCCGATCGGCGCGCTGATGATTTTGGTCTCGCGCTTCGGCGGTGCATCCGAGATCGTGGTGACGGATGTGGCCGAGGCGCCGCTCGCGGTCGCCAAGAAGCTCGGCGCTACGCATGCCATCAACGTCGCGACCAATGCCACCGCGCTCGATCCCTGGCGCGCCGGCAAGGGCGTATTCGACACGCTGTTCGAAGCCTCCGGCAATCAGGCGGCGCTCTGCACCGCGCTCGACGTACTCAGGCCCGGCGCGACGCTGGTGCAGCTCGGCCTCGGCGGCGAGATGACGCTGCCGATCAACTCGATCGTCGCCAAGGAATTGCAGCTGCGCGGCACGTTCCGCTTCGATCCCGAGTTCGAGCTCGCGGTGCGCCTCATGGGCGAAGGACTGATCGACGTCAAGCCGCTGATCACGGCGACCATGCCGTTCGAGAACGCCGTCGCCGCCTTCGAGCTCGCCAGCGATCGTTCGCAGTCGATGAAGGTGCAGCTGACGTTCTGAGCGCGGCACGTCCGGGAAAATTTCACGACGTTGCACTGCGGCAAGCCGGGAACGCTTCCCGCCGCTGGCGTTCTGCCCTTTAATGAGGCACGACCAGCCCGGTCGCACCAGGTGCAAGCCGATGTGGAAACGCCCGAGATTCGATCTCAAGGTCCGTCTGACGCTGCGCGTGGCTGCGATATCGGCCGCCTGCTTCGCCGCGATCTCCACCTATTTCCTCGTCAGCGCCGATAGCGCCGCGCATGCGCGCATCGATGGCATCGCCGCCATCGTGGCCAAGACGCTGGAGCTGCAGCAAGGCAAGGTGCAGTGGGCGGCGAGCCCCCGCTCGGACTTTCCGGACCTCGACCCGGTGTCGGCCCATGTGATGACGCCCGGCCTCTGCCTCGGATTCCGTGGGCCGAGCGGCGAGATACTGCAGCGTTTCTGCAGCGGCGCGCCTGCCCCGGCCAGCCCGCCGCCGCAGGCCTTCGCCGCCTTCTATCGCAGCGTGTTCGACCCCGGCCGCGAGGCGGCTCGCCCCGTGATCGTGCGCGGAACCAAGCTCGGCGAGACCGTGGTTTCGATCGACCCGGCGGTGCAGACGGCGGAGGCCTGGCATGAGGCCGGCCGCCTGATGATCGCGCTTGCGATCGCGCTGCCGCTGCTCTGCGCGCTGGTCTATGCCGCGCTGGCCCGGGCCCTACGGCCCACCCGCATGATCGGCAGCGGCCTCGAACGCATCGCTGCCGGCGACCTCACCACCCGGCTGCCGCCGTTCGACCTCGCCGAGCTCTCCGCCATCCGCGACGTCTTCAACCATCTCGCCGAGAGCCTCGACACCGCGCTTGCCGAGCGCAACGAGCTGACGCGGAAGCTGATCGCGCTCCAGGACGAGGAGCGCCGCCACCTCGCCCGCGAGCTGCATGACGAATTCGGCCAGTCGCTCGCCGCGATCCGCGCGCTGGCTGCGTCCGCCCGCCAGACAGCGGCGCAGGACTGTCCCGGCCTATTGGGCGAATGCGACAGCATCGCCCGCACCGCGACCGGGATGATGGAGACGCTGCGCGGTGCGCTGTTCCGGCTGCGGCCGCCCGATGTCGACGAGCTCGGCCTCATCGCCAGCCTCGAAGGCCTGGTCTCGGGGTGGAACGGCCGCAGTCGCGGCCAGACCCGCTTCGAGATCCGGTTCGACGGCGCTTTCGACAGCGTGCCCGCCTCCGTCAGTGCCAATCTCTATCGGATCGTGCAGGAGGCGCTCACCAATGCGGCCAAGCACGCCGGCGCAACGAAGGTCAACCTGCATCTGACGATGGCCGACGGCGAGATCGCGCTCGCCGTCGAGGACGATGGCCGGCCGAACGAGGCTGCCGTCAAATCCGGTATGGGTCTGCTCGGCATGCGCGAGCGCGTTGCAGCGCTTCGTGGCCGTCTGAGCTTTGAGACCGGCCCTCACGGCTCCGCGCTGCGCGTCTTCATTCCGCTCGCGGCTGCCACGTCCGAGGCCCTGGAGCATGCGGCATGAGCGCAGGCGAAGCGACCATCCTGCTGGTCGACGACCATTCCGTCGTCCGCGAGGGCTATCGCTCGGTGCTCCAGAAGCAGCCGGGCCTACGCGTCGTCGCCGAGGCGGCCGATGGAGCGGAAGCCTATCGCCTCTACAAATCCGAGATGCCCGACCTCGTCATCATGGACCTCAGCATGCCCGGCATCGGCGGCATCGAAGCCGTCAGGCGGATCAGGCAGTGGGACAAGGCGGCGCGAATCCTCGTTTTCACCATGCACGAGAGTGCCGGCTTTGCCGTGCAGGCGATCCGCGCCGGTGCAAGGGGCTATGTCACCAAGACCAGCCCGCCGGAGACCCTGGTGCGCGCGGTCAAGGACGTGCTCGCCGGCAAGATCGCCATCAGCCCCGACATCGACCACGAGCTTGCGCTCGGCCGCATCGGCGGCGAGACCTCGGCCGCCGACGTCTTGACCCCGCGCGAGTTCGAGGTGCTGCGATTGCTGCTCGCCGAGAACACAACGGAGGAGATCGCCGCGACGCTGCATGTCAGCCCGAAGACGGTGGCGAACCTGCATTCACTGATCAAGGACAAGCTCGGCGTCGGCTCCGATATCGAGCTGGTCCGGCTGGCGCTGCGCCAGGGCATCCTGAGCGAGGTCGATCTCGGCGGGGCCTGAGCTGCGCCGCGGCCATCATTCGCGCGCGATCACCTGGTCCAGCCACGCGCAGTTGAGCGGCGGAACGCGCGGATCGGCGACGCGCACGCCGCGGGCAGCCGCATCGAGCCGCATCTCGCGCAACCGCGTGCGCTGCTCTTCGGGCATATGCAGCCGTTCGTGACCCCACAGGGAGGGCCCATCAAAGGTCTCGTGCGGCTGCCAGGTCTCGGGATCGATGACGCGTCCGCCCCAGCCGTATTCGATGAAGAAGCCGGACGGCGTATTCACGTAGAACGAGGTCATGTGGTCATTGGTGTGCCGGCCCAGCGTGTAGGCGATGCGTCCCTCGTCCATCTGCGCGAGATCGTAGCCCTGCCCGACATCATCGAGGCAGCCGAGCTCGACCATGAAATGATGCATCGCCTTCCGCCCCGATCCGACCATCGCAAAGGAATGGTGGCGGCCGTTGACGTGGAAGAAATAAAGCCCGTAGGGCTTCAGCCCGAAATCGGAGACGTGAAAGCCGAGCACGTCGCGATAGAACGGCAACAGCACCTCGACATCCTCCACATTGAGCACGACATGCCCCATGCCGAGCGCCCCGGTGCGGAAGCCCGAGATCGGGCGGCCCGGCCTGAACGGCTCGCTCGCAAGCTCCGGCTTGCAAAAAGCCTCCAGCCGGTTGCCGGCGGGATCGGCAAACGCGATCAGCTCGCCGACATGCCGCTCGTCAGCGAGTGCGCGCGAGCCCCTCGCCACCTTGATGCCATGGCTTTCGAGCCGTCCTGCCAACTTGTCCAGTTCCGCGGTCGAAGCAACTTCCCATCCCATCACCGCAAGGCCGGCATCGCTTCCGCCGTCGACGATCAGCCGCTGCTTGCGGTCGTCCATGCGGAAGGCCCGCATCTTGCCGCCGCGATCGACCTGCTGCATGCCGAGCAGCCCGGTCGCCATCCGGCTCCACTGGTCGAGCTGGGATGAGCTGATTCCGATATAGCCGAGCGCTGCGATTTCCATCGAATTCCTCCCGAAGGCATCGCGGTCGCCGTCGTGCGGCGAGCTTGATACCAGCCGCGCGCGATCCTACGGTGGCGGTTCCGCAATCGCCTCGCGTTCTCAGGCGACAATAAGCGCGCCGCGACGTGCCACAAGGGAGGAAATACGGAGTGTCCAAGGAGCGGACGCGGAACGGCCAGCCGCGGCAGTCTGAGGGCGTCCGCGCCTTCAAGCGCGGGCTCGACGTGCTGCACGAGGTCAACCGCTCCGGCGGCATCCGCGCCGGCGACGTCGCCCGCGCGCTCGACCTGCCCCGACCCACCGTGTATCGCCTGCTCGAAACCCTGGAGGAACTCGGCTATATCGCCCGCAGCGCCAGCGACGACCGATTCCGGGTCACCCGGCGCGCGCTGAGCCTCGGCGACGGCTATGATCCAGGCGTGGTGATCTGCCATGCGGCGGCGCCTTATCTCGCCGATCTCAGCAAGAAACTGGTCTGGCCGGTCGATCTCTCGACGTACGAGAACGCAGCGATGGTGGTGCAGGAGACCACACATTCTCGCAGCCCGCTCTCGATCGACCGCGGCATGATCGGCAAGCGCCTGCCGATGCTGCGTACGTCTGCGGGCCGCGCCTATCTCGCCGCCTGCCCTGCGCGCGAACGCGATCTCATCGTCAATCATCTTCGCCGCATCGATGAGGTCGACGACCGCCCCTTCCTCGACCAGGGCCGGCTCGACCGCATGATCGCAGAGACCGCCGCGCGAGGCTACGCCATCCGCAGCGAGGGCGAATACAATCCCAAGACGGCTTCGATTGCCGTCCCGATCGTGCGGGGCGGCGCCGTGTTCGGCTGCATCTCGATCATCTGGATCCGCTCGGCGCTGGGGATCGAGGAAGCCATCGCCACGTTTGTCGATCCGATGCGCAGCGCCGCGGCTGCCATCGACGTCGGAGCATGAAGCAGAGCTCCGATGACAGGGATCGACAAGGCGCGGGCTATGCGCGTTTCACCCGAACCGGCAAGGAAGCCAGGCCACGCAACACGTTGTTGAGCGCGAGCACGGGCTCCCCGATCTCGAAGCAGGCCACGCGCTTCATCAGGGCTTCAAGCAGCGCAGTCATCTCCAGCCGGGCCAGATGAAGGCCTGCGCACATGTGCGTCCCATTGCCGAATCCGAGATGGTCGTTGGCGCGGCGTGTCACGTCGAAGCATTCCGGATCCTGCCATTTTCGCTCGTCGCGATTGGCCGACGCGTATAGCAGCAGCAGCCGGCTCCCGCGCGGAAGGGTCAGGTCTGCAATCGTCGCATCGGCCGTGAGATAGCGTGTGAATCCCCGGACCGGGGATTCCAGCCGCAGCGCCTCGTTGATCGCATTCGGGATCAGGGCCGGATCGTTGCGGACCAGATCCCACTGCTCGGGGTGTCGGCCGAACAGCAAGACCAGGTTGGCCGTCGCGAAGATGGTCGTATCGAGGCTCGGGCCGAGATAATCCCGCATCAGCACCGGGCAGCGCTCGGGCTCGACCTCGCCGCGGTCCGCAGCCGCGAAGATGCGGTCGCCCCAGCTGCCGGGCCGCAGACGGCTCCTGATCTCTTCGCCGCCGAGATAGGCGCGCATCTCCTGAACGTCCTTCATAGCCGCACAGGCCCGTGCATTCATGCTGCCGAGCACGTTGAAGGTCGCAGCAGCCCAGCGCAGCATGCTGCTGCGACCATGATCCTCCAGGCCCACGAGCTTGGAGACGATCGTCAGTGGCAGGTGCTGGGCCAGGTCCGATACCGCATCGAACTGGCCGCGGGCGACCAGGTCGTCGACAAGCCGGTGGGCCTCCGCCCTGATCTGCGGCGCAATCTCTTCCAGAGCTCGCGGCAGCAACGGAGCTGCTATGATCGCACGAAGCCGATCATGCAAGGGCGCATCGCTCGCCAGCGTCGTGCCTTGCGAGATGCTGTTGACGTGGTCGTTGGCGGCAACTCCCTGTGCCGACGAGAACACGGTCGGGTTTCGCAGGGCGGCACGGACGTCGTCGAAGCGAGCCACCGCGTGAAGCCCGTTTTGCGGCAACCAGACAACCGCGCCCAGATCGCGAAGGGCCCTGTAGTGCGGGTATGGATCGAGGAGGACCTCGTCGCTGTAGAGATCGACGTCATAGACCGGTTGTCCGGGAATGGCCGGCATCCTCTGTTCTCCCTGACCGTCCCGAGGTCCGCCTCAGGGCACCGCCACCCATTCGCCCTTCTGCAGCTGACCAAGCGTCAGCGCACTCTGGTCGAGGCCGGTGTGGTCGTTGGGGCCGTAATTGTAGACGCCGCGGGAGCCAGCCAGGCCTCTGAGCCCTTCGATCGCGCTGCGGAGGCCCTCGCGAAATTCGGCGGTCCCGGGCGCTCCCACCTTGAGCGCAGCGGGTGCAGCGCGCTCGACCAGGAGCAGCGCATCGTAGGCGGATCCCGCAAAGATGTTGCGGCTTCCCGGACCGAACTTGGCTTCGTAGCGCTGAATGAACTCCAGCGCGGCCTGCTTGGCGGGATGGCCATCCGGCAACGAGGCCGCGCCGACGGCCGGGCTCAGCGGCACGAAGATGCCGTCACCTTGCGCGCCCGTCAGCTTCCGGAAATCTCCAAAGGTGGCGCCGAGCGTGCCGTACACCTTGCCTGCAAATCCCTTCTCGCGAAGCTGAAGCAGCGGCAGCGCCGCGGGCGCACCGGAGGCCGCAATCAGGACGGCGTCGGGATCGGCGGCGACGATCTTGAGGACCTGCCCGACGACACTGTTATCGGTCCGTGCATATTTCTCGTCGGCGACGAGCGCGATCCCCGCGGCCGCACACATCTCCGCACTGACCTTGCTCCAGGCGTCACCATAGGAATCGCCGAAACCGATGAGGGCGAGTTTCTTGACGCCGCTCTTCTTCATGTGTGCGAACAATGGCGCGGCTTCGTGATCGTCGTTCGTGGTCGTCTTGAATATCCAGCGCCTCCGCGCATCGACCGGTGTCACCAGGGCGTTGACCGGGGCAAGCGTGATGACCGGAACCCGGTATTCGACCGCAGGATCGATGATCGCGAAGGATCCGGGCGTCGTGGTCGGCCCGACCAGAATATCGATGCTGCTGCCCTGAACGAGCTTCCGCATCGCTGCGACCGCCGCGGTGCTGTCCGAAGCCTCGTCGAGAAACAGATAGTTGACCTTGTGGCCCGCAACTTCGGTTGCGCCAAAGCTGGTGCCGTTGCGCTCCGCATTCCCGATCGCGGCGGCCGGACCGGTCGTGGACAGCAGGATTCCCACGTTGATGTCCGCGGCCAAAGCGGGCGCCACGAACAGTTGGATTGCAAGGCACGCCACTCCCGCGCATTTCAGCATCGTCGTTCCTCCGCGGCTGCCTCAATCGACAACCTGCACCTTTTTTCCTGGTCCTAGGTAACCAAGGCAGGCCGGCTCGAGGTAGCGCGATTGCCGAAATGTCCGGCTGGCGGACAAGACGGGTTTTGGACGAGGCCGTCCGCTGGGCGGACACTTGCCACGCCGGCGTTGAAGCGCCGAGCCTGCTTGGGGAAGAGATACCCCATGCAAGATAAATCCACCCCTGAAGAGTATGACGTCGTAATCGTCGGCCGCGGGCCGGTGGGCGCCACGCTCGCGAACCTGCTCGGCCTGTGCGGCGTGCGGACGCTGGTGCTGGAGCGCGAGGCACGGACCTATCACTTGCCGCGCGCGGTGCATTTCGACGATGAATGCATGCGCGTGTTCCAGACCATCGGGCTTGCCGATGCGATCCTGCCGCATGTCATTCTCAGTCCCGGCATGCTCTTTCTCGATGCAGCCGGGCGCATGCTGCTGGATTGGTCCCGTCCGCAGACGCTGACGCCGATGGGCTGGCATCTCAGCTACCGCTTCCATCAGCCGGATCTGGAGGACGTGTTGATCGGCGGCCTCGCCCGCTGGCCGCACGTCACCTTGCGCAACCGTTGCGAAGTGTTCGCGCTCGATCAGGACGAGCACGGCGTGCGAGTCCGCTGCGAAAACCTCTCCAACGGGAGGCTCAGCGAGGTCCGTGCCGGCTACGTGATCGGCTGCGACGGCGCCCGCTCCCTGGTGCGCCGCTTCATCGGCTCGGGCATGGACGACCTCGGCTTCCACGAGCGCTGGCTTGTGACCGACGTGCTGCTCAAGCGCGCGCGCGACGACCTCGGCGACTACAGCCTCCAGCATTGCGATCCCAGGCGGCCCGCAACTTACGTGCGCGGCACCGGCACGCGGCGGCGCTGGGAGATCACGGTTCTCCCGGACGAGGACTCGCAGGACGTCGCGCAACCTGCGAAGGTCTGGGAGCTGCTGTCGCGCTGGATCACGCCCGACGAAGCCGAGATCGAGCGCGCTGCGGTCTACACTTTTCATTCGGTCATCGCGCAGCAATGGCGGAACGGACGATTGCTGCTCGCGGGCGATTCCGCGCACCAGACCCCGCCCTTCCTCGGCCAGGGCATGTGCGCCGGCATTCGCGATGCCGCCAACCTCGCCTGGAAGCTGGCGAGCGTGATCCGCAACAGCGCCGCGCCCGATCTGCTCGACACCTATCAGAGCGAACGCCTGCCGCATGTGCGCGAGTTCATCGAGCTCGCCATTCGCCTCGGCGGTGTCATCAACACCAAGGCGATCGAGGCCGGCCTTGCCGCCGGCGAAGCGCGCGAGAATGCGCCGGTCAAGCTGGAGGTGAAGAAGCCTCTGCTCGGCCCCGGCCTCGCGTTCGGCGACCTGCCGCTCGCCGGCCACCTGGCGCCGCAGTTCACCTTGACCGACGACAGCCGAAGCGACGACCGGACCGGCTACAGCCACGTGCTGCTCATCGAGGCGGCCGCGGCACTCTCATCACGCCTCGCGCTGTCACAGGCAGGGATCAAGGTCCTGACCAGCGACGATGCCAACGGCCTCGGCCCCTGGCTGCGCGAGCACGGCGTCATCGCCGCACTCGTTCGCCCGGACCGCTATGTGCGCGGCTCCGCCCGCAACGAGGCCGAGCTCGACCGCCTCCTCGCCGCCATCGCGCCTCCAACCCAAATTCCTTCAGCCCATGTGCCCTCCGCGGCCTGAGCGAACACTTCTTAAGGATATCTCATGAAGCTGCTTTCTTTCATCGTCGATGGCCGCCCCTCCTTCGGCGTCATCAAGGATAACGGCGTCGTCGATCTCGGCGCGCGGATGGCGGGGTGCGCCACGCTGCGGCAGCTGCTCGAAGCCGGTCGCCTTGCCGAGGCGGCAAGGCTGGCCGCCTCCGCGGCGCCCGATCACGCGCTCGACAGGATCAGCTTCGCGCCCGTGATCCCCGATCCCGGCAAGATCATCTGTGTGGGCCTCAACTATCGCGATCACGTCGCCGAAACCGGCCGCACCGTCACCGAAAAGCCGGCGCTGTTTGCGCGCTTCGCCTGCAGCCAGGTCGGCCATCTCCAGCCCATCGTGAAGCCGAAGGTGAGCGAGGACTTCGACTATGAAGGCGAGCTCGCGCTCGTCATCGGCAAGGCGGGCCGTCACATCCCCCCTGGCCGCGCGCTCGACCACGTCGCCGGCTATTCCTGCTACAACGAAGGCAGCATCCGCGACTGGCAGCGCCACACCAGTCAATTCCTTGCCGGCAAGACCTTTGCCGAAAGCGGCAGTTTCGGTCCGTGGCTGGTGACGACCGACGAGATTCCGGATCCGTCAAAGCTCACCTTGCAGACCCGGCTGAACGGCAACGTCGTGCAGGACACCACGACGGATCTCATGATCACCGCCATCCCCGAGCTGATCGCCTACATCTCCACGATCTGCCCGCTCGTGCCCGGCGACGTCATTGTCACGGGCACGCCGGGCGGTGTCGGCGCCAAGCGCACACCGCCGCTGTGGATGCGCCCCGGCGACACCGTCGAGGTCGAGATTTCCGGCATCGGCACCTTGCGCAACACGGTGATCGCCGAACCGCCTGACCTTCAGGCGAGATAGCGCGCCAGATAGCCTTCCATCGCGTAGAGCGCGCAGAGCGCGAGGCTCGACCACACCGCCGCGGTGAAATACAGGAACATCCAGGTCAGCTCGCCCTTCCAATGCGCGATGTCGTGGGTCACCACCCAGCGCGTCGCGACGTCGTGCAGGCCTTCGAGCAGGCCGAGGAACTTGTTGCCCTCCACGTGCCCTGCCCGCCAGCGGCTGAGATACATCGGCACGTCGACGGTGACTAGGAAGGCGAGGAAGCAGGCGATGCCGACGATCCCTGACATCAGCGCCCAGCGCACCACGCCCTGGAATTCCGGCATCAGGCGGCACAGCGCGATGCCGGCGAGGAAGAAGGTCACCGCCCACAACGAATTCTCGATCGCGTTGTAGAGATAATTGGTGGTGACCACCGCGTACCAGGAGAAGCACTCGGCGATGATGATCACCGGGACAATCACCCACGCGATGTTCACCGCCGTCTCGGCGCCGGTCATGGTGCCGAGCTGATGCAGGATGATCGCCCATTGCGCGGCGAAGCAGACCTCGGCCACGGTCGCGACCGAGCGTCCGACGAAGACGCTGGAGAGCCAGGTGTCGAACAGGCAGATGCGCTGCACGTCGGCGCGCGGCAGCACCGAACGGAAGGCGCAGCCGAACACATAGCCGGCGCACAGCAGGAACATCAGTCCGATGTCCGAGCCGCCGCCGACGCTGCCCGCGACCGTCGGGTAGAACTCACGGTACAGCATGAACCAGACGAGAATGTTGGCGCTGCTCACAAGCGTGAGAGATCCCCACCACCACGCCAGGGGATTTGACCGCGCCTGCCACTGCAACATGAACAGCCCCGCTGTAGTCATTTTGACATCCAACGGTAGCAATTCTGTCATAAATCCTTCGTTCCAGGCGACAAAAATCTGCGTGTTGGCGCTGTCATAATTCGCCTGCGGGCGCTGTCACAATTGCGGAGGCCCCTGCGTATCCAGGGGTTATTCCGGGGGCGTCATTTGGAGACGCCTCCGAATCACGCGAGGTCCTTTCTCTCAATTCCCGCCACATAGGCCGCCAGCTTGTCCAGCGTCTGGTAGCCGTACTCGACGGCGCCGAAGCCGATCATGCCATCGCGCTGCTCGGTGCTGGAAGCCAGCTGCCGCATCATCAGCACGGTCTTGCCGTTGCTCTGCTCGGCAAAGGTGACGGTGAAGCGGAACATGCCGGGATCGTCATCCTGGTCGAGGCCGTGATCCATCTCCATCAGCGACGGCCGCTCGATGCGGCGGAAGCGCATCCGGTTCGGATAGACCGTGCCGTCAGGCCCGATCATGTTGAAGCGCCAGACGCCGCCGACACGGACGTCGATCTCGAAGGTCTCGACCTTGAATCCCTTCGGACCGAACCATTGCGGCAGATGCTCCGGGTCGGACCATGCCTCGAACACCAGATCGCGCGGCGCGTCGATCACACGCGACATCACGATCTCGCGGTCGAGCGACCATTGCGACAAAGCGGGGTTGGCAGAACTCGTCATTGTCAGGAACCTTTCCGTTTGGTTGTTCGGGACGGCCGCTTGGCGGCCGTCCTTTCCTTTTCTTTCTTGAGCTTCATCACATAGGCCTCGAACCTGTCGAGCCGCGCCTCCCAGACCGCGCGCTGCTGCTGGAACCAATCCTCCGCGCCGACCAGCGCGTCCGCGCTGAGGCGGCAGGTGCGCACGCGTCCGGATTTCTCGGACTGAACGAGCCCGCTCGTCTCCAGCACATGGATGTGCTTCATGAAGCTCGGCAGTGCCATGTCGAAGGGATCGGCGAGCTCGCCGACCGACGCCTCGCCTGCGCACAGCCGCATCACGATCGCCCGCCGCGTCGGGTCGGCGAGCGCGGCGAAGATCTGGTCGAGGCTGGATAATTGGTTAGCCATGAAGCTAACTATACACGGCGGATCACGGGCGTCAATAATTGTTAGCCTGATGGCTCAGTTTCGTCGCTCGACGGGAACCCACACGCGCAATTGTGAATTGGGACATCGCGCCCTCCTCGCTAAACCATGTCCGGGGCATCAGCATGATTGATCAGAGCACGTGCCGCCCCTTGTCATCTCATCCCGGATCACCCGGCGAAGCTTCGCCCGGGCTGCGCTCGTTCCGCTCGCGATCGCTCTCACCCGCCCGCGGCGAGCGTCCGCGGATTCCGACATGATCGCGCAGATTCGCGACATCGTCGCCGGCGAGCTGGCACCGACCGCGACGCCGGACCACGCGGGCGGCCTCGCCGCCGCGCTCTATGCCGGCCGCCATGTCGAGTTCTTCAGCGATGGGTTCGCCGACGATGTGACCGGACGGAAGGTGACGGCCGACACGCTGTTCAACCTCGCCTCGTTGCGAAAGCCGTTCGAGGCCACGCTCGTGGCGCTCGGCGTGCTGCGCGGCGAGATGCGGCTCGACGATCGTCTGCCGAAATACCTGCCCGAGCTGAGCGGCAACTACATCCGCGACGTCACCGTTGGAGAGTTGGTGACGCACACGTCGGGGCTGCTGCTCCCGACCGATCATCCGCCCTGGCCGAACGACGAATATACGCGCGAGCAATTCATCGCGATGCTGAACGCCTTCACGCCGGCGCCCGGCGTCGCACCCGGCCGGCAACGCGTTTACACCCATGCCGGTTATGTGCTGCTTCAGCTCGTGCTCGAGCGCCGCTACGGCATGCCGATCGCAGCCCTGCTCGAACAGCGCATCCTCTCTCCGCTCGGCATGACCGCGACTTGCGTTCCCGAGCGCGGCCCGGACAATCGCGCCATATTGGACGGGGCGGCGATGCAACGCGTGGTCCAGGGCTATTCCGATCAGGGCACGGCGATCGGCCCGGTCGGCAACCAGCAGAGCTATTTCGACGTGCCCGGCACCGGGCAGATGTTCTCCTCTGCGCGCGACCTCGCAACGTTCATCGCCGCCTGCGTCGACGGCCGCGCGATCGATCCCCATTTGCGCGAAGCCCTGCGGCTGACGCAGCATGAGGCCTTCCGCGTCGACGAAAAATTCGGACAGGGCATGGCCTGGGAGACCGTGCGCCTCCCAGGCCTCACCATCGTCGACAAGCCCGGCGGGCTCAACAACGCCTCCGGCTATATCGGCCTGGTGCCGGCGCGGCGGATTGGCATCGTCCTGCTCGCCAATCGCGGCGAGTATCCGCACGAGATCGCCCGCTACAAGATCCTGCCGGAACTGGCCCGGCTCATAGTCTCACATTGAGACGGCCGCCTCAGACCGAGCGCGTCAGCCCGCCGTCGACTCGGATGTTCTGGCCGGTGATGTAGGCCGCGCCGTCGGAGACCAGGAACGAGATCGTCGCCGCGATCTCCTCGACCTTGCCGTAGCGCCTCATCGGCACGCCGTCGCGTCGCGCGTCCTGCTGCGGCAGGCTGTCGATCCAGCCCGGCAACACGTTGTTCATGCGGACATTGTCGGCCGCGTAAGTGTCGGTGAAGATCTTGGTGAAGGCGGCGAGCCCTGCGCGGAACACCGCCGAGGTCGGGAACATCGCGCTGGGCTCGAACGCCCAGGCGGTCGAGATGTTGATGATGGCGCCGCCCTTCTGCGCCTGCATCAGCGGCGTCACCAGCCGGGTCGGACGGATCACGTTCAGGAGATAAGTGTCGAGGCCGGTGTGCCACTGCTCGTCTGTGATCTCGATGATGGGGGCACGCGGCCCGTGCCCCGCGCTGTTGACGAGCACGTCGATCCGCCCCCACTTCGCCATCGCAAGCTCGACGAGGCGCTTCAGGTCGTCGTTCGACTGGTTCGAGCCGGTGACGCCGATCCCGCCGAGCTCGGCCGCCAGCGCCTCGCCCTTGCCCGAGGACGACAGGATCGCGACGCGAAACCCGTCCGCCGCCAGCCGCCGCGCAGCCCCCGCCCCCATGCCGCTGCCGCCTGCGGTAACGAGCGCAACCTTCTCTGCTGCCATGACCGATAATCCCTTCAGTTGAGGCGAGCCGCAGGCTCGGCCTATCATGAGGCCTTCTACAGCCGGACCCGTCGGCAGGTCCATGGCCGAACGCATCCATCATGAGCGGCTTGAAATGAGTGATTTGCAGATCCGCAATTTGCGCCCCGACGAAATCGCCCTCGCCGTCGACTGGGCCGCGGCGGAGGGCTGGAATCCGGGGCTGGCGGATGCCGCGTGCTTTGCGATCCCCGATCGCCAGGGCTTCTTCGTCGGCGAGATCGAAGGCGAGCCGGTCGCGACCGTCTCCTGCGTCAATTATGACGACCGCTTCGCCTTCCTCGGCTTCTACATCGTGCGCGAGCGCTTTCGCGGCGCGGGCCATGGCCTGCGCATCTGGAACGCCGCGATCGCGCATGCGGGCGCGCGCGTGATCGGCCTCGACGGCGTGGTGGCGCAGCAGGAGAATTACAAGAAGTCGGGATTCCAGCTCGCTTACGCCAATATCCGCTATGGCGGCACTGTTGCGGGATTCGTGAAGCCGCCGGCCGATGTCGTTGCGCTCGACAACGTCCCGTTCGCGCTCGTGGAAGCCGATGACGCCAGCGTCTTCCCCGCCGCGCGCAGCGCCTTCCTCCGCGCCTGGATCAACACACGAGGTCACATCAGTCGCGCGTTGCTGCGCGACGGCAGGCTCGCTGCATGGGGCGTCATCCGTCCGTGCCGGACCGGCTACAAGATCGGCCCGCTCGTCGCCGACGACCGCGCCGCCGCGGATGACGTCGTGCAGGCCCTGCTGGGAAGCGCGGGCGCCGGCGAGGTCTTCCTCGATGTCCCCGCCGTCAATCCGGTCGCAATCGCGCTCGCCGAGGCGCTCGGCCTCACGCCGGTGTTCGAGACGGCGCGGATGTACACCGGGCCGATCCTGCCGCTGCGGCTCGACCGCGTCTTCGGCGTCACCAGCTTCGAGCTGGGCTAGAGCATGATCCGGACCCGAAGGGCCGCGTTAGCGCAAAGTGTGAAGCGGTCTTCCGAAAAGATCATGCTCAAGATGTTCAGTAGCAGCGCATGACGTTGACGGTGTGCTCGCTGCCGCCGCGGCCGGGCACCGTCACCCGCTCGGTCGGGCAGCTCGGCACATAGGGCCGATCGGACGGCACGACGTTCGGCGGATAGCGATGCGTCCAGTCCCAGGGCACATCATAGGTGTAGGTGTAGCGCACATCGGCGGAGAGCGACTGGTTCACATCGGCGAAGGGCTGGCTGTAGCCGGCGCCGTCGTAGAAGTAGCCGCCGCCAGGCCAATAGACCCAGGGAGCGCTGCGGCGGTGGAACCTCGCGCCCGGCCCAATCGGCGGACGTGCCGCAGCCGGCGGGGCAGCAACTGCTGCAACGCCTGGCGCGGCGGCGCCAGCAGGTCCGGCTGGACTGTCACTGGAGCTAAGCAGCAGCGCAGCTGCGCTGAGCGAGGCGAACAACGCCCCATATGATCTGGCAATCATGATACGCACCACACTCGTTTGCCTTCGCGATAGCAGCTCCCCGGAAGGAGGCTAGGCCGGGCCGTCGCCCACCCGCAAACGTATAATTAATTATTGGTTAAGGCACGCGATTAACCGGGACAGGGTGCGGCAGAACGCCCGGAATTCCGCGCTCATTTCAATAACTTCGTGCGTCAGCGCCCCCTGCTGCTTGATTGAATGGTTGCGGCCACAATCCCTTGCGTTGCCCGACGGGCAAAACACCCAAGATGCCGGTCAACCTAGCCCGCGCAAAATATTCCGCTTTACCGAAATTCGGAAATCACGTATGTCTCGCCGCAACCCGGCCCAAGGAAGAGGGGCGTATCGCGATCGTCACGAACGCGGGCCGGGCGGCGGTGGACGCGGGCCACATCGGCGCGAAAAGCTTCGCAGGGCGGAGAGCCGTGAGCGAAGACCTCGTGCCAACGACGGGTGCGGTTCGCGTACGGCAAAATCGTGTGGTCCTGGCGCCCGGGGTCTGTGCGCCAAGTCTTGTGGTGATGTGTGTTGCCCGACCGGGCGATACGCATCAGCCATCCGCAAGGCGACGGGGGCAATAGTGCATCGCTCCCCGGGGAGAGCACGACATAAGCCGTTCCAACCACTGCGCAGGGAAGGCCGGGATGTCTCCGGTTGCCCTGTTTCCCCGCTATGCACCAGGCACACGCAGTCTGCTCTTGGCATGGCGGTCAATGGGAGCCAGCCGGCTCCCGGTCTTCCCTGCGCCCTCTTTCGATGAGGGTGAGGCGACAAGCAAAGCTCGGGCGAGATGCGCCGCGAGGATGCGAAACCGTGTCTGCAGGATTGTAGGATGGGTAGAGCGCAAGCGAAACCCATCACCTTTCGTCTGCGGGGAAGCATGATGGGTTTCGCAAGTGCTCTACCCATCCTACGAACCAGCACCCACGCGCTCCGTCATTCCAAACTCCGGCTCGTGCCCCGGACGCAGCGCAGCGTCTCCTCGGCGATGCGAAGCATCGTCCGGTTCGACGATGCGCTGCAGAGCCGGGGTCCACGCGGCAGTAATCACTCCCCTTCCCAGCCCTGCTGCATCGGCCGGGCCCTTGTAACGAAACCGTCATGCAGCGAAACTAAACGAAGCTGTGAGCCGCTACCGCGGCCATTTGCCTCAGTGCAGGAGAGACTTTGATGCGCCGTTCACTGGTGTTGCTGTCCGCCGGTCTGACCGTGCTGTCCACCGGGCTTTTCACCGGACTTGCCTCTGCCCAGAACAACACGCCCCGCAACCTGATCCTGTTCATTCCGGACGGTCTGCGCGCGCTGAAGGTCACCCCGGAGACGACGCCTGCGATGGCCGAGGTTCGCGACAAGGGCGTCAACTTCAAGAATCCGCACTCGCTCTTCCCCACCTTCACCATGGCCAACGGCTCGGCGATGTCGACCGGCCATTATCTCGGCGACACCGGCGTGTTCTCCAACACGATCTGGACCAACTACACCTCGGTGCCGGCCGGCGACACCGTGGTCCCCTTCATCGAGAACGATGCCGTGCTCGGCGACATCGACGAGCATTTTGGGGGCAACTACCTCAACGAGGACACGATTCTGAAGCTGGCTCGCGACAAGGGGCTGAGCACCGCGGCGATCGGCAAGGTCGGTCCGACCTACCAGTTCGACCACACCGACAAGCTTGAAAAGCCCGGCCTGCACTCGATCGTGTTCGACGATTCCACCGGCGGCAAGAACGGCGTGGCGCTGTCGGACGAGGTGAAGGACGCGCTGACCAAGGCCGGCCTGCCCCTCGCCACGCCGCCGCGCGGCGACAATTCCAAGGCGGGCGATGCCAAGACGCCGGGCACCACGGTCGCCAATGTCGCGCAGCAGGCCTATTTCGCCGACGTCGCCACCAAGGTGGTGCTGCCGATGTTCAAGGCACGCAACAAGCCGTTCGTGCTGGTGTTCTGGTCGCGCGACCCCGACGGCAGCCAGCACAACACCGGCGACAGCCTCAACCAGATCATGCCCGGCATCAACGGCCCGACCTCGATGGCCGGCATCAAGAACGCCGACACCAACCTCGCCCAGCTCCGCAAGGCGCTCGACGAGCTCGGGCTCGCCGCCTCGACCAACATCATCGTCTCGGCCGACCACGGCTTCTCGACCATCTCCAAGGAGAGCAAGACCAGCCCGTCGGCCAAGGTCAGCTATGACGACACGCCCAAGGACTTCCTGCCGATGGGCTTCCTGGCGCTCGACCTTGCGAAAGCGCTCGACCTGCCGCTGTTCGACCCCAACGACAAGAATGCGAAGATCGAAGGCAACAAGCATCCCAAGGCCGGCAATGGCGTGCTCGGCAAGGATCCGGAAAAGCCCGACCTCGTCGTCGCCACCAATGGCGGCTCCGACCTGGTCTATCTGCCGAACAAGGACAAGAAGCTCGCCGCGAAGACCATCAAGGCGCTGCTCGAACAGGACTACGTCTCCGGCCTGTTCGTCGAGGACTCGCTCGGCCGCTTCCCGGGCACGCTGCCATTGTCGAGCATCAATTTGCGCGGCAAGTCGGCGACCCCGACGCCGTCCATCGTCGTCAACTTCCGCTCCTATGCCAGCGATTGCGGCGAGGCGCCGACCAATTGCTCGGTGCAGGTCGCCGACACCGTGCTGCGCCAGGGCCAGGGCATGCATGGCAGCTTCAGCCGCGGCGACACCATGAACTTCATGGCCGCCATCGGCCCGGACTTCAAAGCCGGCTATGTCGACGAGATTCCGGTCAGCAATGCCGACGTCGGCATGACGGCCGCGCAGCTCATGGGCCTGCGCGCGACGCAGAAAGGAGACTTGGTGGGCCGCGTGATGTCGGAAGCGATGCCCAACGGCACCGTGCCGAAGGCCTATGCCGGCACCGTGAAGTCGAAGCCCGCCGAGGGCGGCCTGGTCACGGTGCTGAAGTTCCAGCGCGTCGGCAGCCAGCGTTATTTCGATGCCGCCGGTTTTCCAGGCCGCACGCTGGGGCTCGAGCTGGACACCGGCAAACAAAAAACGGCGGGGAAATAATCCCGCCGTTCCCTGGCGTCATCGCGTGACGCGCAAAATCTTACATCCCGATGTCGAACACGTTCGGCAACTGGCCCGCCAGAGGCAGTGCGGTGGTGCCCAGGAAAGTCGCGACCATCGCCATCAGGCGACGGTTGTTCTGGCGCTTGCCGCGCATCTGGCCGGCGATCCACTCCAGCATCTCGCTGTTGACCTTGGAGGCATAGGACGGCGCCCAGCTCTCGATCTCGGTGTCGGCCGACAGCGCGACGCTGCGCGGCGGCACCTTCAGGCCCGAGGCGCTGGCGGCATAGTGGGCGACCGCCTTGGCAAGCAGGTCGTCGAACCGGCCACCATCGGTGCGCTCGGTCGCGGCCTCGTTGATCTCGAACAGAACTTCGGCCTCGCCGCGGCTGACCGGCTGGTCGTTGACGGCGGTGGCGGTGAGGATGCGCATGCACCAGGCGGTGTCATCGGCGTCGAGCGAGCGGGAGAAATGCACCCTTCCCTTGGTGGTCGGGCCTTCGCCCGTGATCACGCCGTCGCGCACGACGGAAAGGGCATGAGCTGCGGTATCGCGGCAGGACGGCACGAGGGACGACGACTCGGTAGGCTTAGGCGCAGCGGAAGACATAGTTCACTTCCAGACTTCTTCTGATCGGCCAGCATTTTCATGCCGGCGTAAAGGGGTGGTTAACGATTCGATACGGGGATCGCGACTTTTCTAGATGGTTGCCAATTGGTCGCTATCAGGACCAATCTGGTTCTAGGACGCGCCGGACGGGCGTGATGGAAGTCATAAAAGGCATTATCGGGGCAATCGAGCCCGTGCAGCTCCGGTGGAGATGTTTCGCCGCAGGCGCCGCTGTAACAGAAAGGTGCTAAGAAGTCGGCTCTTCAAGCAAGGAATTCACATTTTACTTGAAGCGGTTCACTTGGCCTTTCCAAAGCCCTATACTGGCGGCGACGGCCGAGATGAATTTATAAGTAAATTCAAAGCGATGAGGTAGAACCATGACACTTCCGATCGGCGCCACCGCCCCCGACTTCGAAGCCGAAACCACCGAAGGGAAGATCAAGTTCCACGATTGGATCGGCAACAGCTGGGCCCTCTTGTTCTCGCACCCGAAGGACTTCACGCCGGTTTGCACCACTGAGCTCGGCGCTCTCGCCAAGCTGAAGCCGGAGTTCGACAAGCGCGGCGTCAAGCTGATGGGCCTTTCGGTCGATCCGGTCGACCGTCACGCCAAATGGTCCGAGGACATCAAGGAGACCCAGGGCGCCGCGCCGAACTACCCGATGATCGGCGACACCGACTTCAACGTCTCCAAGCTCTACGAGATGCTGCCGGCCTCGACCTCGGGCGATCCCCTTACCCGCACCCCGGCCGACAACCAGACCGTCCGCAACGTCTTCGTCATCGGACCGGACAAGAAGATCAAGCTGGTGCTGGTCTACCCGATGACCACGGGCCGGAACTTCCAGGAGATCCTGCGCGCCATCGACTCGCTCCAGCTCACCGCCAAGCATCGCGTGGCGACGCCGGCCGACTGGTCGCAGGGCGAGGACGTCATCATCGCGGGCTCGGTCTCCAACGACGAGGCCAAGACGATCTACCCGCAGGGCTGGAAGGAGCCGAAGCCCTACATCCGCATCGTCCCGCAGCCGAAATGACTTTTGGCGGTCGCGGATAGCGACCGCAAAAAGTCATCCCGGGATGGTCCGAAGGACCAGACCCGGGATCTCGAGATTCCGGGCTCGGTCCTGTGGACCGCCCCGGAATGACTGCCTTGAACTACAAACTCACGCCGCGTGCACGCGGTCGAGGAAGCTCTCGACCTCGGCCTTCAGATGCAGGCTCTCGCCCGACAGCGCCTGGGCGGAAGCAAACATCCGGCTCGACGTCTCGCCGGTCTCGCTGGCGCCTTTGGCGGCGTGACGGACATTGACCGCGACATCGGCGGTGCCTGACACTGCGGCGCGAACGCTCGCCACGATGTTGTGCGTCGCGCTTTTCTGTTGCTCGACCGCGGCCGAGATCGAGCCTGCGATGCCGCTGATGCGCTCGATGGTCTGGCTGATCGCCTTGATGGCGGCGACCGATTCCTCGGTCGCAAGCTGCATGCTCTCGATCTGGTTCGAGATCTCGTCGGTCGCCTTGGCGGTCTGGCCGGCGAGCGTCTTGACCTCCTGAGCCACCACCGCGAAGCCGCGGCCGGCATCGCCGGCGCGTGCAGCCTCGATGGTCGCATTCAGCGCCAGCAGATTGGTCTGCTCGGCGATCGAGGTGATCAGCTTGACGACGTCGCCGATGCGCGAGCCGGCCTCCGAGAGCTGCGCAATGCGCTGGTCGGTGGCTTCGGCCTGCCGCACCGCCTCGGCGGAGATCGCGTTCGATTCCTGCACCCGGCGGGTGATCTCGGAGATGGATTGAGACAGCTCGTCGGAAGCGGACGCTGCCGAACGCACATGCTCGGAGGCGCTTTCGGAAGCTCCCGCCGACTGCGCCGACAGATCGGCCGTAGAGCGCGCGGCGTCGGTGAGTTGTCGCGCGGCGCGCTCGAAGTCCCCGGACGATGCGAGCACCTTGTCGAGAATGCCGCCGACGCTGCCGCGGAACTCCTCGACGAAGCTGCGCAGCTCGGCCTTGCGCTGCTCGGCTGCGGCAGCATTTGCCGCCGCCTGTTCAGTGCGCAGGCGTGCCCGCTCCTGCGAGTTGCTCTTGAACACCGCGACCGTGCGGGCGATCTCGCCGATCTCGTCGGCACGGTCCTCGCATTCGATCGCGACGTCGTTCTGGCCATTGGCAAGCGCGGTGAGCGAGTGCGTCACCGAAGTCAGCGGCCGGGTGATGCGCCGGACGACCAGCAGGGTCAGGAGCAGGACCAGAAGCGCGGCAAGCCCGGCGGCGGCAGCCATGCTCTCCATGGCCTGGGACAGCATGCCCTCGAACTGCGCCATGGGGATGCCGACATAGAGAATGCCGGCGACCTTGCCGGTCCCATCGCCGATCGGGAAATAGGCGGTCATGAACGTCTTGCCGAACAGCGTCGCCGGCCCCTTATAGGCCTCGCCACGGCGCAGCGGGGCCTGCCCGGGATGATCGGCGGCAAGCTGGGTCCCGACGGCGCGGTCGCCGTTTTCCTTTTTCACGTTGGTCGAGCGGCGGACGAATTGTCCGCTCGCCGCGTCGAACACGAACAGGGTCGCGTTGCCGCCGGCGTAGGACACCGCCCGATCGACGATGGCGTGATCCTTGAAGTCGGGCATTTTCGGGATCTCGGCGCGGACCACCGCGCCGTCCCGAATCGTGATCTTGGCCTCGGGAACGGTCTCCGCAAAGGCCAGCGCCAGCGTGCGCAGATTGATCTCGATGTCGCGCAAGGCGCGGTCATTGAAGGCGGATGTCAGCGACCAATAGCCGGCGCCGACCACCAGCGCCGTGTTCATTGCGATCAACAGCACCGCGCACAGGACGGCCTTGGTGCCGAGCTTGAACCGCGGCAGGAACTTCGCCGTTAGAAGATTGGACATGGATGGAATGACCCCCGTAATCCCTGCATAATCGTGCAATTGACTTACGGTCGCATTAACGACGGTTCCCACCGCCGCGCGCGGCATGCTTTCCAATTGGTAAACGAGGTCGTCCCGCCCGCCGGAGCGCCGGTGCGATCGGCAAGACCTGTTCGCAGCCGATCGTCGATCATGCCAGGGCACGCGAACGCGCACTCGCCGCCTACGCAAAGATCCGCAAAGGTTGAGCGTCGCTTTGACACAATTTCGAAACCCGCTATCGTCATCGCTCCATGCAAACCGTGGGGGACGATATGGACGACGAGAAGCCGATCACCGAACAGGCGATGGAGACGATCACCACTGCCGTGGAAACGACCAAGGACGCGGCAGTCACCGCAGTCAAGCAGGTGAAGAAAGCCGCCAAGAAGGTCGCGAAGAAAGTAGCGCCGAAGAAGGCCGCCAAGACGAAAACCAAGAAGGCTGCGAAGAAGACGACAAAGAAGGCCGCAAAGAAATCGTCCAAGAAGGCCGCGAAAAAGTCTGCGAAAAAGGCGGCCAAGAAAGCCGGCAAGTCGAAGAAGAAGGCCAAGAAGGCCAAGCGCTGATCGCACCGGCAGACGTCTCCGGGTGCGGGCGCGCCCGGAGACGCGCGCGCCTACCGTCAGGCCCGTGCACGCCGTCAGGACCGCCGATTGACGACGAAAACCGCTGTGGCGCAGAGCGCCATGCCCGCAATGGCAATCGCGTCCAGCTTTTCTCCGAACAGCAGATAGGCCATCAGGGCCGTGACGGCCGGAACCAGATAGAACAGGCTCGCGACCGAGGTCGCCGCGGCGTGGCGGATCAGCCAATACAACAGCCCGATCGATCCGATCGAGAGCGCAACCGCGAGCCAGGCGAGCGCGAGGACGAATTCCCGCGTCCAGTGCACCACGCGATCCTCGAACAGGAAGGCGCCGACCGTGAAGAAGATGGTGACTGCCACGTACTGCACGAGATTGCCGGCACGCCAGTCGATGTGATTGCAGTAGCGGCGCTGATAGAGCGTGCCGAGCGTGATGCTGACCAGCGACACCACCGAGGCGAGCCAGCCGAGCCCGGCTTCGCCGGTCATCGGGCGGTTGTGCAGGATCAGAACCACCCCGCCGAGGCCGAGCCCGAGCCCGGCCCATTGCAGCGGCGTGACCCGTTCGCCAAGCCAGCGATTGGCGATGGTCGAGGTCAGGATCGGCTGCAGGCCCGGGATCAGCGCGGAAAGGCCGGCCGGAATCGAATGCGCGATCGCAATCGCGGTGCCGCCGAGATAGAAGCCGTGGACGAGGATGCCGGCGACCGCGCTGTGCACGATGCCGGCGCGGTCCGGCCATTTCGGCCGCGCGATGCCTGCGATGATTGCCATCAGCCCTACCACGATCGCCATGCGGATGGCGAGATAGGTCAAGGGATCGGCATTGCTGACGACGTATTTGGTGCCGATGAATCCGGTGCTCCAAAGCAGCACGAACAGGATCGGCGCGGCGCGGGCGGCCAGGGTTTCTTGATTATGGTTCATTGCCGCCCTCATTGCCCCACCGTTGGCCATGCGGCAATGCGAATTTCGTCGTGACGATGCGCGACGGACGATGTCCGGCTCAGCCGCTCACCATTCTTCCGGACAGGGATTGACGATCTTCCAGAGCTCGACCCCGTTCTTGATCTTCTTCATGTCGGTGGTGAGCCCACCATTGCGGCGAATCCAATCCTTCACCGTGTCGGGGTAGTAGGACATGAGATCTGAGGTGCCCTCGGCGCTGGTGACCTTGATGCCGAAGGTGAACGCCTTGTCGTAATAGGCCTGGTGGAAGCCGAGGCTTGCGCGCGGCGTCACGCAGATCTTGTTCATCGGCACGATGCCGAGCACGAGCGTGCAGGCCGAATTGCAGATGCCGTCGATGATGACCCGCTCGCCCTTTTCGCGCACCCGCTTGTACTTGGCCTTGTACTCCTCGACATACCCGCCGTGGTCGCGGGTGATATGCAGCTCGGCGCGTGCTGGCGTGGCAGCGGCGAGGCAGAGCAACAGCAGACCTGGAAGCGTGATGCGCATGGCGAGATGACGACGAAGGCCTTCAGGAATGCACCGGACTCGAGGGACTGGCAAAACATCCCCCGGGGCCGGCGGCAGAATTCTTAACCGAATAGTTTTTGGTCATACTTGTGTGGGGAATTCGTTAAGCATCCCGAAAAGGCCAAAAATGGGCAGCTTTTGGCCGCGTGTCCGGCAATTCTGTCACACCCACCCGGAAATCTGCGGGACTGGCCTTGATTTCACGCCGCCGGAGCGATGCTGGCCCCCGAAAATTGCTATAACTGGCTGACTATTCGAGCGGGGGTCCGGAGAATCGAGATGAGCAAGTTGACGCGTGTCGCCGCGGTTGCGGTCCTGATGGCTGCGGTCCTCGCGCCTGCCCTCGCGGAGGCGCACGGTCGCCACCGGTACCACCGCTCCTACCCGAACCCGCTGCCCTACCCGATCAGCTACCTACACAATTACGGCCCAGGTATCACCCCCGGCACCTTCGCCTACTATGACGGCCCGGCGACCAACCACTGCTACCGCAGCGCAGCCGCTTATATTGGCCAGGACCGCCGGCGGCACCCCTGCTACTGAGGCGCCGCGGCTCTACGGGTCCTCTCTATTTGGCGGCGCCCGACCGCAGCAATTGCTTCTCGATCTCGTAGACCGGCAGCTTGACCAGATCCTTGCCGACTTCCCCCTGCAGCGCCTTGCGCAGCCCGTCCGAATAGTCGGCGCGGATCATGCCGAGCGCACGCGGCGAGGCCACCATGGTCAGGGCCGTGGTCTCACCGGAGCTGACGGCAGCATCGAGCCGGCCAGCCAGGCTCCGCAGAAAGGCGCGCTCGGCCTCGTCGTGCCAATCGGTCTGCTCGACCGAGCTGCGTGCGCCGCCGGATGCGCCATGCAACCGGCCCGGCGCGTCGGACCCTTGAGCGGCGGTCGCGGGATTGGGCTGCTCGTGCACCTCCTTGGTGTGGAGGTTGGGAAACATGTCGTCGCCGAGGTTTTCCAGAATCAGCGCCTTGCGCCCGTCGCACACGACCAGCCAGTCACCCTTGTCCATTCTCATCTTGTCCATCGCAACTTCTCCTTGACACTTGCAGACGCCGCATCCGGCATCAGAGCTGTTCTTCGAATTCCTCGAAGGATTTGCCGAATTGCGTCATCGCCTCTTCCAGATAGTCCGCGAGCATTGGCGTGCCGATCAGGTAGGACGCGGTGCGCTGGTTATGCGCCTGCGCGGCCTGAGCGCGTAGTTGACGCCAATCGGCGAGATCACCGTCGCCGCGGCCAAGCCAGGTCAGCGCCACGAGATCGATCTGCTCGTCAACATTGAGAGCGCGGATGAAGCCCGCGAGCTCCGCACGGTCGGTGGTTTCGCCGCGCCCACCGCGGCCGTAGCTCATGTCGTCGTCGCCGAAGTCCAGGACGACGCCACCCCCGCCCGCTTCGCTGTCGGACCGGCGCGATTTCGAGATGACGAAGAACACCTTCTCCGGCGAGATCGACAGATCTGGAATGACTCGCATTCAGGTCACCTTGCCCGGCAGCAGGCACCACGCCACTGCCATGACGGTGACAGTAAGAGCCAAGGCAAGCTTGCGAATTGCGCAGGATCAAGGTCAAGTCACGGCGTGGCCTGTCGGCCTACACCGCGCTGCCGAGCCGTGACGTTAGGGTCGCCGAAGGTTTGTTCATCTGTATTACATTTCGGTTCGGCCACAATTTGATCAGAACAACCTCGATATCCTGCATCGCGTGAGCGGAGGAAGACATCATGAACCTCAATACTGGCCGATTGGCCGCGTCCCTGTTCGGCGCCCTCGTTGCATCGTCGACGGCATCCGCCATGCCCGTCGCGCCTGCACCTGCGACACCGCAGGTCTCCGGCGTCGAGCAGGTCCGCATGGTCTGCGACGCCTGGGGACAGTGCTGGTGGCGGCCGAACTATTATGGCTACTACAGGCCGCGGCCATATTATTACGGCCCGCGGTATTATGGGCCGCCCTATTATGGTCCGCGCTATTATGGGTACTACGGCTATCGCCGTTGGTGACGTTTGAAGGGGCCCTCGGGCCCCTTCGCTTTTGCGAGATCGTGTATTGCGCAGCGATTGCTGCCCGAAGCCATTCATGTGTGATCTAGATCAAAGATTGAGATCAGCCGAAAGGTCGCTCTTGACGACTTAACCGATCGTGTTTCGGTACCGTCAACATGAACGTGCAGAACGTCGAGAAACGGCGATTATCCGACGGACCGCAAGGCATGATGTCCGCAATACTACGGCCTGAAATTCGGTTTACTGAAACGCGATGTTTCGCCATTGATGACGATGCAGCGACGTTCATTTGATTGTCTCTTTTCAGCGGCCGGCCAGAATCATGTTGTTCGACGACCTCGCTCCCTCCTCTGCGCTTCAACTGATCGGCTTCTCCGATGTCGATGCGTTTTGGCCGATCGAGACGATGGAGGATGCGAGGAGCATTCCGCTCGACATCCCGAACTTTGCGGCGGCCCGAGCCATCGTCTCCCTGCCGGCATGCCGCATCATCGTGATGAGATCGTTCGCGCGGATCCTCGACACCGCCTATCGCATGCCTGGCGGGATGGTGATCCTGTCGATGACCGACGATCTTCAGGTCAACTTCAAAGGTGTGGATCTCGACGCCCGCTTCTTCGCTGCCCTCCACGGCAACGACGAGTGCCATTTCGTCGAGCCGCAGACCAATCATCACGCCATGATCATCTTCTCCCCCGAGCTGAGAGACCGGGGCTGGTTCGACCGCGCCGACCATTTGCGCGCCCATGTCGCGAACCGGCCCGCCCTGCTCCACGCCCGACAGCTCCTGCTCGATATCCTGCGCACTGCGTCAGTGCAGCCGGGCCTGTTCGAGACGACCGAGGCTGCGGCCCATCTGCAGGAAGGCCTGCTGCTCGCGCTCGACGATCTGTTTCTAATCGATCCGATGTCGGATCGGAGCACCTCGGTCCACAGCGAGCGGGCGATCAAGCTCGTGCGGCGCATCGACGACTACGTCGCCACCTATCCGACCGCTCCGATCTATACAGCCGATCTCGCCCGCGAGTTCGACGTCTCGATCCGTACGCTCGGCGGCGCCGTCAGCAAGGTGCGAGGCATGAGCCTGCACCAATACATTCGCCTGAAGAGGCTATGGGCGACCCGCGCCCGCCTGCTCAAGGGCGGGGGCGTCACCGTGGCCACCTGCGCACGTGCCCAGGGCTTCCATCATCTCGGCGAATTTGCCGCAGCCTACCGCGCGATCTTCCACGAGGCGCCCTCCGACACGCTGGCACGCGGCCGGCAAAGTGGTATCCGAGCAAGCTGAGCACGCTATGCCCTCGCGACGGTGACCCCGGCCGCGTCGGCCTGGAACATATATGGAACAAACTGGCGCGCTCGGAAGGATTCGAACCTCCGACCCTCGGAATCGAAATCCGATGCTCTATCCAGCTGAGCTACGAGCGCCCTGGCCCGGAGAGTGGGCCACCGAAATTCGGCCCCCGGCGCTGGCGATGAGCCAGCACTCCCGACGGCGTTCAGATCGGGTTCGAATTAGCAGAGAGGCCGGCCAATAAAAAGCCCTTCCTACCTCGATCGAAGCGGGGCCGAAGGCGCCGTCACCAGGTCGTGTTGAACAGGCCGAAATGCGGCTGCTGTGCGACCAGCATCATGGGACGGCCCGGCTGCTGCGCCGGATGCGTCCTGGCGATCTTCCGCTTGGGCTGAGCCTGGACAGGAGAAGCTTGAGCCTGGGGCGTCTGGGGCTGGGCCGCGTCGGACTTCCTGGCTGCGGCGCTCCCGGCCCTCGGCGCTGGCGTGAATTGGGCGAAGGTCTCGCGCACCCGCGTCTTTGCCGACATCTCGGCCAAAGCCGGCGACAAGCTCTCCTGTACCGGGGGCCGGGGAGCCGCAACTGCGGCGGTCTGAACCGCGGGTGCGGCAATCGTCGGCTGGCTGGTGTCGAGGACCACGCGCTCAGGCAGATGGCGATCGGACCGGATTCGGATCAACGGCTGGTCGTTGCCTGTGGTCGCGACCGCCTGTGCTACGGGCGGCGCCGGGACAACGAAATCCGCCGCGAACAGCAGTGCGAGCAAAGCTCCACCGACAAAAATGAAATACCTAAAGATGGGCATTGGCCGCGCTCCGCCCCCCGCATCCCCGCGTGGGCTCTGCTCGCCTCAACAGGCGATCTTCCAATTGGTTCCTGGCCCAGCCGTTCGGTTCAAATGGTGATGCATGGTTTTCGGCCAAGGATCGCAGAGGGTAACTTTTCAGCTACCGGGACGGGCCCGCCTTCAAGCGCGGCGTGCTGCAACCGGGGAACATTTTGCCTGATCGGCATTCACGTTGACGAAGCCAATTGGGATACGGACAAAGGTCTTGCGGCTCTTCATGCTGACCGAATCCGCCAGCACCCGGCTGCGGTCGGTCAGATGACTTCCGTCGCGCCGCGTGAAGGCGCAGACGATCTCGACATCTCTTACGGCATAGTCATTGTCGTTTCGCAGCGTGAACGTCACTAGGGCTTTGGAGCCAAGACCGCCGCGACGCCAAGTCTGCGACGATATCCTGAGACGACCAAGTTCTGCCGTCGCCGGCAACTGGGCTTCGGACGCCGGCGAGGTTATTGCCGACGCATCGCCGGAGGGAGGCGCTTCAACAGCCGCCAGCTCCGCCCTCACCGGCTCGGCACTGTTGCCCTTGGAAAAAGGCAGCAGCATCCAGATGCCGCTGCCGACGATAATGGCCGCCAGCAACCACAGAAGGCTTCGGCCAAATGAGACGCTCGCAATCGTCACCGCCCGCGCAAGTCGTTCGCCGGTGCCGGCGAAGCGCCCCAATCCGAGTCGGTCGAGCCTCGCATTCATGGTTGCACACCGATTGCGGCTGCAGCACCATCGAAGATGGATCCTGTCACAGCTTACCTTAATTCGGGCGAGGAACTAAGGTTCCCCAATGTCATGCGAGTCGGCAACGGCGGTGGTGGGCCACCGACCGATGTCGTTAACATGCGCCGTCGCATCGAAAAGACCCGTTGGGAGACTATGAATGCCGTTCGCCGTCGCTTGGGATCACGTCCATCTGCGTAGCCCCGATCCGGAAGCCACCGCGGCCTGGCTGCGGGACGTCCTTGGTGGCGAGATCGTGCGCGCGCCAGGGCGGATCGACGTGAACCTCGGCGGGGCCAGGATCTTCATCGCGCCGCTCGAGGGCGACAGCGCCGTCAGCCCGCCACCTCCGCACCCGCATCAGGGCCTCGACCATTTCGGCCTGACGGTGAAGGACATCGACGCGGTCGCCGCCGAGATCAAGGCCAAAGGTGTCACCTTCACGCGCGAGCCGACGACCATTCGTCCCGGCGTACGCATCTGCTTCATCCGCGGGCCCGAAGGCATCTCAATCGAGCTGCTCGAGCGCGACAAGAAATACGCCTGACGTAACGGGGCGCCGGCGGTCTCAGGGCCGGCGACGACGTCACGCCCGACGGCTAAGTCATGCTGCCGGGCATAAAGCAACGGATGGTGACGCCCATGTAGCCGTAGATCGGCCAGACCATGGTGCGTCCCACCCGATTCGGCTCCGAGATCACGGCCTCCGCGGGCACGTCGACCCAGACGAGCTCCTGCTGCTGGCCATCGAGCGCGTAGCCATAGCGCGGGACACGAACGCGATAATGCCCGTCCTTACTGTCCCAGTCGGAGTCCGAGAGCGCCGAACCGTCGGCATCGGAGCAGCAAGGTCCCTTGCCGCTGCGCAAACTGTCGAACCAGGCCTTCAATTCGGGACTGGTGTTGGCGAACTGCCCGCGGTCGCGCGCGTGCCCCGAGGAGGCTGCGAGCGCGATCAACGCCAAGGCGGGCGCCAGCCTCGTCAGGTTTCCCCGGCTTATCGCACCGCCAATCCGTCGTTGTTCGCTTTTGCAATTCGTAGGACGCGCACCGTACAGACGCGGCTCATTGCCGCCGGAATCGATCCAGTTGGTCACGTTCGTCTTGCTCCAGCACCCCGCGGCCAGTGCAACAAAGGTTATGCATTTCGCGGGCCAACTCTGATTCGCAACGTTAGGCCTCGCCTCACCATCTGAGCGTCATGACAGTGTCACGGACAAGCCGGGACAACTACGGCTCGCGGGTCGGCGCGCTGACCGGCAAACTGCCGCGTTGCGCGAGAGGATGGGCTTTGGCATAAAAGCCGGACCGGTTACGCCATTGGGCGATGGCGGCCGGCCTGCGGGACGTTATGAAGAACGGCCTCTATTCAATTCACGTGACCCTGCTCGATGGTCGAGTCGGCAAGGGCAGCGGCGTGATTCTTTTCCGCGACGGCAAGATTCTCGGCGGCGATGCCTACCTCTATTACACCGGCAGCTACACGGTGAAGGACAACAACACCTTCAAGGGCGAGGTGCTGGTGCAACGGCACACGACACCTCGGGGCGATGACAACCCGCTGTTCGGCGGCCCTGCCCCCGTCGGCATCGGCGTCACCGGCAGCTTCACCGAAACGCGCGGGGAGATGACCGGGACTGCGCTGGTCGGCAAGGCCAGCCAGATCTTCGGCGCGACGCTGCACAAGCTTGCGGACGTCGATTAGCTATTCCGCGGCCTGTTCGAGCGGCGCCACACGCGGCAGAATTATCTGGATGCGCGTACCGCCACCCGGTTCGGAATCGAGATCGAGCCGGCCACCGAGCCGGTTGGTGACGATGCTGTAGACGATGTGCAGACCGAGGCCGGTGCCGCCCTGGTCGCGCCGCGTCGTGAAAAACGGATCGAAGGCGCGGCGGCGGACGTCGAGCGACATGCCGCAGCCATTGTCGGAGAAGATGATCTCGACGTTGTCCTTGCCGGACTCGCGCACCTGGATCTCGATCGTCCCGGGCCGGCCGTCCGGGAATGCGTGCGCCACCGAATTCAAAAACAGATTGGTCAGCACCTGGCCGTACGGGCCTGGATAGCTGTTCATGGTCAGGTCCGGCTGACACTCGACGTTGAGCGTCAGATTGTGCTTGCGCAGCCCCGGCCGCAGGCTCATCACCACCTGCTCGGTGAGGTCGCCGAGATCGAAAGTCCGCTGATCCGAATAGTTGCGGTCGGCGGCGACCTGCTTGAACGACTGGATCAGCTCGGCGGCGCGGTTGAGATTGGAGACGAGCTGCGAGGACGCGTCGCGGCTGGTGCTGAGGAAGTCGTTGAGCGTGGAGCGGCGCAGCTCGCCGCGCTCGACTTCGGCGGTGAACATTGCGGTCTTGCGCTCCAGGGCCGAAGCGACCGTGAGGCTGATGCCGACGGGATTGTTCACCTCGTGGGCGACGCCGGCGACCAGGCGCCCGAGCGCGGCCAGCTTCTCCGCCTCGATCAGCGAGGCCTGTGTCTCGCGCAGATTACGCAGCGCGGTTTCGGCGGCTTCCTTGGCCTTGCGCATCTCCTGCTCGCCGCGCTTGCGCTCGCCGATATCGAGCGCGACGGTCACGATCCGCTCGATCTCGCCCTCGGCGTCGAGCAGCGGCAACTTGTTGACCAGCCATTGCCGCATGTTGCCGGAGGCGTCCTGATACTCCTCCTCGTAGAAACCGAGACCTTTTCGAAGCTTGAGCACCCGCTTGTCGCTCTCGTCGGATTTGGATGCGCCGTAGCGCGACATCAGGTCGGCCGTGGTGCGGCCGAGCGCCTCGCCGGGCTCGATGCCGAAGATGCCGGCCATGTAGCGGTTCATCAGCACGTAGCGCAGGTTTCGGTCCTTGACGTTGATCACCGCGGGCACGGTGTCGATGACCTGCTGCAGCAGGCGCCGGCCTTCGGCGATGGCCTCCTCCGCCCGCTTCTGGTCGGTGATGTCGCGCAGCGTTCCCTCGTAGCGGACGATGTTGCCATGCTCGTCGCGCACGCCTGTGGCGCTGTCCGAGAGCCAGAGGATGTCGCCGCTGCGCTGGCGCACCTGATACTCGAACTCGCGCACCATGCCGTCGCGCGCCATCAGCCGTTGGTATTCGGCGCGCGCCTCGGGGTGGACGTAGATCGTGTGGGCGATGTCGCTGATGCTGTCGATCAGCTGCTGCGGGCTGTCATAGCCCATCATGCGCGCGAGCGCCGGATTGGCGTTGAGGAGGTCACCCGCTGGCGTCGTCACGTAGATGCCGTCGATGGAGCCTTCGAACAATTTTCGATAGCTCTCCTCGGCGAGGCGCTGCTCGGTGAGCGCGCGCACCGCCGCCTCGCGTGCAGTGTCGGCCTCCTCCAGCGCGCGGCGGAACACTTCGGCCGCCCGCGCAATGTCGCCGATCTCGTTGTCGAGGTCGGCGGATGGAATTGAGGTATCTTTCCGGCCCGCGGCAAGCGCGCGAATGGATCGGGCGATCTGAGCGAGCGGACGCACTGTCCTGCGCACCACGAACCAAGCAGCGGCGATGCCGATGAGCACGCCGACCGTGCCGAGCACGATGCTCTGCCATCGCGCCTCCGTCAGCGTCCGGGCGAAGTCGCGCGACAGCACGTGGCCACGCCGGGAGCTGACCTCGCGCAGCAATTCGGTGACGCGGCCGATCAGCCGGCCTTCAGTTCCCAGCACCTCGCGGTCGATGTCGGCGATCTGCCGCTCGCGGACGGCGACGGCCATGATGGCTTCGGCATAGTCGTTCACCGCCGACTTCAGCTTGGGATCGCCGATATCGAGCGCCCGCATTCCCTGCGCGGCCTGCTCAGCCGCGGACGGGTTGCGCGCGAGCAACCCGAGCGCGATCCGGCTCTGCGCCTCGGACAAGCGGGACGCCAGCTCGCGGTCCGCCGCACCTGCGACGGCTGCGTCGAATTGGTCGCGCAGCGGCGGCAGTCCGGCGAGCAGCTGGGCGCGGCGGTCGATCAGGGTGGAGATCCGCTCGAGGCCGGAGCGATAGGTCGCAAGCCGCTCGGTCACCCCGTCGATCATGTCCTGCTGCTCGGGCGCGAGCTCGATGCGGGTCTTCTTCAGGATGTCGCTGAGGGTCGAGGCCGCCTCGCCGACCTGCTGGAACTGGATGCCGGCACCGGGATCCGTGACGAAGTCGCGCGCGGCAAGGCGCAATTCGTTCATGCGGCGATCGATGTCCTCGGCGAGGTCGCCGACGCTCTGCAACCGCTGCAGCTCGGCGAAGGTCGTATCGATGTGCCGGATCGCAATCACGCTCGCCGTCGAGGTGACGATGATCACCGCCAACACCAACAGGAAGCTGCCGAAGGTGAGCTGGCCGATGGAGAGCGAGAAGGTTCGCCTTTTCTCAGGGGGCGGCGTCAATTCGGCGGACATTGGTGGTTTGAGGGACCGGACTGCTGGAGGTCCAATATACGACGTATTGCTGCCCGGGGGGAACATGCCTCGGGACGCGGAATATCGTTAATATCGGGATCTGCCGCCCGCTTCGGCTTTACGACAGTTTGACGCTGGCTGCCTGCGGGCCGGGATCGTCATGGCGGCGACGCCGAGGACGACGCAGGCCAGGCCGATCCAGGCGGTCCGGCTCAAGGTCTCGCCGAGGAAGGCGACGCTGATGGCGACCCCGATCGGCACCCGCAGATAGGCCTGCGCGGTGGTGCCGACCGAGCCCAGGGTCTGGATCAGGCGGAAATAGATCACGAATGCTGCCGCGGTCGAGAACACCGCGAGCGCCGACAGTGCCAGCACCGAGCTCAGCGAAGGCGACAGCGTCCAGGGCTGCTCGACGACGAAGGAGGCCGGGATCAGGACCGCTGCCCCCGCCAACAGCGAGCCGGCCGCGGGCGCCATGGGGTCGAGGCCTTTGAAGCTCCGGCCGAAGATCGCGGCGCAGGCGTAGCAGATGGTGGCGGCAACGATGGCCGCCTCGGCGATGAGGCCGCTGCCGATGTCATGGAAGGCATCGACGCCGACGATCAGCAGGATGCCGGCCATGCCGGCGACCACGCCGAACAATTTTCGCGGGGTCGTCGCCTCGTGACGGGTCACGATTGCGGTGAGCAGGAAGGTGAAGATCGGCCCGGCCGAGTTGAGGATGGTGGCGAGCGCGGCATCGACATGGCGCTCGCCCCAGGCGATCAAGGTCCAGGGGATGACGCTGTTGAGCACGGCCTGGAACGCGAACCGCTTCCAGCTCGCGACATCGGTCGGCATTGCGATGCCACGCATCCACATGATCGCGAGCAGCAGCAGGCCGGCAATGGCCGTGCGCGCCGCGATCAACGTGATCGGCGGGATGGTGGCGACGCCGAGCTTGATGAAGGTGTAGGAACCGCCCCACAGCGTTGCGAGCGCGACCAGCAGCGCCAGCTCGACCGCGATGTTGGCGTCCTGCCTGACGTCCATGGCGCGCATTCCGTCCTTCTCGATGGACGGACTCTAGCGCCAACGCGGCCTCGATACTTCGTCCAGTATCGAAGTGTGTCAGCCGATGGCCGCGACCTCGAACACCTCGCCGTCATAGCCGGCCTCGCGAGGGATGCGGAGCTGACGGCCGGTTTCGGTCTTGGTCATCACCGGCATCACCGTGACGATCGACAGGCCGCGGGCGTGATCCAGCGCCGCACTCACGCTCGGCTGTTTGGCGAGCCGGATCAGGTTGCGCGTGGTCGGGAACGGCAGCTTGAAGCGGCCGCTCTCTCCGCCCTCTACCGCCTCGCGCGGCGACACCCAGATCGAATCGGTGGATTCGCGTCCGTCGTGAGCACCGAGCTGGTCGGGCGGTGCGGCGGCCAGGAAGAACCAGGTGTCGAACCGCTTCGGCATGCCCTCCGGCGTGATCCAGTGCGCGTAGGGCACGAGCGTGTCGAGTGCGAGCTGGAGATCGTTGTCGGCGAGAATGTCGAGGAAGCCGATCTTGTGCTCATTGAGCGCAACGCGATGCGCGTCGGCGATCTCGCCGGCGCGTTTGGCGTCGATTGGCGCGCCGGTGCCCTTGGACCGTGCCAGCAGGATGCCGCTTTCCTCAAAGGTCTCGCGAATCGCGGCGATCCGAAAGCCGCGATCGGCTTCGCTCAAGCCCTCGCCGCCCGAATAGAGATCGGAGCGGGCAACGATCTCCTTGTCGCCGGCATCGACACTGCCGCCGGGAAACACCAGCGCGCCCGAGTTGAACTCGATCTGATGATGGCGAACCATCATGAAGACTTCGATCTCGCCGCGGCTCTTGCCGTCGGCCGGCGCGCCGTCGCGCAGCAGGAGGATCGTCGAGGCCGGGCGTGATGCTGATGTCGCGGCCATGCAACTAACCCGCGGCGCTGGATTGCGGGCCGAGATTGGCGCGCTTGTCGACGCGGGCAACCCGCGACAGCAGGTAATCGGCCTCAGCCTTGGCCGTCGCCGTGATGGTCGCGCCGGGCTTGCGCTGGGCGCTGGAAGCGATGACGCCGCGCTTCTGCAGCACGTATTTGCGCACGGCAAGTCCGGCGCCGGGCTGCTGCTCGTAGCGGATCAGCGGCAGATGCGCGTCGAACAGATCATGCGCGGCGTCGCGCTTGCCTTGCTTCGACAGGCGCACGACGTCGATCAGGAGCTCGGGGAAGGCATAGCCGGTCATGGCTCCGTCGGCGCCGCGCTCCATCTCGAAATCCAGGAACAAGCCGCCATTGCCGCAGAGGATCGAGAGCGGCCGCAGCGTGCCGTCCTTCTGGAAGTTGCGCAGCGCCGAGATCTTCTCCAGCCCCGGCCAGTCCTCGTGCTTGAGCATCACGCAGTTCGGATTGTCCATGACGATCTTGCGGATCACGGCAGGCGTGAACACGACCGACAGCGTCAGCGGATAATCCTGGAGCACCCAGGGCACGTCAGGCCCGATCGCCTCCGCCGCCTGCTTGAAATAGCCGATGATCTGGTCATCGGTGCGCAAGCTTGGCGGCGGCGCGATCATGACGCCGGCCGCGCCCGCATCCATCGAGGCCTTCGCCAGCGAACGCATCGTGGCAAAGCCCGGCGCGGAGACCCCGACGATCACCTGCATCTTCTTGGCGCGCTTGACGAAGCGCACCGCCACCTGCTCGGCCTCGGCCGCATCGAGCTTGGGGGCTTCGCCCATGATGCCGAGCACCGTGACGCCGTCGCAGCCGACCTCCTCGTAGAAATCGGTGAGGCGGTCGATCGAGCGCTCGTCGATCCCGCCGTCGTCGTGGAATGGCGTCGGCGCGATTGCGAAGGTGCCCTTGGCGTCGGCGGTGAGTTTCATAAGTCCTTGTATCCCCTTGTTCGTCATTCCGGGGCGATGCGTCAGCATCGAACCCGGAATCTCGAGGTTCCGGGTTCACGCTTCGCGTGCCCCGGAACGACCATGGCCTAAAACCGCCGCGCCGACCAACGCTTCACATCCTCCTCGGAGAAGAAGATCTCCTTGGCGTGATCGACGATGTCCTGGGCCTTCCAGCCCGAATGCGGCGGCTTCCAGCCTTCCATTTCCATCATCCGCATCTCGCGCACGCCGCGGGGCCCGGACACGCCCAGCACCTTGCCGGTCTGGTCGCCCGACAAATCGCTGACCATGTATAGCACGGCCGGCGCGATGCCGTCCGGCCCCAGCGCAGCGCCGGGGTTCTCCTTATAGCGGGGCAGGTCTGCGGTCATGCGGGTCAGGGCGCCCGGGGCCAGCGTCCAGATCCGGATGTTGTACTTCCGGCCCTCGATCGCGAGCACGTTGGACAGGCCCCAGATGCCGCCCTTGGCCGCGCCGTAATTGGTCTGGCCGAAATTGCCGATCAACCCTGATGTCGAGGAGGTGTTGACGATGACGCCGCCGCCGTTTTCCCGCATCCAGCGAAACACCGGCAAGGTGCAACAAAAGGTGCCCTTCAGATGGACCTTGATGACCTTGTCCCAGTCGGCTTCCGAGGCTTTTGCGAAGGTCTGGTCGCGCAAAATGCCGGCATTGTTGACGAGGATGTCGGCGCGGCCGAAATGCTTGATGGCGTCGTCGAACACCGATTGGCCGCCTTCCATGGTGGAGATGTCGGCACCGTTGGCGACCGCCTTGCCGCCCTCGGCCTTGATCGCGTCCACGACCTGTTGCGCCATGGACTTGTCGGCGCCGGAGCCGTCGCGGGGACCGCCGAGATCGTTGACGACGACCGAGGCCCCTTCCCGCGCGAACAGCTTTGCGTAGGCCTCGCCGAGCCCACCGCCCGCGCCGGTGATCAGCGCAACCTTGCCGTCGAGTAGTCCCATGGTGGCGTCTCCCTGTTTTTTCTTTCGTGTCCCGGACGTGATGCAGCGTGAAGCGCTGCGTCGCAGAGCCGGGACCCAGTTCTTGTCGGCCACTCTGGGCCCCGGCCCAGCAGCGCACCGCTGAAGGAGCGCTGCGCTGCGTCCGGGGCACGAGACCGACCTAACCCAGCACCGTCTTGCCGTTCTTGATCACGGTGACGCCGCGCGACTTCACCTTGGCTTCGAACGAAATGACGTTGCCGTCCTTCCAGAGGTCCATGGTCACGGTCTCGCCGGGGTAGACCGGCGAGGAGAACCGCGCGACATGCTGGCGGAAGGCGCTTGCGTCATAGTCGGCATAGGTCTGCAGCACGCCGCGGCAGGTGATGCCGTAGGTGCACATGCCGTGCAGAATCGGACGTGGGAAGCCGGCCTTCCTGGCGAACTCGGGATCGGAGTGCAGCGGGTTGCGGTCGCCGCAGAGGCGATAGACCAGTGCCTGGTCGGGGCGCGTGGTGATGTCGATGGTCTTGTCGGGCGCGCGCGACGGGATCTTGTGCGGATCCGGCTGGGTCAGGTTCGGCCCGCCGAAGCCGCCATCGCCGCGGGCAAAGCGTGAGGCGACCAGCGTCGCCAGCTTCTCGCCCTTCTCGTTCTTCAGCACGGTCTGATGAACAATGACGACGCCCTTGTCCTTGCCCTTGTCGTAGACTTCGAGGACGGAAGAGTCGGCGGTGATGTTCGCGGCGACCGGCAACGGCTGGTGGAAGGTGATGTCGCGCTCGCCGTCGACCACCATGACGCGGTTGAGATTCATCTCGCCGGGTCCCGAGCCCCAGGCCGCGACGGAGGCGAAGGTCGGCACCACCTTCAGCGGCCGCGGTGTGTACGTGCCCTCGTTGACGAAGGCGAGCTCGTTCTCGTCCATGGGGTCAGCGCCGAGCCCGATGCCGTAGGCGTAGAGCATGACTTCGCGGTCAGTGTAGGCATATTTCTGGCCGAGGTTTTTGAGGGCTTTGAGCTCTTCGTATCTGGCGGACATGTTGCTTTGTCTTCCTCCCAGTCTCCCAGCGAGCAGCGGCGCCCGTTGATGTGCCCTCTCCCCTTGTGGGAGAGGGCCGCGAGGGCCGTGCGGCAAACTCATTTGGGTGAGGGGTTGCTTCCGCACGGAAAGTCTTTCCGCGGAGAGAACCCCTCATCCGGCGCTTCGCGCCACCTTCTCCCACAAGGGGAGAAGGGAGAAAGCAATCAAGCCACCGTGAAGAACGGCAGCGGGGCGCCGTCGGTCGGCTTGAACACCACCTTCACCTTCTGGCCGATCTTGAGCTTTTCCAGATCGCAGTCGACGAAATTGGTCTGCACCGACGGCCCCTCCTTCAGCGTGACGTAGCCGATGGCGTAAGGACCGGTCGGCGATTTCCGCATCAGGCTGTAGGTGTAGATCGTGCCCTCGCCGGAGGCCTGCTCCCACACCGTCTTGTCGGAGTAGCAGAACGGGCAGATCGAGCGCGGGAAGTAATGCGCTTCGCCGCAGGCGGTACAGCGCTTGATCATGAACTTGCCCTCCTTCGCCGCGTCCCAGAATGCGGCGGTCTCGGGATTCGTGACCGGGGCCGGATATTTCTTTGCTTCACTCATCACACGCGCTCCAGAATGGCGGTCGAGGCGGCGTGGCGGACGCCGAGGAGGCCGCCGGTACCGTGGGCGATGGCGAGATCGCAATTCTTGACCTGCACCTTCGGATGCGCCTCGCCGCGCAGCTGGCGCACGGCCTCGAGGATCTTGGTCATGCCGCCGCGGTTGACCGGATGGTTGCTGCACAGGCCGCCGCCGTCGGTGTTGAACGGCAGCTTGCCGACTCCGGAGATGAGATTGCCGTCGGCGACGAACTTGCCGCCCTCGCCCTTCTTGCAGAAGCCGAGGTCCTCGAGCTGCATCAGCACCGTGATGGTGAAGCTGTCGTAGATCGAGGCGTATTTGATGTCCTTCGGCGTGATGCCGGCTTCCTCGAAAGCGCGCGGGCCGGACCAGACGCCGGCAGAGTAAGTGAGGTCGAGATCCTTGCCGCCGCGCGGGCCCTTCATGGCCTCGCCATGGCCGATCAGGCGCACCAGCGGCTTCTTCAGGCTCCTGGCAATCTCCGGCGTGGTGACGATCAGCGCACCACCGCCGTCGGAGACGACGCAGCAATCCATGCGATGCAGGGGATCGGAGATCATCGGCGAGTTCAGGACGTCCTCGACGGTGACGACGTCCTTGAGCATCGCATGCGGATTATATTGCGCGTGATGCGAGGCCGCGACCTTGATCCAGGCCAGCTGCTCGGAGGTGGTGCCATAGTCGTGCATGTGGCGCATGGCACACATGCCATAGGCATTGTGCGTGGTCGCCCCGTAAGCGGATTCGAAATCGACCTCGGCGCCGGCCGCGCGCGGCGGCATCGCCCCGGTGCGCGGCTTGCCGGCGAGCGTCACGAGCGCGATCGAGCATTTGCCGGCGGCAATCGCCTCGGCGGCATGGCCGAGATGGATGATGTAGGAACAGCCGCCGGTCTCGGTGGAATCGACGTGACGAAGCTTCTTGGTGTTGAGGCCGAGATAATCGACCATCGGCCAGGCGCCGCCGGGCGCATCGCCCGCGCAAAAATAGCCGTCGATATCGTCCTTGCTGATCCCGGCATCCTCGATCGCACCCTTGGCGACCTCGGCATGGAGCTGGGCGGTGGATTTGTCCGGCGCATGCCGGGTCGGGTGTTCGTAGATCCCGGCAATGTAGGCCTTGCCCTTGATGGTCAAACTTCAGTCTCCGCTCGCGTCTTGTCCTGGCGCTTTTTTCTGAACCGCACCGGGCTGATTGGCAAGCGCGGAAATATTCCGCCCCGCGAGAGGCGGCGGGTGAGCGCAAGTGGAGCACATCCGAAATCCGGGCCCCGGATAGGAAGCGAACCTGCCTGCCGCGTCGTCATTGCGAGGAGCCCTTGCGACGAAGCAATCCAGAGTCCCTCCACGGAAAGATTCTGGATTGCTTCGCTGCGCTCGCAATGACGGAGTTCGCGGATATCGCCGTCGCTCTTCCACTCACAACTGAATCGCAGACACGCCCGCATGCTCGCGGCGGGTTCGCCCGAGTTTTGCTTCCGTCTCGCTCCCTCCAAATACAGAGGGCGCAGGGAAGACCGGGTGCCGGCCGGGCACCCACGGTCCGCTGTGCGCGAAATTGCGCGAAGAACAGATGCACAGCGGCATACAGGTGAAGCCAAACATCCGGCCTTCCCTGCGCAGTGGCTTTACGGCTTATGTCGCGCTCTCCCCGGGGAGCGATGCACTATTGCCCCCGTCGCCTTGCGAGAGACCCGCAAGACTTGACGCACAGACCCCGGGCGTCAGGACCACACGATTTTGCCGTACGCGAGACCGCGCCCGTCGTGCGCGCGAGAGACTCGCGCGACGCAGCCCGCGTCCACCGCCGCTCACCCCGCGTTTCGTGACGATCGCGATACGCCCCTTTGAGTGGGATGAGGTGGCGGACAGATACGACAATTCCGAATTTCGGTAAAGCGGAATGTTTTTGCGCGTGCGGATTGACCAACGGCGTGGGTGTTTTGCCCGACGGGCAGCACAAGCGATAGTGTCGTAGGGTAGGCAAAGGCGCAACGCGCCATGCCTACCTCGCCGAGATCAATCTCGAAGACGTGGGCACGCTTCGCTTTGCCCACCCTACGAGAGCTTGCGTAGTCCCTGCCAATTGCCTTCCGTCAGGTCGGGCTGCGCCACGCGGGCTTCGGCCGATGCGGCGGCGGCCCACGGAAAACGGCCTTCGCGATCGGGATACACGAGTTGCAGACACTCGAACCCGTCATTGCCATAGAACCACCTGCTCCAGCCAAGATAGTTCGGATATTGCCGCAACGACACCGGCAGAAAGACCGCGCTAACGTTCTCAAAGATCGCATCGGTCGGCTGGCCGACCGGCGGACGCCGCCCAGCCTCGAGCTCGCGATAGAGCGTCCAGAACGTGTCGTGAGCGGTCTGTTGCCGCAGCGAGAACAGGATCACCTCCGGAAATCTGAACTTCAGCCAGAAGCCGGTCGTGTAGCTAAAGCCCGGCCCCTCGCTGTCCGGCATGACATGCGTGCCGAACCAGCCGTGCGCGCGAACTTTCTCGACGAAATTCTGCTCGTGCTTGTCGAGCCGACCAGGGGGCGCATCAAGGGCTGTGAACATGGCTTGCTCGCCTAGTCCTACGGAGAGCGGATGAGACCTCGCTCCTGTTAGTGCCGTGCGGCGGGCAAAGCAAGCGTGCCCACATCTCCTTTCGAACGTCTGGTCGGATGGTGGGCATGGCGCGTCGCGCCTTTGCCCACCCTACGATCTGGTCAATTCAGCTGCAGAGCCAGGAGCTTTGAAATCTTTGCTTCCGCCGCTCCCGCGCCGTACAGGCCGTCACTCTCCAAGAGCTGCAAGTCGTCATAATCTGAAAGTGGCTCGGACACGCTACGAAGCGGTTCGTGGTATCGCACAAGCCAGGCCTTTCTCGATATCGGATCTCGCCTGACAAAGTCGGGGATTGGCCAATCTGCCCGATGCCAATTGGGCATCTTGCCGATGACTAACCATCGGCCTTGAATCAGCCCGAGGTCTCCAAAGCGGATCCTGGCCACAGCAAGATTGGGGTGAAGGTCATCAAGCGTTGCCGACGCTGGCGTTTCGAGACGTGGACCGAAAAAGTATCCCAACACGACCCTTCCCCGACGGGGCATTCGGGCAACGACTCCGCGGGCAAATCCACCGTGTCGAAGCGGCATTGCGAACACGGAGCTTTCTTCGTATGGCAATTTCATCTGCCGTAGGCGGTCCCGATGACTGGTTGAGTAGCGTAGCCCGGATGGAGCGCAGCGCAATCCGGGGCCGTCACCTCCGGACGCACTCGTCCCGGATTACGCTGCGCTCCATCCGGGCTACGGCGGCTACTCCGCCGCGATCTGCCTGGGCGCGGGCGGCGGGTTGGCGAGGTCCGCGGCGAGCTGGGCGTAGCGGGCCTTGGCGTCGTTCACGGCCTTCTCCTTCACCGGGCCGTAGCCGCGGATGCGGTCGGGCAGCGAGAGCAGCTCGACCGCGGTGTCGATCGTGAGCGGCGACAACAGGCCGAGCACGGTGGCGACGTCCTTCTCGTAGCCGGCGATCAGGTCGCGCTCGAGCTTGCGGTCGGCGCTGCGGCCGAAGATGTCGAACGGTGTGCCGCGCAGGAATTTGAACTTGGCCAGGACGCGGAAGACCTTCAGCATCCACGGGCCGAAGACGCGCTTCTTGGGACGGCCCAAGGCATCGACACCGCTTGCCAGGATGGGTGGCGCGAGGTTGAAATTGAACTTGAAGTCGCCCTCGAACTGGTCGCGGAGCTGCTGCTCGAAGGCGCCGTCGGTATAGAGCCGCGCGACTTCGTATTCGTCCTTATAGGCCAGGAGCTTGGCGTAGTTCACCGCGACCGCGCGCGGCAGCGCATCGCCATAGCCGCCCTTCGCGGCGGCATCGCGCACCTGGTCGACCAGCTTGCGATAGCGCTTGGCGAGACGGGCGTTCTGGTAGGCGGTGAGATGCTTGGCGCGATGCTCGATGACCTCGTCCAGCGTCATGGCCTCCAGCGGCTTCGGCGCGACCACCCCGTCCGTGCCCTTCAGCATGTCGGCAAGGCGCTTGGGGTCGGCGACTGCGAGACGGCCGAGGCGGAAGGCTTCCTTGTTCATCTTGATCGAGACACCATTGACCTCGATCGCCTGCTCGATCGCTTCCGCGGAGAGCGGCAACAGACGCTTCTGATAGGCATAGCCCATCATCATCATGTTGGTGGCGATGGCATCGCCGAGCAGCTGCTCGGCAGGCCTCGTGAAGTCGAAGAAGACCGAATCCTTGTGCAGCGCGGTTTCCAACAGTCCGTTCAGCTTGCGGGTCTGGAAATTGAAATCGCGGTTGAGGATGAAGTCGGCGGTGGGAATGACGTGGCTGTTGATGATGCCGCGGGTGCGGCTGGTATCGCAAAGGGTGATGGTGTCCTTGGCGACCGCGACGACTTCATCGGCGGCGAGCACGAGATCGGCCGTGCCGGTGACGATGCGCGAGCAGGTCACCTCGGCGGGATGATCGGACAGGCGGACATGGCTGAGCACCGCCCCGCCCTTTTGCGCAAGGCCCGACATGTCCAGGATCATCGAGGCCTTGCCCTCGATATGGGCGGCCATGCCGAGCAGCGCGCCGATGGTGAGGACGCCGGTGCCGCCGACGCCGCCGACGGCGATGTTATAGGGCCGGTCGAGCGTCGGGCGCGAGGCCGGCTCGGGCAACTCGCCGATCTCGGCGAGCTCGGCTGGCGCACGGTGGCGCGGCGCGCCGCCGTCGATGGTGACGAAGGACGGACAGAATCCCTTCAGGCAGGAATAGTCCTTGTTGCAGGACGACTGGTTGATGGCGCGCTTGCGGCCGAACTCGGTCTCCAGCGGCTCGACCGAGATGCAGTTCGACTGCACCGAGCAATCGCCGCAGCCTTCGCAGACGGCCGGATTGATCATGACGCGGCGCGGCGGATCCTCCATTAGGCCACGCTTGCGGCGGCGGCGCTTCTCGGCGGCGCAGGTCTGCACGAACACGATCGCGGAGGTGCCCTTGTATTCGCGGCACATCTTCATGACGTTGTCGAGCTCGTCGCGGTGATACTTCTTCACCCCTGGTGCGATGGTATCGGCCGGGTAAGCGTCTGGATTTTCCGAGACAAGATAAATTTCGCTGATGCCCTCGGCATGAAGCTGGGCCATGATCTTCTGCGGCGAGAGATCGCCGTCGTGACGCTGGCCACCGGTCATCGCCACAGCGTCGTTGTACAGGATCTTGTAGGTGATGTTGGCCTTGGAGGCGATTGCCTGGCGGATGGCGAGAATGCCCGAATGGAAATAGGTGCCGTCGCCGAGATTGGCGAAGATGTGGTTCTCGTTTGTGAAGGGCGCGATGCCGACCCAGGGCACGCCCTCGCCGCCCATATGCGTAAAGGTCTCGGTCGAGCGGTCCATCCACAGCGCCATGAAGTGGCAGCCGATGCCGGCAAGCGCGCGGCTGCCTTCGGGAACTTTCGTCGACGTGTTGTGGGGGCAGCCGGAGCAGAAATACGGGGTTCGGGACACAGGGGCGACCGCCTGCATCTGGGTCGCCTGGCGGCCGTTGAACCAGTCGGCCTTGGCGCGGAGCATCGAAGCGATTTCAGGGTTGAGATCAAGTCGAAGCAGCCGCTCGGTCAGCGAAGTCGCAAGCGAGGCGACGCTGAGCTCGGCGGCGAAGGTCAGGAAGCGCTTGTCGTGCTCGTCCATCTTACCGACGATGCGCGGGCGCACGTCGTCGCGCCAGTTGAACAACACCTGCTTGACCTGGTTCTCGACGATCTCGCGCCGCTCCTCGACGATGAAGATCTCTTCGAGACCGACGGCGAATTCATGCACGCCTTCCGGCTCGAGCGGCCAAGGCATGCCGATCTTGTAGAGGCGAAGGCCGATTCTGGCGGCGACCTCCTCGGTGATGCCGAGCTCGCGCAGCGCCTGGCGCACGTCCTCGTAGCTCTTGCCCGAGGCCATGATGCCGAAGCGTGCGTTCGGCGAATCCATGGTGACGCGGTTGACCTTGTTGGCGCGCGCAAAGGCGATGGCGGCAAAGCCCTTGTAATCCTGCAGGCGCCGGTCCTGCTCGAAGCGGTCGTCCGGCCAGCGCAGGTTGAGGCCGCCGGGCGGCAGCTCGAAATCGGTGGGGATGATGAAGGGCTTCATCTCGTCGGTGAGGTCGATCTCGGCGGTGGTCTCCACCGTCTCCGTGATCACCTTCATGCCGACCCAGCAGCCGGAATAGCGCGACATCGCGATGCCGAGCAGGCCCATCTCGATCATCTCGTGGATGCTCGAGGGATAGAGATACGGCATCAGCGCCGACATGAAAGCATGGTCGGACTGATGCGGGACGGTGGAGGATTTTGCGCCGTGGTCATCGCCGGCAAGGCAAAGCACGCCGCCGTTCTTGGCGGAGCCCGCGGCATTGCCGTGACGGAAGACGTCGCCGCAGCGATCGACGCCCGGGCCCTTGCCGTACCAGATCCCGACTACGCCGTCGTATTTGGCGCCGGGCGAAAGGTTGAGCTGCTGCGAGCCCCACACCGCGGTCGCCGCCAGGTCCTCGTTCACGCCCGGCTGGAACTTGATGTTGTACTGCTCGAGATGCTTGCGGGCGGCGAAGAGCTGCTGGTCGTAGCCGCCGAGCGGCGAGCCGCGATAGCCGGAGATGAAGCCCGCGGTGTTGAGGCCGTTGGCGCGGTCGCGCCGGATCTGGGCCATCGGCAAGCGGACCAGGGCCTGGATGCCCGTGGTGAAGACGTGTCCGGTCTGCTGGGTGTACTTTTGATCGAGACTGATCGGACCTTGGTTGATGCCCATGCTGTCCTCGCTTGCGCCTTGTTCAGGTCTTGCACACTTAAGTCGTTGCCTGCCCGTTGTTTTTAGCTAGGGCGCGCCGACCACCTCCGCCACTCTATGTCGGATATTTCATGATCCGCATCAGAAATCTGGACCAAAGAGAGGCCTGAGCAAAAATCGCAATTTCGTGGCCTGAAACACGCATGGCGTTTTCAGTTTGTGTCACCATACCCCCGCCGTCGCGAAATGAATTGACGCGTGCCCATGCGGGTGACGGCGATTAGTCGCAGGAGAGCCTTCCGATGCGGACGATTCTGACTGGCCTGGCGCTTGTCGGCTTGGCGTTGTGCAGCGCAGTTGGAAGCGCGGCCGGCGCCGCCGGACCATCGCCCGAGCTGGTCGCCTATGGCAAGGCGCTGGTCGAGGCCGGCGATTGCGCGGGCTGCCACACCGCCGATCCGGCAAAACCGTTCGCGGGCGGCAAGCGCATCGACACGCCCTTTGGCGCGATCTATGCGCCGAACCTGACGCCGGACCGTGACACTGGCATCGGCGGCTGGACGGATGCCGATTTCACCCGCGCCTTGCGCACCGGCATCGCGCCCGACGGCTCGAACTATTACCCGGCGTTTCCCTATCCCTACTTCACGCGGATGACGAAAGACGACACGCTGGCGATCCGCGCCTATCTCGCCACGCTGGCGCCCGTCACCAGCCGCAACAAGCCGCCGGAGCTGCGTTGGCCGTTCGGCTATCGCGGCCTGATGCGGCTTTGGAACGCGATGTACTTCAAGCCCGGCCTGTTCGAGCCGGACCAGACCAAGAGCGCGGCCTGGAACAGAGGCGGCTATCTCGTCACCGGGCTCGGCCATTGCGGCGCATGCCATACCCCGAAGAATTATTTCGGCGCCGACCGGGATGCGCAGGCGCTGTCCGGCAACGAGGTCGGCGGCTGGTTCGCACCGCGGCTCGATGGCGCCGCGCGCACCGGGCTGAAATCGTGGAGCGAGGCCGATATCACGGAGTACCTGCAAACCGGGCGCAATGCCAAAAGCCACGCCGGCGGGCCGATGGCGGAGGTCGTCGTCAACTCGACCTCGAAGATGAGCGATGCCGATGTGCGCGCGATCGCGACCTATCTGAAGAGCCTGCCGCCGACGCGGCGCGAGACCATCGTGACGCCGCCGGACGCAGCCGAGATGAAGGCCGGCCAGGCGGTGTACGCAAAGCTCTGCATCGCCTGCCACGAGGCCGACGGCACGGGCAGCCCGCGCATCTACCCGCCGCTGCCGGGCAATGCGCTGCTGCAATCGATCAATCCGTCCTCGACCTTGCGCATCATGCTCGACGGTGCTCACACCGTGACGACGCCGCGCGCGCCGAACACCGGCGAGATGCCGGCTTACGCCAAGCAGCTGTCCGACGCCGAGATCGCCGCGGTGACGAACTACATCCGCAATTCCTGGGGCAATGCAGGCCCGCTGGTGACGCCGGCACAGGTGGCGAAAGCAAGGAAGCGAGAGGCGAATGGGGAATAGCGAATGGCGAATGGCCGAGAACCAGTCGCTATTCGCCATTCGCGCGCGACAGCGCTCACCGCTCTTCATCCCCCGTGAACACGAACTTCGGCATCTCCCATTTGTAGCGCACCGCAAGCAGGCGGAAGCTGATGCCGAGGACGAAGGTCAGGATGGTCCAGAGCTCGGCGTTGAGCTTGAGACCGAACGCGGTCGCATAGAACAACCCCGTCACCACCGAGACGCTGTCATAGAGCTCGGAGCGAAACAGCAGCGGCACGTCGTTGCAGAGCACATCGCGCAGCACGCCGCCGGCACAGCCCGTCACCATGCCCGAGACGATAACGATCGGCAGCGAAGCATCCATCTGCCAGGCCACGTCGCAGCCGGCCATGGTGAAGACGACGAGACCGATCGCATCGAGGATGGAACTGAAGGCCCGAGGCATACGACAGAACAGGTTCCCGATTCCCGCGATGGCGGCAATATGCGACGAAAGCATCAGGTGGCGCGGAACAGAATCTCGCAGCTGAGGGTTGTCCGGGGGTCATAACCCGAGGAGATCCAATCGATGGCTGACGACCGTTTTCCCAACGATCCGTACCGCCCGAACCTCGCCGACGATGAGTATTCTCGCGCGGCGCGCCGGGATGCCGACCTGCAGGCCGATCCCGAGCTCGGGGAAGGTCCCGCCTCCAGCGGCAAGATAGCGCTGTTCGCGGTGGCCGTCGCCCTGGTGCTGGGCGCGGTGTTCTACGGCTTGAACAACACGACCACTGGCAACCAGGCGAGCAATGAACCGGCATCGCGAACCGCTCAGCAGACGGCGCCGGCCAATCCGGCCGCGCCTCCCGGCATACGTGACGTGACGCCGCGCAACAACACTGAGCCGGGCACGACCACCGGTGCCGCGCCGAGCAAGCCGGCAGCGCCGGCGCCCTCTGACGGCGCGAAGTAAGAGCCACACGATAACTGTCGTTGCCCGGCTTGATGTGCGGACCGGGGACATGGGTAACACCGTTCGGAGACATGGGTAACGGGTTCATTTTGCATCACCTCGTAGATCGATGGATGCGATTTGATGGGCTCCGAAGTAGACGCCGAATTGCCCATCGGTGGCGAGTGGCCTGATGGCCAAAAGCTCGCCGCGGAAGGCCTCCGGGACGCGCCAGCGCCGCTTGCCGAAGCGTAAGTTGGCCTTGAGCTGACTGGCCCTGCGCACGATTGCTCCTTCCTCGTACTCAGGCTCGGGCAGCTTGCTTGGCAATGAACGTGAGCTTGGCCTATAC
>NZ_JACCHP010000050.1 GCF_016031625.1 Bradyrhizobium agreste | reverse complement strand
GTGTTCGCAATCGGGCGGCCAATCGGGACAATGGCCCCATCAAATTCATCGGGGCAACTCCAGGTCGCCGCACAAACTGTTGCTTCGGTAGGTCCATAAGCATTGACAATGGATGCTGGAGCCAGACTCCGGATGAGTTCTGCCTTCGGCAGCTCTCCAGCAAGAATGAGAACTTGCGATCCCAAGCCTTCCAGCTTCTGGCTTCCCTGAAGCAAGGCTGGAGGCAGCGTCGCATGCGTGATGGCTTCGCTTCGCAGATAATCCGATAGCTTGTTACTCGCTTGACGGAGCTCATCCGCAGGCAAATGCAATGCGGCTCCCGAGCCAAACGCCATAACAAGCTCCGAGGCGCTTGCATCAAAACTGAAGGAGGCGAACTGCACTACGCGGCTGTTGCAACAAACGCCAAAAAGCCCGATCTGAGCCAAGCTGAGATTGACCAAGCCGCGATGCTCGACCATGACCCCCTTGGGGGTGCCTGTGGATCCCGAGGTGTAGATCACATAGGCGAGATGGCGCGAGGTCAGCCCGAGCGCACGTGGGTCCGGATCCGACGCCGGCAGGTCTGCCCACGCCGGCATGGCCGTCTCCAGATCCACCACGCTCACATCGGCCAGCGCATCAGCGCCCAGCGCGGATCGGCCGGCCGCATCGGCCAGCAGCACTCGCGGCGCCGCATCGTCGAGAACCTGCCGCAGCCGCGCCGGCGGATAGGCCGGGTCCAGCGGCAGGTACGCCCCGCCCGCCTTGAGGATCGCCAAAAGCCCGACCACCATCGCCACGCTGCGCGCAACGCAGATCGCCACCGGCTGGTCCGGCCTGACCCCGAGCCCGATCAGATGATGCGCCAGCTGGTTGGCGTGCGCATTGAGCTCGCCATAGCTGACGCGCTGGTCCTGATAGACCACCGCCACCGCGTCCGGCGCACGGCGAACCTGTGCCTCGAACAGCTCGTGGATGCACACGTCCAACGGATAGGCCGATGCCGTCCGGTTCAGCTCCTCCAACAGATACGCCCGCTCGGCGGACGACAGAAGCTCAATCCGCCCGACCTCTTGCTGCGCATCGGCAACCATCGCCCGCAGCAGCGTCAGCAGATACCCCCGCTGCCGCTCGATCGTTGTCCGATCAAACAGCGCCGTCGCATAACCAAACGTTCCGGCGATGACCTCGCCATGCTCACCAAGGTTCAGCTCCAGATCAAACTTGACCTGATCGAAGCCGTCTGCCGCCGCCTCCACACGCAGCCCAGGAAGGTCGAACGTCCCAGCGGCGTTGTTCTGCCAGGCCAGCATCACCTGGAACAACGGCGTGTGATCAAGAGCCCGGGGCGGCTGCACGATCTCCACCACCTGCTCAAACGGCAGGTCCTGGTACTCCTGCGCAGCCAGCACCGTGCGCCGCGTCCGCTCCAACAGCTCCGACACGCTCGGCTCGCCCGACAAGTCCAGCCGGAGCGCCAGCGTGTTGACGAAGAAGCCGATCAGCTCTTCGATCTCGCGGCGCCCGCGATTGGCGCTCGGCACGCCAATCACAAGATCGTCCTGTCCCGACAGACGCGACAGCACCGCGGCCCACGCCGCCAGCACCGTCATGAACAGCGTCGTGCCATGCCGCCGGCTCAGCCGCTTCAGCTCCCGCGTCAGCTCCGCATCAATGACGATCGGGACCGTCGCCCCCGCAAACGACTGCTGCGCCGGCCGCGGCCGGTCCGTCGGCAGCGCCAGACGGGCCGGCGCGCCGGACAGATTGCTGCGCCAATACTGCGCCTGGCTCTGCAGCCGCGCGCCCGACAGCCACTGCCGTTGCCAGGCGGCATAGTCCGGATACTGGATTGCAAGCGGCGGCAGCGGATCGCCTTCTCCGGCCACGAACGCCCGGTACAGCTGACTGAGTTCACGCGCCAACACGCCCAGCGACCAACCATCCGAGACAATGTGATGCTGCGTCAGCAGCAAGACGTGCTCCTCATCCGCGATCCGTATCAGCCGGCCGCGGATCAGCGGGCCACGCGCCAGATCGAACGGCGTGCGCGCCTCTTCCCTGCACAGACTCAATAGCGCCTCGTCCGCATCCGGCCTGTCCCGCAGATCGTTCTCCACAACCGGCAGCCCCGCATCCTGCGGCAGCAGCTCCACCCAGGGCTTGCCCTCCGGCGCGACAAACACGCTGCGCAGCGCCTCATGGCGCGCCAACACACGGTCCAGGCTACGCTGCCAGGCGCTGCGGTCGAGCCCACCCTTGAGCCGCCAGCCGAGTGGAATGTGATAGTTCGTGCTGCCCTGATCCAGCTCCGCCAAAAACCACAGCCGCTGCTGCGCAAACGACAGCACAAGCGGCGCTTCACGCGACACCGGCGCAATGGCTGGCAGGCCTTGCGCGCCGGAGCGGCTCAACTCATCCATGATACTCGCGGCCAGATCGGCCAGCACCGGTTTGGCAAACAGCGTGGTCAGCGGCAGTGTGAAGCCAATGGCCTGCGAGACCCGACTGATCAGCTGCATCGCCAATAGTGAGTGCCCGCCGAGCGCAAAGAAGTGGTCGTGCCGTCCGACCCGCTCAACATCGAGCAGCTCGGCCCAGATCTCGGCCAGCGCCGTCTCGATCTCGCCCTGCGGCGGCTCATAGGCGCGATGCGCGTACGCCTCATCGTCCGGCGCAGCCAGCGCCTTGCGGTCCAGCTTGCCGTTCACCGTCAGCGGCAGCGCCGCCAGCCGCACGAACGCTGCCGGCACCATGTACTCCGGCAGGTGCGCACTTAGCTGGGCGCGCAAGGCGCCGGCAAGCTCGCTTCCATCCAGCCCGTTCGAAGCTGCTTCCGGCGCACACACCACATAGCCGACCAGACGCTTCTCGCCGGCCCGATCCGGTTGCGCCACCACCACCGCCTCGCGCACCAACGGGTGCTCGCAAATCCGCGCCGCGATTTCGCCCGGCTCGATCCGGAAGCCGCGGATCTTCACCTGGTCGTCGTTGCGGCCCAAAAACTCCAGATTGCCGTCCGGCAGGTAGCGCGCCAGATCGCCGGTCTTGTACAGCCGGTCGCCGTCCACAAAGGGACTGGCGATGAACCGCTCCGCGGTCAGCTCGGGCCGGTTCAGGTAGCCCCGCGCCACCCCCGCCCCGCCGACGTAGAGCTCCCCGACCGCGCCAAACGGAACCGGTGCACCATGACCGTCAAGCAGATACACCCGCGTGTTCGCAATCGGACGGCCGATCGGCACAATAGCGCCATCAAACTCATCCGGACAACTCCATGCTGTCACGTCGATCGCAGCTTCCGTCGGACCGTAGAGATTGTGCAGGCCCGTCCAAGGCAAAAGGCTCCGAACCCTATGCACACTGGCGGCAGGGAGCGCCTCGCCGCTGCATAAAACTCGTCGCAGCGATCTGCAGCGCTCAACACTCTTCGCATCCATAAAGCTGACCAGCATGGATGGCACGAAGTGAACCGTCGTGATGCGTTGGCTGATGATCAAGTCGACCAATGCAGCGGGATCTCTGTGCGTACCCGGAGGCGCCAGCACCAGGGTCGCCCCTTCAAGCAAGGTCCAGAAGAACTCCCAGGCCGAGACATCGAAGCCAAATGGCGTCTTCTGCAACACGACATCAGTTGCCTTGAGAGCATAGGCGTTTTGCATCCAAATCAAGCGATTGACGATAGCCCGATGCTCATTCTGTGCCCCCTTGGGCGTGCCGGTGGATCCGGAGGTGTAGATCACATAGGCGAGATGGCGTGAGGTCAGGCCGAGCGCACGCGGGTCCGGATCCGACGCCGGCAGGTCTGCCCACGCCGGCATGGCCGTCTCCAGATCCACCACGCTCACATCGGCTAGCGCATCGTCGCCCAGCGCCGATCGCCCCGCCGCATCGGCCAGCAACAGGTGGGGCGCCGCATCCTCCAGCACCTGGTGCAGCCGCGCCGGCGGATAGGCCGGATCCAGCGGCAGATAGGCGCCCCCCGCCTTGAGGATCGCCAGCAGCCCGACCACCATCGCCACGCTGCGCGCAACGCAGATCGCCACCGGCTGATCCGGCTTCACCCCGAGCCCGATCAGATGATGCGCCAGCTGGTTGGCGTGCGCATTGAGCTCGCCATAGCTGACGCGCTGGTCCTGATAGACCACCGCCACCGCATCCGGCGCCTTTTGCACCTGCGCCTCAAACAGCTCATGGATGCACTGCTGCTCAGGATACGTCACCGCCGTCC
>NZ_JACCHP010000049.1 GCF_016031625.1 Bradyrhizobium agreste | reverse complement strand
CCCGCACCTCATCCAGCCCCCCACCTAACCCATTGATCTTGCAACCCCCGTCTACTGTGCATGGGGTTGTTTTCGCTACTTTGTTGGTCCATGGCAGAACGCGACGCGTTCAACCCCCACGGGCACCCGATCCGCCGCCTCCTACCCAAGCGAGACCAACATGCACTCTTCCGCCGGCGGCTGGGGCAACGGGCTTCTCGGCGTCATCATCTTCAGCGGCTCGCTGCCGGCGACGCGGGTGGCGGTCGGCGGCTTCTCGGCGCTGTTCCTGACCTCGGCGCGCGCGGTCATCGCGGCGCTGATCGGGGCGGCGGTGCTCGGCCTGCTCCGGCAGGCGCGGCCGCAGCGGGGTGATCTCGCCTCGCTCACCATCGTCGCCATCGGCGTCGTGGTCGGCTTTCCCCTGCTGACGGCGCTCGCGCTCCAGCACATCACGTCCGCGCGGTCCATCGTCTTCATCGGCCTGTTGCCGCTGTCGACCGCGATCTTCGCCGTGCTGCGCGGCGGCGAGCGGCCGCGGCCGCTGTTCTGGCTGTTCGCGTGTCTGGGCAGCGCCACGGTGGCCGGCTTTGCGCTTTCCGACGACGACGCGGGCTCGCTCAGCGGCGATCTCCTGATGGTGGCGGCGATCGTGCTGTGCGGGCTTGGCTATGCCGAGGGCGCCGCGCTGTCGCGCCGCCTCGGCGGCTGGCAGGTGATCTCCTGGGCGCTGCTGCTGGCGCTGCCCTTGATGCTGGCGCTCGCCGTGCTGACATGGCCGCCGGTCTGGAGCGGCATCGGCGTGCCCGCCTGGATCGGGCTCGCCTATGTCTCCGTCTTCAGCATGTTCGTCGGCTTCATCTTCTGGTACCGCGGGCTCGCGCTCGGCGGCATCGCCCGCATCGGCCAGCTGCAGCAGCTGCAGCCGTTCTTCGGTTTGGCGCTCGCCGGCCTTCTGCTGCACGAGCCGGTCGCAGCAAGCATGATCGCCGCGACGGGAATCGTGGTCGCCTGCGTCTTCTTCGCGCGGCGGTTTGCGTGAGGCTTCGCCTCACGCTTCCCATCACGTCTGGCCCATCACGGTTCGCGTCAGCGCGCTCCGTGCGAACTTCTTCAGCGGCATCGGCTTGCCGAACAGAAAGCCCTGCACGACATCGAAGCCGATCTCGCTCGCCGCGACGAGGTCGGCGCGGCTTTCGACCCCTTGCGCCACCGCGCGCGCGCCAAAACCCTGCGCCAGCTCGACGATGTGACGGCACACCGTGCGCTTCAGCCGATCGCCGCCGCTGCCGGTGACGAATTGCCGATCGGCCTTCAGCTTGACGAAGGGAATCTTGTCCAGCTCCATCAGCGACGGCCAGTTGGCGCCGAGATTGTCGATCGACAGGCCGATATTGTGCAGACCGACCTCGCGCGCGACCTCGGCCAGGAGATCGAGCTCGCGGATCGCCTCCTCGCTGTCGATCTCGACCGTCAATCCGCCGAAGGCCGGGTGCGTCGGCACGCGGCGGCAGAGATCGCGCACCGCCTGCGGCTCCCTGAGATAGGAGGCGGGTAGATTGATCGACAGGTCGACCGGACTTTGTTGCTCGAGAAGATAGTGCCAGTCCTGCATGGCGCGATCGATCACGAACTCGGACAGCTCGCGAAAATGCGGATCGTGCGGATCCGGAATGAAATAGGCCGGCGGCACCACGCCCCAAGTCGGATGCCGCATCCGCACCAAGGCCTCGGCGCCGCTGCGGACCAGGGTGCGCGCGTCGATCTTGGGCTGGTACCAGAGCTCGAGCCAGCCGGCATGCAAGGCCTCGCCGACATGCACGGCCGGGCTCGGCGCCGGCTCCTCCGGCAGCAGCATCGCGACGCGCTCGCGCAGCGTCTCCGCGGCGAAGGGCGTGGTCAGCGGCGGCAGCATCGCAAGGCCATATTCGTCGCCGACCTGCCGCACGGCCTTGACGATGATCGAATCGCGGGCGCCGACGGCGAGAACCCGGCCGGCGAATGCTTCGCGCACCAGGATTTCGAGGAACCGTCCCGGCTCGATGCCGTCGGCGGCGACGCCGAGCAGGATCAGGTCCGGCAATTCGCTGGCGAGCACCGTCTTCAGCTCCTCGGCGCTGGCGCATTCGCAGGTGACGAAGCCGAGATCCTCGAGGATCTCGCTGAGGAACGCGCGCAAGTGACGCTTGCTGTCGGCCACACAGGCGCGCGGCGTCACCTTTCGCCGTCCGAAGGTCACAGGCCTTCGTCCGACGAGTTCAGTCATCCCATCGTTCATCGTACACCACTCCCGTTCGTGACGGTTTCTTAAACGCGGAGCGTGGGTCCAAATAAGGAGAGCTTCACATCGCTCTTGAATTATCTGAGTAACGTTAAACCCTGCAATTCGAGCTAATTTGTCGATGAAATCTTTGATGCACCCGCGCGGTTGCTTCGAGGCGGCGAGAAAGCCGGCGCCGGGCCGGCGGCCGACATTGTGAAGCACATCACACGCGCGTTGCCGTACTCGCGCTAAAGCTCGCCTTAGCCGGTGGAGGGCTGTCGAGGACTACAGCTATGTCGATGCGGCGAATGATGTATTGGTGGTTCAGGTTCGTGCTGTCAGGGCGATTCATGGATCGCTTCCTGTGCCTGCCGCGTTAGCCGCGCGGCGCGTTGTGGCTTTTCGCGGCCGAACCGGAGCTAGGTTTGCCCGATCAATTTGCGGAACGCCGCCGCACCGTCCTGCATCGCGTCGCGTCCCTTCCAGGCCAGATAGGTCAGCTTGCCGCCGAACGTATCGTGGCTGCGCAGCCGCCGCGAGCCGAGAATGTGGCCGACATTCGTGGGGAAGCGGCTCACCTCGGCGGAGACCAGCGCCGCGATCGCGTCCATCAGCTGCTGCAGGCGGACACCCCATTCGCATTGCTCGATGCCGTCGATGCGGACCTTGAGCGCATATTCGGTGTCGTAGATGTCGGCGAGCAGGTCGCGGGCGATCAGCACCCGGTTGTGCCGGAGTGCGACACGAAGCGCGAGGCGCTTGTCGTCGAGCCGGTCGAGGACCATGTGAACGACGCAGGCATAGGGGGTTGCAGCGACGTCTGCGGCGGCCTTGCTCGCAGCGGCCCTGGTGGCAAGCCGCACCAATTGCCAGGACATCTTCAGGCGCCGCGCCACCAGCGCCAGCGCGAAGGGCAGCGCCTGGGGATGGGCCTTCTTGAAGGCGTCGAGCTGCGCGGTGATCTGGGCGACCTGGCCGTCGTCGAACTTCGCGATCTTCTCGGGCAGCTTCTCGTTGAACTTCGGCAGTGCATCGCCGGCGCGCAACACATGCAGCATCTTCACGACGTCGTCGAAGGCAGTACGCGAGGCCGTATATTGCCCGAGCTTGGCGCGCGCGGATTCGGCGCTCTCGGGCGAGGCGAGGGTGCTCTCGAGGACCTTGACGACCTTGGTCTGGAAGGTCGAGGCGATCTTCCGGACTTCCTTCGGGTTGTTGGCCGCGACCTGGTCGTTGATCGCCTTGATGTAGTCGCGCGCCATCGTGGGCAGCAGATCGCGGCAGATCCATTCCCAGATCGGGGTGAGGGTATTGCGCGAGATCCGCCCCATATTGGGATGCTCGGGCGCACCGTCGATCAGCAGCAGCTCGAGCGGGGCGAAGAAATAGCGCGACGGGCTGGTGGCGCGCGCCTGGGTCGATCCGTCCTTGCGGAATTCGGCGCGCAAGCGGGCCTGGATGTCGGCCGAACCCGGCATGTCGATGCCGCACAGCTCGAGCCGCTCGAGCTCGCTGAGCAGACAGCTGCGCGACAGCGGCGTCAGCCTCTGCAGAAATTCCGACAGTCGATCGATCTCGTCCATGGCACGCAATCTTTCGCAGCGTGTCCCGCGGGCTTGCGGGCCCAATGCGTGGAGGCATTTGCGCGCTCTCAACCTCCCTAGAGAAGCAAGTCGCCGTTAATTAATCCGTAAAATCCGGGGGACGGATGCCGGAGCAAGGCGGCCGCGGCGGGAGCTTTCCCCGTCCCGGCCCCGGCATTTCGGCAGGAAACTCAACCGCTGCATGGTCGCGTGCGGCACCCCGCAAGCACAAATTGTGCCGAAGCCGTCATTTTAGCGTAAAACAGCCTAAATCACCGTAGTCTTACGGAGCAGAAAGTTAATCACAGACCCGCCCCGGTTCCGCTAAACGAGTGACATGGGGTCACAGAATGATACGGCCGCCGATTCGCGGCCGTCGACATGGCACGAAAGCAGCGCTGCTTCCGCTGAAGAGCCCGATTTCGCCCGCCTGAGCGCCTTGCGTGCCAAGGCGGCGGACGAAATGGCGGCTGCCATCGCCCGCGAGCTCAACGGCCCCCTGACTGCGCTGCTGCTCTATATGGGCGAGATCAAGCATCACAGCGATCAACTGGTCCCCGCGACCGGCGATCGCGCCTATTTGCAGCGGGTGGTGGAGAACGCGCTGGCCCAGACCGAGCGCGTTTGCGGCCTCGTCAAGCAGCTCGCCGGCCCGCCCAAGGGCGGCTTGCCGAGCCCGTCCGAAGAGGCAGAATCGAAGGCCGCCCGCGTGCTGCAGCCGCGGCGGCCGCCGAGCGCCGATCTGCTCGGCCCTTCGGGCCAGAAGCGGCTGACCAAGCGCGAGCGCGAGGTGCTGAGGCTGATCAGCGAAGGCTACTCGAACAAGCAGGGTGCGCTCCGCATGCAGATCAGTCCGCGCACCTTCGAGAGCCATCGCGCCGAGGCGATGCGCAAGCTCGGTGCGCGCAACACCGCGGACCTCGTCCGTGCGGCGCTGCTGCATTCGATCGACTGAGCCGGGCCGGTGCCCGCCGTCGGGCGAGACGCCTATCCCGGAAATTTGGAAATCCGTGGCACTCAGAAATAATCTTCGGCGAACGGACGTGCGCGCGAGGCGGGACGCAGCGGCTTGATCTCTTCCTTGGACGCGCTCGGAATGATCGTGATGGTCCAGCGGGGAGGCATGCTCGATTCCTGCTCCAGCACCGAGCGCACGAAACCGGTCACGGTGGACTCGCCGGCCTTCACCGTCGCCATCCGGCCGTTGAACTGTGCGATGCGGAAGCGACGAACCTCCTTCTGGTCTGCGGTCTCGTAGGTGAACATGGAAAACCCTCCTGGTTTTCCGGGACTATCGCCAGCTATGATTAGCCATCTGTGAAAATCGCAAACCGTAGAAGTACGGCGGGAATGCACGCGCGGGTAGTTTGGAGCATTTTCACGCATGACGAGGGCGTGAAAAAGGAGCCTAGCCTCGCGGCTCCTGCGCGTGCGCGGCGGCGTAGGCCGCATCCATCAGGTCCAGCAGCGCGCGGAATTCGGCCTCGCCGAGGCTTTCCGCGGTTTTCTCCAGCCGCAGCGCCAGCGCAGCGAGCCTGAGATAGCCGAACGTTCCGGCCGCGCTCTTCAACGAATGCGCTTCGCGCGCGATCCTTTCGTGGTGCTGCGCGGGCGAGAGCGTTCGGAACGATTGCAGGCGCGCGCAGGTCTCGCTCCAGAACACGTCGCGCACTTCGCCGGCACCGTCCTCGCCGATTTCGGCCACCAGCGCTTCGTACGCGCCCGGCTCGCGCGCGGGTTCGGCATCGAGCGCCTTCGCAAGCGGGACGGTGACGTCAAACATGGCCTTGCCTGCCTTGATCCGGTTCGTTGTCGCGCGGCACGTCGCGGCGCGCGGCATGTAGCTTGTGTACGGCCTTCGAATTTCAGTTCCGGTAGCAGGATGGCCGGTGTTTGCAGGCCGGCATTAGCCCGCGGTTTACCAAGCGACCGCGTGTTCAATGCGGGCCGAGCAGCCGGTCGTACTGGGCCTTCACGGCGGCGTAGCATTCACACGCGGTCTGGCGCAGCCCGTCGAGGTTGGTGATCTGGATGTGTCCGCGGCTGTAGTGGATGAAATTGGCCTGCTGCAGGGAGTTGGCGACCAGCGACACGCTGTTGCGCCGGGCCCCGATCATCTGGGCCATGGTCTCCTGGGTCAGCAACAGACGCGACTCGCCCGACAGATCATGGGTGTGCAGCAGGCAGCGCGACAGCCGCGACTCCACCGGATGGGCGGCGTTGCAGCCCGCGGTCTGCTGCACTTGGGCGTAGACCGCCAGCCCGTGACGCGTGAGCTGCGTGCGCAGGGCGCTGCTCTGGTCGGCGGCCATGCGCAGGCGGTCCAGATCCACCACCGAGGCGACGCCGGGAACCAGCACGATGGCGGTGTTCAACGCACACGCATCGCCCATGATGGCGAGCGTCCCGAGCAGGCTGTCGCGACCGATCATGGCGACTTGCACATGCTCGCCTTTGGCCAGTTCAACCACCAACGAGATGACGCCGCGGTGAGGAAAATAGGCGCGCCTGAGCGTCTCGCCGGTCTCGACCAGCACCGCGCCGTGGGGCAGATCCATGGTTCGCAGGTGCGGGCGGATCAATTCATAATCATCTGCCGACAATGCGGACAGGAAACCGTTGGACGGACGCGCCATGTTTTCCAAAGCTGCCTCCCCCGTACCCTTGCACCTGCGAATCGCAACGCCCGTATTCACGTCGTGCGCGGGTGAATTCCATCATCTTCGCGGCAGGATATATTGGCAATTGAGACAAGTTGTCCGGCCGAGCAGCGATTGCTGTGCATGCGCGAGCATGACCTGCTCGTGGCGGGGCCATCAGCTTGCGAAAGCGCGCGCTTGCCGCCGCAACCGCGCGGAACGCTGTCGCCCACGACAGATTTGCTGACCATTTCAAACGTCGCGAGGTACGGACGCAACAAATCGAAATCCGCAGCATTGAGCAGCTGCAGCAGCTGGTTGGGCGGGTGGCAGCTCACGGTCATGCAGGTCAATCCGGCGGGTGCGGTGGACGGTAGGGCACGGCGGACCTCGTCACTTGGGTGCACGGCGCGCAGATACTAATCTGAAGGTTGTGGCACCGTCCATATACCCGTTAGAGGGCAGACAGCCTGTCTCATTTGCGGCGGAATTGAGAAGCGCACACTGATTCGCTGACGAGGCGGCCGCCCTGCAACGCCTGCGCGGGAATAAGCGGCAAGGGGGCCTCAGGAGCTGGAAGGCATTGCATCCGCGCTGGCCATCGGGCCGGCTCGCGTCGCCTCGTCCGCTTCCGCAAACGATGTTCGTTTCATCTCTCATCCAAAGCAAAGGAGAAAGGCGTGCCCCACGGTTCAATCGTTGAATCGCCGAAACGGGAAGCTCAATTGGGGCGAGACGATCTGCGCCATATTCTCGTCGTCGACGATGACCCGATGGTGTGCATGGCTATCGAGGTCTACCTCCAGCGCCACAATTTTCGGGTGACGATCGCGGAGGGCGGCGAAGCCGGACTGCGCGCCCTCGAGCAGAAGCAATTCGATCTGATGATCGTCGACATCTTCATGCCGCACATGCGCGGGTTCGAATCGATCCGGATTTTCCACCAGCAGGCGCCCGTCATTCCGCTGATCGCGATGTCCGGCTACGCGTTCGCAAATTTGAACTCGCCCGCGCCCGATTTCCTGCGGATGGCGCTGGAGCTCGGCGCCGCGCGCTGTCTGCGCAAGCCGTTCACGCCGCACGCGCTGCTCGCCGCCATCAACGATTGCCTGGCAGAGCATCGCCTCCGCTCCGACATTGCCACGGCCGTGCAGCTCGGTTAGCGCGGCACGAGCCGCTTCGGCCGCGGGGTAACACTTCGTTTACCTCAAGCGTGGACTGCGCAAATCGCGGCGCCGCGCGCAACGAGTGTGCCGCTGGCTGCGGGCGGCTCGCCTCAATCGCCTGCCGGCCGGCTCTATCGTTCTTCGCGAGCAGGCCTTTTCCACGCGCCTCGATCGGCCATTAGCGGCGCGTTTACCGCACGGCTTGCTCCGTTGCGGCGCGGAGGCGGTTTTGCCGAAAAGCGCCGCAGCATGCAGCAGAACCGCAAACTTCTCTTCAATATCCGTAGTAGCACGGAGGATGAAATTAACGGGACTGTGAAAGGGGATATCTACGATCCAGGATAGGAGCGTCCGTCCCGTGCCAAGAGTGGTTCAGGCGTCGAGTTTAGGTCCAGGTCAGTAAGGCGTAGCTCATGGATGATCTGTTGCGGGAGTTTCTGACGGAGACCAGCGAGAGCCTGGACACCGTGGACAATCAGCTGGTGAAGTTCGAGCAGGAGCCGAACAACGCCAAGATCCTGGATAACATCTTCCGCCTGGTCCACACCATCAAGGGCACCTGCGGCTTCCTCGGCCTGCCGCGGCTGGAAGCGCTGGCGCATGCCGGCGAGACCTTGATGGGCAAATTCCGCGACGGCATGCCTGTCACCGCCGAGGCGGTGACAGTGATCCTGTCCTCGATCGACCGCATCAAGGAGATTTTGGCAGGCCTGGAGGCAACCGAGGCCGAGCCGGAAGGCAACGACCGCGATCTCATCGACAAGCTGGAGGCGATGGTCGAGCAGGGCATGGCCGCCATGGCGGCTGGTCATGCCGCTCCTGTTGCCGATGCGCCGCCGCTGGCGCCGGAAGCCCCGGCGGCTGCGCCCGCCAAGGCGATGACCATGGGCACGCTGGTCGAGCAGACCCTGGAGCGCCCCTTGCGTCCGGGCGAGGTCTCGCTCGACGAGCTCGAGCGCGCCTTCCGCGAGACCGCGATCGAAGCCCCGGTGCCCGCGCCCGTTGCCAAGGCCGAGGTCAAGGCTGAGGTCAAGCCCGCGCCGGCTATTGAAGCCCCCGTTGCCAAGGAAACTGCGAAGGAAGCCGCAAAGCCCAAGGAGAAGGCCGCGCCGAAGAAGTCGATGGCCGACGAGAGCGCGGGCGAGGGCGACCGCGTCGCCAACCAGTCGATCCGCGTCAACGTGGATACGCTGGAGCACCTGATGACCATGGTCTCCGAGCTGGTCCTGACCCGCAACCAGCTCCTGGAGATCTCCCGCCGCAACGAGGACACCGAGTTCAAGGTGCCGTTGCAGCGCCTCTCCAACGTCACCGCCGAGCTGCAGGAAGGCGTCATGAAGACGCGCATGCAGCCGATCGGCAATGCCTGGCAGAAGCTGCCCCGCATCGTCCGCGACCTCTCAAGCGAACTCGGCAAGCAGATCGAGCTCGAGATGCACGGCGCCGACACCGAGCTCGACCGCCAGGTGCTCGATCTGATCAAGGACCCGCTCACCCACATGGTGCGCAACTCCGCCGATCATGGCCTCGAGACCCCCGCCGAGCGCCTCGCGGCCGGCAAGGGCGAGCAGGGCACCATTCGCCTGTCCGCCTATCACGAGGGCGGCCACATCATCATCTGCATCGCCGACAACGGAAGAGGCCTCAACACCGAGAAGATCAAGGCCAAGGCGCTCTCCTCCGGTCTCGTCACCGAGGCCGAGCTGGAGAAGATGAGCGAAGCCCAGATCCACAAGTTCATCTTCGCGCCGGGCTTCTCCACCGCCGCTGCCATCACCTCGGTGTCGGGCCGCGGCGTCGGCATGGACGTGGTCCGCACCAATATCGACCAGATCGGCGGCACCATCGACATCAAGTCGGTCGCGGGCGAAGGAAGCTCCGTCACCATCAAGATCCCGCTGACGCTCGCCATCGTCTCGGCCCTGATCGTCGAAGCCGCCGGCGACCGCTTTGCGATCCCGCAGCTCTCGGTGGTCGAGCTGGTGCGCGCCCGCGCCAACTCCGAGCACCGCATCGAGCGCATCAAGGACACCGCGGTCCTCAGGTTGCGCAACAAGCTGCTGCCGCTGATCCACCTCAAGAAGCTGCTGAAGATCGACGACGGCGCGGCTAGCGATCCCGAGAACGGCTTCATCGTGGTGACGCAGGTCGGCAGCCAGACCTTCGGCATCGTCGTCGACGGCGTCTTCCACACCGAAGAGATCGTGGTGAAGCCGATGTCGACCAAGCTGCGTCACATCGACATGTTCTCCGGCAACACCATTCTGGGCGATGGCGCGGTCATCATGATCATCGACCCCAACGGCATTGCCAAGGCGCTCGGCGCCGCCGGCTCCTCGGCCCACGACATGGGCGACGAAGCCGCCGGCCATCACATCGGAAGTGGCGAGCAGACCACCTCGCTGCTGGTGTTCCGCGCCGGCTCGTCGCAGCCCAAGGCGGTCCCGCTCGGCCTCGTCACCCGCCTGGAGGAGCTGCCGGCCGACAAGATCGAGTTCTCGAACGGCCGCTACATGGTGCAGTACCGCGAGCAGCTGATGCCGCTGGTCGCCATGGACGGCGTCACCATCGCCAGCCAGGGCGCCCAGCCGATCCTGGTGTTCGCCGACGACGGCCGCTCCATGGGCCTCGTCGTCGACGAGATCATCGACATCGTCGAGGAACGGCTCAACATCGAGGTCGGCGGCTCCTCCTCCGGCATTCTCGGCTCGGCCGTGATCAAGGGCCAGGCCACCGAGGTGATCGACGTCGGCCACTTCCTGCCGATGG
>NZ_JACCHP010000048.1 GCF_016031625.1 Bradyrhizobium agreste | reverse complement strand
CTTTCGAGCTGCTGCGGCAGCTGGTTGGCGTAGCGCACCGGCCGTCGCGACCGGTCCGTCAGGGCCTCGAGCCCGTGTTCCTTGTACCGGCCAAAGATCTTGTAGCCGGTCTTCCGCGATATGCCGAACTCCCGGCATACGTCCGTCATTGCCTCGCCGTCCAACAGCCGGGCGACAAACCGCAGGCGCTCATCCATCACCGAACTCGCTTTCCACGGCATCTACACCTCCCGCAGAACAAAAGCGGAAAGTGTAACCCATGTGTCCGGTACGAAATGTCACCTATGTCTCGGGCCGCGCAGACTGTGTCCAGCCCGACATGCGGATAACCCAATAAAGTCGATCGTCTCCAGAGCCACCGGATTCGGCCCGCGGAGCCCGCGGCCGGGCTGCATGAGCTTCCCAAGCTGCATGCGAGGGCCGATTCGCGTCGCCCGATCAGCGCGCGCTGATGTCTTGTTGACAATCGGGTTCCCGGCATTCAACCTAACATTGGCGTTGGATGTCGATACACGTCTGGCTGCCCGCTGTTCTTCAACCGCAAGCGCGAATTTGAACAGATCGCCGGCCGGCAACGGTTCGACGCGGATTGCCGCCGAAAACTGAGAGGTCTCGGTGCAAGGCTCGATGCGCTCGAAGCACTGCTGAATGTCTTTCCATGAAGGGAGGGTGAGCGATGGCGAAGAAGACACGCAAGTCGAGGCGGTCGGCGCGCGTTCCTGCCGGGGTGAGTGCCGCAATCAAGAGCGGCCGGGCGATGGCGGAGGATGTCATCGCATTCCGAACCGGACAGACGCGCAAGCGGGCAGCGGCGGTCCGACGGATGGCGCGTGCGCCCAAACCGCGGCGAGCGCCGGCTCCGCCGCAGATTCCCCAGCGGACTCGAGCCTTGCTCGGAACTGCGGTGAGCGCGGGCGTGCTGATCGCCGAAGGCGACTCCTGGTTCGACTATCCCTTTTACGACATCCTGCAGATGCTCGAGGACGACCATCTCTACGATGTGGAATCCGTCGCTCACAAGGGCGACACGGTCGAGGACATGGCGCATTCGGGCGGCCAGTTCGAGGAATTTGCGCGGCGGCTGGAGAAGCTATTGCGTGCAAACAAGGTCCCGCGGGCGATTCTGCTGTCCGGCGGCGGCAATGACATTGCCGGAGACGAATTTGCGATCCTGCTCAACCATGCGGCATCTTCCCTTCCGGCCATCAATGACGACATTGTTCGCGGATTGATCGACGTGCGGCTGCGGGCGGCCTATGCAAAAATCATCAGCGGTCTGACCACGATCGCGCAGCGCTATCTCGGCCGACCGATTCCCATCGTGACTCATGGCTACGATTATGCGCTTCCCGATGGCCGCGGCTACCTGGGCGGATTCTGGCTGCTGCCCGGCCCCTGGCTTGAGCCCGGGTTCCGGAAAAAGGGCCACGTTGACTTCAGCAAGAACTCCGCTGTGGTCGTCAAGCTGATCGACCAGTTCAACGCCATGTTGAAGGACGTCAGTGCGACTGCCGGCTTCGAACACGTCCACTATCTGAACCTCCGCAACACCCTTCGGCACGATGGGACCTACAAGAAGGATTGGGGAAACGAGCTGCATCCGACGGAAGAGGGCTTCAAGCTGGTCAGCAAGAAATTTGCCGACCTCATAGCGAAGCTATAGGGCGGAATGGCTTTAGGTTGAATCGGCTCCGCGGTAGGTGTTCACCTCTCCCGCTTGTCGCGATCAAGCCTGATCACTGGACGCCGGGAGTCTCGCGGATCATGCCTGCGGGCCTCGCGCCGCCAGCACCATCCGCGCCGTCGCCACGAAGGCCTGCGCCGCCGGGGACAGGGTTCGGCCCTGGCGCTGCAGCAGCGACACGGGCCGGGTGAGGGCGGGGCGCACCAGCGGTCTTGCGATCAGCGTCGGGAACTGGTCGGCCGGCAGCATCGTCGCGGGAAGGATCGCAAGACCCAGGCCCTGCGCCGTCATGGCGAGGGCCGTGTTGATCAGGGTCACTTCATAAGTCGGATCGAGGCGCTTGCCCTGCGCGCTCAGGGCCTGATCGATCTGCATGCGGATGCGCGTCTGGCTGCGCATCGCGATGGTCGGCCATTGCGCCAGCTCGTCCCAGGTCAGGGACCGGCGTGCGGCGAAGTCCGCGGTGCGGCGGCCGATCGCGCTCAGGCGGCCGCTCGTCAGCGTCTCGATCGTCATGTCGGCGAATTCGCCTTCCACGCTGCCGATTGCGAACTCGGCATCGGTCGCGCTCAGGCGCGGCACGAGATCGTCGGCGGCGACATCGCGCATGTCGATCTCGATGTCGGGATGGCTGGCGCGGAATTTCGCCAGCACCATGGGCAGCAGCGCCGATGCGGTGCCGGCCGAGGCGAGAAACGCGACCCGGCCGGCGCGGGCCTGCGCGAGATCACGCATGCGGCGCGACAGGCCTTGCGCATCGCTCAGCATGCGTTCGGCGACGTGGAACGCCTCAATGGCGGCCAGCGTCGGCTGCACCGAACGCGTGGAGCGGTCGAACAGCTTAACGCCGAGCTGGGCCTCGAGCTGTTGGATCAACAGGCTCGCCGCCGATTGCGTGATGCCGAGCTCGCGGGCGGCCCGCGTGATGCTGCGCGTCCGGTACACGCCGGTGAAGACCCGCAACTGGCGCAAGGTGACATTCATATGAGAAGCTCATGAATTGATCAGGTCTTTCCGGCTTATCGCATAACCGAACCTGCAATAAAATGCATGATGTGCGGACAGAAGAATCCGCGGCAAGGAGCAAGGACTGGAGCGAGCATGAGAGCGCAAGTGCTGGTGGTGGGCGCCGGACCCGTCGGATTGACCGCGGCGATGGATCTCGCTTCGCGCGGGGTAGATGTCATCGTCGCGGAAATCCGCCACGCCGGCGATCCGCCCAGCGTCAAGTGCAATCACGTGTCGGCGCGCTCGATGGAGATCTTTCGGCGGCTCGGCGTGGCCGCCCGCTTGCGCGATGCGGGGCTGCCTGCGGACTTTCCCAACGATTGCTCCTATCGGACCACGGCGACGGGAATCGAGCTCTGCCGCATCGACATTCCCTCCCGCGCGCGCCGCTATAGCGCGACGGGCGGCCCCGACACCTGGTGGCCGACGCCCGAGCCGCCGCACCGGATCAACCAGGTCTATCTCGAGCCGATCCTGTTCAGCCATGCCGCGGCGCAGCCGCGCATCAAGATCATGGCGCGCACGGAAATCACCGACATCGCGCAGCACGACGACCATGTCGTTGCGCTGGCGCGCGATCTCGACAGCGGCAATTCGTTTCCTATCGAAGCCGGCTTCGTGATCGGCTGCGACGGCAGCCGATCCCTCGTCAGAAAAGCGATCGGTGCCAGCCTGTCCGGCACGCCGGTGATCCAGCGCGTGCAGTCGACCTTCATCGAAGCGCCGCAACTGAAAGAGCTGATGGGGGCGCACAAGCCGGCCTGGATGGTGCTCTCGCTCAATCCGCGCCGTTCCGGCACCACGGTTGCGATCGACGGTCACGACCGCTGGCTGATCCACAATCATCTGAAGCCTGACGAGCCCGAATTCGATTCGGTCGACCGCGACTGGGCCATCCGCGCCATCCTCGGCGTCGACGAGCGCTTCGAGTACCGGGTGCTCAGCAAGGAGGACTGGGTCGGACGCCGCCTCGTCGCCGATCGCTTCCGCGACCGCAGGGTCTTCATCTGCGGCGACGCCGCGCATCTGTGGATGCCCTATGCCGGCTACGGCATGAATGCCGGCATTGCGGATGCCGTCGATCTCTGCTGGCAATTGGCGGCGCATCTGAACGGCTGGGCGCCGCTTGCGATCCTCGATGCCTATGAGGCCGAGCGCCAGCCCATCACCGAGCAGGTGTCGCGCTTTGCGATGGACCATGCGATGAAGATGATGGCGCAGCGCGGCGGCGTACCTGCGGAGATCGAGGACGACACGCCGCGCGGCCACGCGGCGCGCGCGGCGCTGGCGAAAGCGGCCTACGATCTGAACGTGCAGCAATATTGCTGCGCCGGCCTCAACTTCGGCTATTATTACGATGCCTCGCCGATCATCGCCTATGACGGCGAGACGCCGCCGCCTTACGCGATGGGCAGCTTCACGCCCTCCACCGTGCCGGGCGCCCGCGCGCCGCACCTGTTCCTGCGCGACGGACGCTCGCTCTACGACGCCTTCGGCCCCGGCTACACATTGCTGCGGTTCGACCCGGCGATCGACGTGACGCAGCTGCAAGACGCTGCGAAGGCGCGCGGCGTGCCGCTCGCGCTGGTCGACATCGCGCCGGAGGAGGCGAACGGCGCCTATGCCGAGAAGCTCGTGCTGGCGCGGCCCGACCAGCACATCGCCTGGCGTGGGCAGTCCGCGCCGGAGAACCCGCTGGCTCTGCTGGCACGTATCACCGGCGCTGCGGCGTAGGACGACAACGAGCGGACGGCCTGGCGGCGCAGCTCGCCAAGTCAACTTCAAGACGTCGATTTCAAGAAGCCGGTTTCAAGAACAGGAACGCATGGAGGAGGAGAACGTGTTTCATGGTGCAAGGCGCCGCATCCTGGCCGCGCTCACAGTCGCGGCTTTCGCTCTGTTGCCGCCGGCGGCCGCCCGAGCCGCCTATCCCGAGCAATTGATCAAGATCATCGTGACCTTCCCGCCCGGCGGCAGCGCCGACACGGTGATCCGCGCGCTCGAGCCGCTGGTCAGCGCCGAGCTCAAGCAGGGCCTCGTCATCGAGAACCGCGCCGGCGCCGGCGGCAACATCGGCATGGCCGCGGTCGCGCAGGCGAGGCCCGACGGCTATACGCTCGGCGTCGCGCCGGCCGGCGCGCTCACGGTGAATCCGCACCTCAATGCCGCGATGCCGTTCGCGCTGAAGGATCTCGCGCCCATCACCCTGCTCGCCGAAATTCCCTTCGTGCTGGTCGCATCCGCCAATGTCCCGGCGCGCACGCCTGCGGAGACGATCGCGCTCGCCAAGGCGAAGCCGGGTGCGCTCTCGATCGGGCATGGCGGCAACTCGACGGCGATGCATCTGACCGCCGCGCTGTTCACGCAGCGAAGCGGGATCGCGATGGAGCTGGTCCCGTATCGCGGCACGGCGCCGGCCGCGGTCGATGTTCTCGCAGGCCATGTCCCCTTCGCAGTGCTGGACATTCCGGCATCGCGACAGCTGATCCTCGACGGCAAGCTCAACGCGATCGGCGTGTCCTCCGCGCGCCGCCTGTCATCCCTGCCCGATGTCCCGACGCTGGCCGAGAGCGGCCTTGCCGGTTTCGAATCCGTCGGCTGGTTCGGGCTCGTCGCGCCCGCCGGCACGCCGGCGGAGATCATCGCCCGGCTGAACGAGGCCTTCACCAAGGCGCTGAAGGATCCTGCCGTAGCGGAGAAGATCCGCACCCTCGGCGCCGAGCCCGCCCCGACCTCGCCCGAGCAGTTCGGCCGCTTCATCCAGAGCGAAAGCGCGAAATGGGGCAAGCTGATCAGCGAGGCTGGGATCAAGGCGAACTAGAGCGGCAGAGGTCGTCATGCCCGGGCTTGTCCCGGGCATCCACGTTCTTTGTGCGTGTGGAAAGGCGTGGATGGCCGGGACAAGCCCGGCCATGACGCTCTGGAGACAGCTGGTCATAGCCACATCTCCATATGCGATAGCCCTGGCGCAAGCGGGAGAGGAGCGATCTCGCCTGCGGCCATCCTTCGAGACGCTCGCCGTTGGCAGGCCCTCAGGATGAGGACCGAGGGTGATGCGCCAGTTTCAACAAGCTCCGGTGCTGCTGAGCCTCACCCTGAGGAGACCCGCGAAGCGGTCGTCTCGAAGGGCGAGGCGCGCGCTCAGGTCGTGCAAAGGAGCCATATGCGATAGCACGGCCTGCTTGAGGCGCCTTTGGCCCAGGCCGACGCGCCTTCTGCGACAACCTGCCGATCAAATACGGTCTGGAAAGCTACTTCGTGCCCCAAGGCGAAGGCCTCAAGCTCGAGCAGGCCCGCAACCAGCAAAAGCTCCGCATCGTCGCCGCCGTGCTCCCCTCCGGCCGCGCGGCAATCAAGCGCCTGCTGCTTGATGGCGAGGCGGTGTACGAGGAGCCGCTGTATTAGGGGGAAGGCTCTGGCAAATTGAATGCCGCGGCGCTCGTGCACCTCTTACGCTTGCGGGAGGGACCGCAGCCTCGCAGTGGCGCCTACAGGAGAGGTGGCAGAGTGGTTGAATGCACCGCACTCGAAATGCGGCATAGGTGCAACCCTATCGGGGGTTCGTATCCCTCCCTCTCCGCCATCTTTTGAATCCTACCGCCACTGTTTGCTCATGAGAAAACGTCCATAAACGGCGTTTCCTTTCTTTTTGAGTTCGCTGGTGCCCACTTTCAGACAGCCTTTCTGTCTAAGGGGGAAGAGCTCGAGTGGTCGATTTGCGAGAGTTTGGTATCGCAGCGATAGATCGAGGCCGCGTAGGGTTGGCAAATCAAAATGATTGTGCAACTCGTCGTGCCATCAATCAATCGAGTGTGAAACTACTTCAGAGAACCAATGGCAACCCCGCCGCGCATTTGGCTCGACTATCGACCTGTTCGAATTGGCTGGGTAGTTACCGGGCAGGATACCAGCCAGCTAGCTACTGCCGCCGGATGGAATACTTGCCTGTGGGGAGGGCGCTACAATTGCGTAGTGCCCGCAAACGATGAACCTTTGGCAGATAGCATCGTGTCCTGTTTCGGCGTGGACGTGTTGATCCCCGTGGAGCAAAGCGACGCTAGCGCCGCCTTCATTTCAAGATTTCCGCACTTGGAGTATCATCAATGGCGCAAAGGAATCTTTGCTCAACGCGGTTGTGAATTCGCCGACATCCGACACCCGGTAAGAATCGTTGCCCGACAGGAGAAAGAGCCTGCAGAGTTCTTCACTGCGCCGACATGGGAAAGTAGCGATCCGCTCAAGATTCTTTTGACGCTTCAGTTCGGTTGTTATCCGGCGCCGGACACAAACATCGCAGACTACCGCGGCGCAATCGAAAACGCGCTGAAATCGTCCGCAACTGCAATTCCACTCGACGGGCCGCTTCCGGTTGCGTTGCTCGAACAAGTCACTCCTCTAAAATTGACTGCTTACGATCTATCCCACGAGCGATCGTTTCGAGGGCGACGCGGGCCCGGAGTAGTTCTTGGCTCGGCAACTGACTTTGACGCGCTCCTAATGTTTTGGAATTTGCGTGCTGCAGGCGCACCATTGATTTTCTATGACCAAGCACATAGCACGCGGCTGAAGCCATACGCGGAGGCATTTCTTTCTCCATTCCGGGGAAAACGGCTGAGTCCAAGCGAGCGTGTGACGTTCTGGATACGCCGCGATTATTCAACAGACGATTCTTGGAAGCCCGATCTAGACTTAAGCGACCTCCCAATCTCGCTATCCGACGGAAGAGGCGATATCATCTGGAACGGACTAAACGTCGAGCCGAGTTCACCGAAGTTTTCCGCGTGGCATCGAGATGTCGTGCCCTCCTACGTTGAGGGATCGGGGAAGGCGTCTGCTTCGTTCTCCCTACCAGGTCGCCCTTTCAACGATGATGACACGCAGGCTCTAAGCCAGAAGTTTGTCGTCGTTGTCGATGCTACCCAGCACGGCTCGCCAGATGCGGAGCTCACATTCGAGACCCCTCACGTTCCGGCACTTAACGAATTCTATGGGCGCAACTTCTATTTTGAATATGACGCCGCGCGATCCCAGGCAGGACGTTTCGACAAGGGTTCAATCGGCATCATCACGTCCATTTCGACGCAGCGGCTGGAAATCCAAGCGTTTCGTGTTTTCCATTGGCTGAAGGAGTTTTTCGAAATATCGAAATTGAAGATTGAGCGATCGGAGCCAGGACTGCGGTGTTCTAGGATTATCGCGCAACTTGGCGGGATACAATCGTGCCGTGTCCTGAAGGTCCGCGGCGCGCGGTTGCTGCTCCGAGCTTACGGAGTCGATGAGCATTTCACGCGTAGCGCTGCTATCACCAAAATTCGCGACGTGGACGCGGCTAACTCATCTTCCAGCCTGGAACTTTTTAAGCATCTTTTTATCGAGTACCGGGAGAGCGGAGACCTGAAAGCAGATGACGTATTTCGATATCTCCTGGAACGGCGTGTTTTCCGTGCCGGTTTGGAATTCACATGTTCAAATTGTCAACTGCCAAGTTGGACTCATTTAGACGACGTGAAGACGAATATATCGTGTAGCTATTGCGACCACACCTATGATGTGTCGCCACAGCTGAAGGATCGCGACTGGCGCTATCGGCGGTCGGGGATATTTGGACGCAATGACAATCAGCTCGGCGGCGTCACCGTGGCGTTGACACTTCAGCAGCTGGACACTTCTCTACATGATCGTCTGATGATGTACTCAACTGCCATAAAGTTTACGTCGTCGACGGGGGCGATTGAACAGTGCGAATCCGATCTAGTAGCCGTCGTCGCCGGAACAAGTCTTGATGGAGATTCGTCCGTTGAGATCGCGTTTGGGGAATGCAAGACCGAGATGCCGTTCAATGAAGAAGATGTGAGGAAATTGCGAGCGCTCGCCGACGCGATCCCTAGTACATTGGCGGTAACTTATATCATATTCAGCAAAACTGGGACGTTCTCAGATGCTGAGCTTGCGCTGGCCAAGTCCTTGAACAGCGAATATCGGAAGCGAGTAATCCTGTGGTCCAGAGATGAGCTTGAGCCTTACCACGTATATGAGCGCTCGAAGGATCGTCTTGGCGACGATTGGCACGCGAGTTCGCTCGCAGACATGGCGCAGATAACTCATAGATTATATTTCACTAATGCTGCCGCTTCGTCGTCTCAAGTGCAAGGTGGATCATAGAGGCGCGTTCAGCCTCTATCGCCACCTTTGGCAACCACGCTTGCAAGCCGAGCGTAACTGTTCCGCTACGGTGACAGTGAACTTAACTCCGGCTGTCCAGAGCGAACGTCGGAGAAAAGAAAGTCCGATGTACGGTGACAGTGCACAAAACGTCCACCCTCCGAAAGCAACAGAAGTCCGACTAGCGTCCATCGCGCGACTCGATTGCCTTGGGAGGGCCCGCCGGAACATTGCCTATCGGGCCCTCCGGCGATGATGCCATCATGCTCCTGTTTTGCCCGGTCGAGTCAAAGGCCGCGCGACGTCATTCGTAGTAAGCCGAGACCAAGATTCACCGTCCCCAAACGGATTCATCGCCCTCGCCCCCGTCCCGCAACATCGCGATCATTGCGCGTCACCAGCGTCAGATCGTGCATCAACGCGGTTGCCGCTAGCAGGTCGTCGTGCCGTAATCGCCCTCCTGTAGACCTTGTCAACACGCGAAATCATCAGGATGATCAGCGCGTCGTAGCATCGCTCGCGAGGCCTACATGCGAAAATGCGAAGTTGCCGTGCTGGGTCTGGGGCTTATGGGCGGAGCAGCGCTCAACGCATTGCTGGATGCCGGCGTCGATGCGCTCGGCTTCGACCCGATCGGACCCGGTTCGGATCGAGGCTCGTCACATGGTTCATGTCGAATTTTCCGTCGCTTTAATTTCGAAAACCCCAACTACACCAAGCTGAGCGACGAGGCTCATGCTGGCTGGATCCGGCTGCAGACCGAAAGCGGTCAATCGGTTCTGACGGAAACCCCTATTTTGGAGGCCGGCCTTCCAGGCTCCGCCATGGTAGCGTCCTCGCGCGCGGCCGCGATCGCGAAAGGGCGTCCGGATCCGAAGATGACGGCGGCTGTCGCGAACAAGGAATTTCCGGCTTTCAACCTGCCCGACGACTGGGACGTCGTCGTACAGGACGGTGGCGCGATCCTGCACACCGGTGTCGTCATGAAACTGACGCGCGCACGCGCTCGCGACCGTGTGATTGCGGAACGCGCGAGCTTCACGCCGCACCACGACGGCGTGTCGATCCGTACAGCCAACGAGGAGTTCTTCGCCGAGCGCGCGATTCTGGCGCTGGGCCCATGGCTCGGTCGCGCACTCCCGCGACTAGCCGCGCTGCTCAACGTGACCCGACAGGCGGTCGGCTGGTTCGAGCCGACCCGCCCCGACACTGTGGCGCTTGGTCGTTTCCCGATTTTCATTCTGGACCGAGGTCCGAACGACATCGTCTACGGCTTTCCGGATTTCGAACAGCGCGGCGTTAAAGCTGCGCCTCACAACCACGGGCCCGTAGTCGGCCCCGACGACTGGGGCCCGCAGGCCAGCGATGCCGAACTCCGTCCGGTCGGCGAAGCGTTGGCCGCCCTCGTCCCGGGCGCGGCCGGGCCCATCATCGATCGCGACGTCTGCCTCTACACCAACACCGCGCCCGCCGACCGCCGGCCCGATGCGGGCGAGGAATTCATCATCGATCGCTGGCCGGAGTCCCGCCTGATCGTCTGCTCCGCCTGTTCAGGCCATGGTGCAAAGTTCGCGCCCGCCATCGGGCAAAGGCTTGCTCGCCTTGCCACCGATCCGTCGTACGAAGCAGAACCCTTCTTTCAGCTTTCCCGATATTCTCGATTTGCGTGAGCGGATGCTGGATGTTGCGGTGACAGTGTACAAAACACGCACCGTCCGGCGGCAAACGCCTTCAAGAGACCTGGGCCAAAAAGCCCTGCCTGTCCGACCTCTCGCGATGATGCCATTATGCCCCTGTTTTGCCCGACGAAGCAAATGAGGGGAAGACATTCGGATTGGGCGGCAACGATCCCGGCCAATCCTCGTCGGCTCGCACCGATGGGCCGAACGGCCGCGACAAACCACGTTTCCTAGACTTTTTGCCTCCCGAAACCCCGCCCGACCCGCACCTCATCCAGC
>NZ_JACCHP010000047.1 GCF_016031625.1 Bradyrhizobium agreste | reverse complement strand
AGCCAGGGCAACATCGTCTCGGTCACCGACGCGCTCGGCAAGACCATCACCTATGCCTATGACGCATTCGGCAACCTGACCAGGACCACCGATCCGTCCGGCAATGTGAGCACGGCGACCTACGACCCCCGCGGTGCCAAGATCGTCGATGCCGATCCCGACATGGGATCGTGGAGCTACAGCTACAACACGCTCGGCCTGCCGGTCAGCCAGACCGATGCCAAGGGACAGACTGTAAATCTGACCTATGACAAGCTCGATCGTGTGATCCAGCGGGTCGAGCCGGACAAGACCAGTACCTGGACTTACGATACGGCCGCGCACGGGATCGGCAAGCTCGCCTCGACCGCGATCACGGCGGGGGCGGGCGCCGGCTATTCGCGCAGCGTCAGCTATGACGCGCTCAGCCGGGCGACCCAGGTCGCGATGGTCATCGATGGCGCGACCTACAACATGAGTGCGACCTACGATGCCAACGGTCAGCTCAGCAAGGTCGGCTACCCCTCCGGCTTCACGGCGCGTTACGCCTATACCAGCCTCGGTGACGTCAACCAGCTGTTCGACGATGCAACAGGCCAGGTGCAGTGGACCGCGAATGCGATGGATGCGGAAGGGCACCTAACGCAGCAGACGGCCGGCAACGGCCTCCTCACTACCAAAGGTTTCGATGCCCTGACAGGGCGGCTGACCAGCGTCGCCACCGGCAGCGGCTCTGCGGTCCAGAATCTCAGCGTTACCTACGACAAGCGCGGCAATCCGCTGTCGCGAAACGATGCCAACACCAATCTCAGCGAGACCTTCACTTATGATGGTCTCAACCGCCTGCTGTCGTCGACGGTCAACCTGACGCCGACGCCGCTGTCGAAGACGTTCTCCTACGATCCGATCGGCAATCTGCTGTCGAAGTCGGACGTCGGCAGCTACACCTATCCGGCGGCGGGGCAAGCGCAGCCGCACGCGGTGACCAGCATCGGCGCCGGCCTGATCTCGACCACATTCACCTACGACCTCAACGGCAACCAGACCTCGGGCCTTGGCCGCACCATCGCCTGGACCTCCTACAACAAGCCGGCCAGCATCACGCAGGGCACGCGCACGATCAGCTTCGTCGACGACACCGATCACCAGCGGTTCAAGCAGGTGACGCCGGAGGGGACCAAGCTCTACCTCTCGGCGTTCGGGGTCTCGGCAGAGGTGACCAATCCCGGCACCAGCTCGCAAATCTGGACCGACTATCTGTCGGTCGGCGATGCCATGGTCGGCATGCGGACCGTCCAGGTCGTCTCCGAGACGGTGGCGACGCGCTACTTCCACAGCGACCATCTCGGCTCGATCGCGGTGATCACCGACGAGGCGGGCGCCGTGGTCGAGCGGCTCAGCTATGATGCCTGGGGCAAGCGGCGCAACCCAAACGGCACCGACGATACCACCGGCAGCATCACCAGCCAGAGCAGCCGCGGCTTCACCGGCGAGGAGCAGCTCTCGGTCTCGGGCCTCGTCCACCTCAACGGGCGCGTCTACGATCCAATAGTGGCGCGCATGACAAGTGCAGATCCGACCATCCCAAGGCCGCTCAGCACACAGGGATGGAACAGATACACTTATGTTTACAACGCCCCGCTTAACTTGACTGATCCAACTGGCTATTGCGGTAGTGGGCCAGATGGCTTTGTTGGGGCATGTTTGGATCTCACCCCGCACGAAGTGACTTCGGAAGGGAGTGTAACTGGTAGCGCATCTAGCTCAGGGTGGATGGTTTATCCGACGCCTCTGCCGACCCCAACAGTGTTTCCTGCGTGGGTCGACCCTTGTCCGATCTGCTCTGCCAACCTCAATCTGTCTCCGGCGCCGCCACCAATCTCTGTTTGGACACCAGCGTTGGTTGCGGGGATCGAAGCGTATCCTCCTCAGGTGTCACAGGTGCAGCCGTCTTCGCCCAGCTCGCTCGTGCAGCAGGTCGGTTATGGGGCGATGCCTCCGCAGTATGTGCCAGCTGATAGCGCGCGGCAGCTACTCAATCAATTCTATCCCGGCGCTCAATATATGGATCTGGCGCAAAATGCTTGGAGAGACAGGCAGTACGGAGCGGCCACGCTTTATGGTGCGGAGGCATTGGCAGATTCTGCACTTGCGCTTTCGGGCGGCAAGTTGCTTGGAGCAGGAATTGTTGCAGGCGTTGATGCCTTGAGAAGCCTTAGAGGGGTCGGAGCAGCAAACAGAGCCGCTCACGAGCTCTACAAGGATGGGCTGCGTGCGGCTATGAGCAAGCCCGCTGTTTCGGATCCGGAGCTGGCAAGACTGCTCGACCAGCTTTATCGGCCAAATGCAACCGTCGGAAGTGGTAGTACCGCAGCTGCAATTCGAGAAGAACTAAAGACCGGCCAGGCAGTAGGCGGAGCCTTCCATTCTCAAAAGGCCGGCGATAGCATTCGGGCTCTTGAGCGCTGGCTCTCCAACAATCTAACCGCTCGGCCAGGAGATCGAGCTGCGGCGGAGAACGTAATAAGAGATATGCGCAATGCCTTGGGAGGGCGGTGACGATGGGCCAAGAAGATTTTGTCGGTTTGTTGATTGCGGCCTCGAGCCGCCTACAATCTGCATACCAGAAGGTCCTTAACGAATGGGGGCCGGAAGAGCCGCCTATCACTATCCTGTTCGCCGCCCTTGGTGATCAAATCGCCGAAGACTTCGATCGAGCTGGAGTTGATGCTAATCGCCGCGTGTTCTCATTGATTGAGCAGGCAATGGAGAGTGACGACAAAGGGTTGGTAACGGCCGTTGCAACTGGCCTCATCGAAGCTCTGGTGACTCGGGCCGTACGAACTGAAAGCCTATGGAAGGAGATGGCTCCATTTCTAGGCCCGCGATCACGACATCACGCAGAGGCTTGGTTAGCCCCTTGATATCCTCTCGCACCATCTTTCGCGGTCGCTTGCGGTCCGGTACGGCTACCTGACTGCCTATGTCAAAGGTCAGAGCGTTCTTTACGGTTGCCTTCGCGAAAGGCGTAGCTACGCGAGCCGGCCCCACCTTGCCGTCCACTACAGGTCTCGTGAAACCGGGGCTTGAAAGGCGTCGCTAGCCGTTCGATGGAAAGGCGTTCGATCTCAAGCTCGTGCATATCGTAAACACCGAGCGCAAGTTTAGCGGCAGACGCCAACGCGCTTGACGCGATGCTGTTTCAGTCACGCCAACTAGACTTCGTGAACCTCCGGAGCGAAGGACGTCGATGGACTACGCTTCGCCAGTCCACCGACGAACTGTGTTCACTCCACCAGCTGAAATCGTTCGAACCGCCCGAACTCCTCCTCGATCACGCGCTTGAGCTCCTTGCGCCCCGCCGTCTTCCTGCTCTGGCCGACTTCGGTCCGTTCCTGCATCAAGAGCTTCACCTCCTGCCGGTCGGTCTTGAGGTCAAGCGCGGCGACGATCCCGTCGCCGACCAGCACGGGCAGGGCGAAATAGCCGAACTTGCGGTTGGCCTTCGGCACGTTGGCCTCGAAGAGTGGTTGCGCCGCGTACATCCCATATGTGTCGCAAATGTTCCACTACGGCAGCGGATACATCCTGACGTCCAGTTTTGAGCTGTTCTGCCGCAAGGTCACACCAGCCGCCGTGATCGCTTCGACCTTCCAGCCCATGACCTGATCGCCTTCGTTGAGCCACGTCCCATTGTTGTCGGCAGGGCTGACCACCAACGCCTTCTTGACCCGCTTGTCGATCACGATACCTGCAACGGTCACCGTGGGTGGCGGCGCGACGGGCGCGACCGGTGCAGCCGCAACGGTAACAGGCGCCGGCGGCACGTAGGGAGCGCGCGACTTGAAGAACGCTGGCGTCGCCAAGGTTCGGCCGAGAGCCGCAATCTGCTTCCCAGGGACTTCCGGGACCTTCTTCTCGCCTGCGCCGTCAAGAGCGCCGATGACCGACTCGGATGCTTCGACGGATTGGAAGAAGCTGGACTTGACGATTGCACCCAGCAGACATGCGTCGAGCAGGCCGAGGACCAGCAGACAAATCGTGGCGAGAGGTGGGGGCCGCCGCGGCTTCATGGCTGACCTACATCCTTCGGCAGGGTGCCGGTGACGTTGAGATGCGCCTCGAGCGTCGGCTCGGTGGAATCCCCGTTCGTGCCGGCCGTCGGCTTGAGGCTTGCGTTTGTTATAAAGAGATAAGGCTTGTCGGACTCTATTTCGTAGATAGCCCTTTGCAGCTGCTGATGTGTTCCAACGAGCGCGATCTTGGCCCCGATATAGCGCAATACGTCGTCCGCCGGGAGCGTCAGCCCCTGCATGGTCAGCACACGTGCGCCATTACGCTCGGCAACGTTTTTGAGCCGAATCTGGAGCTCGGCCCCAATGACGCCCTCGTTGGCACCTTTCAGGAAGTCGCCTTCGGTCAATTGGGTCTTGATGCGCTCGCTGGCCGCGCGCACGTCGCCTTCTCGGGCGAGGATCGCCTCCAGACGGCCCAGCACCTGCTGCTTTTGTGCGATCTCGTCATCCAGGCTTTGGGTGTAGTCGGCCAACGCAGCGCCCAGTCCGATGACGGCCAGGAGAACCAACGCATTGAAGCCCATGAACAGTGCGCGGCCGCTGTCGCGGGAGAGCTGGAAAAACCGCCTCACTGCGGCGCCCTCTTTTCGGAAGAGTAATGATTCCTCACCCTCATCTGCAAGGCAAACCGTTCACGCCTTTCGGTTGGATCGACGCTGACGGGAGCTGTCAATGCCGCGTCGGCAAAACTTCCGGCGTTCTCGAACAACGTCACGAGCTCGGCGGCAGCTGGCGAAAATCCCGTCAATCGCAACGTCTGCGCATCGGTGCCGGCGCCAGACTGCGTCAGCTGGAGCTCGGTCAACCAGGACTGGGTGGGCAAGATTACGGTGACCTTTTCCCAGATGTCCGAGAGGTTGGGTCTCGATACCTTGTCGCCGCGCACGCGCATCACCGCACTCTGACGCTTGTCCAGATCATCCATCTGGGCCCGGATCGACTGCGCCTTGACGCGGCTGGCCTCGATCTTGTCTGAGAACTCCGCGAGCTTCGCCTGCTTGCGCCAGACTGCAAGGCCGAACGCGGCACAGGCGAGCACCAGAAGAGCGAGCGCCAGCGCGCGCACGGCGGTCCAGTACCAGGCGATTCGACCGGCCGCCGCAGAATTGAGGACGACGCGCGGGTAGGAAGCCGGACCAAATCCCTCGATCCGCGCGACGTTCTCCTCACCGAGGTGAAATTTGTCGAGTGACTGCGCGATGAACGACCGCCGAATAATCCAGTGATGGACCGTGATCTTGCCGGAGTCCGATCCGCGCTCGACCTCGTAACTGCTGCGGATATCCTCCGGCTTGAACGTCGTCTTTCGCGCAAGGTCCTTGGCGATGATCTGGTCGAGATTGGACAGCGTCTGCTCAGGCAGGCGCAATGTTCGGCCGAAAAACCTGTCAGTGGGAACCACCACGACGAGATCGACATCCTGTCGCGCAATGCCCTTTCCCAGGAGAAACCGATCCAATGTTTCGGCGGTGTAGTTGGAAAAGCGTTCCGTCGTCTCCGGCTCGCTTCGGTCACCGGTCATGTGGAATTCAATCGCACTGGCACCAGCTTGCTTCAGATAGAGCGTCCGTCGCTGCGGGCCGAGAAGCCGCCGTCCGAATGGATTCTCAAACAGGCTGAAGAATTCTCGTTTCCACCAAGCCCAGAACGAGGCGAATGATCGCGATGCCGTCCGCCAGGCCTGGGATATGCGTCCCTCTCCGAGAAGACTTTTGAGCGGGCTGGTCGTAGCGAGGAAGGACATCTTGCTAATGGCTCCGGGTTGCGCGCACGACTTCCTCCACGGTCGTCTGGCCGCGCCACACCTTCTCGAGCCCATCCTCGTACATGGTGATCATGCCGGCGTCCCGCGCAGCGGCTTCGATCTCAGTCTCGGGTGCTATTGCCAGGACGAGGCGCTGGATTGTCGGATCGAGGAATAGAAATTCGGAGATGGTCGAGCGACCTTGGAAGCCGGTACCGCCGCATTGATCGCAGCCGTGCTTCTGGCGAATGTCGGGAATGGCTGCTGGCGATAGCCTTTTGAGCCTCCTGCGGATGTCATCGGCGAGATAAGCGGCATTGGGATGAGGGACCGAGCAGTGCGGGCAGAGACGCCGGGTTAGGCGTTGGGCGGTCACCGCTTTCACTGTCGACACCAGAAGATAGTTCTCGATTCCCATATCCGTCAGCCGCGTCATGGTCGAGACGGCGCTGTTGGTATGCAGGGTCGAGAATACGAGATGCCCGGTGAGGGATGCCTGGACGGCAATACGTGCCGTCTCAAGATCGCGGATTTCGCCGATCATGATGATGTCGGGGTCCTGCCGCAGGATCGAGCGCAACGCCGCCGGAAAGGTGAGCCCTATGCCCGACTGCACCTGCACCTGGTTGATGCCCTTGAGCTGATATTCGATCGGATCCTCGACGGTGAACAGTTTGCGCTCGGCGGTGTTGAGCGTCTGGAGTGCCGTATAGAGGGTCGTGGTCTTGCCGCTGCCGGTTGGGCCGGTGACGAGAATGATGCCGTCGGGTTGCTTGAGCAGGTCGTCGAAATATCCGATGCGCGTTCGGTCGAAGCCGAGCTCGGTAAAATCCAGCCGGATTTGCGAGCGGTCGAGAATGCGCATGACAACGCTCTCGCCGAAGGCTGTCGGGATCGTCGAGACGCGGAAGTCGACATCGACGCCTCGCACGGCGATCTTGGTGCGTCCGTCCTGCGGAAGACGGCGCTCGGCAATGTCGAGCCGCGACATGATCTTGACGCGGGACGTCACCGCGGCCCGTGTCTCCATGCCTAGGCTCTTCACGAGCCGCAGAACACCGTCGATTCGGTAGCGGACCAGAACGGCGTCGGCCGTCGGTTCGACATGAATGTCGCTGGCCCGCTGCTCCACTGCCTCCGTAATGATCTGATTGACGAGGCGGATCGTCGGCGCCTCGCTCGCGAGATCCCGAAGCCGTTGCAGGTCATGCTCGCTGGCGTCGGTGCCGGCCACTTGCGCATGACCGTCCGACTTCGTGCCGCCATAGACCGTGTCCAGAGCCCGGTCGAAATCGGCCGGAAGGAACAGTTGCACGGAGACGGTGAGATCCGTGGCATAGGCGAGGGCGCGCAAGGGTTCGTCGGACAGCGGGTCAGTCGTTCCGACATCGAGACGGCTTCCGTCGATCCTGAGCGGAAGAACCCTGTTGAAGCGCACAAAATCCGCATCGATCGTCTCGGGCAGGACGGGCGCCGCCGGAATCGAGGACAGATTGGCGATTGGAATTTTCAGGAACGCCGCGAGCGAAAGAGCTAGCTCGGTATCAGGCAGCAGGCCAAGCTTACCGAGGACCCGATCGATCCGCTCTCCGGTCGAGAGCGCCGCGCGCCGGGCTCGCTCGAGTGCTTGGCTGTCGAGTTTCTTGCTGTCCAGCAGAAACGAGCCGAAGGCCTCAAGGAAGCTGCTGGCCGCAGCCCGGTCGACCGCGCCCTCCTGACTCGCGAGCGATGGCATGGAATCTGCTTTGACGGCGGAAGCAGCTTGCATGACTCAATAAAGATGCCCTGATGCCCAGCTTGCGAAGATGCCGGCGCTTAGAAACGGTCCAAAGGCTGTTTTCTCGAATCTGTCGAGATGCCGCCGCCAGAGCGCTCGCGTTAGAATAAAGACTAGAGCGAGCGCCGAGGCGATCAGAAGCATCCAGGGGATCGGCTCCCAGCCGAGCCAGGGCCCCGCGGCCGCGCCAAGCTTGATGTCTCCGAAGCCGAGACCATCGGAGCCACGGACGTTGCGGAACGCTGCCGCGAGGCCGAGCAGCAGCGCGGCGCACCCCAGAGAGCCGATGAGCGCGTCCAACGGCGCGGGGCGGCCGACGGTGACCGATTGCAGCAGACCGAAAACCCCGAGCAGCAAGGTCAGGGAGTTGGGCAGAATGCCCCGGCGAAGATCCGCGATCGAAAGCGCGAGGAGAAGTCCCGCTAGAACGAAGCCGCAAAAGAGATCCTCAGGAGCCAATTTCGGAATTGTCATTCGGGTCACCTCGGAGCCGCCGCAAGATCATTGCGCTAGAGCGTTTCGACTTGCAAGGCGAAGGTCAACGCCAGATTGCGTGGCTGTGGACAATAGCGTCGTCATCGACGCTTCATGCGATCTTCATGCCTGCATCACGCTTTAGGCGGACGTTGTTGGCTCTTGCGTGAACACCTGACAGCAGAACAGTGCCGTCACCGGCGCCGTAGTGACGTGCTTCTGTGCAGTACCACATCTCAATCGGGGAGTTGTGGAAAAGATGCGCGTCGCATTGACGTTGAGACAACCGAAAGTTTTATTCGGTGACACGGGAATGGGAATTTGGGGTCGATTGAATGGCTTGCTTGCAGAGATTTTCCGCAACGACGATCTCGACTGCGTCTCCCTGCCATTGGCGTGAACATATAGGCAGCTCCTAGGGCATTTCCGGGGGGGACGTCCGGCGCTAACAAACGCGAAGGATCGAGCCGAGCCGTCAGCGCCCCAAAGCTCTAGTATGACGAAACGAACCTGCATGAGTGAGTGTCGGGAAGGGGTGAGCGCCTTTCGCTCTTCTTCCTGACCGACGAGGTCTGCTTTTCCTGAATGAGATGGGACATGATCGAGGCGGAAATGATCGGAGACAAGCGAAAATCCCCGGCTGGCCGAAGCACCTTTGCTTGCTTGCGGCAGCGCTCAGCCGTCGTCGTGGCTGCAACGACCTTTTTCGTCGGACCGGCGCCGGGCATTGCGGGCACCATGTCTGTGCCTGGCAACTTCGCTGTGAGTCCGACGGGAGCCGCAACCTATTCGATCCCGATCAGTGTGCCGCCGGGTGTGGCGGGCATGATGCCAGCATTGTCGCTGGCTTATAGCAGCCAGAGTGGAAACGGCCCACTGGGCATGGGATGGACTCTCTCAGGCCTGCCGTCGATCGGTCGGTGCGGCAGGACGTTGGCCCAGGACGGCGCGCTCGGCGGTGTCAACTATGACGCGAATGACCGGTTCTGCATGAACGGTCAGAGGCTTGTAGCGATCAGCGGCACTTATGGCGCCGATGGCACGCAGTACCGCACCGAAATTGAGACGTTCTCGAAGATCATCTCGCACGGCTCGGAGGGAAGTGGACCGGGGTGGTTTGAAGTTCGCACGAAGTCTGGTCAGATCATGGAATTTGGCAACACTGCCGACTCGCGAATTCTGGCGCAAGGTAAGACCTCGGTGCGAGTCTGGGCGCTAGCCAGGGCAGGCGATAGCAAGTCGAATTACTACACAGTCACCTATACCAACGACACGGCGAATGGGCAGTTCTATCCGAGTCGGATTGACTATACTGGTAACACGACGGCGGGCAGCAGCCCATCCAACTCGGTGCAATTCGTTTATGCGACGCGGCCGGATATCATTCCGCAGTATCAGGCGGGATCTCGGATCACGACCGCCTATCGCCTGACAAATGTGCAGGCCTATGCGGGATCTACCTTGGTGTCAGACTATCAGCTCGCATATGAGCAAAGCGGTCCCGCCAACCGCAGCCGCATGACCAGCCTGACGATCTGTGACGCAAGCAACAATTGCCTGCCATCGACGACCTTTAATTGGACGAGCACTGCGACGACTTTCGGGCCGATGCAGACGTGGATTGCGGGTTACGGCCACGACCAAGGCTGGGGCGACAACAACACTCATCCGAGGACGCCTGTTGATGTGAATGGCGACGGATTGCCGGATGTGGTCGCTTTTGGAGGCGCCGGTACTTACGTCTCTTTGAATACAGGGACGAGCTTCGGGCCGATGCAGACCTGGATCGCAGGGTACGGCTACGACCAGGGCTGGGGTGACAACAACACCCATCCGCGAATGCTTGTTGACGTGAATGGCGACGGATTGCCGGACGTGGTCGCGTTTGGAGGTGGCGGTACTTATGTCTCTCTGAATACAGGGACGAGCTTTGGACCGATGCAGCAGTGGATTGCGCAGTACGGCTACGATCTCGGCTGGGGCGATAACAACACTCATCCGCGAATGCTTGTTGACGTGAATGGCGACGGATTGCCGGACGTGGTCGCGTTTGGAGGTGGCGGTACTTATGTCTCTCTGAATACAGGGACAAGCTTTGGACCGATGCAGCAGTGGATCGCGCAGTACGGCTATGACCTGGGCTGGGGCGATAACAATACGCATCCGCGGATGCTTTCCGATGTGAATGGCGACGGATTGCCGGACGTGGTCGCCTTTGGAGGTGGCGGTACCTATGTCTCATTGAATACAGGGACGAGCTTCGGGCCGATGCAGCAGTGGATCGCGCAGTACGGCTATGACCTGGGCTGGGGCGACAACAACACGCATCCGCGGATGCTCGCTGATGTGAACGCGGATGGGTTGCCCGACGTCGTCGCTTTTGGAGGTGGTGGTACCTATGTGTCTCTGAACACGGGTACGAGCTTCGGACCGATGCAGAGTTGGATTGCGGGATACGGCTACGACCAAGGGTGGGGTAACAACAAGATTCATCCGAGGATGCCTGCGGATGTGAATGGCGACGGGTTGCCTGACGTCGTCGCTTTCGGAGGCGGCGGCGTTTACGTGTCGCTGAACACGGGGACGAGCTTCGGGCCAATGCAGCAATGGGTTGCTCAGTTCGGCTCCGACCTCGGTTGGACCGACAGCAACTCCCATCCACGCTTCATGGTGGACGTTAAAGGAATAGCTTTTACGGGAGTCGTTGGATTTGGGCCGTCCGGAACTCATGTTGCGACTCCTCCGACGAGCGGCCCTGCAGCCGATGTCATGATTTCGGCTGTCAATGGCCTCGGCAGTGCGACTACGGTCACGTACCAGCCCGGCACCAACACCTCGGTTGTGACCAAGGGAACGGGCACGGCGTTCCCCATGCTTGACCTTGTCTCGTCCGCATATGTCGTGTCGCAGGTTAACACCAGCAACGGGATCGGCGGCACCGTCAGCGCGTCTTATACTTATTCTGGAGGACGGATCGACTTGCGCAGGCGCGCGTTCCTCGGCTTTGCCCAGACTGGCGTGAAGGACCTGCAGACCGGCATCGCGAGTACGACGACTTACCGGCAGGACTTTCCTTATACTGGCATGATCGCATCAACGGCCAAGAGCGTGACGCCTGGCACGCCGCCGGGAGGCGCTGCGGCTCAGGGAATGCAACTGACCCAGTTGTCGAACAGCTATCAGTTCAGCAATGCGTCTGGTGCGGCCAGCGTGAGCACGCCGAGCATCAATTCGGCCCCGTACAAGGTGTCGTTGTCACAGAGCGTCTCCAGCGGGGCCGATTTCGATGGCTCCGCGTTGCCGTCGGTGACGACCACGAACCAGTACGATGCCTATCTGAACCCGACGCAGGTGGTGACCTCGACCTCTGACGGTTTCAGCAAGACGACGGTGAGCACTTATAGCAATGATACAGCCGCCTGGTATCTCGGACGGCTGACGAGATCGTCCGTCACGGGTGTCGCACCATAGTCAGAAGCTGCCCGGCCGGAGACGCTCCGGCTGGGCGTGTCCGCGTTTGCGTAACAATTCGCGTGAGTTGAGGCCAGCGTAAGCCGGCATCGGCACTGCTTTGCTCTGTGCCGGCCGTAATTCTGGAATCTGGGGCTTGGGGAATGGCAATGGATACGATCAAGAAGCTGTCGGTTGCGGCAGGGCTTGTGGCAACGATGTCGAGCGCGGCATGGGCCTCGAGCGTCACGCGAACCTCGTCGTTTGCCTACGACGGGGCCTCGGGCCTGCTAGTGCAGGAGGTGGTCGAACCGGACACGCCGGCGTTGCGGCTGCAAACCGACTACACCTATGACAGCTTCGGCAACAGACTGACGGTGACCGTCAGCGGCGCCGATATTGCGACGCGGAGCTCGGCCTCGAGTTTCGATGCCAAAGGCCAGTTCAACACGGGCAATACCAATGCGCTGAATCAGAGCGAGAGCTGGCAATATGACGCTCGGTTCGGCACGCCCACCAGCCAGACCGGCCCCAACGGTCTGACCACGACCTGGGAATACGACAGCTTTGGCCGCAAGGTCAGAGAGATCCGTCCAGACGGTACCAGTACATGGTGGTTCTACAGGCTGTGCAACGGTGTCGCCGGAGGCACCGAGACGTGCGTCGCTGGGGCGAGCTATCTGGTCGCGGAACGACCATATGCTCCCAACGGCACGATCAGCGGACCGACGGTCACCGTGTATTTCGACCAGCTCGATCGCGAAATAGCGCGAGAGACGCAGGGCTTTGACGGCACCGCGATCCGTGTGGCTACCATGTACGACGCGCTCGGGCGGGTGTCGCAGACCAGCCGGCCTTACTTCGTCAACGGCGGGACGCCGCAATACACGACCTTCACCTACGACGCGCTGGGCCGCGCCCTGACCAAGACCAAGCCGGACGGCAGCGTGTCCCAGGTCGCCTATCACGGCCTGTCCGTCACTAAGACCAATGCACTCGGCC
>NZ_JACCHP010000046.1 GCF_016031625.1 Bradyrhizobium agreste | reverse complement strand
CGTGCATGAAAGATCAGGGTACCGGGCCGCGTGCCCGACCGGATACAAGGTGATGCGGTCCTGCCGCATTGTCGTTCACGGCCCAGGCCTCGCATCACGTCCCGCCTGCCAGCGCCGATGCGCATGTTGCGAACGCTCCATTGTGGCGCCGAGCTCGTCGCGGTCAAGGCCGCTAACGCGCCGCCTCCGGCGGTGGCCTGCGGCCAGTCTTGACCGTGCCTCGCCTCGGCGCCCAAGACCGCCGCCAACAAACAATGCTCTCTTGACAACTCACTCCCCATACAAGGATGAGGCTAAGCAGCAATCGGAGCCTGTTGAAACTGGCGCAACATCCTCGATCCTCATCCTGAGGGTCCGCCAACGGCGGGCGTCTCGAAGGATGGCCACAGGCGAGATCGCTCCATATGCGATACCCCTCCAGGGGAGGGTAGCCAATCCCCTACGCAAATCGTTTAGAAATTGGGACAATAGTGCCCGGATCGTTGCAAGGGGAGGCCGCTCATGGCCGAGATCAAGAAGCCCATCGAGTACTCGCCGAGCTGGACCTTCTTCGAGGGCAAATGGCACGACGGCAACGTGCCGATCATGGGCCCGCGCACCCATGCGGCCTGGCTCGGCTCCGTCGTGTTCGACGGCGCCCGCGCCTTCGAGGGTGTTGCGCCCGATCTCGACCGTCACGTCGCCCGCGCCAATCAATCTGCGATCAATTTCGGCCTGAAGCCGGTGGTCGATACCGACACCTGGCTGACGCTCGCAAACGAAGGCATCGCGCGCTTTGCCGCGAATGCCGAGCTCTATATCCGTCCGATGTACTGGGCGCAGAACGGCAGCGGCGGCGGCGTGCTGTTCGACCCCGAGACCACCAATTGGTGCCTGTGCATCTACGAGGCGCCGATGCCAAAGCCCGTCGGCAACGCCATCACCTTATCGCCGTTCCGCAGGCCGACGGCCGAATGCGCGCCGGTCGAAGCCAAGGCCGCCTGCCTCTACCCGAACAATTCGCGCGCGCTCGCCGAAGCTGCTTCGCGCGGCTTCCAGAACGCGCTGATGCTCGACATGCTCGGCAACGTCGCCGAGTTCGGCAATTCCAACGTGTTCATGGCCAGGGACGGCGTGGTGTTCACGCCGGTGCCGAACGGCACCTTCCTCAACGGCATCACGCGCCAGCGCGTCATCAGCCTGCTTCGCGGCGACGGCGTCACCGTGGTCGAGAAGACGTTGCGCTACGCCGATTTCCTGGTCGCCGACGAGATCTTTTCAACCGGCAATTTCGCCAAGGTCGCGCCCGTGATCCGCATCGACGAGCGCGAGCTGAAGCCGGGCCCGTTCTACGCCAAGGCGCGCAAGCTCTATTGGGACTTTGCGCATGCGGTGAAGATGGCGGCTTGATCCGGAGTCTCTGTCGTCATGCCCGGGCTTGTCCCGGGCATCCACGTTCTTCGCGTCGCGCGTCAAGACGTGGATGGCCGGGTCAAGCCCGGCCATGGCGAGAACCTATTTCTGCCGCCGAAACCGGCTGAACTGAAACGCCTGCGTCGAATTCCACGGCGTGTGGTGCGTCTCGCTCCGCGCTTCGATCAGTTCAAATTCCGGCCCGAGCTCCGCCGCAAGGCTGGCGCTGTCGTGGCGCTGCACCGGCAGGCCGCTGCATTTCTCGGGACCATCGGGTGCAAACGTCGCGATGATGACGTGGCCGCCAGGCTTGACCGCCGACCGCAGGCGCTGCACGTAAGCCGCCCTGTCGCGCGGGTCAGTCAGGAAGTGAAACGCTGCGCGATCGTGCCAGACATCGTAGGTCTTGGTCGGACGCCATGTCGTGGCATCGGCAACGATCCAGTCGACCGTCGAAGCGGCCTGACCGATGCGCTTCTTCGCGGCCTCGAGCGCATTGGCAGAAAGGTCGAGGACGGCGACGTCGCGATATCCGTCCTGCAACAGCGCATCGACCAGCCGCGATGCGCCGCCGCCGACGTCGATGATGGCCGTGTCACGATCGGAGCCGGCCGCGCGAATCATCGCGAGCGAGGTTGCGGGACTATCCTGGTACCAGCTGACCTCGGCCTCACCCTTGGTGGCATAGACATGGTCCCAATGGGTGCTTCGGTCAGACATGGCTCGCCTCCGGCATCCAGGGCCGGTGTGAATGAAAGACTATTCGTCCTTCTTCGACATCCGCTCGAGGCGCTCCTGCATTTCCTTCATCTGCTGGCGCAGCTCGTCGATGTTGCTGTCCTTCGGCGCCTCGGCATTCGCATCGGGCTCCGGCTCGGGCGTAGCGGCCGGGCGGGGCGTCGCGAACGGCTTGAACATCGAGAAGGTCTGCTGGAATAGCTCCATGTTGCGGCGGACTTGCTCCTCCAACGGAGCAAAAGGAGTGCCGGACAGCGTATTGGCGATCTGCTTGCGGAACTTCTCCTGCTCCTGGGTCAGGGTCGCGATCGACTGCTCTAGATATTTCGGCACCACCATCTGCATGCTGTCGCCATAGAAGCGGATCAGCTGCCGCAGGAAGGTGGTCGGCAACAGGTTCTGGCCGGCCTTGTTCTCCTGCTCGAAGATGATCTGGGCGAGCACGGAACGGGTGATGTCGTCGCCGGTCTTGGCATCGTAGACCAGGAAATCTTCGCCGTCCTTGACCATGGCGGCGAGGTCTTCCAGCGTCACATAGGTGCTCGTTCCGGTGTTATAGAGCCGGCGGTTCGCGTATTTCTTGATGGTGGTGGGTTGGTCTGATTTCGCCATGGGCTCTCACTTGCAAAACGCTGAGAACGGGAACCCGGCGGGCTATGCCGCAGGGCGGGAAGAGTACGCAACGCAACAAAATAAGCATTTTCAAAGGGGTCACGCTACCGTTTTGTGCGCCACGGTTAATTGCAGAGCAAAATCCTGCTTGCGAAAACGTCAAGAACGCTATTTTGAATGCGCTGCGGTATGAATTCGGTGCCCGGCCGATTGACATGCCTCAACGACGTTAACAGGATGGCTGACGAGACTGGCGAATGCTTTTCCAGCCCCGCCTGCCCCCTTCATAAGAACCTCAAGCCCCAGGAGATGCCCATGTCAGACGATGTCGTCATCGTCAGCGCCGCCCGCACCCCGGTCGGAAGCTTCAACGGAGCGTTCGCGACCCTTCCCGCCCATGACCTCGGCGCCGTTGCCATCAAGGCCGCGCTGGAGCGCGCCGGCATCGAGCCCGGCCGGGTCTCCGAAGTCATCATGGGTCAGATCCTGACCGCCGCCCAAGGTCAGAACCCGGCCCGCCAGGCTTCGATCGCCGCCGGCATTCCGGTGGAGAGCCCGGCCTGGGGCGTCAACCAGCTTTGCGGCTCGGGCCTGCGTACGGTTGCGCTCGGCTATCAGGCGCTGCTCAACGGCGATTCCGAGATCGTGGTCGCCGGCGGACAGGAATCCATGAGCATGGCCCCGCACGCCCAGCATCTGCGCGGCGGCGTGAAGATGGGCGGCCTCGAGCTGGTCGACACCATGATCAAGGACGGCCTGTGGGACGCCTTCAACGGTTACCATATGGGCAACACCGCCGAGAACGTCGCGCGGCAATGGCAGATCACCCGTGCCCAGCAGGACGAGTTCGCCGTGGCCTCGCAGCAGAAGGCCGAGGCGGCGCAGAAGGCCGGCAAGTTCAACGACGAGATCGTCCCCGTCACCATCAAGACCCGAAAGGGCGACGTCGTCGTCAGCGCCGACGAATATCCACGCCATGGCGCAACGCTCGACGCGATGGCCAAGCTCAAGCCTGCCTTCGAGAAGGACGGCACGGTGACCGCGGGCTCGGCCTCGGGCATCAACGACGGCGCTGCCGCCGTGGTGCTGATGACCGCCAAGCAGGCCGCCAAGGAAGGCAAGAAGCCGCTGGCGCGGATCGTCTCCTGGGCGCAGGCCGGCGTAGATCCGAAGATCATGGGCTCGGGCCCGATCCCGGCCTCGCGCGCCGCACTGAAGAAGGCCGGCTGGAGCGTCGGCGATCTCGATTTGATCGAGGCCAACGAAGCCTTTGCGGCCCAGGCCTGCGCGGTCAACAAGGACCTCGGCTGGGACACGTCCAAGGTCAACGTCAACGGCGGTGCGATCGCGATCGGCCATCCGGTCGGTGCGTCCGGCGCGCGCGTGCTGGTGACCTTGCTGCACGAAATGCAGAAGCGCGATTCGAAGAAGGGCCTGGCCACGCTGTGCATCGGCGGCGGCATGGGCATCGCCATGTGTGTGGCGCGCGACTGATCTTACACGCAGCTGACGCGTGCGCCGCACACGTCAGCGCGTGCGTTGCACGCGACTAAAAAGGCAGCGGTTGCAAATCAAATATTCTTCGCAACCCGGCAAGCCTCTACTAAAGCAAACGCCCGGCTCGATGCCGGGCGTTTTGTTCTTGATGTCCGTCAAACCAACCGCATAATCCGTAGCTAAAAACGACCACCTCAGAAACGTCCGAAGAGTCCAAGGAAGAGTCCAAGGGAAGGAATACGACATGGCACGTGTTGCATTGGTGACGGGTGGTACGCGGGGCATCGGCGCTGCGATCAGCAAGGCGCTGAAGGCCGCCGGCTACAAGGTTGCGGCGAGCTATGCCGGCAACGACGCGGCGGCGGAGAAATTCAAGGCCGAGACCGGCATCGCGGTTTACAAGTGGGACGTCAGCAGCTTCGACGCCTGCGCCGAGGGCGTGAAGAAGGTCGAGGCCGAGGTCGGCCCTGTCGACGTGCTGGTCAACAATGCCGGCATCACCAGGGACGGTGCCTTCCACAAGATGAGCCTCGAGCAATGGAACGCCGTCATCAACACCAATCTCGGCTCACTGTTCAACATGTCGCGCCAGGTGATCGAAGGCATGCGCGGGCGCAAGTTCGGCCGCATCATCAACATTTCCTCGATCAACGGCCAGAAGGGGCAGTTCGGTCAGGTCAACTATTCCGCGGCGAAAGCCGGCGAGATCGGCTTCACCAAGGCTCTGGCGCTGGAGAACGCCAAGGGCGGCGTCACTGTGAACGCGATCTGCCCCGGCTACATCAACACCGAGATGGTGCAGGCAGTACCGAAGGATGTGCTGGAAAAGGCGATCTTGCCGCTGATTCCGATCGGCCGTCTCGGCGAGCCCGAAGAGATCGCGCGCGCCGTCGTGTTCCTCGCCGCTGATGAAGCCGGCGCCATCACCGGCTCGACGCTGTCCGTCAACGGCGGCCAGTACATGGTGTGATGCGATCGCATCACGCGGGCTGATATCGTCCACATCGTCATGCCCGGGCTTGTCCCGGGCATCATGCCCTGTCATTCCGGGGCGCTGCGCCAGCGGCGAACCCGGAAATCTCGAGGTTCCGGGTCTGGCGCTATGCGCCATCCGGAACGACGAGGCTTTCTGCAATGACTCCCCGCACTGCGACGCTGATCGGCTTGACCGCAATCCTGATGTGGTCGCTGCTGTCGGTGATGACGGTGGCGACGGGAAAGATCCCGGCATTTCAGCTCGCGGCGATGACATTTGCGATCGGCGGTGTCGTCGGCCTGCTCACCTGGATCGGGCGGAGCGAGGCAGCGAAAAGCTTGCGGCAACCGCTCGTCGTCTGGGTCGTCGGCGTCGGCGGCCTGTTCGGCTATCACGCGCTGTATTTTCTCGCGCTGCGCTTCGCCCCGCCGGCCGAAGCCGGCCTCTTGAATTACCTGTGGCCGCTCTTGATCGTGCTGTTCTCATCCTTCCTGCCGGGCGAGCGGCTCGCCGCGCACCACATCATCGGCGCCGTGCTCGGCCTCGTCGGCACGGTGCTGCTGTTCGCCGGCAATACCAGCGGTTATGCGCCTGGAGCTGTGCCGGGTCTCATCGCAGCTTTCATCGCGGCGTTCGTCTGGGCGACCTATTCGGTGCTGTCGCGCCGGTTGAAGGCGGTGCCGACGGATGCGGTTGCGGGCTTCTGTCTTGCCACCGCCGTGTTGGCTGCGCTGATGCACGGCCTGCTCGAAAGCACGGTCTGGCCGGAGACCACCCTGCAATGGCTCTCGGTCATCGCACTCGGCATCGGTCCGGTCGGCGCTGCGTTCTACGCCTGGGACATCGGCATGAAGCGCGGCGACATCCGCGTGCTCGGCGCCGCCTCCTACGCGACGCCGCTGCTCTCGACGGGATTCCTCATCGCTGCCGGTTTCGCCAAGGCCAGCGCCAACATTGCACTTGCTGCGTTCCTCATTGCCGGTGGCGGCCTGATCGCGGCCAAGGACATGGTGCTGCGGAAGCGATGATTGGAGTGCAGCTACGGCTCCCAGCCGGGCGGCGCGAGCTCAAAGCCTGCAAACTCGAACGCGGGCGCCACGGTGCAGCCGACCAGCGTCCACTCGCCCGTGGTTTCCGCCATCTGCCAGGCCAGCGCAGGCACGATCGCCTGCGGCCGCTCACCGCCGATGAGGTCGACGCCGAGCCGCACCTCATGCTGCGAGCAGCCGTCATGGGCGATGCGCAGCTTCAAGGGGCTGCCGGCGTAATAGTGCCACGTCTCCACCGCATCGACGCGATGCCAGTGCGAGCGCTCGCCGCGCGCGAGCAGGAAGTAGATCAGGGTCGAGCGCGAACGCCCGTTGGCGTCCGTGCGCTGGTCGCGAAACGTCTCGCGATAATGGCCGCCTTCCGGATGCGGGCGGAGTTCGAGGCGCGCGATGATCTCGGCTGCGGTCGGCATCGATCCTCGTCGGGATGTGTGCTTCAGGACTTGTTCTTGCGCTCGCGCAGCTCGCCGAACACCGCAGCGGGATCCGCGCCCTTCATGTGCAGCCTGGCCGCGACCGCCGGTTCGTCGGCGCGCAGGAACACGTTGGCGCGCTTCTCCTCGCCGAGCAGGGAGGGAATGGTCGGCTTGTTCTCGGCGCGGAGCTTCGCGACCTCCGCCGCGCGCGCCTGCAGCGCCGCATTGTCCGGCTCGATGGTGAGCGCGAACTTGACGTTGGACGCCGTATATTCGTGGCCGCAATAGAGCTTGAAGTCGTCGGGCAGGGCGCGCAGCTTCAGCAGCGAGTCCCACATCATCGGATAGGTGCCCTCGAACACGCGGCCGCAGCCGATCGAGAACAGCGTGTCGGCGGCGAACACCGTCTTCTCGTTGTCGAACACGTAGGAGACGTGGTCGAGCGTGTGGCCGGGCGTCTCCACCACACGCGCCAGCAGATTGCCGACCTTGACCACGTCGGCATTGGCGACGCGCTGGTCGACGTTGGCGATCTTAGTCGTCTTGTCGTGCGGCGCGACGACGCGGCAATTGTATTTCTGCTTGAGTTCGGCGACCCCGCCGACATGATCGCCATGATGATGGGTGATCAGGATGTCGGTGAGTTGCCAGCCTTCGCGCTCCAGGGCCGCGAGGATCGGGCCGGCCTCCGGCGCGTCGATCGAGGCCGTCGCTTTGGTTTCCACATCGTGGATCAGATAACCGAAATTGTCGTTTAAACAGCTGAAAGTACGAATTTCGGCGGCCATGTCATCTCCATCGCGCTCAGCCCCGCCAGACAAATATGGCGTTAACGTTGCGCAGGCAATGCAATATTCCGCGCGCAGCGGCGCCCTCGCGCATGTTACATTGCCGTCATGACCATCGACGTCGTCGACCTCCGCGAGTTCTATTCCCGCCGCCTCGGCATCGTGGCGCGGCAAATGATCAATCGCGGCATCAGGGAGCGCTGGCCCAGCGCCGAGGGCCAGCGCGTGCTCGGCATCGGCTATCCCACACCCTATCTGGGGTTGTTCCGCGAGGACGCCGAGCGCTGCCTCGCCTTCATGCCGGCGGCGCAAGGCGTCCTGAAATGGCCGACGGGACGGCCCGCGCTGGCCTCGCTGGTGGACGAATTCTCACTGCCGCTTCCCGATGCTGCGGTGGACCGGGTCCTGCTGGTCCATGCGCTGGAGATGTCGGACGATCCGGCCGCGCTGCTGCGTGAGGTGTGGCGGGTGCTGTCGGGTTCGGGCCGCGTCATCGCCGTGATCCCGAACCGGCGCGGGGTGTGGACCCGCACCGACAGCACGCCGTTCGGCCACGGGCGCCCGTATTCGCGCTCGCAGATCACCGAGCTGTTGCGCCAGACCTGGTTCACGCCGACCGCCTGGGGCGAGGCGCTGTTCATGCCGCCTTACGCCGGCGGCTGGGTGTTGAGATCGGCCCAGATGTGGGAACGCGCCGGTGCGGCGCTGTCGCTGCCCTTTGCCGGCGTCCACATCGTGGAGGCGACCAAGCAGGTCTACCGCGCGATCCCCGCCAAGCGCGAGCGGGCGCGGCTGATTCCCTCGCTCGCCAAGCCCGTGCTGGTGCCATCCTCGACGGTGACGCGCGGCTAAAACAAATCGTCCCGGCGAGGCCGGGACGATTCAGATCGGAAAATCAGAGAAAGCCAGAAGAGGCTTATTCGCCGGGGGCGACTTCGTCGTTGGAAGCGACTGGAGCGGCTTCACGCTCCGGGCGCGGGCCATGCGGCCGGCGCCGCCGGCGCGGATAGCGCTCGCCGCCACCGCCACCCTCGAAGCCGCCCTGATTGCCGTTCACCTGCGGCTGCGCGCCGGTGATGAAGGAGGGCAGGCGGTCGACGCCGGCATCGGCGATGACTGGTTGCGGCTGGTTGGCGGGTTGCGGCTGATATTGCGGCTGCGGACGGTGATCGCGTTCGCGGTGCTCGCGCGGCTGTTGATTGTCGCGCTGATAGGGCTGGTTGTCGCGCGGCTGGTGATGATCGCGCTGGCCGTCGCGGTCGCGCATGAAGGGCTGCGGCTGGGGCTGCGGGACGAAGCCGGGCTCCTGGCCGAAGGCTGAGAAATTCTCGCCGTCGTCGTCGCCGTCGTCGCTGCTGGCAACGGGCTCATCGCCGCGCGGCTGCTGGTTCTGACGGAACTGCTCCTGAGCCGCCGCGATCAGGCGGAAATAATGCTCGGCGTGCTGGTAGTAGTTCTCGGCTGCAACGGGATCGCCGGAGGAGCGCGCGTCACGCGCCAGCTGGAGATACTTTTCAGCGATGTGCGAAGCGGTGCCGCGAATCTTGATGTCGGGTCCGTTGGATTCGTAGACCCGGGTCATCGGGTTCTGGCCGCGCCGGTTGTTGTTGTTATTGTTGTTGCGGTTGCGCATCCGCTGCTTGTTTTGACCGTTTCTCATGTCCTGCCTTTAATTCCAGCCCTAAAGGTTGCACGCGTTACTGATTGCTAGGAGTGACCTCTTGACAGCGGCTCACATATCTCGCGCGCACCGCACGCAAGAGCGGATCCGACCCTGCCGATGTTCGTCGACCGTCGCGTTCAACAAAGACGCGTTCCCCACCCGCCAGCATCCATTGCCAGCGAACCCATTCATTTCGCCTGCCGAAACAAGCCCAGCTTTCTTGCGTAAGTCTTCAGGCGCAATATCAGGCTTTCGTTCACGTTGCGGTCGGAGCGAGCAGCGCAGCTCCACTGGCCATCGCGCTCAACAGGACCTGCGGCTTGGAACCTTCAAATCAGTAAAGCTCTCGCCCGAGAGCCCGGCTTTCGCCCGTAGGTCTACGGGGCCGGCACCGATGTGTTGACCGGAACGTAGTCGTTCCCACGGGATATTCCAAGAGGTTTTTGCGGGCCAATCCGGCTTTTATGGGGGCATTTTTCGGGCCGAAACGGCCCGCGGAATGCCCGCCAAATCGGCCTTGGGTGACCTGTCCAGCGATAACGCGGCGGCCCTCATCAAGGTTTCAATATTTTGCGCCTGGCCGCGTCCGGCCTCGACGACCAGGGCGCCGCCGGGGCCGAGCCGCTCGCTCGCCTGCGGGATCAGGGCGCGATAGGCGTCGTAGCCGTCGTTGCCGCCGTCGAGCGCCAGATGCGGGTCGTGATCGCGCACCTCGATGCTCAATTTCGGAATTTCAGCGGAGGGAATATAGGGCGGGTTCGACACGATGAGGTCGAACGGGCCACGGAGCGCTGCGGCGTAGGAGCAGGCGACGAAGGCGGCACGGCCGGCGAGGCCGAGCGCGGCGGCATTGTCCCTGGCGGTCCTGAGCGCGTTCTGGCTGAGATCGGTGCCGACGCCGAACGCATCGGGGATTTCGTGCAACAGCGCGAGCAGGATCGCACCCGATCCGGTGCCGATGTCGGCGATACGCGGCGGATGAGATGCCTGCCGCTCGCGAAGAATTTCGAGCGCAAGCTCGACCACGGTCTCGGTGTCGGGACGCGGGACCAGGGTTGCTTCCGACAAGCGGAACGGCAGGCCCCAGAATTCGCGAGTCCCGAGAATGCGCGCCACCGGCTCGCCGGCGATGCGGCGCTGTGCATGTTGCGCGAGCCGCGATGCTTCGGCCGCAGTGAGGGGACGGGCCGCCTGAGCGATCAGGCCGGTGAGGTCGAGGCCAAGTGCCGCACCGATCAGGATGCGCGCGTCGAGTTCGGCTTCGTCGAGCCCTGCCGATTTCAGTTGCGCAGCCAGCGCGCGCCGCGCGCTCTCGATGCATTGTCCGGTGAAGGGGTTGCTCACGCCTCAGGCCGCCGCGCCTTGCGCAGCGAGCTGTGCGGCCTGGTGCTCGGTCGTCAGTGCGTCGATCAGTTCGCCGAGCGCTTCACCCGCGATCACCTGGGGCAGCTTGTAGAGCGTGAGATTGATGCGGTGGTCGGTGACGCGTCCTTGCGGGAAATTGTAGGTGCGGATGCGCTCTGAGCGGTCGCCGGAGCCGACCTTCTCCTTGCGCTCGGCCGAGCGCGCCGCGTCGGCGCGTTGCCGCTCGGCGTCATAGATGCGCGAGCGCAGGATGTTCATGGCCGAGGCGCGATTCTTGTGCTGCGAGCGGCTGTCTTGCATCATCACCACGATGCCGGTCGGGATGTGGGTGATGCGGATCGCGGATTCCGTCTTGTTGACGTGCTGGCCACCGGCGCCCCCTGCGCGCATGGTCTCGATGCGCAGGTCCTCGTTCTTGATGTCGACGTCGACGTCCTCGACCTCGGGCAGCACGGCGACCGTCGCGGCGGAGGTGTGGATGCGTCCCTGCGTCTCGGTGTCGGGGACGCGCTGCACGCGGTGCACGCCGGATTCGAATTTCAGCTTGGAGAATGCGCCGCGGCCCTGGATCTCGGCGATGATTTCCTTGTAGCCGCCGACCGTGCCTTCGCTGGCGGAGATCACCTCGACCTTCCAGCCCTGCAAGCTGGCGAAGCGCTCGTACATCCGGAACAGGTCGCCGGCGAACAGCGAAGCCTCGTCGCCGCCGGTGCCGGCGCGGATTTCGAGCATGACGTTGCGGTCGTCCATGGCATCCTTGGGCAGCAGCGCGATGCGGATCTTCTGGACCAGTTCCTCGATTTTCGGCGCGAGCTCGTCGCGTTCGGCTTCCGCCATGCCGCGCATCTCGGCATCGGTGGCGGGATCGGCGATCAGCGCCTCGGTGTCGGCAAGCTCCCTGACGGCGGCGCGATAGGCTTTCACCGCCTCGATCAGTGGCGTGAGCTCGGCGAGCTCGCGCGTGATCTGTACGTAACGCTCGGAGGCGAGCTGTCCCAGCGATTCGGCCTCGAGCGAGGCGTGATGCGCCAGCAGGACGTCCAGTTTGGCTTCGGGGAGTGACGACATCGGTTCAGTCTCAAAGGGCGGAGGGAGGCGAGCGCGGCGGAAAGCGGGCGACAGGCCCGCTACAACGCAAGGCCCTCGGCCTCGGCAAATTCCGTCAGCTTCTGCCGGATCGAGACGCTGCCTGCCGGCGCATCCACCAGAGGATTGAGCATCGCTTCCGCCTTCTTGGCGTCGAGGTCGAGCACCATCGCCTTGACCGGGCCGAGCGCGGTCGCCGAGAGCGAGAGCGAGCGGTAGCCCAGCGCGATGAGCGCTAGCGCGCCGATCGGCTTGGAGGCCATCTCGCCGCAGAGCGAGAGCGACTTCTGCGCCGCGTGCGCCTTGCGTGCGATGTCGCGCAGCGCGCGCAGGATCGGCGCCGACATGGTGTCGAAGCGCTCGGAGACCTTGGCGTTGCCACGGTCGACCGCGAACAGGAACTGGAACAAATCGTTGGAGCCGACCGAGATGAAATCGACCTTCTTCAGCAGCTCGTCGAGCTGGTAGAGCAGGGCCGGCACCTCGACCATGGTGCCGATGTCGATGCGTTCGGGCAGTGTGTGGCCGTGCTGGCGGAGGTATGTGAGCTCGCGTTCGACCAGCGCCTTGGCCGCGTCGAATTCGGCGACCTCCGAGATCATCGGGAACATGATCCGCAGCGCGCGGCCGCCGCCGGCGCGCAGCAGCGCGCGGATCTGGCCGCGCAACAGGCCGGGACGATCGAGCCCGAGCCGGATCGCGCGCCAGCCGAGCGCGGGATTTTCCTCGATCACCGCTTCCATATAGGGCAGCGCCTTGTCGCCGCCGATGTCGAGCGTGCGGAAGGTGACGGGCTTGCTGCCGGCGGCATCGAGCACGGTGCGATAGAGCGCGAGCTGGTCGCTGGTGCGCGGCAGGCTCTGACCGACCATGAATTGCAGCTCGGTGCGGAACAGGCCGATACCGGCGCTGCCGGTGTCCTCAATATGCGGCAGGTCGATGGCAAGACCTGCGTTGATCATCAGCTCGACCTTCTGGCCGTCCCTGGTGACGCAGGGCCGATCGCGCAGCGCCAGATATTGTGCCTGGCGGCGGGCGCGGAAGCGCACGCGCTCGGCGAAGGCCGCCTCGATCTCCTGCGACGGGCGCACATAGATCGAGCCGGACGTGCCGTCGACGATGATCGCGTCGCCGGGATCGGCGATGCCGGGTGCGTTCGGCACCTCGCCGACCGCAGGGATGCCCAGCGCCCGCGCCACAATCGCGACGTGCGAGTTGGCAGTGCCTTCCTCCAGCACGATGCCGCGCAGGCGCTTGCGGTCGTAGTCGAGCAGCGCCGCCGGGCCCATCGCGCGGGCGATGACGATCGCGTTGTCGGGCAGCTGTTCGCGCGAGGGCGCATGATCCTGGCCGACCAGCTGCCGCATCAGGCGGTAGCCCAGGTCTTCGAGATCGTGCAGCCGGTCGCGCAAATAGGGGTCGGTCGAGCGCAGCATGCGCGCACGGGTGTCGGACTGCACGCGCTCGACCGCGGCTTCTGCGGTAAGGCCCGTGGCGACGGCCTCGTGCAGCTTGTGCGACCAGCCCTGGTCGTTGGCGAACATGCGGTAGGCTTCCAGCACATCGCGATGCTCGCCGCCTTCGGCGACGTCGCCGCGCTCCAGCATGCGGTCGAGATCGGCACGCAGCTTGGCGAGCGCGGTATCGAGCCGCTTGATCTCCTTCGGCAGGTCTTCGGCGATGTAGTCCTTGATGACGACGCGCGGCTCGTGCAGCACGACATGGCCGAGCGCGATGCCCTCCGACAGGATGGCGCCGACTTTCTGTGCCGAATGGCGCGCCGCCGGCTCCTGGCCCGGCTGAGCCAGTGCGGAGAGTTCGCCGGAGGCGATCAGCTCGGCCAGCACCATCGCGGTGGTCTGGAGCGCCTCGAGCTCCTCCTCGACATAATTGCGCTTGGCGCGATTCTGCACCACCAGCACGCCGAGCGTATTGCCGGCGCGCAGGATCGGCACGCCGAGGAAGGAATGGTAGATTTCTTCGCCGGTCTCGGGCCGGAACGAGAAGGCCGGGTGGCTCTGCGCATCGCTCAAATTGAGCGGTGTCGCCTCGCTGGCGACGAGGCCGACCAGGCCCTCATGAGCGCTGAGCACGGTGTGGTGCACCGCCTCGCGGTTGAGACCTTCGGTGGCGTAGAGCTCGAGCGTGTTGTCGACGCGCAGCACATAGACCGAGCACACCTCGGCCACCATGTTGGCGGCGATCAGCACCACAATCTTGTCCAGCCGCTCCTGGGCCGAGACCTGCTCCGCCATGGTCTCGCGGAGCCGTCTCAACAAGACGCGGGGACCTCCCGACGCGCTCCGCATGAACCGTCAATCTCCTCCGTCTGCCGGGCCCGGCGGTATCGGCCGGCGGCTGGACCAAAATTCCAGAAAAACAACCAAATTGTTTGTCCGGCGCAGGCACAAGCGCAAAATCCACGAGATTTAGCGCTCGTACCGAATCAGCACCGCAGGAACTGGGACACAGTCTGCGGCAGCCCACCCTGTCCGCCGTATAGCGAATTGAGGCTTGTTTTGCCAAGCAAAACGCCTGCCAAACGCGAAGGTGTGTACACCTTCGCGTTTGCTGCGACCGCTAAGAGAAAATTAGCCCAGGCATGGTCCGGAACGTGCGAAGCGGTTTTCCGGACCATGCTCAAACGACGATCTGAGCGCGATGAAGGGGGTGCTTCAGGCCTGATCGAGACCGTAGAGCGTGTGCAGGGTACGCACCGCAAGCTCGGTATAGGCGGTGTCGATCAACACCGAGAATTTGATCTCGGAGGTTGTAATGGCCCGGATGTTGATGTTCCGCCCCGCCAGCGCCGAGAACGCCTGGGCGGCGACGCCGGCATGGCTGCGCATGCCGCTGCCGATCACCGAGATCTTGGCGACGTCGGTGGCGGTGTCGAGCCGCGCATAGCCGATCTTGGCCTTGGCCGCGGTAATCGTATCCTTGGCGCGGGTGAAGTCCGCGGCTGGCACGGTGAAGGTGAGGTCGGTGGTCTTGCCGTCCTCGGACACATTCTGCACGATCATGTCGACGTTGATATTGGCCTCAGCCAGTGGGCCGAAGATTGAGGCCGCAACGCCGGGCTTGTCCTCGATCTGGCGCACCGAGATCTGAGCCTCGTCCTTGGAGAAGGCGATACCGGTGACGACGTGGCTTTCCATGATCTCCTCCTCGCTACAGATCAGCGTGCCGGGCGGCTGGTTGGCATGCGGGTCGATGTCCCCGGGCTTGTCGAAGCTTGAGCGGACGAAGATCGGCATGTTGTGGACCATGCCGAGTTCCACCGAGCGGACCTGGAGCACTTTGGCGCCCTGCGAGGCCAGTTCCAGCATGTCTTCGAAAGCGATCTTGTCGAGCCTCTTGGCTTTCGGCACGATTCGCGGGTCGGTGGTGTAGACGCCGTCGACGTCGGTGTAGATGTCGCAGCGGTCGGCCTTGACGGCGGCGGCGATCGCCACGGCCGAGGTGTCGGAGCCGCCGCGGCCGAGCGTGGTGATGCGACCCGTCTCGGGGTTGATGCCCTGGAAGCCGGCGACGACAGCGACCTCCTTGCGCTCCTTGAAGCGCTTGATCATCTCGCTGCCGTCGATGCCCTCGATCCGGGCCGAGGCATGGGCGTCGCTGGTCTTGATCGGGATCTGCCAGCCCTGCCAGGAGCGGGCCTGGATGCCCATGCCCTGGAGCACGATGGCAAGAAGACCTGATGTCACCTGTTCGCCCGAGGCGACCACGGCGTCATATTCGCGCGCGTCGTGCATCGGCGAGGCCTCGGTGCACCAAGCCACCAGCTCGTTGGTCTTGCCGGCCATCGCCGAGACGACCACGGCCACTTCGTGGCCGGCATCGACCTCACGCTTCACATGGCGTGCGACGTTGCGGATACGTTCGATGTTGGCGACGGACGTGCCGCCGAATTTCATCACGAGGCGGCTCATGACGACGCGTGCATTCCTTCATAAGGATCAGTATGGTGACCGCACTGGACGGGTGCCTTGCGGATACCGACCGCGCGTATACAGAGCGGCGGGGCCGGGGGCAAGCGGGTCCTGCGGGGGCATGGTG
>NZ_JACCHP010000045.1 GCF_016031625.1 Bradyrhizobium agreste | reverse complement strand
GGAGGTCGGGGAGGCGGTGGAGGGTGGAGGTGGGCAAATCATCTATCCGCAGAGTTGCAGCCCGCATGAGCGTCAGTGACATGCGGCTCAGCTGTCAATCCCCGATGTCGCTACGCTCATTCAGGCTACGCTTACTGGCGATCACGATGAGTTAGGGGTTGCTTAGGTGGTTAGCGAAGCGTGCCCCACCAATCGTCCAGCGCCCTACGTGCTGTCACGACCAGTGCCGGGAGCGATCGCCGTTTAACGTTCATGCAGCCAGGGTCGCTCTGCTGTTCTTTTTCCTTGAGGACGCCAGCCGCAACAAACGCGGCACGGTCATCCGGACAAAACTCGGATGATTTTCGATCCAACTCCTCGAGGCTAAGTGGAGTTGAGAGAATGCAGGCACCCGTGCCGCGATGGCCTGTGCGGTACGCGATTGATTTGAGAATCAGCTTGTAAGCGCGGGCCGCCGTGATCTCGTGATCCCACGGCGATTGTAGCCACCAATTGCCAGCGACGATCCGCGCGGTGGAGACGACGCCGACGTGGTAGGACGTCGTTTCGTCGCCAAAGCTCGCGGAAAACGCATAGCGCCAATTCCAGGCCTCGACCTTCAGATCGAACGGAACAAGAAGATACTTGAACGAAGGCGCATTTCCCTCGTCCGCTGTTCGCTGGATGAACCGGTCCGCCACCTTGGTGGCCTCGAATTGGGTGGGCGTTGCGAGCAATTCGGATCCGAGCGGAAGGTCTAGAGCTTGCACAGAGATGGGGGCGGTGAGCACGCGCCGAAGCGCACAAACCAGCGGTTGGACGAAGTCCGTGCGTTTCAAGTCTGACTGGATGTAGAGCACGACTTCCGCAGGTGCGATCGGCCGGGCAACCTCGCGAGGCTGCTCCTGCGCCAGCGCGCCCGACGTCCCAGCGAGCAGGAAGGAAAATATCAGATGGTGCAATCTGTACTTCAAAGGTGCGATACCGCTCGCCTTAGATGTCTTGTTTTCTACCCTATATCGACATCAAATGAACGGGCAACCAAAAGGTGCGGAGGCTTCATAGGTTGGTTAGTGAAGTGCAACCACCATGCAAAAGAAGCAAGCGAATGACGATTTCGCGCTCGCTCATCAAACTACTGCCGATTGCCGCAAACAAAAAAAGACCGGGCGCTTGAGCGCCCGGCCTGTCGTTTGGTGGGTGCGTGCTACAGTCTTACAACACCCGATTACTCTCCTTCACCTTCTCCGCATCCAGATAAACGCTGCTCCCCATTTCCCTGAACTTCGCGCTCATCCTCGCCATGCCGTCCTCGGCCGTCCCGCTCATCGACATCCCCACCGAGTTCGGATCGTTCAGCGTCGCCGCGTAATCCCGCACGTCTTGCGTGATCTTCATCGAGCAGAATTTCGGGCCGCACATCGAGCAGAAATGGGCGACCTTGTGGGCTTCCTTCGGCAGGGTCTCGTCGTGGAAGTTCTTCGCGGTATCAGGATCGAGGCCGAGGTTGAATTGGTCGGTCCAGCGGAATTCAAATCGCGCGCGGGAGAGGGCGTCGTCGCGCAGTTGCGCGGCCGGGTGGCCCTTGGCGAGGTCGGCGGCATGGGCGGCGATCTTGTAGGTGATGACGCCGGTCTTGACGTCGTTGCGATCGGGTAGCCCAAGATGCTCCTTCGGCGTGACGTAGCAGAGCATGGCGCAGCCGAACCAGCCGATCATGGCGGCGCCGATCCCCGAGGTGATGTGGTCGTAGCCCGGCGCGATGTCGGTGGTCAGCGGTCCGAGCGTGTAGAACGGCGCCTCGCCGCACTCTTTCAGCTGCTTGTCCATGTTGATCTTGATCTTGTGCATCGGCACGTGGCCGGGGCCCTCGATCATGACCTGGCAGCCCTTGTCCCACGCGATCTTGGTCAGTTCGCCGAGCGTCTCCAGCTCCGCGAACTGGGCGCGGTCGTTGGCATCCGCGATCGAGCCCGGACGCAGGCCGTCGCCGAGCGAGAACGAGACGTCATACTTGCGCATGAGGTCGCAGATCTCGTCAAAATGCGTATAGAGGAAGCTCTCCTTGTGATGCGCCAGGCACCACTTCGCCATGATCGAGCCGCCGCGGGAGACGATGCCGGTGACGCGGTTGGCGGTGAGGTGGATGTATTGCAGGCGCACGCCGGCGTGGATCGTGAAATAGTCGACGCCCTGCTCGCACTGCTCGATCAAGGTGTCCTTGTAGAGCTCCCAGGTGAGCTTGACCGGATCGCCGTTGCACTTCTCCAGCGCCTGGTAGATCGGCACCGTGCCGATCGGCACCGGCGAGTTGCGCAGGATCCACTCACGGGTGGTGTGGATGTTGCGACCCGTCGAGAGGTCCATCACGGTGTCGGCGCCCCAGCGGATCGCCCACACCATCTTCTCGACCTCCTCCTCGACCGACGAGGTCACCGCCGAGTTGCCGATATTGGCGTTGATCTTGGTCAGGAAGTTGCGGCCGATGATCATCGGCTCGAGCTCGCTATGGTTGATGTTGGAGGGGATGATGGCGCGGCCGCGCGCGATCTCTGAGCGCACGAACTCCGGCGTGATGAAGGCGGGCACCGAGGCGCCAAAACTCTCGCCGTCGGCGAGCGCGGCTTCGGCGCGCTCGAGCTGGGCCTTGCGGCCGAGGTTCTCGCGTTCGGCCACAAAGATCATCTCCTTGGTGATGATGCCGGCGCGGGCGAATTCGAGCTGGGTCACCTTGTGGCCGTCGAGGCCGCGCAACGGCTTGTGATAGGCCGAGAAGGCGCGCGCGGCCTTGTCGGTGGAGACGCTGCCATTGTCCTCCGGCTTGATCTGCCGGCCCTCATATTCCTCGACGCCGCCGCGCTCCAGCACCCATTGCTTGCGGTTGCGGGGCAGGCCGGCGTTGACGTCGATGGTGACGGTGGGGTCGGTGTAGGGGCCAGAGGTGTCGTAGACCGGCAGGTTCGGCTCGCCTGCGCCTTCGGACAGGATGATCTCGCGCAAGGGCACGCGGATGTCCGGCGCGGCATCGGGGGTCGCGAAGATCTTGCGCGAGGAGGGAAGCGGGCCGGTGGTGACGGCGGGGACGGTTTTGTCGGGGTTGGAGCGGATGTTCATGGGATCCTCCGGTTAATTCTGGTGTGCGTGCGTTTGAGCGACGGCGGTGAATTCTTGCTCCATCATTGCGAGGAGCTCTTGCGACGAAGCAATCCAGACTGTCTCCGCGGAGGGATTCTGGATTGCTTCGCTTCGCTCGCAATGACGAGCGGAGAGAATTTCGGTCATGCCGCCTCCTTCGACTGGCCGAGCCATTGCCGCACGCGGGCGTCGGGATCGGCGTTCTGAGTGACGTCGCTGACGACCGCAATCGAATCCGCGCCTGCGGCAAAGATCTCCGCGGCGTGCTCGAACTTGATGCCGCCGATGGCGACCAGCGGGATGGTACCGATGCGCTGCTTCCATTCGGTGATCTTGGGAATGCCCTGTGGCTCGAAGCGCATTGATTTCAGCGTCGTGAAGAAGATCGGGCCGAGCGCGACGTAATCGGGTTTTGCCGCCAGCGCCGTCTCCAATTCGGCATCGTCATGGGTGGAGATACCGAGCTTGAGGCCGGCCTCGCGGATCGCCTTGAGGTCAGCCTCGGCGAGATCCTCCTGGCCGAGATGCAGGTATTTCGCACCGGCGACGATCGCCGCGCGCCAATAATCGTTCACCACCAGCTTGGCCTGCGTGCCTTCAGTGATCGCCAGCGCGTCGGTGACGATCTGCAGGGCCTGCGAGTCGTCGAGCTCCTTGGCGCGCAGCTGGACGGTGCCGACGCCGAGCTTGGTTAGGCGTTCGACCCAGGCCAAGCTGTCGACGACGGGATAGAAGCGATCAGGATACGGCATGCCAGAACGGGGTCCCAACGACAGGGGTGGAGGGCGAGGCGAAGTCGCGGGCGTTCATCAGCCCGGCCTCGTAAGCGGTGCGGCCGGCCTCACAGCCGAGGCGAAAGGCGTTCGCCATCGCGACGGGATCGGCGGCCTTGGCGATGGCGGTGTTGAGCAGCACGGCGTCATAGCCGAGCTCCAGCGCCTGCGCGGCGTGGCTCGGAGCGCCCAAGCCGGCGTCGACCACCAGCGTGATGTCGGGCAGCCGCTCGCGCAACAGCTTCAGCGCGTCGCGGTTGGTGATGCCCTTGGCGCTGCCGATGGGAGCTGCCCACGGCATCACCACCTTGCAGCCCGCGTCGACGAGGCGATTGGCGACCGAGAGATCCTCGGTGCAATAGGGGAACACTTCAAAACCGTCCTTGATCAGGATGCCGGCGGCTTCGACGAGACCAACGACGTCGGGCTGCAGCGTGTCGTTGTCGGCGATCACCTCGAGCTTGATCCAGGACGTCCCGAACAATTCGCGCGCGAGCTTTGCGGTCGTCACCGCCTCGCGCACGGTGCGGCAGCCGGCGGTGTTCGGCAGCACGGTGACGTCGAGCTCGCGGATCAGCTTCCAGAACGCATCGCCGGTCTTGCCGCCGGCGGATTCGCGCCGCAGCGACACCGTGACGATGTTGGCACCGGAGGCGCGGATCGCGTCCTGCATGATCGCGGGCGAAGGATAGAGCGCGCTGCCGATCAAAAGGCGGGAGGGGAAGGTTTTGTTGTAGAAGGTCACCATGATGAAGTCCCCGTCATTCCGGACGGGCCGCGGTACGCGGTCCGATCCGGAATCTCGAAGTTATGGCGCGAGATTCCGGGTTCACGCTTCGCGTGCCCCGGAATGACGAGCCAAAAAGAGCCGTCGTCGGCAAGCGTGCGCGCCATCCTCACCCTCCCTGCCGCGGCGTGATGATTTCGATCTCGTCGCCGGCCTTCAGACTCGTCTCGGCCCAGCGGCTTTTCGGCACGACGTCGTAATTGAGCGCGATGGCGAAATGGCTGCCTTCGTAGTCGAGCTCGGCGAGCAGCGCGTCGACGCTGGCTGAAGCCACCTCGCGCTGCTCGCCGTTCACGATCACGCGCATTGCATCACCTCGTTGTCGATCTGGCCGCGCTCGACATACGCGAGCGTCAGCTCGGCGAGCGCAGGGGCGATCAGGAAGCCGTGACGGTAGAGGCCGTTGACGCTGATCCTGCCGCCGCGAATGCCGATGCGCGGCAAATTGTCGGGAAAGGCAGGCCGAAGCCCCGAGCCGAACTCGAGGATGCGCGCCTCGCCGAATGCGGGGTGCACGGTGTAGGCGGCGCCCAGGAGCTCCAGCGCTGAGCGCACGCTGACGCCGGTGTCTTCGGTCTCGATCGAGGTCGCGCCGAGCATGAAGAGGCCATGCTCGCGCGGGATCACGTAGAGCGGCCAGCGCGGATGGATCAGCCGCACCGGACGCGCCAGCTGCACCTCGTCGGTCTCGATCAGGATCATCTCGCCCTTGACGCCGCGAAGCTGAGGGTGCTCGTCGCGGGCACTGATGCCGCGGCAGTCGATCACGATGCCGTCCAGCTCGCTCGGGGTGACGTCGCTGCAGAACTTGATGGTGCCGCCGGCGGCGCGGATGCGCTCGTGCAGTTTCGGCAGGACGCGGCGCGGCTCGACATGGCCCTCGGCCGGGAAGAACAGCGCGTCGCGGAAGCGGCCCTCCAGCGACGGCTCGAGTGCGCCAAGGCCGGCGGCATCGAGCCGGCGGTGATCCTCGGTCATGCGCGCGAAGCGCTCGAAATCGTTGCGCTCGCGCGGGTGGGCCACGACCAGCGAGCCGTTGAACGGCGTATCCGGCAGCTCGCGCCGCCAGAGATCGAGCGAGCGCAGGCCCAGGCGGCTGATGATGGGTTCGGCGATTTCGGCCTCGCAATAGGGCGCGAGCATGCCGCCGGCCCAATGGCTGGTGGCATCCGTCATCGCCTCGTCACCGCGCTCGTGCAAGGTGACGGCGTGACCGGCCTGTGCGAACAGCAGCGCCTGCCAGGCGCCTGCGATGCCTGCGCCGATGATGGATACCGGAGAATCCGGTCGGTTGATGGTCTGCAACATCCCTGTCCCTTCGCCGGCATGACCCGGATCAGGTTCAAAGGGTCACCGCGGTCCTGGGCGGTATTGCCCATTTAGCGGTATCTCAGCTCCTCCTCGGAGCACCCCTCGGAACAGTGGTAATGTATGCCAGTGGGGTAGGGTGGTCAACGCGTGTTGGCCCGGAACCCACCGTTGCCCCGGACGCGATGCAGCGCGCCGCCTCTTGGCGGCGTGATGCGTCGCAGAGCCGGGGCCCATCGTTGCGGAGATACTGGGTCCCGGCTCTACGACGCAACGCTCGCGCGTTGCGTCTTGTCCGGGACACGAGAGCTACTTCAGCGCCTGCGCCCGCGCGTTGCGGACGCGCTGGGCGAGCTTCCTGTGCGCCGGCGCGGCGAACATCGGCTGCGGGTTGCCGTTCGGCTCGAGCCAGGGCTGACCCATGGTCTCGCCTGCATGGGCGACCTGGGCGGCCTCCTGCCGCTGGCGCTTTGCAGCGTAGTAATAGCCGCCCGCGAAATAACGCACGGCTCGCGCGTGATCGCCATTGGCGGCGCGGTAGGCGCCGGCGAGGTACTTCACGGCGTAGGTGAGGTTGGTGTTGGGATCGCGCAGGCCCGCAGCATCGCCGGTGTAGCCGACCCCGCGCGCGGTCGCGAGCTTGATCTGCATCAGCCCGATGGTGCCGCCGCGGCCGACGAGGTGCGGCTGATAGCGGCTTTCGCGCATGATGACGCGATGCACCAGCGCCTCCGGCACGCCATTGGCGCGGGCATGGGCGGCAACCATCCCGGCGTATTCGGCTTCGCCGGCAATCGCGGCTTGCGGCAACGCCAATCCGGCCGCGAGCAGCGCGACAATGCGTAAGATTTTCATCGAAATATTCCTCGGCAGAACGGACCCGCACCCCAGCGCGTTAGGCCGTGGGAACACGGCGATGATGTGGCGAAATGTCACCAGCGGCGATTTCGCCGGCTCGTCGCTTTTACGACTTAAACCTGGGTTAAGCTCGGAGTTGGTGGCGCGCGTTACGCGACGGCGGCCTGTCCATTTCGCGCATTCGCCCAACAATCGCTAACTCAAAGCCAGCACTCGGGAGGACGTCCATGACCCCTGTAGACATCGACGACATTCCCAGGCAGAACCCTTGTGCACAATGTGGCACACCGATTCCCTTCCCTGACTGGATCGAGCCGGGCGAGGGGCGCGTCTCCTATCTCTGGACCTGCCACGCCTGCAATTACCGTTTCGAGGCGGTGGCGATCTTCCCGCACGAGGCCATCAAGCACCCGCCGCTCGCGGCGTAAGGGGCGCTCACACGAACCGTGCACCGCAAAATGTTCCTGAGTGACGCAGGAACAGTTCGCGCATGGCGCAACGAAATTGCGGCGCGCACGGAACTGCGCTTCGTCAAGGCGGTTCTCCCCGCATGAGTTTTCTGTGAAGGAGAGGACAACCATGTTGATGAAATCGATCGTCACCGGCCTTGCCGGTACCGCCCTGCTCGCGACCGTCGCGTTCGCGCAAGCGCCGACCGCCACCACCGACAAGGCGGCCCCTGCGGCCACCGCAACGACCACGACCGCGCACGATCAGTGGCGCATCTCGAAAATGTCGGGCGTGAAGGTCTATAACGAGGCCAACGAGAACATCGGCTCGATCAACGACCTCTTGATGGACAAGAGCGGTAACGTCAAGATCGCCGTGATCGGCGTCGGCGGCTTCCTCGGCATGGGCGAACATCTGGTTGCAGTGCCCTACGAGAAGCTGAAGTTCGTCAACGAGCCCGTCGCCTATAGCGGCACGGCGGCCACCAACCCGCCCGGTCGGCCGGCCACGACCACGACGACGGGCGCAGCGACCGGCACCGACAGGCCTGCGGCGACCGCGACGTCGACCGCGTCGAAATGGTACCCGGATCACGCCGTGTTCAACGCGAGCAAGGACGAGCTGAAGAACATGCCCGAGTTCAAGTACTCGGAGTAATGCGGCTCGCGTAACTGGCTGAACGAAGCGCGCCTGGTTTTCACCGGGCGCGCTGTCGTGTCTTCGCCCTCCCGCGTCCTCAACCCCCGCTGCCCTTGAGCCGCTCGTTGCGCCGGCGCAGGGCTTCCAGGGTGGCGAGGAGGATGACCGAGATCGTCGTCAAGATCACGGCCGCGGCCGTGATGGTCGGGCTGATGTTCTCGCGGATGCCGCTGAACATCTCGCGCGGCAGGGTGCGCTGCTCGGGACCTGCCATGAACAGCACGATCACCACCTCGTCGAAGCTGGTCGCGAAGGCGAAGAGCGCGCCTGACGCCAGACCGGGCAGGATCAACGGCAGGATCACGCGGCGGAACGCCTGAAGCGGCGAGGCGCCGAGTGAGGCGGCGGCGCGGGCCAGATTGGTGTCGAAGCTCTGCAGCGTTGCACCGACCGTGATCACCACGAAGGGTGTCGCCAGCGCGGTGTGGGCCAGGATCAGGCCGAGATAGCTGCCGGTGAGGCCAATCGGCGCGAAGAAGAAGTACAGGCCGACCGCGGTGATCACCCCGGGCACCACCACCGGCGACAGCACGAAGGCCAGCACGAGCGGTTTGAACCGGCTCTTCCATTGCGCCAGCCCCAGTGCGGCCGTCGTGCCGAGCACCATGGACAGCAGCGTCGAGGCGATGCCGATGATCATGCTGTTCTTGAGCGAGTTCATCCAGCGCGGCGAACTGATGAAGTCGTCATACCAGCGCAAGGAAAAGCCCGGCAGCGGATAGGTGAGGTACGAGCCGGAACTGAACGACAGCGGCATGATCGCAAGGATCGGCGCCATCAGGAAAATGAACACCAGGGTGGAGACGACAACGGTTGCGGCCCACGCGATGCGTTGGCTCGGCGTGCGCAAGGAGGAATTGTCGCTCAATTCTTCATCCCTCCCGTGACCTGCTGGCCCTGCACCAGCTTGCCGTAGACGAGGGCGAGCAGAACGGTCGCCAGCAGCAGCACCGCACCCAGCGCCGAAGCAAGGCCCCAATTGGCCGTCTCGGTCGTGTAGAGCGCGATGAAGTAGCTGATCATCTGGTCGGCGGCGCCGCCGACGAGGGCCGGCGTGATGTAGTAGCCGAGCGCCAGGATGAAGACGAGCAGGCTTCCCGCGCCGATGCCGGGCAGGGTCTGCGGCAGATAGATCCGTAAGAAAGCAGTGAGGGGCGGCGCGCCGAGCGAGGCGGCAGCACGCATGTAGGCGGGCGAGATCGCCTTCATGCTGCTGTACAGCGGCAGGATCATGAACGGCAGCAGAACGTGGGTCATGGCGACGCAGACACCGAAGCGGTTGTAGATCAGGCGCAAGGGTGCGTCGATGAAGCCGAGCCAGAGCAGGCTGTCGTTGACGACGCCCTTGCTCTGCAACAGGACGATCCAGGCGCAGGTGCGAACCAGCAGCGACGTCCAGAACGGCAGCAGCACGAAGATCATCAAGAGGTTCGACTTACCCGGCGGCAACGTCGCCAGGAGGTAGGCGACCGGAAAGCCGAGGATCAGGCAGAGGACCGTGACACCGAGGCTGATGAGAAAGGTGCGGAGGAAAATGTCGCGGTAGATGGCCTGATCCGGTGGTGCGGCGACGATCGCGCCGTCCGCGTTTCGCGTCAGGTCCAGCGCGGCGAGCAGGTAGAAGCCGGTGATCGGGCCGCCGGCGTCCTTGATCGTGGTCCAGGTGGCGCGTTCGCGCCAGGCCGGGTTGATCTTGCCCAGCGTCTCCTTGGCCGTACCAGGCTCCGGCACCGCCTTCAGATTGCGTGCCGTGCTGGTCAGGATCGTGCGGAAGCCGTTGAGCGCGTAGTTGAGCCGTTTGGCCGCGATCGCGATGGTGCCGGCGGCGCGCGCCGCCAGGATGTCGCTTGCCAGCGCCGCATAGGCCTTTTCATCCGGCAGGTCCTTGCCGTCCCAGCTGGCGAGCGCCGCGACCGTTTGCGGCAGGACCTGGCGCACCTCCCAATCCTCGACCGAGCGCCACAGCATGCCGGCGATGGGACCTGCGAAGGTGAAGAGCAGAAACAACAGAAGCGGCAGGACCAGCGCCAATGCCTTGGCCTGGCGTGTCCGCTCAGCACGCCTCAATCGGCGTTTGAGCGGCACCTCGGTCGACGCATTGGCGCCAGTCAGGAGCGCGTTCGTCATTGATCGCTATTTCGCGGCCCATTTGTTGAAGCGCTCGGTCAGGCGATCGATGTTCTCGAGCCAGAAGGCCACGTTGATCTCGACCGCGTTCTTGATGTTGTCAGGCGCGGTCGGCAGGTCCTTCAGGACGGCGGGCGCGAGCCGGCCGGCGGCGTCCTTGTTCGAGGTGCCGTAAGCAATGTTCTCCGACAGCTTGGACTGGTTCTCCGCCTTGCCGACGAAATCCAGGTACTTGTAGGCCGCGTCCTTGTTCGGGCTCCCCTTCAGGATGACCCAGCTGTCGAGCGTGAACAGCGCGCCGTCCCACACCATGCCGAAGTTCTTCTTCTCGTTCTTGTTCGCGGTGTCGATGCGGCCATTGTAGACCGAGGTCATCGCCACCTCGCCGGAGGCGAGCAATTGCGGCGGCTGCGCGCCGGCCTTCCACCAGACGAGGTCGCCCTTGATGGTGTCGAGCTTCTTGAAGGCGCGCTCGATGCCTTCGTCGGTCGCCAGCACCTTGTAGACGTCCTTTGGCGCGACGCCGTCGGCCATGAGGGCGATCTCCAGCGTGGTCTTCGGACCCTGACGCAGGGCGCGCTTGCCCGGAATCTTCTTGGTGTCGAAGAAGTCGGCCCAGCCTTTCGGAGCCTCCTTCAGCTTGTCCTTGTCGTAGCCGAGGACGAAATCGTAGAGGATGGCGCCGACGCCGCAAGGATTGACCGCCGGCGGGATATAGGCGGCCTCGCCGCCGATCTTGGAATAGTCGAGCTTCTCGAACAGGCCCTCTTCGCAGCCGACCGCGAGTTCATCGCTCTCGACCTGGACGACGTCCCAGGTGGCGGCGCCTCCTTGCACCTTGGCGCGCAGCACGCCGACGCCGCCGTCCCAGGATTCGTCGTTCATCGCGATGCCGGACGCTTTCTTGAAGGGTTCGAAATAGACCTTCTTCTGGGCCTCCTGATACGCACCGCCCCACGAGACGACGGTGAGGTCACGCGCCTCTGCGACATTGGCCAGCTCAGCACTGGCGCCCAATGCCACGGCGAAACCCAGAGCAATCTTGCGCTTCAACATGGTCTTCGTTCCTTCTTCATGTGAGTTGCGTAGACATTGATTGTTTCGGCTGCCGTTCGATCAGACGGGATCGAGGGCGAGGCAGTCCTCCGGGCGGAAGGTGATGAACACGCTTTCGCCAGGTTTTAGGCTGTGATGCGCCCCGGGCTGAAGCTTCACCATGAACTCGGCGTTGTCGGCCACATCCAGCACGGCAAGCGCGTGGTCGCCGAGATAGATGGTGTTCTGGACTCTCGCCGGCAGCCGGTTCGGTCCCTCGCCCGAACTGCCATTCGGGACGATTGCGACCCGCTCCGGCCGCACCGACAGGGAGGTCGATGCGCCCGCGCCTGACACGTTGATCGCCCGCGCGGCGACGGTGCCGCCACCGGCCAGCGCGACGCGGCAATAATCCCGTTCGACGGTTTCCACGGTGCCGGCGAGCACGTTGTTCTCGCCGATGAAGTGGGCGACGAAGCTGTTCACGGGATGCTCATACAGCGCGTCGGGACGGTCGATCTGTTGCACGATGCCGTCGTTGAATACGGCGATGCGGTCCGACATCGTGAGCGCTTCGCTCTGGTCGTGGGTGACGTAGACGATCGTGATGCCCATCGTCTCGTGCAGCTGCTTGATCTCCAGCTGCATCTGCTCGCGCAGCCGTTTGTCGAGCGCGCCGAGGGGCTCGTCCATCAGCACGAGCTGCGGATTGAACACCAGTGCGCGAGCCAGCGCCACCCGCTGCTGCTGACCGCCGGACAGCTGCCCGGGCCGCCGGTGGGCCAGGCTTTCCATCTTGATCATGCGCAGCGCCGCGCTGACGCGCTCTTGCGTTTCCGCCTTGCTCGACTTGCGAACCGATAGCGGGAAGGCGATGTTTTCCGCGATCGTCAGGTGCGGAAACAGCGCGTAGTTCTGGAACACCATGCCGATGTCGCGCCTGTGCGGCGGCACGTTCTTGATCGGCCGCTCGCTAAGGTAGATCTCGCCGTGGGTCGGCACCTCGAAGCCGGCCAGCATCATCAGCGTCGTCGTCTTGCCCGATCCCGAGGGACCGAGCAGGGTGATGAACTCGCCCTTCCTGATGTCGAGATCGAGGTTCTTCACCACGAGATGCTCGCCATCATAGGTCTTCTGAATGCCGGAAAAACGCACCAGCGCCGGCGCAGGCATGACCGTGCCGGCTTCCATGTTGTCCTCGCGATGTCCCCTACAATGCGTTTGCGAGATTAGCATCCTGCGGCGAGAATGCCAGCGGCGCAAGCGACGAGGACGTGTGCGGGTCCGGTGAGTAGGGCGCGCTACATCCCCGACAGCTTCGTCACGAATACGTTCAGCGAGCCGCCGGCTTCCGCGACCACGCGCAGGGTCTTGGAATCGAAGGCGATGTCGGCGAGAGTGAGGCTCTCGATCCTGGCCTCGACCTTGAGGCCGTCCTCGCTCTTCTGGTAGTCGGCGATTGCGGCGGCGATCTTCTCGCGGGCGTTGGCGGCGATCGGCTTCAGATCGAGATTTGCCTTCTGCAGCAACGCCTGCTGCATCTGCGGCACCACCGCGCGCGCCGCGGCGCCCAACAGGCCGAACGCCGCCTCGGATTCCACGGCGAGCTGGATGTCGGTGAGCCGCAGCGTCTGCTGCGCCTGGTCGAGCACCGGCCGGCCCCAGATGTGCACATTCGCCTCGGCGCCGAGGCCGAACCAGCTCTTCTTCTCCTTGGCCTGCACCAGAAGCGCGATCAGCAGCCGGTCGCCCGAGGGGACGACGTTGGCGCTCTTGACGGTGACGTCGACCGGGCCGGAGCCGTCCTCGGGATAGGTGCGGCCGACCATCTGTGCGGTGATCAGCTTGTTGATCTCGGTGAAGGGCACGTCGATCGGCACGCCGATGTTCACGCCTGTCCCGGTCGGCGGCACGATCGAGATCTTGTCGGGAAACGGGCAGTCGGGCTTGGTCGGCGTCGAGGTCACGCGTGTCTCGGCTTCGAGGCCGAGCAGCAAGGTCACGGCCTGCGCATCGACGCGCGGCTGCGCCGCGATCGCGCGCACCGGCTTCATCTCGAGCCAGAGCGGCGGCAGCGCCTCCGAGGCGCTGGATCCTTGCAGCGGGATCGAACGGCAGGCCTTGATCCATTGCGCTTTGGCATTCTCGCGCAGGCTGGGATCGTTGCGGATGCGCTCGGAGACGGCGTTGATCTGCTCGCCGACGGTCTTGTCGATCAGCGGCTTCACCTGCGCGGGCACGTTGACCTTGGCGCCGGCGACGTTGACGTTGGTGTCGCCGAGATTGACCTGGGCGCCGAGATTGGGCTCCAGATGCCAGGCGGCGGCAAGCTTCGGGCGCGAGGTGACGACGACGTTGCCCTTGATCTCCGCGCTCGCGTTCAGGTTCTTGATGTTGACCGCGCCGATCCGCTTCGCGGCGTCGCCGCCGAGCACGCTGCCGAGTGCATCGCCAAGCGCGCCCGTGGCCTTCGAGGACAGCGAGCCCGTCACGTTGAGCTTGCCGGTGAGCGGCGTCGAGATCGTCAGCACGTCCTTGTCGCCGTTTGCCGCCATCGGGCCGCGGACGGCGGACCAGCCGATATCGGCGTTCTCAAGGATCTGCGAAATCGGGTTGTCGGCCTTCCCGGCGAAATTGCGCGGCGCGGCCTTCTCGGCCTGCTCGCGGATCGCCTGCAGCGCGATGGCGACCGGCGCGATCACGATGGAGCTCTTCGAGGCCGGCGGCAGCGGCGGCAGCTGCGCGACAGGCGGCGCCGAATTCGTCGCGCGCGGCGACAGCAGGTCCATCGCCTTCAGGCTGATGAAGAACGACGCCGCGAGCACTGCGACGCCGATCAGGATAGTCTTCAGATTCCACGTCAGACGCATCAATCCCCCAAGCCGCCCGGGCGGGGATTCTACAGGGCGGGCGAGCAGGGCGCTAGAGCGCACCCGTTGGGTGGAATTGGGGCGAACAGGTTAACGATTGCGAAACGCGCCGTTGCCGCATTTCTCAGGGGCTAGCCGTGCCGCGGACGGCGGACTGCTCTGACTTTGCCGCGATCTCCGCCGCCGCAATAGAAGCGGTCACCACCGTCGGACTCCAGCCCCGACACCATGGTGCCTGCGGGCATGTCGAGCTGCTCCAGCACCTTGCCCGTGTCGGGATCGACCCGCCTGATGTCGCTGTCCTCGCCTTCCCAGGTGCCGTGCCAGAGCTCGCCGTCGACCCAGGTCACGCCGGTCACGAAGCGTTTGCTCTCGATGGTGCGGAGGATCTTCCCCGTTTCGGGATCGATCTGATGGATCTTGCGCTCGCGATATTGTCCGACCCAGAGCGAGCCCTCGGCCCAGGCAAGGCCGGAATCGCCGCCGCCGCCGGGGGCCGGAATGGTGCTGAGCACCTTGCCCGAGGCCGCATCGATCTTCTGAATGCGGTCCTCGGCGATCTGGAACAGGTGTCTTCCGTCGAACGCCGTTCCCGCATGCGCGGCGACGTCGATGGAGCGCGCGATCTTGCCGTCGGCCGGATCGACCGCATTCAACTTGTCGCCGGATGCGAACCAGACATGCTTGCCGTCATAAGTGACGCCATGCACGGCCTCGACGCCTGGAAAAGGCCCATACTCCGTGACGATCTCTGCGGCAGAACGTTTCATGTGCTCGATCCCTGTGCTCAACGCGCATCCTACGTCTTCAGGAGCGGCGTGGGGAGTAACAAGCCTGTCGGGAAACCCGGAACGGGCGGCGTCATCCAGCGGCGCGCCCGTCCGTGTCCGAACGACTGCACCTTGCCCGACCGCGCCAGCTCGTCGAGCGCGCGCTGCACGGTGCGCGGACTGATGCGAAGCGCAAGTGCGAGCGCCGAGCTCGACCATGGCTCGCCGTCGGCAAGAAAGGCGAGGATGGCGGCATGCTTCTCCTCAATGGGCCGCGCCAGCACGAGGACGTCGCGCGTCTTCCGCGGCGCCAGCACGAAGCCTTGCTTCGTCGCACTGATATCGGCCAGCGGCTCGAGCTTGGTGCGGAGCCGTCCGATCTCGACGCGCAAGCGCGCGCGGTGCGATTCGTCGGCGTGCCTGGCCTGGAAGGCGCCCGAGATCAGCGTCTCGCGCGAGACATCCGCAGGCCATGCCTGCGCCAGCAGACGCGCGAGCGCGAACAGCACGGGGCGCGTTCCGAGCGACACCGCGACGCCTTGCCTGCGCACCTGGTGATGGAAGGTGTCCACGACGAGCGCCGTCGAGGTCGCCAGCCGTTCGACCTCTCCCACCAACAACGGATGCTCGCTGCCGCGCGCGATCAGGCGTGCTGCCGGCGTGTCGAGGATCAGGTTGGCGCTGTCGACCTCGGCCACGAGCGCCGGGATGTTGGCAAGGCGTGCCGCGTGAGCTGCGCGGCTGAGCGCCGTGCGCGCGTCTTTCGTTCTGAGCCGCCTGATGGCGATGCCGGCGAGCACGAGCTCGCGGACGACCTGGGACGCGGGCGGGAGCGTCGCAGGACGGACGTCGGCGAGCGTGCGCTCGGCCTCGTCGAGGCGCCCGACCAGAAGCAGACGGCGCGCCTCGATATGGCCCGCATGGGCGGCATTGACGAGATCGCCGTGGTTTTCGAGCGTCGCGCGTGCCACCGCGAGCGTCTTCACCGGCCAGTTCAGATCGCGCGAGACCAGCGCGATCTCGGCTTCGGCCACCAGGCACCTTGCGCGAGCCGCCGCCTCGCGCGGACCGAAGGCGCGCGCGGCGGTGCGCAGCAGCGACTTGGCCTTGGCGAGATCGCCGAGCTGCGCCATCGCGATGCCGCGCAACGCCAGCGACGGCGCATCGTTGCGCAGCGCGACGCGGTTCAGGGCGCCGAGCGGATCGCCGGCTTCGAGCGCGCGCGCAGCGGCAGTGATCAGCGACTCCATGTCAATCCCGCCACACTTGTTACTCCCACCGCGCGCCGGCTTGGTGCCAGAAGTCGTGCACGGCCGACGATGTGCGGCGGGCGGTTCCGGCGTGGCGGGGCGCGTAACGGCGGCCGCGGCAAGACATTTGGAGAGTGATCATGACATCGACTAAAAAAGTAGGGACCAACGGACAGACCGCCATGCAGACACCGCCGGTGGTGTCGCCGCAGGACTGGGAGGCGGCCCGTCTGCAGCTGCTCGTGAAGGAGAAGGCGCATACCCGTGCCCGCGACGCCCTGGCCGCCGAGCGGCGCCGCATGCCGTGGATGGCGGTCGACAAAACCTATGCGTTCGAGGGGCCCGGCGGCAAGCTCAGTCTGCACGACCTGTTCCAGGGCCGGCGGCAGCTGATCGTGTATCGCGCCTTCTTCGAGCCCGGCGTGTTCGGCTGGCCCGATCACGCCTGCCGCGGCTGCTCCATGGTGGCCGACCAGGTCGCCCATGTCTCGCATTTGAATGCCCGCGACACCACGCTTGTGTTCGCCTCGCGCGCGCCCCAGGCCGACATCATCAGGCTGAAGCAGCGAATGGGCTGGACCATGCCCTGGGTCACCATCACCGACAGTTTCGACGCCGATTTCGGCGTCGGCGAATGGCACGGCACCAACGTGTTCTACCGCGACGGCGACCGCATCTTCCGCACCTATTTCGTCAAGAGCCGCGGCGACGAGCAGATGGGCGGCACCTGGAACTATCTCGACATCACCCCGCTCGGCCGCCAGGAGGTGTGGGAGGACTCGCCGGAAGGCTATCCGCAGACTCCGACCTACAAATGGTGGAATTGGCACGACAGCTACTCGGAAGGTGCGGCGCCCGATCAGCGATGGGTGGAGATCTCGGACGCCGGCGAGAAAGCCTTCCGCGAGGAGGCGGCGGGAGAACGGCAATGACCGGTCCGGTCAGCGCGGTCCCTGGCGCCAGCCCCGACGGCGTCGCGGCCGCGCGCCACCTCGCCAGATGGCTGGCGCTGGCGGCGACGCCGACCTTCGCGATCATGGCCGTGCTGACGGCCATGATCGGCGGTGGCCCGGCGGACATGCTGTGCGGCGCCGGGCAGGGCTCTCTGCTCGGCGGGATGGTGCCGATGTATCTCTTGATGAGCGCGTTTCATGCTGCGGCGTGGCTGAGATTGATCGCGGAGCGGCGGGGCGCGGTCAACCGGTAAGGGGGGGCGGTGTGAACGCCTCGTCCTTCGAGACGCGCGCGAGGGCGCGCTCCTCAGATCCTATGGGGCGGCGGGTGGTCAAGAGAGGTTAGGATTGGATTGCAAACCACCCAGCCTCGGAGGACCAAGATGATCAAGCTCGATCGCATTGACGCACCCGCCACGGCGGAGCATGCCACGGTTTACCTGGCTTTTGAACTGAGCAAAGCGAAATGGAAGCTCGGCGTGTTGCTGCCGGGCTCACAGAAGCTGAGCCGGTACACGATTGGTGGCGGTGATCTGGTGGCCTTGGCAGCGCGGCTTGCAGACGTGCGCAAGAAGGCTGCCGCGGATGGACGGCCGATACG
>NZ_JACCHP010000044.1 GCF_016031625.1 Bradyrhizobium agreste | reverse complement strand
AGACCAATTTGCTCGCGCTCAACGCCACCATCGAGGCCGCCCGCGCCGGCGAGGCCGGCCGCGGCTTCGCCGTCGTGGCGAGCGAGGTGAAGTCGCTGGCGAGCCAGACCGCGAAGGCGACCGACGAGATCTCCTCGCATATCGCAGGCATGCAGGGCGCCACCGCCGAATCGGTTGCCGCGATCAAGGAGATCGGCGCGACCATCGGCCAGATCTCGTCGATCTCGACCTCGATCGCGAGCGCGGTGGAGCAGCAGGGCGCCGCCACCCAGGAGATCGCCCGCAGCGTCCAGACCGTTGCGCAGGGCACCCAGACCGCGGCCACCGATATCGGCGAGGTCAACCGCGGCGCCGCCGAGACCGGCTCGGCTTCGGAAGAAGTGCTGAACTCGGCCAAGACGCTGTCGAGCGAAAGCACCCGCCTTCGCGCCGAGCTCGACCGCTTCATGGCGAATATCAGGGCGGCGTAGGGTCGCGGCTGCCTGAGGCTATTGCTGTCGCCTCAGACTCAGCCGTCGTCCCGGACAAGCGCTCCGCTCCAGACAACGCTGCGCGTTGTCGGGATCTACGCTTGTCCGGGACGACAGTGGAGTAAAGAGCGCAAGCCTCACTCCCTCCCGAACGCCCGCTTCAGCTCGACCTTCGCCCGTTCCAGCCGCGTGCGCTGCGTCTTCGGCAGAGTCTTGCCGGCGCGGTTGATGTAGAACGTCAGCATCGACAGCGCGGAGCGGTAGGCGCCGGTCTTGCGGCGGGAGCTGTGCTCGGCCGAGCGCTTCAGCGAGGCCGCAATCTTCTTGGGGTCCTTGAGCTTGAACACGCCGCGCTTGAGATCGAGCGCGTCGCTCTCCTGCGTCACCCGTTGCGACCAGCGCTTCGGTGCCGCACGACGACTTGACCTCTTGCGCGTCGTGCTCACCTTGCGACGCGCGGTTTTGCGCGCGCCTGTCTTTCGTGCGCCTGTCTTCCTTGAATGTGTCGTCTTTCTGACCCGAGCCATGCGTCAACTCCCTGGGGCTCAATCGGAAACGGGTGTTCTTGGAGACTGTTCCCCCGGGAACCCGGCCCCGCCGCAAACGTTGTCGCGGGTGGCAGGCAGAATGCCGCACCCCGATGATCGGATCGACCCCGTCCACGTCATGTGAACCGGGGCCGCTTCCATTGATCAGACGCAACAACCCGATGGAATTGCAGCAAAGCCCAGTGCTGAACTATGCACCCGTAGTCCCGGCGGCGGCCGCGACCGACCGCATCGTCGAGACCAGCATTCCCTCGCGGCTCGATGGGCTGCCGTGGAGCGGCTTTCACACCCGCGTCGTGCTCGCGCTGGGCATCACCTGGATCCTTGACGGCCTCGAGGTGACTCTGGCCGGTGCGCTCTCGGGGGCGCTGAAGCAGAGCCCGTCGCTGCATTTCTCCAATCTCGAGCTCGGCATCGCGAACTCCGCCTATCTCGCGGGCGCCGTGTTAGGTGCGCTCGGCTTCGGCTGGCTGACCGATCGTATCGGCCGCAAGAAGCTGTTCTTCATCACGCTCGCGCTCTATCTCTCGGCAACGGCCGCAACCGCGCTGTCATGGGATGTCGCGAGCTACGCGCTGTTCCGCTTCCTCACCGGCGCCGGCATCGGCGGCGAGTACACCGCGATCAACTCGACGATCCAGGAGCTGGTGCCCGCACGCTATCGCGGCTGGACCGATCTCGTGATCAACGGCAGCTTCTGGATCGGCGCTGCGATGGGCGCCGTGGCGGCCATCGTGCTGCTCGATCCCGCAGTGATCGGGCCCGATCTCGGCTGGCGCCTGGCCTATCTGATCGGTGCCGCCGTCGGCCTCGTCGTTCTCTTGATGCGGATGTGGATCCCGGAGAGTCCGCGCTGGCTGATGATCCATGGCCGCCCCGACGAGGCCCATGCCATCGTCGACGGGATCGAGCGCTCGGTGATCGGTCATGACCAGGATACGACCGACGGGCGCTTCACCAAGATCCGCTTGAAGATGCGCGATCACACGCCAATCAGTGAGGTCGTCCACACGTTGTTCTCGGCCTATCGCCAGCGTGCGCTGGTCGGCCTCGTGCTGATGAGTGCGCAGGCGTTCTTCTACAACGCCATCTTCTTCACCTTCGCGCTGGTGCTGACCGATTTCTACGGCATCAGCGCCGATCAAGTCGGCTGGTACCTCTTACCCTTCGCTGCCGGCAATTTCCTCGGGCCCCTGCTGCTCGGCCGTCTGTTCGATACGCTCGGCCGCCGCACCATGATCATGTTCACCTATGGCGCATCGGGCCTGTTGCTGGCGCTGTCAGGCTATCTGTTCTCGATCGGCGTGCTGAGCGCGCAGGGGCAGACCATCGCCTGGATGGTGATCTTCTTCTTCGCTTCGCCCGCCGCGAGCGCGGCCTATCTTACCGTCAGCGAGAATTTCCCGCTCGAAGTGCGCGCACTGGCGATCGCGGTGTTCTATGCGGTCGGCACCGGCATCGGCGGCGTGATCGGGCCGGCGCTGTTCGGCGCGCTGATCGACACGGGATCACGCAACAGCGTGTTCGCCGGCTATCTGCTGGGGGCAGTCCTGATGATCGCGGCTGCGATCGTGGCGTGGCGTTATGCCGTCTCCGCGGAGCGCAAATCGCTCGAACATGTCGCGCGCCCGCTCGCCTTTATGGAGTAGACTGATGAAATCGGAACTTGCGGAAATGGCGTTGGACCAGAAGCGCACCATGCTGGATGACGATACGCCGGAAACGGTGCCGGTGCCGCATGCGCTGGTACCGCATCTCGATGAAATCGCCATTCTGCTCGACATCGACGGCACGCTGCTCGAGTTGATGCCGACGCCGCGCGAGGTGTGGGTGCCGCCGGGCCTGTCGGAAACACTGAAGCATCTGACCGAGCGCACCTCCGGGGCGCTGGCGCTGGTGAGCGGCCGCTCGCTCAACGACATCGACCTGATCTTCGCGCCCGACGTGTTCCGCGCCGTCGCCGGCCATGGCGCGGAGATGCGGCTGTCGGTGGACAGTGAAGCAGATGACGTGCACGCGCCGCCGCTCGACAAGGAGCTGAAGCGGCGTCTGGCCGCCATCGCCAAGCTCAGCCCTGGCATCCTGCTCGAGGACAAGGGCTATTCGCTCGCGCTGCATTACCGCCTTGCGCCGCATGCGGAGAAGGCGATTTACGAATCCGTTTCGCTGATCCGCGCCGATCTGCCCAATGCGCCGATCGAGGTGCTGCCGGGCAAGTTCGTCTGCGAGATCAAGCATTCCGGCTTCACCAAGGCGAGCGGCGTGCGCGAATTGATGAAGCACGAGCCGTTCAGCGGACGACGCCCGTTGTTCATCGGCGACGACGTCACCGATGAAACGGTGTTCGCGATCATGCCCGACATGGACGGGCTCGCCTTCTCGGTCGGCCGCCGCGCCATGGGCGTGAATGGCCACTTCGATGCGCCGAGCGATGTGCGTGCGTTCCTTGCGCGCCTGCTCGATCCGAGGTGAAACGAAGGCGGCGCCACCTCGCAGACATAAATGCCCTCAGCGCAACGCCGTTGCGCGCCGCAATGCATGCCACGCTATAGAAACGGAAAAGCTGTCTTTGCAGCGAAATTCCCCAGTTCCGCCAGCGAAACCAGTTCCAACGCGCGCGCCCGATTTTGGTTTCAATTGGTTGAAACGATGGTCAGGAACCATATTGATGAACGGCAGTTAAACGGGGTGGAATGAACAGGAGGGGACGACCTGTGAACTTGATCGTCGTTTCGAATCGCGTCGCCCGCGGCAAACCCAACGAGCCCATGACGGGCGGCCTTGCGGCGGCATTGCTTCCCGTGGTGGAATATTCTGGTGCGATCTGGGTCGGTTCCTCCGGCCGGGTGCGTGATGGTCATCAGAAGGAACCGTTCGCCGAGATCGAGGCGCTCGGGACAGGCGCGATTGCGACGCTGGATCTGCCGGCGGCGCATTACGGCGGTTATTACGAGGGCTTCGCCAATTCGGCGTTGTGGCCGGCGCTGCACTCGCGCAGCGATCTGATCCGCGTCTCGCGCGAGGACTATGTCAGCTATCGCGAGGTCAACGCTTTCATGGCGCGCGCCTTGCTGCGTTTCCGCAAAGCCCGGACCGCGTTCTGGGTGCAAGACTATCATTTCCTCGCGCTCGGCGCCGAGCTGCGCGAGCTCGGCGTCGATGATCCCATCGGCTTCTTCCTGCATACGCCGTGGCCCGTCGCCGCGGTGATGCAGGGCGTGCCCAATCATCGCGAGCTGATCACGGCGATGCTGGCTTACGATCTGCTCGGCTTCCAGACCGAGGAAGACCGGCAGAACTTCCTCGGCTATGTAGGCGCCGAGCTCGGCCTCGCCATCGAGGACGGCGTCGTAATCTCGCAGCACGGTCGCACGCGGTGCGAAGTCTTTCCCATCGGCATCGATGCGGAGAAGTTCGCCGCCTATGCCGCGAAGTCAGCCGCGCATCCGGATGTGTCGCGCCTGCGCCGCAGCCTCAACGGCGAGCGCCTCGCGATCGGCGTCGACCGGCTCGACTATTCCAAGGGTCTCGTCAACCGCATCAGCGCGTTCGACCGGCTCTGGACCGAGCAGCCGCAGTTTGCGCGCAGCATCTCGCTGCTCCAGATCGCCAATCCCTCGCGCGGCGGCATCGAGGCCTATGGCAATCTCCAGAACGAGGTCGCGCGCCTCGTCACCGACGTCAACGGCCGCCACGGCGAGGTCGACTGGACGCCGATCCGCTATTTGAACAAAGGCTTCAGCCAGGCCGTGCTCGCGGGTCTCTACCGCACCGCGCAGATCGGCGTGGTGACGCCGCTGCATGACGGCATGAATCTCGTCGCCAAGGAATATGTCGCCGCGCAAAACCCGGCCGATCCCGGCGTGCTGGTGCTGTCGAAATTCGCCGGCGCCGCCAACGAGCTCGACGCCGCGCTGCTGGTCAATCCGCACGACATCGACGGCATGGCCCGCATGATCGCAGTCGCGGCATCGATGCCGCTCACCGAGCGCAAGATGCGCTGGGACGCGATGATGAAGAAGCTGCGCGGCCACACCATCCAGCAATGGTCCGCCGATTTCGTTGCCGGGCTCGAGAAGTGCCGCACCGAGAAGGCCGCCGTGGCGCCGCTCGCGGCCCAGCCGCCGCAGGCGCTGCGCTGGCTGAAGTCGGCGATCTCAGGCGTGCGCTTGATCTAGGTCTTCTCCCTCTCCCCGGTACTTGCGGGGAGAGGTGAAAACCCCAGCCTCAATAACAATACGACACGCCGTCCAGGATCGCGCATTGTCGCTTGTTCGGCGCGTTCGGATCGTCCAGCGGCACCACGCCCTTGCCCTGGCCGACGAACACGCCGGGCCCGACATGCACCGAGCTCTTGTTGCCGATGATGACGCTCTGATGCGGCGTCGAGCTCGATCGCGTACCGTCCGGCCAGAGGATGGCATCGCCCGAAAGCACGCCGCGCCGGCCGTCGTCGCAGCTGACGTCGACACCGTGCCGGGTGCAGACCTGGGCCAGGGCCGGGGCGGCAAGGGCCGTGCCGAGGGCCGAAATCAGGCTCAAGGCCGCGATGGTCTTGTAGACGGTCATGGCGTCCCCGGTCGTGTTTGGCGGCCTGCCGTGAATCGTCGCGCCAGAGCCGCCCGCGGTTCAGCCATCGGTCAGTCCATGCGCGTATCGAGACTGATATTGTGCTGTAAATACAATAAGTTGCGGAAAATCATCCGATTTGTCCCGCGGTCCCTTGCAAAATTGTCTGCGCCCCTTCAAGAGAGGGCGCTCCGGAGAGATGGCCGAGTGGCTTAAGGCGCACGCTTGGAAAGCGTGTGTGCGGGAAACCGTACCGTGGGTTCGAATCCCACTCTCTCCGCCAGCCAGTGGGTGTCCAGCCCGGACACATAGGTAACGAATCGTACCTGAGACATGGGTGACAACCTCGTGCCGAACGGGTTGTCGAAGGTTGCAGGTCACTCCACGCTGTCGCGCCGAAGCCCGCAGGGCGAAGGCGGACTTGTTGCCGTTTGCTTCGGCTCGGCAAGCCGGCCGGGGTCAAACTTCTTCTGAGCCCTCCGCCGCGATCTTACCCCGTCAATTTCCACCTCCCGTCTCCGGCTCGCTTCAGCGCCGGATCGCTCACCTTCACATGCTCCGCCAGAAAATCGATGAACGCGCGCACGCGTGCCGGGAGTGGGGCGGTGTGGCCGACATAGACGGCGTGGATATCTTCGCGGTCGCCGGGATTGTAGCTTTGCAGCACCGGGACGAGGCGGCCGGATTCGATGTCGGGGCCGATGTGGAAGAGCGCGAGGCGCGCGAGACCGATACCGCCGAGGCAGAGGCGGCGGGCGGCTTCGCCGTCGCTGGCGCGCGCGACGGGCGGGGGCAGGGCCTCCTCGGCGTGGTCGCCACGCCTGAACGGCCAGCCGCGGATGCTGCGCGGAAAGGTCCAGCCGATGCCGCGGTGGTCGGCGAGATCGGCCGGAATCTTCGGCGTGCCGCAGCGGGCGAGATAATCCGGCGCGCCGACCACGACCATGCGGCTGGTGCCGAGCTTTCGCGCGACCAGGCGCGAGGCGCGTAAGGGACCGACGCGGATGGCGACGTCGGCGCGCTCCTGCATCAGGTCGATCACCGTATCGGTCAGCACGAGATCAAGCGTGACGTCGGGATGCTGCTTTAGAAAGCGCGGGATCAACGGCATCACATGCAGCATGCCGAAGGGAATGTTGCAATTGACCGTGAGGCGGCCGCGCGGCGCCGCGCCCGAGGCCGCTTCGCGCTCGGCCTCCTCCATCTCGGCGAGGATGCGCAACGAGCGCTCGTAGAAGGCCTGGCCTTCCGCCGTCAGCGTCAGCTTGCGCGTGGTGCGGTTGACGAGCCGCGCGCCGAGGCGCGCCTCCAGACGCGAGATCAGCTTGCTGACGCCCGATGGCGTCAGGCGCAGCTTTCGTGCGGCCTGGGTGAAGCCGCCGAGGTCGACGACGCGGACGAAGACCTCCATCTCGGCCGAGCGGTTCGTGTCGAAACGGGCCATGTTGAATTCATGTCACAAATGATTGGATTGCGGACATCCTAATGGTTTTGCCCCGGTGCAGCTATCTGCGTGGCTCGTCTCATCCCTTGGAGCAACGCATGCCTCCCGCCGTCCTCGCGCTCACCGCCGGTGCCTTCGGCATCGGCACCACCGAATTCATCATCATGGGCCTGCTGCTGCAGGTCGCCGCCGACATGCGCGTCTCGGTGCCGGTCGCGGGCCTGCTGATATCAGGCTATGCGCTCGGCGTGTTCGTTGGCGCGCCGGTACTGACGCTGGCGACGCGGCGCATGCCGCGGAAAACCGTGCTGCTGGCCTTGATGGCGATCTTCACGCTCGGCAACGCAGCTTGCGCGCTGGCGCCGACTTACGAATTGCTGATGGCCGCACGCGTGCTGACCTCGCTCGCGCACGGCACGTTCTTCGGCGTCGGCTCGGTGGTGGCCACCAGCCTCGTCGCCGAGGACAAGCGTGCCTCCGCAATCGCCACCATGTTTATCGGCCTGACGGTCGCGACGCTGCTGGGCGTGCCCTTCGGTGCCTGGTTCGGCCTGATGCTCGGTTGGCGCGCGGCGTTCTGGGCGGTGACCGTCATCGGCCTGATCGCGTTCGCGGTCGTCGCCGCGCTGGTGCCGGGCCATGTCGGCAACGACGACAAGCCGATCTCGCTTGCCGAGGAAGTGGCCGTGCTCGGCCGTCCGCAGGTGCTGCTCGGTCTTGCGATGACCGTGTTCGGCTTCGCCGGCCTGTTCGTCGTCTTCACCTACATCCAGCCGATCCTGACGCGCTTCACCGGCTTTTCGGAGACCGCAGTGTCGCCGATCCTGCTGGTGTTCGGCGTCGGTCTTGCGATCGGCAATGTCGCCGGCGGCAAGCTCGCTGACACAGGCCTCGCGCGCGCCCTGATCGGCACGCTCGCAGCGCTCGCTATCGTGCTGCTTGGCCTGGCCGCCGTGCTGTCGATCAAGATCGCAGCAATCGTGCTGATCCTGCTACTTGGCATCGCCGCTTTCGCAACCGTCGCGCCGCTCCAGCTTCGCGTATTGGAGGCTGCCGGCCCGAGCGGCCGGACGCTCGCCTCCAGCCTCAACATCGCCGCGTTCAATCTCGGCAACGCACTCGGCGCCTGGGTCGGTGGCGTCACCATCGACCACGGGCTCGGTCTCTCCGCGCTGCCGCTGGTTGCGGCCGGGATCACGGCCATTGGTCTCGTGCTGGCGCTGTGGAGTCTGCAGCTCGATCGCACGGCCACCGCAGCCGCGGCGTGCCCGGCCGAATAGGAGAGCGATCATGGAATACCGCAATCTAGGCGCTTCCGGGCTCAAAGTTCCCGTCCTCAGCTTCGGCACCGGCACGTTCGGCGGCCAGGGTCCATTGTTCTCCGCCTGGGGCCGCAGCGGCACCGATGAGGCCCTCAGGCTTGTCGATATCTGCCTTGATGCCGGCGTCAATCTGTTCGACAGCGCCGATGTCTATTCGAACGGCGCCTCCGAGGAGATCCTCGGCGCTGCGATCAAGGGGCGCCGCGACAAGGTGCTGATCTCGACCAAGATGAGCCTGCCGATGGGCGACGGTCCGCTCGATGCCGGCTCGTCGCGGCGGCGGCTGCTTGCCTCGGTCGATGCGGCGCTACGACGGCTCGGCACGGACCATGTCGATCTGCTTCAGCTCCACGCCTTCGACGCGTTCACGCCGATCGAGGAGGTGCTGTCCACGCTCGATATGCTCGTGCGCGCCGGCAAGCTGCGCTATGTCGGCGTCTCGAATTTCGCCGGCTGGCAGCTGATGAAGTCGCTCGCCATCGCGGACCGGCATGGCTGGCCGCGCTATGTCGCGCACCAGGTCTATTACTCGCTGCTCGGGCGGGACTATGAATGGGAGCTGATGCCGCTCGCGCGCGATCAGGGCGTCGGCGCACTGGTCTGGAGCCCGCTGGGCTGGGGCCGGCTCACGGGAAAGATCCGGCGCGACCAGCCGCTGCCGCAAGGAAGCCGCCTGCATGCCACCGCACAGTTCGGTCCGCCCGTGGACGATGCGCGCCTCCATGCGGTCGTTGACGTGCTGGATGCGATTGCCGCGGAGACCGGTCGTACCGTGCCGCAGGCCGCGATTGCCTGGCTGCTGTCGCGTCCCACGGTCTCCTCCGTGATCATCGGGGCACGCGACGAGGCGCAGCTGCGCGACAATCTCGGCGCCGTCGGCTGGTCGCTGAGCGCGGACCAGATCAAGCGGCTCGACGAGGTCAGCGCGGTGATGCCGCCTTATCCCTATTATCCGTATCGCATCCAGGATGGCTTTGCGCGGATCAATCCACCGCTGGTGTAGGAGCGCGCTCATCGACGGCTGCGATTGCGACAGAGCGTCGCGACAATGCGCCATGCAGAATCGCGCCTGTACACGGTCGCACGTCGTCCCTAACCTCCGCCTCACAATTTCCAGGAGAGGCTGGCGTGGCGAAGAAGACGGCGACCAAGAAGAAGACTGCGGGGAAAAAGGCGGCAACGCGATTCGCGACGAAAGCGGGGGCCCGCAAGGGGGCGGTCGCGAAACCGGCACGAAAGACGGCCGTCGGCAAATCGGCGAAGCCGCGGCGCCCGTCGGGTCAGCCATGGCAATGGTCGGCCGTGGAGACCGCGGCTGCGATCCGCTCCGGCGCCATCTCCGCGGTCGAGACGGTCGAAGCGCATCTCGAACGGATGCACGCGGTCAATCCGAAGCTCAATGCCGTCGTCGTCGATCTCTCGGAAGACGCGCTGAAGGCTGCGCATGCGGCCGACAAGCAGCGCGCCAAGGGTGGCGAGCTCGGCCTCCTGCACGGCGTGCCGATTACGATCAAGGAAAATGTAGACTACGAGGGGCGGCCGAATTTCAACGGCGTACCCGCCAACAAGGACCTCATCGCACCCTCCGACTCGCCCGTGGTGCGCAACCTGAAGAAATCAGGCGCGATCGTCATCGGTCTCACCAACACGCCCGAATTCTCCTTCCGCGGCTTCACCGACAATCCCCTGCACGGGCTGACGCTCAACCCCTGGGATCCCGACATCACCTGCGGCGGCTCGTCGGGCGGGGCGGGCTCGGCGGTCGCGGCGGGCATCGGCACCATCGCCCACGGCAACGACATCGGCGGCTCGCTGCGCTGGCCGGCGCATTGCAATGGCGTCGCCACCATCAAGCCGACGCAGGGCCGCATCCCCGCATTCAACGGAAGCGCGACGTCGGAGCGGCCGATGCTGGCACATCTGATGTCGGCGCAGGGGCCGCTCGCGCGCCACGTCGCCGACGTGCGCCTCGCCTTGGAGGTCATGAGTCAGCGCGATCCGCGCGATCCCTGGTGGGTGCCGGCGCCGCTGGTCGGCGAGCGGCCGAAGCGGCCGATCAAGGTCGCGCTGGCAAAAATCCCCGAGGACATGGATGTCGATCCGTCCGTCGCCGCGGCGCTGCGCCAGGCTGCCGATCATCTGGAGCGGTCCGGCTATCGCGTCAGCGAGATCGACGTGCCCGACATCAACGGCGTCTGGCAAACCTGGTGCGACATCATCACCAACGAGACCGTAATGATGCAGGAGGCCGCCATGTTGAAGGTCACGTCCGAGGATTTTCACAAGGCTTGGGGCGGCATGAAGGCGAAGGCCAACGTGCTCGATCTCAAGGGCTGGATGCAGGCCACCGCCGCGCGCAACCGCCATATCCGCGCCTGGCAATTGTTCTTCGAGGACTATCCGATCGTGCTGGCGCCGACCACGGTGAAGCCGACGCCGGGCCCCCGCGAGGACACCGTCAGCCCCGAGCGCGTGCGCGAGATCTTCTGGGGCGAGATCCGCTTCATCTCCGCCATCAACGTGCTGGGCCTGCCCGGCGCGGTGGTGCCGGTGGCGCTGCATGAGCGCAAGCCGATCGGCGTGCAACTGATCGCCGGGCGCTACCGCGAGGATCTCGCACTCGATGCCGCAGCCGCGATCGAGAAGCGCGTCGGCGTGCTTGCACATCGGCTGTGGGAGCAGATGGGCTGATGCCGCGAGCTATCGCAGCGTTGACGGTGGCACCCTCGTCCTTGTGGGAGAGGGTGCCTGCGGGCGTTGGTTAATCGGCCTTAACCCGAATTTCAGTCAGTCCGCGAGCAAGCGTTAGGGTTACTTCCTCGATCTCTAGGCGAATTATTGTCCGCTTTACCACCCGCCTCTAACAGAGGAGCGGCGGATAACGCACAGGCCTCATTCTAGGCCAAATAAGTGCGGCCCGCTCCACGCGGAGGTGGCACGATGCGCAACGAGACGATCGCTATTCACGCCGGCTACGAGCCTGAAGCCACCACGCACGCCGTGGCCGTGCCGATCTACCAGACCGCGGCCTACGCCTTCGACAGCGCCGATCACGGCGCGGCCCTGTTCAATCTCGAGACCGAAGGCTTTCGCTACAGCCGCATCGCCAATCCGACCAGCGCAGTGCTGGAGAAACGCATCGCCCAGCTCGAAGGCGGCGTCGGCGCGCTTGCGGTCGCGACCGGGCAGGCCGCGCTGCATTTCGCCTTCGTCAATGTCGCCGATCACGGTGGCAACATCGTCTCCGTGCCGCAGCTCTACGGCACCACGCACACGCTGCTCTCCCACATCCTGCCGCGCCAGGGCATCATCGGCCGTTTCGCAGAGAGCGATAAGCCTGAGGCGGTCGAGAAGCTGATCGACGACAACACCCGCGCCGTGTTCGCCGAGACCATCGGCAATCCCGCCGGCAATGTCTGCGACATCGAGGCGCTGGCGAAGGTCGCGCATGCGCATGGCGTGCCGCTGATCGTCGACAACACCGTGGCAACTCCGATCCTCTTCAAGCCGTTCGACTACGGGGCCGACATCGCGGTGCATTCGCTGACCAAGTTCCTGGGCGGGCACGGCACCACGCTCGGCGGCGCCATCGTGGATTCCGGAAATTTCCCCTGGGCCAGGTACGCCGACCGCTTCCCGGCCTATAACAAGCCCGACGCTTCCTATCACGGCCTCGTCTATGCCGAGCGCTTCGGCAAGACCGCCTATATCGAGCGGGCGCGCAGCGTGTATCAGCGCACCATGGGCTCGGTGCTGTCGCCGTTCAACGCCTTCCTGCTGCTCCAGGGCATCGAGACCGTGGCGCTGCGCATGGAGCGCCATGTCGAGAACGCCCGCAAGGTCGCCGAATTCCTGCGCGACGATCCGCGCGTGGCCTGGGTCAATTACACCGGTTTTCCGGACAGCCCCTATTATCCCCTGGTGCAGAAGTACCTGAGCGGCAACGCCTCCTCGCTGTTCACCTTCGGCATCAAGGGCGGCATGGAGGCCGGCAAGACGTTCTACGATGCGCTGAAGCTGATCACGCGCCTCGTCAATATCGGCGATGCCAAGTCGCTCGCCTGCCACCCGGCCTCGACCACCCATCGCCAGATGTCGGCGGAGCAGCAGCGCGCCGCCGGCGTGCTGCCGGAGACGATCCGTCTGTCGATCGGCATCGAGCATGTCTCCGACATCATTGCGGACATCGATCAGGCGCTGGAAAAGGCCTGCCCGTCGGCGCGCCGCGAGGCCGCGGAGTAGACAGCGCCGGCCATGACGATCTTGATCGACAGGGATCAGGTCATCGCGGGCCCGGCGCTGGTGCCGGCCGCGCACGAACTCGCGAGCGATGCCGGCGCCGAGCTCACCATCGGCCTCGTCAACAACATGCCGGATGCCGCGTTGAAGGCGACCGAGCGGCAGTTCATGAAGCTGCTTCAGGACGCAGCGGGCTCGCGCCGTATCCGCTTCCACTGCTTCTCGCTTCCCAGCGTGAAGCGGTCGCCGGAAGCGAAGTGGCATGTGGAGAGCGAATATTCCGACCTTTCCGATCTCGAGCGCGGCAAATTCGACGGGCTGATCGTAACAGGCGCGGAGCCGATCGCACCCGAACTCGAGCGGGAGCCGTACTGGCGCGACCTCACCAACCTGATCGACTGGGCCAAGGCCAACACCCGTTCGACGATCTGGTCGTGCCTTGCCGCGCATGCCGCGGTGATGCACCTCGACGGCGTCGAACGGCGGCGGCTGCCGGCCAAATGTCACGGCATTTTCGATTGCGAAGTCGTCACGGACGATTCGCTGATCCGCTCTGCGCCCGCGCCGCTCAAGGTCTCGCATTCACGCCTGAACGAGATCGCCGAGAGCGACCTTGTGCAGGCCGGCTATCAGGTGCTGACACGGTCGGAGGAGGCCGGCGTCGATGTCTTCGTTCGCCAATATGCCAGCCGCTTCGTCTTCTTCCAGGGTCACCCGGAATATGACGCGCTGTCGCTGCAGCGCGAATATCTGCGTGACATCGGCCGCTACCTCGCGCGGGAGCGGGAGACCTATCCGCGCCTGCCGGCGAGTTATTTTGATGCAGCGACGGAAGAGAAGCTGACTCGCTTCGAGAGGAAGGCGGCGCACCAGCGCCATCCGGCGCTCAGCAACGAGCTGCCAGCGCTGAACCTGCGCGCCGATATCGGCGCGGGCGACGCGGCGGCGGTGCTCTTCCGCAATTGGTTGCGCTATCTCGGCGCGGACGCCGACGCGTCGATGTCGATGCGCTAGCCGAAGCGGTCTTGGCTCGGCGTTAGGATTACCCGGGCGTTAGGCTTGCCTCGACCTGCGCACGAATGTTTCAGTAGAGCGAGAAGGCATTACGGGAAACGCAGTCGTGTGGTCGGCACTCCAGGGACGCGTGAGCAATCGGCTGGCCCGGCATTTCCGTGCTGCGCCACACCGGCTGCCTGCGCATGCGCCGATGGTGAGCTTCACGTTCGACGACGCCCCCGACAGCGCCGCGGGCGAGGGCGCCGAGCTTCTGGAGCGACATGGCGGCCGCGGCACCTATTACCTTGCCGGCAGCCTGATCGGTCGGCCGTCGGAGCATTGGCACGGCCTGTCGGATGGCGCCATCGTCCGGCTTCACCGCGCCGGGCACGAGATCGCCTGCCACACCTTCTCGCATCAGAGCTCGGCCACGCTCGACGAAGCCGCGATGGCCCGCGAGATCGAACGAAACCGCAGTCATCTCCGCGGCATCGATGCTTCGATCACGCTGGAGAATTTCGCCCATCCCTATGGCATCGCCTCGGTGTGGCGCAAGCCGCAGCTGGCAAGAGCCTTTCGTTCCGCGCGCGGAATTCTTCCCGGCGTCAACAGCGGCGTCATCGACCTCCAATTCCTGCGCGCCTCGCCGTTGATTGATTGCGAGATCGACGAGGCGGGGGTCGATCGCTATTTCGACGAGGCGGTCGCGAGCGGCGGCTGGCTGATCTTCTACGGTCACGACGTCACCGACAGGCCGAGCCCCTATGGCTGCACGCCGCATCTGATGCGTCATGCGCTGCAGGCGGCGGCCAAGCGCAACATGCCCATCGTCACGGTCGCAGAAGCGCTGCGGCGGATCGGGGCGTAGCTTCTTCTTCCTTCTCCCCTTGCGGGAGAAGGTGGCGCGAAGCGCCGGATGAGGGGTATGTCTCCGCAAACTCCTATCTGCGTTCGCGGAGAGAACCCCTCACCCGTCTCGCCGCTCACGCGACGAGCCACCCTCTCCCGCAAGGGGAGAAAGACAGCCTCTCGCCGACAACAGCCTTGCCACGCACGCGCCAGCATGCGACTGGCCTTGTGACGAATCTCACGGCCTGGTTCCATCCCGCCCATGTCCGCTCCCTCCAACGCTCCGCTGCCTGCGCCGACCAACGGCCGCGACGCGCTGTCGGTGCTGCATTCGGTGTTCGGCCTGCCGGGATTCCGCGGCGCGCAGGGCGAGATCGTCCGCCATGTCACGGACGGCGGCAATTGCCTGGTCTTGATGCCGACCGGCGGCGGCAAGTCGCTGTGCTATCAGCTTCCATCCTTGCTGCGCGAAGGCTGCGGCATCGTGGTCTCGCCGTTGATCGCGTTGATGCGCGACCAGGTCGCCGGCCTGATCGAGGCTGGCGTCAATGCCGCCGCGCTGAACTCGTCGCTGACCCCGCAGGAAGCGTCCGACATCGAACGCCGTCTGCTCGCCGGCGATCTCGACCTGCTCTATGTCGCGCCGGAACGGCTGGTCACGCCGCGCTGCCTGTCGCTGCTGGCGCAGGCGAAGGTGGCACTGTTTGCGGTCGACGAGGCGCATTGCGTCTCGCAATGGGGTCATGATTTCCGACCCGAATATGTCGGCCTTTCCGTCATCGCCGAGCGCTTTCCCGACGTGCCGCGCATCGCGCTGACCGCGACCGCCGACGAGCTGACGCGCAAGGAGATCGTCGAGCGGCTTCAGCTGACGTGCGCGCCGCAGTTCGTCTCGAGCTTCGACCGGCCCAACATCCGCTATGAGATCGTCGACAAGCGCAATGCGGTGTCGCAGCTGAAGGAATTCATCCGCGAGCGCCACATGAGCGATGCCGGCGTGGTCTATTGCCTGTCGCGCAACCGCGTCGAGGAGGTCGCCGCCGCGCTTGCCGAGGCTGGCATTGCGGCGCTGCCCTACCATGCCGGGCTCGACGGAGCCTTGCGCTCGCGCAACCAGGATCGCTTCCTCAACGAGGACGGCATCGTCATCGTCGCCACCATCGCTTTCGGCATGGGCATCGACAAGCCCGACGTGCGTTTCGTCGCCCATCTCGACCTGCCCAAGAGCATCGAGGCCTATTACCAGGAGACCGGGCGCGCCGGCCGCGACGGCAAGCCGTCGACGGCCTGGATGGCCTACGGTCTCTCCGACATCGTGCAGCAGCGCCGCATGATCGACGAATCGGCCGGATCGGAGGATTTCAAGCGGGTCTCGATCGGCAAGCTCGATGCGCTGGTCGGCCTCGCCGAGACGCCGCATTGTCGGCGCCGGCGCCTGCTCGCCTATTTCGGCGAGATCGTGATGGGCGAGAGCTGCGGCAATTGCGACAATTGCCTGATCCCGCCGAAGATGCGCGACGGCAAGGTGCTGGCGCAGAAGCTATTGTCCTGCGTCTATCGCACCGGCCAGCGTTTCGGCGCCATGCATTTGATCGACGTGCTGGTGGGGCGTCTGACCGAGAAGGTCACGCAGTTCGGCCACGACAAGCTGTCGGTGTTCGGCATCGGCCGCGAGCTCAACGAGAAGCAGTGGCGCACGGTGCTGCGGCAATTGGTGGCGGTGGGCCATTTGCGCAGCGACAGCGAAGCCTACGGCGCGCTCAAGCTGACGGAGTCTTCGCGCGGCGTGCTGCGCGGCGAGACCGAGGTCTGGCTGCGCGAGGAGGCGCCCGGCACGCGTGTTCGCGCCAGCCGCGCCAAGTCGCGCCGCGGCGACCTCGCGCCGGCGGCGAGCGCGCCGCAAGGCGACGTCGATCCCGAATTGCGCGCGCGCCTGCGCGCCTGGCGGTCAGAGATCGCGCGCGAACGCGGCGTGCCGGCCTATGTGGTGCTGCACGATGCCACGATTGACGGCATCGTCCGGGCCTGGCCGACGACGCTGGACGAGCTGCGCAACGTGCCGGGGATCGGCGACAAGAAGCTGGAGCATTACGGCGACGAGCTGCTGCAGATCGTCAGGACAAGGTAGGGCGCGTCCTGTTCCCGAGTCGTCATCCCGGACAAGCGCACCCAAAGCGCGCGCAAATCCGGGATCCATAACCACAGGCCGATGTGGTTGCGGTACGCCGGCAACCACGAATCTTCGCGAAACTAATGCTGCGGCGTATGGGTCCCGGATCTGCGCTGACGCTTGTCCGGGACGACAGCTGTGTATGAGGCGCGAGCTGAGCCGCTCACCCATTCCGGAACGCGTAGGCATATCCGTTAAGCGCCGGTGCGCCGCCGAGATGGGCGTAGAGGATCTTCGCGCCCTTCTCGAAATAGCCCTTCTTCGCAAGATCGATCAGGCCCTGCATTGACTTGCCCTCGTAGACGGGGTCGGTGATCATGCCTTCGAGGCGCGCGGTGAGGCGGATCGCCTCCTTGGTCTCCTCCGACGGCACGCCATAGGCAGGATAGGCGTAGTCTTCGATCAGCACGACGTCCTCAGTGACGAGGTCCTTGCCGAGCTCGACGAGCTTTGCCGTATTCTGCGCGATCTCGAGCACCTGCGCCTTGGTCTGGGCGGGCGTGAAGGAGGCATCGATACCGATCACTTTTCGCGCACGGCCGTCCGCCGCAAACCCGACCAGCATGCCGGCGTGGGTGGAGCCGGTGACGGTGCAGACGATGATGTAGTCGAACTTGAAGCCGAGCTCGGCTTCCTGCTTGCGCACCTCCTCGGCAAAGCCGACATAGCCGAGGCCGCCAAATTTATGCACGGAGGCGCCGGCGGGAATGGCGTAAGGCTTGCCGCCCGCGGCCTTCACTTCCTCGATCGCTTGCTCCCAGCTCTTGCGGATGCCGATGTCGAAGCCGTCGTCGACCAGGCGCACGTCGGCGCCCATGATGCGCGAAAGCATGATGTTGCCGACGCGGTCATAGACGGCGTCCTCGTGCGGCACCCAGGCTTCCTGCACCAGGCGGCATTTCATGCCGAGCTTGGCCGCGACGGCCGCGATCATGCGGGTGTGGTTGGATTGCACGCCGCCGATCGAAACCAGCGTATCGGCATTGGAGGCGATCGCATCGGGAATGATGTATTCGAGCTTGCGCAGCTTGTTGCCGCCATAGGCGAGACCGGAATTGCAGTCCTCGCGCTTGGCATAGATCTCGACATGGCCGCCGAGATGTTTTGACAGTCGCTCCAGCTTCTCGATGGGCGTCGGGCCGAAGGTCAAAGGATAGCGCGGAAATTTGTCCAGCTTCATGGGTCATCCCGATTGGCGTTGGTGTTGGCGGCTCCCTAGCACCGCGTCGGGAAAATGTGCTCTCGAATATTGTGCCATCATTGCGCGAGTTCTTGCGGGAGCCGCGCCAATCGCTAATATTCCTTTCAGAAAAGCACCTAGTTATGGAAGCTTCTTTCATGGCTGCCCGGCTCGACCGTACCGACCTCAAGATATTGAGATTGCTTCAGAATAACGGCCGGCTGAGCAATGCCGAGCTGGCCGAAACGGTCGCGATCAGCCCCGCCACCTGCCACCGCCGCACCCAGCGCCTGTTCGAGGACGGCTTCATCGCCACGGTCCGCGCCATGGTCGCGCCGAAGAAGGTGGCCAAGGGCACGCTGGTGATGGTCGGGGTCGTGCTCGATCGATCGACGCCGGAGAGCTTTGCCACCTTCGAGCAGGCGATCGCCAAGCTGAAATTCGTGCTCGACTGCCACCTCGTCGCCGGCGACTTCGATTACTTCCTCAAGATCCGCGTCGGCGACATGGAGGATTTCAACCGCATCCACGGCGAGCAGCTGATCGCGCTCCCCGGGGTGCGTCAGACCCGGACCTTCTTCGTGATGAAGGAAGTCGTCGACAATGCGCCGCTGGAGTTCTAGGCGTCAGCTGTTGATGCGCCGTCCGCATCATGAGAGATTCGTGCGATGCAGACATTCCCTTTCCGCCGTAGCAAGCGCCACGACGTGATAGCCGAGATCTGCCTGGCATTTGCGAAACGGTTTTGGGGGCAAGACCGTTGTTAGCTGGAACGTGATCGCCCGCTTGGGTCAAGCGCTATCCGCAAGCGATGGACGGCATGGATAGGTGCGGTTACCCTGCCGTGATCGCGCTGACACACTCGCCCGCCACAGTGCAGGCCGAAGAATGGAGGAGACAGCCATGAACACGTCACGCCGCATCCTGCTCACCGGTCTGGCGGGGCTCGCCGTTGCTCCGAGTGCTGCGGCGGCTGCTGCACCCACGGCCGAGCCCGGCGAGGTGACGGTCGCGGAAGAGCGCTTCGCGCGCACGATTGCGGCTGCGCATGCGCCCGACATCACCTGGGCATGGCAGGCGGAGCGCTATGCGGACGCGCACTGGCCGGAATATGTCGCGGCAGCGCGCGCGGTGATCGGCGCGCGGGTGTGATCAAGCGCCGTCACGTCTTCACCGCCCGCCGCACCTGCTCGCCGATCTGCGACAGCACGAGCTGTGCCTGCGGCAGGATTGCGCCCATGGCGTGGAAATTGTGGACCATGCCATCGTGGCAGACATGCTCGACCGCGACCCCCGCGGCGAGCAGCTTGCGGGCATAGGCATTGCCTTCGTCGCGCATCGGGTCGTATTCGGCGGTGTGGATGATCGCGGGCGGCAGGCCCGTGAGGCGTATCGCGCGCAACGGAGAGACGCGGGGATCGGCAGTATCGATGCCGCCAGGCAGATAATCGGAAAGATCGGCTTCGATGGTGACGCGATCGATCAGATGGCCCTCGGCAAAGGCTTCGCGCGAGGGCGAGGTGTCCTCGAAGTCCAGCACCGGGCAGATCAGGCACTGGGCGGCGATGGAGAGGCCGGCGGTCTGCGCCGCATTCTGGCACACGATCGCCGCGAGTGTGGCGCCGGCGGAATCGCCGCCGATGACGAGCCGGCCAGCGTCGATGCCGAGCGATGCCGCCTCGCGCGCCACCCATTCGGCGGCGGCGATCGCATCCTCGACCGCGGCGGGGAATTTGTGCTCCGGCGCGAGCCGGTAGTCGACCGACACGAGGCGGCAGCCGGTGGTATGCGCCAACGCCGCCGCAATGCGGTCGTGCGTGGCAATGCTGCCGGCGACGAGCCCGCCGCCATGAAAGAACACGAAGCCCGGTGCGGGCGCTTCAGTGCCTGCCGGCGTGTAGAGGCGATAGGGCAGCTCGCCGCCGGGACCGGGCAGCATGCCGTCGGTGGTCGTCACATCCGGCGCCTCGGCCCGGGCGAACTGCATCAGCTTTGCCAGCGATTGCCGCCGCACCTCCACACTCGGCCGGCTCCGCGCCTGCGGCGCAGCCGCAGCCATCATGGTCAACAAACGTTTTGCGAGCGGATCGAGCGGCATGGCGGACTCCGTACCATCGACCGCACTATAGCCTGTCTTACCCTCCCCTGGAGGGCAGGGCTATCGCATTTGGCCCTTTGCGCGAACTGAGTGCGCGCCTCGTCCTTCGAGACGACCGCTTCGCGGTCTCCTCAGATCCTATGGGCGGCGGGTGGTCAAGAGAGGTTAGGATTGGATTGCAAACCACCCAGCCTCGGAGGACCAAGATGATCAAGCTCGATCGCATTGACGCACCCGCCACGGCGGAGCATGCCACGGTTTACCTGGCTTTTGAACTGAGCAAAGCGAAATGGAAGCTCGGCGTGTTGCTGCCGGGCTCACAGAAGCTGAGCCGGTACACGATTGGTGGCGGTGATCTGGTGGCCTTGGCAGCGCGGCTTGCAGACGTGC
>NZ_JACCHP010000043.1 GCF_016031625.1 Bradyrhizobium agreste | reverse complement strand
CGACCCTCCCCCTCCAGGGGAGGGTGAGAGTCAGAACTCGTTGGCGATCTTCGCGAGCATCCCGATCAGGGCTTCGCGGTTGGCCTGGCCGAGCAAATCATTCAGCCGGGCCTCGTGCTTGGTGGCGACGAGCTTCTTGGCGCGCGCCAGCACCGCCTTGCCCTTGTCGGTCAAGACCAGGATGTGCGAGCGGCGGTCGTTGGTGGAGCGGATCCGGGCGCAAAGGTCGCGGCTCTCCAGATTGTCGAGCATGGCCACGAAGTTCGGCCTGAGGATGCCGAGCGTGGAGGCGATCTCGGTCTGGTTACGGCCGGGGTTTTTCTCGACCAGCAGCAGCACCGAGAACTGCGCCGGCGTCAGCTGAAGCGAGGCCATGCAGCGCAGGAAATTCTCGAACACCTTGAGCTGCGCACGCTTCAGGACATAGCCCAGCTGCTCGGAAAGCTCACCATACCAAATATCGCATGCGTTTTTCAATGGCTGTGAGCGGACCGTCCACCGCAATCGAGAGGACCGGTCCGGATTAGGGGGAGCGTCCGGTCTTGAATACCACCATCATGCTGTTCCTGGTGCAGGACGGCATCACCAATGGCGCGATCTACGCGCTGCTCGGCCTGGCGCTGGTGCTGGTGTTCGCCGTCACCCGCGTCATCCTCATTCCCCAGGGCGAGTTCGTCACCTATGGCGCGCTGACCTATGCCTCGCTGGCCGCAGGCCAGATGCCGGGCACGGCAAAGCTGGCGCTCGCACTCGGCATCGGCGCCTTCGCCTTCGACCTGTTCGAAGCGCGCAAGGCGCTGCATGGGCGGCTGGTCGTCCGCAGCTTCATCGCCAACGTCGTGTTGCCGGCGATCGTGCTGGCGCTGACCCTGTCCCTCGCCGCGCAGAAGCCGCCGGTCGCGATCTGCATCGCGCTGTCGCTGGTGATCGTGGCGATGATCGGCCTCTATCTCTACCGCGTCGCCTTCCAGCCGCTGGCGCACACCTCGGTGCTGGTGCTGCTGATCGCCTCCGTCGGCGTCCACCTCGCGCTGCAGGGCCTCGGCCTGTTGTTCTTCGGCGCCGAAGGCCAGCGCGGGCCTGCCGTGCTGTCCGGCGCCTTCACCGCCGGCGCCCTGCGCTTCACCGGCCAGAGCATCGCCGTCTATGCCATCACCATCGCCTTCATCGTCGCGCTCTGGCTGTTCTTCGGCCTGACGCTCTACGGCAAGGCGCTGCGCGCGACCGCGGTCAACCGGCTGGGGGCGCGGCTCGCCGGCATCCGCACCACGCTGTCGGGCCAGATCGCCTTCCTGCTGGCCTCCGTGATCGGCGCGCTGTCCGGCATCCTGATCGTGCCGATCACGACGCTATACTATGACTCGGGCTTCCTGATCGGGCTGAAGGGCTTCGTCGCCGCGATCATCGGCGGCCTCGTCAGCTATCCCCTCACCGCCGTCGCGGCGCTGGTGGTCGGCATCGTCGAGGCGTTCTCGTCCTTCTATGCCTCCAACTACAAGGAGGTGATCGTCTTCATGCTGCTGATCCCCGTGCTGCTGCTGCGCTCGCTCGCCGCGCCGGCGGTCGAGGAAGAGAAGGACTGAGCCCGATGCAGAGCCGGCTTCCCATCCTCGTCTTCGCAATTCTCATGGCGGCGATCCCGTTCATCCCGGGCGTGCCCCCGTTCTGGATCGTGCTGCTCGACAATATCGGCCTTGCGGCCCTGGTCGCGATGGGCCTCGTGCTGCTGACCGGCGTCGGCGGCCTCACCTCGTTCGGCCAGGCCGCCTTCGTCGGCTTCGGCGCCTATACCACCGCGGTGCTGTCGACGGGCTATGGCCTGTCGCCCTGGCTGACGCTGCCGCTGTCGCTCGTGGTCAGCGGCTCGCTCGCGGTGCTGCTCGGGCTGATCACCGTGCGCCTCTCGGGGCATTATCTGCCGCTCGGCACGCTGGCCTGGGGGCTGGGGCTGTTCTACTTGTTCAGCAAGCTGGAGTTTCTGGGCCGCAACGACGGCATCTCGGCAATCCCGCCGCTGTCGATCGGCACGTTCAAGATGCTCTCGCCCGGCTCGATCTATTACGCGATCTGGATCGCGGTGGTCCTCTCGGCCCTGCTGACGATGAACCTCTTGGACTCCCGCACCGGCCGCGCCATCCGTGCGCTACGCCGCGGCCATGTCGCGGCAGAAGCTTTCGGCGTCCACACGCCGCGCGCCAAGCTGCTGGTGTTCATCCATGCCGCGGTGCTCGCCGGCCTGTCGGGGTGGCTCTACGCGCATCTGCAGCGCGCGGTGAACCCGACGCCATTCGGCGCCCAGGCCGGTATCGAATATCTCTTCATCGCCGTGGTCGGCGGCGCCGGCTATGTCTGGGGCGGGGTCCTGGGCGCGGCGATCGTCGTGGTGCTGAAAGAGGTGCTGCAGAGCTATCTGCCGCTGATCCTGCCCGGCTCCGGCCAGGTCGAGACCATCGTGTTCGGCATCATGCTGGTGGCGCTGCTGCAGCTTGCGCCCGGCGGCCTCTGGCCCTGGCTGATGTCGTTCTTCCCCGAGGCTACCCGAGGCAAGAAGCCGGACACCTCGCTGAAGCTGGAGCATCGCGCCCGCGCGCCCGCCGAGGCCGGCGTCCTGCTTCAGGTCGAGAAGGCGCGAAAACAGTTCGGCGGCGTGGTCGCCGTGAACAACGTGTCCTTCGACGTCCAGGCCCGGGAGATCGTCGCGCTGATCGGCCCGAACGGCGCCGGCAAGAGCACGACCTTCAACCTGATCACCGGGGTGCTGTCGGCGACCTCGGGCTCGATCTCGGTGCTCGGCAGGAAGGTCGACAACGCGCCGCCGCAGGAGATCGTCAAGCTCGGGATCAGCAGGACCTTCCAGCACGTCAAGCTCGTTCCCGACATGACGGTGCTGGAGAACGTCGCGATCGGCGCGCATTTGCGCGGCCATTCCGGACCCGTTTCCTCGATGCTGCGGCTCGACCGCACTGACGAGGCCAAGCTGCTCGCCGAAGCCGCCCGCCAGATCGAGCGCGTCGGCCTCACCGAGCAGATGCACCAGCTGGCAGGCTCGCTCTCGCTCGGGCAGCAGCGCATCGTCGAGATCGCCCGCGCGCTTTGTGTCGATCCGATGCTGCTGCTGCTCGACGAGCCGGCCGCGGGCCTGCGCCACATGGAAAAGCAGCGGCTCGCAGCGCTGCTCCGCGAGCTGCGTGACGGCGGCATGAGCGTGCTCTTGGTCGAGCACGACATGGGCTTCGTGATGAACCTCGCCGACCGCATCGTGGTGCTCGATTTCGGCACCAAGATCGCGGAAGGCACGCCGGCGACGATCAAGACCAATCCCGAAGTGATCAAGGCCTATCTCGGAGTGGCGGCATGAGCACGCTGTTGTCCGTCACCGACGCGCATGTCGCCTATGGCAAGGTCGAGGCGGTGCGTTCGGTCTCGCTCGAGGTCGGCACCAACGAGATCGTCACCATCGTCGGCGCCAATGGCGCCGGCAAGACCACGCTGCTCTCGGCGATCATGGGCATCCTGCCCCTGAAGGGCCGCGTCGCCTTCGCCGGCCAGGACCTCGCCCGGCTCGACATCGAGGACCGCGTCGCGAGGGGCCTCGGCCTTGTTCCCGAGCACCGCGAATTGTTCGTGACCATGAATGTCGAGGACAATCTCGAGCTGGGTGCTTTCCGGATCGAGAAGAGCCGGGCGAAGTCCTCGATCGAGCGGGTCTATGCGCTGTTTCCGCGGCTGAAGGAGCGGCGCAAGCAGCTCGCCGGCACGCTGTCCGGCGGCGAGCAGCAGATGCTCGCGATGGGCCGCGCGCTGATGGGCGAGCCGAAGCTCCTGATGCTGGACGAGCCGAGCCTCGGCCTTGCGCCGATCATCGTCGCCGACATCTTCCGCATCGTCACCGAGCTCCGCGCCGCCGGCGTCTCCGTGCTGCTGGTCGAGCAGAACGCGCAGGCCGCGCTGAAGATCGCGGATCATGCTTACGTGATGGAGCTCGGCGAGTTCGTGCTCAGCGGCAAGGCCAGCGACATCGCCGCCAACGAGCGGGTCGCGGCCAGCTATCTCGGCTTCCAGCACGAAGGCGCGAGTGCGATTTAGCTTTCTTACCCTCGCCTGGAGGGCCCCTCGAGGGGGAGGGTCGCTTCGCATGTAGCGAAGCGAAATGCGAAGCGGGGTGGGGTGACGGTCTCTCCACGTCGCACACTGCCCCTGTTGAGAGATCACCCCACCCCGCTCGCGCTTCGCGCGATCGACCCTCCCCCTCCAGGGGAGGGTAAGCGAGCAGCGGCTTATGTAGTAACCTCCGTCGTCGCCTTCTCGCCCCTTAACGCTGCAACTTCCGCCTCCAGCTCCGCGATCCTCGCATCCCTCGCCGCGAGCGCGGCCGCGACATCGGGCGCGTCGAATTTCTGCGGGATGTGCTGCGGGCAGTTGGTGTCCCAGGCTGCGATCTTGAACAGGATCACCTGCTCGGGCCGGGCGCGGTAGCCTTTCGGCATCAGCGACGTGGTCAGGGCCTCGTCGTCCTCGACCACGCGCGCCTCGCCCCAGATCTTCACACGGCGGCGATGGGCGTAGTCCATCACGAAGATGTAGGCCTTGGGATTCTCCGAGAGATTGCCTTGCGTGATGAACTGCTGGTTGCCGGAATAGTCGGCGAAGGCGAGCGTCTGCTTGTCCAGCACCTTGAGAAATCCCTTCGGGCCGCCGCGGTGCTGGATGTAGGGCTGGCCGTCGGCTGAAGCGGTGGCGAAATAGAAGCTGTTGGCGTCGGCAAGGAACGCTGCGAGATTGTCATCGATCTCGGTGCGCCAGCCGCGCTGCTCGCTGCGCGCATAGGCCTCGCGCGAGCCCTTGCGGGCCTGGATCGCCTTCACTGCCGGCGAGAAGGCGACGTCGCTGGCATAGGTGTGGACTGCCGTCATCGGAACATCTCCTGAAATTCCGCCGCATTGCTGCGTCTTCCGCGGCTAATGTGGACCTTCCGGCGTTCAGAACAATCTTGCGTCTTGACACTTCATCATTGCGATATATGCAATAATGGCCGTGGACCGCCTGGAAGCCATGCACGTCTTCGTCACCGTCGCCGATCTCAGCGGCTTTGCGCCGGCTGCGCGAAAACTGCGGCTGTCGCCGTCGGCGGTGACGCGGATGATCGCGGCGCTGGAGGAGCATCTCGGTGCGCGGCTGCTGCAGCGGACCACGCGGCAGGTGGCGCTGACCGACGTCGGCACGCGCTATCTGGAGCGTGCGCGGCGCATTCTCGCCGATGTCGAGGAGGCCGACGGCTCGGCGCGGGAGGAGCGCAACCGGCCGAGCGGGCGCCTCGTCGTGTCCGCCCCGGTCGGCTTCGGCCGGCTGCATGTCGGGCCGGTCATGACCGCCTATCTCAAGCGCTATCCCGAGGTCACGGCCGAGCTCCGGCTGTCCGACCATCTCGTCAACCTCGTTGAAGACGCCGTCGATGCCGCGGTGCGGATCGGTCATCTCGCCGATTCCTCGCTTGTCGCGCGCCAGGTCGGCGCGATGCGGCGGATCGTGGTGGCCGCGCCCGGCTATTTGAAGCGTTATGGCGAGCCGAAGACGCCGGAAGCGCTCGCCACGCACCAGACCATCCAGTTCGGCCCCTGGTCCGAATGGCGCTTCCTCCGCGACGGCCGCGATATCGGACTGCCGCTGTCGCCTCGCTTCATCAGCAACAGCGCTGACGCCGCCCTGCAATATGCCGAGGCCGGCGGCGGCGTGACGCGGGTGCTGGCCTATCAGGCGGCCGAGGGCCTGAAGCGCGGACGGCTCAAGATCGTGCTGGCGCAATACGAGCAGCCGGCGCTGCCGATCCACATCGTCTACCCGACCTCGCGTCTGCTCTCGGTCAAGGTGCGCGCGTTCATCGACCTCGTGGTGGAGACGGCGGAGTGGAGGTTTGGTTGAGCGCGTGTCCCGGACGCGCCGCGGAGCGGCGCAGAGCCGGGACCCAGAAGGCGGCAGGGTGTGCTGCGGATGAATGGGCCCCGGCTCTGCAGCGCACCACGCCGCAAACGCGGCGCGCTGCGCTGCGTCCGGGGCACGAGAGACCTACTTCTTCGGCATCACGCGGAACGTGCCGCTGGCTCGCGTGATCACGGCGTCGTCCGCCTTCACCAGACACTGCGCGAAGCAGATCGTATTCCCGGTCTTGATCGCCTCGCCCTCGACCGCGAGCCATTGGCCGATCTCGGCGGCGCCGACATAGTCGACCGCCAGCGAGATGGTGACGAACGACGTGGTCCAGCCCGTCGCCTGGGCGCAGCTATAGCCCATCGCGGCATCGGCGAGCGCCGCGATCAGCCCGCCATGGATCAATCCGCGGGCGTTGGTGTGCGGCGGCGCCAAGCGCAGTCCGACGGTGACGCCCTTATCGGTCTTCTTCGAATAGAGCGGCTCCCAGGGATCGGTCAGCGGCGCTTTGCGGAAATGCGGCTCGTAGCCGGCGGGAATGTCGGTGGGGGTCATCGCTGTCTCGCTTCGTTGCTCTGGCGACATTGGAAGCGAATGAAGTGAGGAATGCATCACCTACAAAGCTTTAAACGGAATTTGTGCAGGTGTTTGAAGCGAGCTCCGCCGTCGCCGCAACGGCCCGGCTCCGATGATTGCGACCTTTGCCCGCAATACATGCACCTCCCGATCCTGTAGGCTTCGGTCGCGGCCTGCTTGTGGCCAAGGCTCGCAGACGATAATTATGTCATATAACGTTTGCGCATAGGGAGAGCGGTCGTCGCCCGAGCAGCGACAAATCCATGCAACATGGCTGACGTAGATGGCGCGACACGGCGCGCCTCAGTTCCGGCTTGAACGCGCCGGCCAATTAGATAACATGTTAATTAACGAGACCGGGCCAACGAAGCCCGCCGTCGCAAAAGGGAGAGACGCGTGATGAGGAAAGCCTGTCTGGCCTTGCTGCTGGCAGCAAGCGTGAGCCCTGCGCTCGCGCAGGACAAGACCTTCGATCTGAAGATCTCGCATTGGGTGCCAGCCTCGCATCCCCTGCAGAAATCGCTGGAAGACTGGGCCGCCGCGGTCGAGAAGGATTCCGGCGGCACCATCAAGGGCAAGGTGTTTCCGGCCCAGCAGCTCGGCAAGGCCTTCGACCATTACGACATGGCGCGCGACGGCATCGCCGACGTCACCTATGTCAATCCCGGCTACCAGCCCGGCCGCTTCCCGATCATCGGCGCCGGGGAATTGCCGTTCCTGATCTCGGACGCCAAGGGCGGCTCGATGGGACTGGACGCCTGGTACCGCAAATATGCCGAGAAGGAGATGAAGGACGTCAAATATTGCCTCGCCTTCGTCCACTCGCCCTCCTCGTTCCATTCCCGCACCAAGAAGATCGTCAACCCTGAGGACGTGAAGGGCCTGAAGATCCGCCCCGCCCACGCCACCATGGCGAATTTCGTCACCTCGCTCGGCGGCACCAACGTGCAGTCGTCGGCGCCGGAAGTGCGCGACATCATCGAGCGCGGCGTCGCCGACGGCGTCACCTTCCCCTGGGGCTCCCTGGTGCTGTTCGGCATCGACAAGGTGACCAAATACGACATGGAGGCGCCGCTCTACACCACGACCTTCGTGTTCGTGATCAACAAGGACAAGTACAATGCGATGTCCGACAAGCAGAAAGCCGCGATCGACAAGAACTGCACGGTCGAGATGGCGGGCGCGGTCGGCGAGCACTGGGGCAAGTTCGAGGACGCCGGCATCGACAAGGTGAAGGCGGAATCCAGCCATGAGGTCTACAAGCTGACGCCCGAGCAGATCGCGGCCTGGAAGAAGGCCGCCGGGCCGCTGGTCAAGACCTGGGGCGACGGCGCCAAGAAGGCCGGCGCCGATCCCGATGCGACGCTCGCGGAGCTCAAGGCCTCGCTGAAGAAGTACAACGCGCTGGCGGAATAGCGCGATGGCGAGCTCTGTCTCCCCCTCTCCCCGTTCTTACGGGGAGAGGGTTGGGGTGAGGGGCTGCTTCCGCAACGATGGTGACAGATGGACTCGCGGAGAGTCCCCCTCACCCGCATCGCATCTTCGATGCGCTGCGGCCTCTCCCCGCACGAGATTAATGACAGCCCAAGACGGAAAACTCCCATGAAGCGCGCCTGGATGGACCGCATCATCGACTCGATCGAATGGATCGCGGCCGGCTTCGTCGGCATCGTCGCGCTCGACATCTTCCTGTCGGTGCTGTTGCGCAACACGCTGAATTATTCGATTCCCGACAGCTTCGACATCGGCCGCATGCTGCTCGGCATCCTCATCTTCTGGGGCATCGCGGCAACCTCCTATCGCGGCACCCACATCACGGTCGACCTGGTCTGGGGCAATGTCGGGCCGCGCTACCAGCGCTGGATCGACGTGTTCGCGACGCTCGTGCTGCTGTTCGTCGTCACGGCGCAGACCTGGACACTGTTCGACAAGGTGCGCGGCACCTACAACGACAACGTCCAGACCTTCGACCTGCACATGCCGACCTGGCCATTCTTCGCGGTCGCCTGGATCGGCGACATCTGCGCCGTGCTGCTGATCGCGATCCGCACCTACCGGCTGATCTTCCATCCCGAAGAGATGCACGACCCCAAGATCAAGGCGACGGAGTAATCATGAGCACCGATGCCGTCGCCGTAATCGGCTTCATTTCCCTCTTCGTCCTGATGCTGCTGCGCGTGCCGGTCGGCATGGCCATGGGTCTCGTCGGCGTGTCCGGCTTCGCCTACCTCGTCAACGGGACAGCAGCGCTGAAGCTGGTCGGCCAGACCTCGATGCGCACGGTCACCGACTACACGTTCGGCGTGATCCCGATGTTCCTGCTGATGGGCTCGTTCGTCTCCCATTCCGGCATGAGCCGCGAGCTGTTCCGCACCGCCAACGGTTTCGTCGGACATTTGCGCGGCGGGCTCGGCATCGCCACCGTCGGTGCCTGCGGCGGCTTTGCCGCGATCTGCGGCTCCTCGGTCGCGACCGCCGCGACCTTCTCCGCCGTCGCCTATCCCGAGATGCGCCGGTTCGGCTATCCGCAATCCTTTGCCACCGGCGTGATCGCGGCCGGCGGCACGCTGGGTGCGATGCTGCCGCCCTCCACCGTGCTCGCGGTCTACGGCATCATCACCGAGCAGGACATCGGCAAGCTGTTCATCGCCGGTATCATCCCGGGCCTGCTCGCGATGACCATGTACATGATCACGATCTTCCTGATTGGCTATTTCCGCCCCGACTTCCTGCCCAAGGGCAAGGTGATGCCCTGGCGCGAGCGCTTTGCCGGGTTGAAGGAGATCTGGGCACCGGTGCTGCTGTTCATCTTCGTGATCGGCGGCCTCTACGGCCTGCCCTTCCTGCCGCGCTTCACGCCGACCGAGGCCGGCGGCGTCGGCGCGACCGGGGCCTTCATCATCGGCGTGCTGACCGGCCGCCTCGACCGCGAGAAGGTGCTGGCCTCGCTGCTGCAGGCCACGCGCACCGCGGCTGCGGTGTTCACCGTGCTGATCGGCGCGCTGATCTTCGGCTATTTCCTCACGGTGACGCAGACGCCGCAGAAGGTGACGGAATTCCTCACCGGGCTCGGCCTCGGTCCCTACGGCGTGCTGGCCCTGATCATGGTGATGTATCTCGTGCTCGGCTGCCTGATGGATGCCATGGCGATGATCATCCTGACCGTGCCGATCATCTTCCCGGTGATCATGCATCTCGGCTTCGACCCGATCTGGTTCGGCGTCATCATCGTCATGACCGTCGAGCTCGGCCTGATCCATCCGCCGGTCGGCATGAATGTCTTCGTCATCAAGAGCGTGGTGAAGGACGTCTCGTTCTCCACGATCTTCAAGGGCGTGATCCCGTTCGTTGCGACGGACCTGGTGCGCCTGGTGATCCTGATCGCCTTCCCGCTGCTGGCGACGTGGCTGCCGACGCGGATGATGGCGCATTAGGCGCGGGTGACGACGCGGCAAGCTCTCTTCCCCTCTCCCCTTGTGGGAGAGGGTGGCTCGCCGCAAAGCGGCGAGACGGGTGAGGGGTCTCTCTCCGCATGCACCGGCGTTTGCAGAAGCAACACCTCATCCGACGCTTCGCCACCTTCTCCCACAAGGGGAGAAGGAAGGGCATCGCGCCCGGAGTGACTGATTGGAGTTGATCGATGACCGCACCGACGCTCGAAACCAAATACGTCTTCACCATCACTGCCCGCATCGGTGATGTCATCACCGCCGGCGAGACCGGGATCGGCGTTCGCCGTATCATTCCGATCATCGGCGGCGAGGTGACGGGCGCGGTCACCGGAAAGGTGCTCCCCTTCGGCGCCGACTTCCAGATCATCCGGCCCAACGAGCTGATTGATCTCGAAGCGAAATACGCCTTCGAGACCGACGACGGTGCGACCGTCTATGTCGAGAACAGAGGTATGCGCTTCGGTCCGGTCGAGCTGTTGCAAAAGCTCAAGCGCGGCGAGCCGGTCGATCCGAAGCTGATCTATTTTCGCACCGTGCCGAAGTTCGAGACCGGGCACGAGAAGTACCGCTGGCTGATGGAGCACATCTTCGTGGCGTCAGCGGCGCGCCATGCGGATCGCGTCGTGATCGACGTGCATCAGGTGATGTGAGGGACAGGCCGCAATGTGCCACCGCGGAGTGCCTTGCCCCACCCGGATCGCGCCGGACGATGCTGCGCATCGCCCGGGCCGATCCGGCGAGACGTGAAGACGCCTACAACGTCTCTTGCTTGTGCCCGCAGTTCTTGCAGGCGAACTTGACGCGGGTCTGGCCCTTCTCCGCCTGCACCCGGTTCGGCGCTCCGCACTTGCCGCAGACGGCCTCGATGCGGGTCGTGCCCTGCTTGATCACGATGGTCTTCTTTTCCATCGATTCGCGGATCAGGCGCTCGGCCTCCTCGCGCAGGGATTGTTTCGACAAAGCTCGTCTCCGCCTCTGGAAAGCGCGAGAGCCATATCGCACCTGCGCGCGAAGCACAATGCGCCCTTCCTGCCGCGGGGCACCCGCCGCCCCAGATGGCGCTGCGAACGGTCGCTCCTCACGCCGCCTTGGAGACCTCCATCAGGAGCCGCTCGGCCTTGGCATCCTCGATGCGGTTCACGAGGCGGCTGCTCTCATGATTGTCGCGCACCGTCTTGGTCAGGGTGACACAGGTCTGGATCATCATCACGACACCCATGGTGAGATAACCCTTCATCCAGAGGTCGATCGGCAGGAAGAAGATGCCAATGGCGACGAGGAAGGCCGAAGCTGCGAAAGACGCGTAGGTGAAGCTCACCCAGGCGCCGCTGTGGGGTTGGCCGTTCTGGTTCATGATGGTCTCCTGTTGATTGGAATGATGATTGCGTTCGGGTTCGGACTTGCGATCAGGCCGTCGGCATGCGCCTGGCCTTCAAGCGCGCCAGCACATCGTCTGCGGTCGTCTTGAGCCGCGGGCCAAAGCCCTGCTCGGCGAGTCTTTCGGCGGTGGCGAGCGGACCGGTGGCCGCGTCGAGCTCGACCAGGGCATCGTCGGCCGCCTGGGCCTCCATCTGCCGCTCGCGCAGACGCCTCAGCGTCCCCTCCGCCTCCGGCAATGTCGATTCGTAGGGGCGCGCGGCCTCGATGCCGCTGCGGCGAAGCGAACGCACCGCTTCCGAGGCACGGGCGATCCGGCGACCGCGATCGAGCTCGGTGATGCGGGCCTGCGCGTTGGCGACGTGGCGCTTCAGCCTGATGATCTCGGTCGCGAACAGCGCGCGCGCCGTCATGGCCGCATCGCGATCGGCCTCCAGCGCCGCAATGGCCTCGGCGGCCTCCTTGGCGAGGTCCTCGCGGCCGCCATCCAGCGCCGCGACGGCTCGGGTCTCGATATCGGCGATGCGCGCATTCGTGGCCTCGAGCTTGCGGCCTTCCTGCTGGTCCTGTGCGATCGCCAGCGCCAGCGTGCGCTTGCTGCGCTCAACGGCTGCAGCCGCATCGCGCATCTGCTGGTCCAGGATCAGAAGGGCGGTGCGGTCTTCCAGTTCCTCGCCCGCAGTGGCGACGCTGCCGCGGAAGAGGGTCACGACGGTCTTGAACATTGTTTGCTCCCTGTCTATGAGCGTTGCTCACGGATGATTTGTAGCAGGAAACATGAACATCGTTCAATAAAAATTTGAGCGACGCTCACGAATTTGGTTAAGAATGACTAAAACCTTGGAACGGCGAGAGAAATTGCGTGCCGCCCTGATCCAAGCGGCCGAAGGGATGATCGCCGACCGGGGGTTGGCGGGTCTGAAAACCCGCGATTTGGCCCGCGAGATCGGCTGCGCCAATGGCGCGGTCTACAATCTCGTGGCTGATGTCGACGAGCTGATCCTTAGAGTCGGCTCGCGCACGCTGCGCCGGCTCGACGAGGCGCTGACTCTCGCAACGAGTTCGGGCGAGCCATCGCCACGGGAATCCCTGGTCCGCATCGCCCTCGCCTATTGCGATTTCGCCGCCGAAAACCTCCAGCTCTGGCGCGCGCTGTTCGAACACCGCGTGCAGGTCGACAAGCCACTGCCGGATTGGTCGGTGCACGACCAGATGCAGCTGTTTCGTCACATCTACCAGCCGCTCGCCGCGCTGCTTCCTGGGCGCAGCCCGGAGGAGCTCGGCATCACCGCGCGCAGCCTGTTCTCGGCCGTGCATGGCATGGTGGCGCTCGGGCTGGAGCAGAAGCTGGTGGCCGTGCCGTTGCCGGCGCTGCGCAACCAGATCGCGGGCCTCGTGCGCGCGATGATCGATGGGCTGGTCGCGCGCGATGTGAAAGGAGCGGCGGCGGCTGACTAAAATTTCACCTGTCGCATCGCCAGTCGCGCGCTTAGCCTTCGAGCGTCCCTCACCTCTCGGAGTCCCTCATGCCCCTCCTTATCCGCGGCGGCACCGTCGTCAATCACGATCACTCGCGCCGCGCGGACGTGCTGATCGACGGCGACACCATCGTCGCGATCGGCGCGTCGCTCGATGCGCCGACAGGTAGCGAAATCATCGATGCAGGCGGCGCCTACGTCATCCCGGGCGGGATCGATCCGCACACCCATCTCGAAATGCCGTTCATGGGCACCGTCACCGCCGACGATTTCGAATCCGGAACCAAGGCGGCGCTGAGCGGCGGCACCACCATGGTGGTGGATTTCTGCCTGCCCGATCCCGGCCAGTCGATGCTGGCCGCCTATCAGGAGTGGCGGCACAAATCCGAGAAGGCGGCCAGCGACTACGGCTTCCACATGGCGGTGACGTCGTGGTCGAAGCAGATCCATGACGAGATGGAGATTGTGGTCAAAACCTACGGCATCAACACCTTCAAGCATTTCATGGCCTACAAGGGCGCGCTGATGGTGAACGACGACGAGCTCTACAATTCGTTCGCGCGTTGCGCCCATCTCGGCGCCATGCCTGTCGTCCATGCGGAGAACGGCGACGTCGTCGCCCTGATGCAGGAGGCGCTGATCGCGCGCGGCGTCACCGGGCCCGAGGGCCACGCCTATTCACGGCCGCCGGAGGTCGAGGGCGAAGCCACCAACCGCGCCATCATGATCGCCGATATGACCGGCACGCCGGTCTATATCGTGCACATCAGCTGCCGCGAGGCGCATGAGGCGATCGCGCGGGCACGCGCCGCCGGCAAGCGCGTCTATGGCGAGCCGCTGATCCAGCATCTGCTGCTGGATGAGAGTGAATACCAGAACAAGGACTGGGACCATTCCGCACAGCGCGTGATGTCGCCGCCGTTCCGCGACAAACAGCATCAGGACAGCCTCTGGGCCGGCCTGCAGGCCGGCTCGCTCCAGGTGGTTGCGACCGATCATTGCGCCTTCACCACCGAGCAGAAGCGGTTCGGGCGCAGCGATTTCAGGAAGATCCCGAACGGCACCGGCGGCCTCGAAGATCGCCTGGCGCTGCTCTGGACTGCGGGCGTCGCCACGGGGCGGCTAACGAAAGAGGAATTCGTCGCGGTCACCTCGGCGAACATCGCCCGCATCCTCAACATCTATCCGCGCAAGGGCGCGGTCGCCGTCGGCTCGGATGCCGACATCGTGGTGTGGGATCCCAAGCAGAGCAAGACCATCAGTGCCAAGCGGCAGATGAGCCGGATCGATTACAACGTGTTCGAGGGTTTTGCCTGCACCGGCGGTGCGGCCGCGACGCTGTCGCGCGGCCGTATCGTCTGGAAGGATGGCAATCTGCGCGCCGAGGCTGGCGACGGGCGCTATGTCGAACGTCCCGCTTTTTCGCCGGTGCATGTGGCAAATTCGACCTGGAAGGAGCTGACCGCTCCGCGCGCGGTTGCACGTGGTGCGGTAGCGCCGTAGCGCGTTCGGGCGCAAGCCATGTGATACCTTGAAGCGCGCCGATGGCATACGCCTTGCCTCTCGACATCAGGACATTCTCTGACGGAGGCGGCGATGAGCAATGCACCCCATAATGTGACCCGACGCGACGCGGTGCTTGGCGGCCTCGGCGCCGCCGGTATGGCAGCATTTGCTCCACGTCTCGCCTGGGCGCAGGGGCGCAGCGAGACGCTGCTGGTGGTGCAGGAGCTCGGGCCGAACTCGCTGGATATGCAGGGCGTCGGCTCCAACCAGACCGTGAACGGCCTGTCCTGGAATTGCTACGACCGCCTGCTCACCTACGCTTCCAAGATCCTGCCCGACGGCACCTTGTCATATGACCGCGAGAAGCTCGCGCCCGAGCTCGCCGAGAGCTGGGAGGTCGCAGCCGACGGCATGTCCTGCACCTTCAAGCTTCGCAAGGACGCAAAATTCCACGACGGCACGCCTGTGACCGCCAAGGACGTCAAATGGTCGTTCGACCGCGCCGTGAAGGTCGGCGGCTTTCCGACCTTTCAGATGTCGGCGGGATCGCTGGAGAAGCCGGAGCAGTTCGTGGTGGTCGACGACCACACTTTCCGCATCGACTATGTCCGCAAGGACAAGATGCTGCTGTTCAACGTCGCCGTCGTCGTGCCCTTCATCATCAATTCCGAGCTCGCCAAGAGGAACGCCACGCCGGAAGACCCGTGGGCGCTGGCCTGGCTGAAGAACAACGAGGCCGGCGGCGGCGCCTACAAGATCGAGAGCTGGAAGCCGGGCAGCGAGACCGTACTGGCGCGCTTCGACGACTGGAAGAGCGGGCCGCTGCCGAAGGTGAAGCGCGTGATCGCGCGCGACGTTCCTTCCGCCGGCACGCGCCGTGCCATGCTGGAGCGTGGCGATGCGGACATATCCAGCGGCTTTGCACCGCGCGATTTCGAGCAGATCATCAAGGAAGGCAAGGTCAAGGTCTCGGGCGTACCGATCCCGAACGCGTTGTGGTACGTGGCGCTGAACACCGCCAAGCCCCCGTTCGACAATGTCAAGCTGCGCCAGGCGATCGCCTGGGCCATGCCCTACGAGCAGATCCAGACCAGCGCCTTCTTCGGCCGCGCCATTCCCATGTATGGCGGCGCCGCCGAAGTCTCAAAGCCGGTCTGGCCGCAGCCGTTTCCTTACGTCACCGATCTCGACAAGGCCAAGGCTCTGCTGAAGGAAGCGGGCTTCGAGTCCGGCCTGGAGACGACGCTGTCGCTCGACACCGGCACCGCCACCGTCGGCGAGCCGACCGCGATCCTGATCCAGGAGAATCTCGCCAAGATCGGCATCAAGGCTTCAATCGAGAAAATTCCCGGCGCAAACTGGCGCACGACGCTGAACAAGAAGGAGCTGCCGCTCGCGCTCAACCGCTTCAGCGGCTGGCTCGATTATCCCGAATATTACTTCTACTGGAATTTCCACGGCAACAACTCGATCTTCAACATCTCCTCTTACAAGAACAAGGAGATGGACGCCCTGATCGACAAGGCGCGCTTCACCACCGATGCCGCGGAGTACGACAGGACGGTGAAGGAATTCATCGCGCTCTGCATGCGCGACGTTCCCGTCGTTCCGCTCAACCAGCCGATCCATGACGTTGCCATGCAAAAGGGCGTCACCGGCTACGAATTCTGGTTTCACCGCGAACCGGACTACCGCCAGTTCGCGAAATCATAGCTTGGCGCGCCGAGAGATCGAAATGTTCTCATCGTCATGGCCGGGCTTGTCCCGGCCATCCACGCCTTGCCTCTCTGCACCAAGAACGTGGATGCCCGGGACAAGCCCGGGCATGACGAGACGCTCCAGTCGCACCTGACTCGCATGCAGCATCGCGGCGTCGAGCCTGCCCTGTCGCGATCCTTCCAGGGCGCAGGCAAAGACACGGTAGAACTGCGCGCCGTCATAGGCGACCAGCAGCAGATCGACGCCGGCATTGATCGCCTCGACCACGGCCTTGCAGACGTCGTTCTGGTAGATCGCGCCCATGACGAGGTCGTCGGTCATCACCACGCCCTGGTAAGCCCACTTCCCCCGAATGATCCCATCGACGACGCGCTTGGAATGCGAGGCGGCGCGATCGGGATCGACGGCGGTGAGCGTGACATGGCCCACCATGAGCGCGCTGCGCGAATGCGACAGCACCTGGCGGAACGGGAGCCAGTCGGTTGCCTCCAGTTCCTTCACCGGCGTATCGAGTTTGGCGCTGAAATGATGCGTGTCGGTGCGCACGCGGCCGATGCCGGGAAAATGCTTGAGCGTGGCGCCGACGCCCGTCTCCTCCAGCCCGCGCACATAGGCGCTCGCGATGGCGCTGACGACGGCGGGATCGGTCGCAATCGCGCGCTGGCCGATCAGCGTGTGGAAGTCGAGGCGGTTGCGCTGCGCCGGCGGTTTGAGGTCGAGCACCGGCGCGAGATTGAGGCTGACGCCGACTTCGGCGAGCTCGCGGCCATGAATTCGGCCGAACTCCTCGGCCTTGGCCTGCTGATCGTCGGGGGCAAGTCCCGTCAGCGTCGCCAGCGCCGGCACCTTCGTCAGCGGCGGCGCAAGATGCCCGACAATGCCGCCCTCCTGATCGGCGGCGACGATCAGCGGCGGCAGGCCGGCCGCGCGCCTGCTATCCTGCAGCGCCTCGATCTCGGCCCGCAACGCCTCGATGGTGCGGCCGCGGATGTTGTGCCGCGTGACATAGACGCCGCCGATCAGGCCCTGCTCGGCAAGACGCGCGACCTCGGGAAAGGAGGAATAGCCGACCATGAAGTGAGGCCCGAGCTGCCGCGCCTCGACGGCGCTGGCGCCGAGAACATCGTGCTTGCGTAGCTCGAACCTCAGATGCGCGGCGGACATCAAGAGCGGCGGCAGGCACCAGAGCACGACCAGCGCCTTGCCGGCCAAGGTGCGCCAGCGACCTCCGCGCAGCAAAAGAGCGACGATTGCGATGCTTGCGACGACAAGAGCGATGTTTCCGGCGCCGCGCAACGCGAGCAGATACGGATCGTTCTTGTTCGCGGCCAGAAATGCTGTGAGCGGCGCGGCAAGCCAGAGCAGGACGAGGCTGATGCGATTGAGCAATTGCATGATGCGTCACTTGCGAAAAGCGATGAATGTTTCGCACCTAGCAAAGCACTCCGCGCGGCGCGAGAGCCAAAACCGCACCTGCACGAAAACTGCAAAAGACTCCTGAAACCGTGCAGACGATGGCCGCGGCTTCTGCGCAAGTGCCGTTCAGAGTCCGTGACGCCACCATTCACGGAGACTCTCTGGAGATGACGAGCCTGGCTTCGACGACGGACATCCAACCGATCAGGCCTTCTGCGCTGTCGGCCAAGCTCGCAATGGCGCTGCTGCTGGCCGCGCTCGCCGACTGGCTGTTCTACGGCCAGCGGATCGGGCTGTCGCTAACGCTGTTTGCGATCGCGACCGCCTGCGCGTCGGCGCTGTTCAACCATGCGGCCCTGGACTTGCGGCGTGCGGCGATCGGCGGTGCGATCCTCACGCTCGGCGTCGTTCCGGCCGTGGAGGAGCTCAACACGCTATCCTTCCTGATCCTCATCGCATCGCTGACGATTGCGCTGTTGCTTGCGACCAATCCTGATGCGACCGAGCTCACCGACCGCGCCCGCGCGCTGCGCAATTTCCTCCTGCTCGGACCCTTCAGGTTCTTCCTCGATGCGCCCCAGGTGTTCAACCTGTCGGCGTTCACCTGCGGCATCGCGCTCTGGCTGATGCCTGCAGTGCTCGGCACCGTCTTCATCGCCCTGTTCGCCGCGGCCAATCCGGTGATCGAGCAATGGGTGTCCCTGCTCAATCCCAAGGCCATCTTAGAACATGTCAATATATCGCGCGTGCTGTTCTGGACCTCGATGCTGGCGCTGGTCTGGCCGTTCATCCATGTGCGCTGGCGGCGCAAGACGATCGTCACCACGACAATGGCCGACGGCCCTGTGCCACCGCCGCTGCCGCCCATGGTCTCGGCGGAGTTTCTCGGCCCGTCCACCATCCTGCGCTCGCTGATTCTGTTCAACCTGCTGTTCGCGGCGCAGTCCATTCTCGACGGCATCTATCTCTGGGGTCACGTGACGCTGCCCGACAACATGACCTACGCGACCTACGCCCATCGCGGCGCCTATCCGCTGATCGCGACCGCCCTGCTCGCCGCTGCCTTCGTGCTGGTGGCGATGCGCCCAGGCGGGCCGGCGGAGAAATCAAAAGTGATCCGGCCGCTGGTCTATCTCTGGGTCGGGCAGAACGTGCTGCTGGTCGCCTCCTCCATCCTGCGGCTCGATCTTTACGTCGGCATCTACATGCTGACCTATTGGCGGATCGCGGCCTTCATTTGGATGGGGCTGGTGGCTCTCGGGCTGATCCTGATCGTCGCCCGTATCGCGCTCAGTCGCTCCAACCGCTGGCTCGTCTGCGTCAACCTGATCGCGTTAACGATCGTGCTCTATGGTGCCTCGCTGGTGAACTTCGATGCATTCATTGCCGACTACAATCTGATGCACAGCAGCGAAATGGGAGGGAACGGCGTGAAGATCGATGCCAACTACCTCCTCACGCTCGGGCCGCAGGCGCTGCCTGCGATCGACAAGGTGATTGCGCTTCGCGGCGGCGACTCCTGTCTTGCGGGACGTCGAGACCGGCTTGTAGAAAGTCAGCGGCAGGATCTCGCCTGGCGGTCCTGGGGTTTTCGCAGCTGGCGGCTCCAACGTTGGCTGGACGCACAGGCCAAAATCCAGCCCGGCGATCAGCCGGCGGGGTGAGCGGAGAGTTTCTTGGCGCATCGCATTCTCATCGTCGACGACGAAGGCCATATCCGCGAGGTCATCCGCGTCGCCCTGAAGAAGGCCGGCATGGACGTGATCGAGGCCCGCGACGGCAAGGAGGCGCTTCTCCGCTTTGCCGCCGACAGGCCCGATCTGATCGTGCTGGACATCGGCATGCCCGAGTTCGACGGCCTCGACGTTTGCCGCGAGATCCGCAAGGGCTCGGACGTGCCGATCCTGTTCCTGTCGGCGCGCGACGAGGAGATCGACCGCATCCTCGGCCTCGAGATCGGCGGCGACGACTACGTGACGAAGCCGTTCAGCCCGCGCGAGCTGGTGGCGCGGGTCAACGTCATCCTGCGCCGCCTCAGCCCGCGCAACGGCGAGGCCAAGGCCGGGCCCACCGCGCTGACGCAAGGCGGGCTGCTGATCGATCCCGAACAGCATGTCGCGTCCTTTGCCGGCACACCGCTGAAGCTGACCGCGATCGAATTCGGCATCCTGCGCGCATTCCTGACCCGGCCGACATCGGTGTTCAACCGCGAGCAGCTGATGCGCGCGGCCTACCAGCTCAACATCCAGGTCTCCGACCGCACCATCGACAGCCATATCCGCAACATCCGCGCCAAGCTGGCGGCGCTTTCCTGCGGCAACGTGATCGAGACCATCCACGGCGTCGGCTTCAAGCTCGGCCGCTGCGAGAAAGAGGCATGAGCGCGGCACCCGACAAATGGCGACCGTCGCTCACCCTCGTGATCTTCACGGTGCTGGCAACGGTCGGCGTATTGCCGCTGGTCGGCCTGTTCTTCTTCCGCCTCTACGACAACCAGCTGATCCGCCAGACCCAGGCCGAGCTGATCGCACAGAGCCGCGTGCTCGCGACGATCTATGCGCAGGAGGTCGCGGCCAGGCTCGACAGCGGCCTCGTGCTCGGCGCCGAGGTGCCGCCGGGCGTGCTGCCCGATCCCGGCGACCAGGTCACGCCGATCCGGCCCGCGCTCGACCTCACCGCGAACGACCTCCTGCGGCGGCGGCCCGATGCGCTTCCCGCGCCGCAAGCAGCGCAGCCAGCCTATGTCGAGATCGGCGCCAGGCTGACGCCGATCATCCGCGAGACCCAGAAGGTCACATTGGCTGGCTTTCGCATCCTCGATCCGCAAGGCGTGGTGATTGCCGGGCGGCAGGAGGTCGGGCAGTCGCTCGCCCATATCGAGGAGGTCGCGGACGCCCTGCATGGGCAATATCGCGCCACTTTACGCAACCGCGTGCCGGACAAACCGCCCCCGCCGATCTATTCCTTCAGCCGCGGCCTCGGCGTGCACGTGTTCTCGGCGATGCCCGTCATCGTCAACAACCGCGTCGCCGGGGTGATCTACACGACACGGACGCCGAGCAACATTTTCGACCATCTCTATCAAGAGCGGGGCAAGTTCGTGCTGGCCGGCCTTGCCGTCATCCTCGGCACGATCGCGATCGGCCTCGTGTTCTCGCGCACCATCACGCTGCCAATGCGCGAGCTGATCGACCGCGCCGCCAGAATCGGCCGCGGCGACCGCGAGGCGTTCCAGCCGCTGAAGCATTACGGCACGCGCGAGTTCGCCCAACTCTCGCACAGCTTTCTCGGCATGGCCGAGCAGCTGGCGCGGCGCTCCGACTATATCGCGACCTTCTCGGCCCATCTCACCCACGAGCTGAAATCGCCACTGACCTCGATCAAGGGCGCCGCCGAGCTGCTGCAGGATTCGGTTCAGGGCAAGGCCGAGGGCCTGACGCCGGCCGAGCAGAAGACCTTCATCGCCAACATCCTGTCTGATACCCAGCGGCTGGAGGCGATGGCGCAGCGGCTCCGCGAGCTGGCCCGCGCCGAGAGCCTGCCGCAGAACGAGCGCACCGAGCTGGCGCCCGTGATCGCCGATCTCAGGAGCCGGTTTCCGGCAAGCTCGATCGAGGCCAGCGGCAGTCTCGACCGGGCGATCGGCATGTCCTCGGAGAAGGCGCTGATCGTGCTGTCACACATCGCTGACAATGCGGTGCGGCACAAGGCCGGGACGATCAGGCTGGAGGCGGTCGACGCGCGGACCACCGTGCTCGTGACGGTCAGCAATGACGGCGAGCCGATCTCGGCGCCGAACCGCGACAGGATCTTCGATGCGTTCTTCACCACCCGCCGCGACCAGGGCGGCACCGGGATGGGGCTGGCGATCGCGCGTGCGGTGATGGCGAGCCATGGCGGCTCGATCAGGCTGAAGCCGACCGACGAGGGCGCGGCCTTCGAGCTTCAGTTTCCAGTCGCCTAGATCGCAAAGACCCAGGCGGCCACGATGGTGCCGAGGGTGACGAGACCGGCGATGGTCCAGCCGGCGGCGTATTCCAGCTCGGGATGCCCGGTCGCCCGCATGATCTCAACCGGATCGGCGGTATGCTTCTCTGCCATGACAGCCTCGCACGTTTCTTCCCGCGTCATAGATAAGTCGCATCAGCCGCAAAGAGGTTCCATCACGGAAATGCGAGGCATGACGCAGCTAGGCTTGTTCACCGACCCGCAGAACGGCCCGGCCGGCCTTCGCTACACGGACGATTTCATCGATCGCACCGCCGAGCAGGATCTGATCGGCCGCATCGCAGCATTGCCGCTGCAGCGCTTTCAGTTCGGCGCGTTCGAGGGCAACCGCCGGGTGGCGTCGTTCGGCTATCGCTACGACTACACGCTGCAGCTTCTGGCCGAGGCCGATCCGATCCCGGACTGGGTGCGGCCGGTCGCGCGCCAGGTCGAGGCCTGGGCGGGGCTGCCGGAGGGCAGCGTCCGGCAGGTGCTGTGCACCGAATACGAGGTCGGCGTCGGCATCGGTTGGCATCGCGACAAGCCGCATTTCGACAAGGTGCTCGGCCTGTCGCTGGGCTCGCCGTGCAACTTCCGCTTCCGCCGCCGCAGGGGCGAGAGGTGGGAGCGCCACACGCTGACGGTCCTGCCGCGCTCGCTCTACATGATGGACGGCGAGGCGCGGTCGCAGTGGGAGCACAGCATCCCCCCGGTCGAGGCAAAGCGCTATTCCATCACCTTCCGCACGATGAAGCGGGCCTGACGGACCATCCAAAACAAAAACTGCGAAAACAACCCCATGCACAGTAGAAGGCCGGATCGGGCAGGAGCCTCGGCGGCGCCGGACAACCGTCTGACGGATCGGGATAAAATGGCGGCTGCGCGCCCTGCCCGCCAAGGTGCCGTGAATTCGCCTCAAGGCCGGCTGACGAATGAGACGAATTGAAAAGACTGCCAAATCAGGCAGCCAATATGAGACCCGCAAGGCCGCCACACCCATGAAGCATTTTCTGACATTTTTCCTGTTTCTGACCATGACCGCGGCCGCCGCGCACGGACCCGTGCCGGGCCGGCTCCCGCCGCCCTCCGCTCTCGTGCAGGTGGGCCTCACCGATTCCGACACCACCGCCGGCGGCACCGCGCGGCTGTGCGAGCAGGTCACCTTCTCGCGCGGCCTGCGCTATGGCGAGAGCGAGGCCAACGTGCTCGATGTCGCGACCAGCGCGACCAAGGCCGACACGCCGCGACCGGTCCTGCTGCTCGTGACGGGAGACAGCTTCACCGGCGACCGCGCGGCGCCGGAGCTGTCGCGCCAGATCCAGGACCAGGCGATGTGCTTTGCCGCGCGCAACGGCATGATCGGGGTCCGCGTCAATTATCGCCTGGCGCCTGCGGCGGCCTGGCCGGCCGGCGCGGCCGATGTGGCGGCGGCGCTCTCCTGGGTCCACGGCAATATCGACCTCTTCAACGGCGATGCCCGCGAGATCGTCGCGGTCGGCTACGGCGCCGGCGCCTTCCACGTCGCGACCCTGCTGGCGCATCCCGAACTGCAGACCGCGGGCGCCGACGTTGCCGGAATCGTGCTGGTGTCCGGGGTCTACCGCGTCGGCAAGGACGCGAGCGACAGCGAGAAGGCCTATCTCGGCACAGATGCCACCCAGTACGACAAGCGCTCGGTGTTCCCCGGCATCCTCAATGTCGACGTGCCGATCGTGCTAGCCTGGGCGGCGGACGATTCCGCCGGCCTCGTGGCGCAAGGCGAGACGCTGAAGAAGACGCTGTGCGGCGCCGGCCATTGCCCGCGCAGCACGCTGCTGCGCAGCCGCGACGGCATCGCGAGCGCCTTCGGCCTCGACGGCTCCGGCGACAGCCTCGCAGAGCCGACGCTGCTGCTGGTGCGTCAGCTCGAAGCGCGCGGTCTGCCGTAGCGTCGGCGCGTCAGCACGCCTGCCGCTTTCAACAGCCCGCTCCAGCCACACGATTGCCAAACGCTTGACCTAGATCAATCGGCCTTGGTGGGGACTGAGCCGACCTCATTGGAGGCCGACCACAAGGCATCGAACATGCGCGTCATCGGCAAGATGCTGTTCGTTTTCGTGATTGCCGTCGCATCGCTGGGCGCGATGTCGCAGCAGCAGCACTCGGATCAACCCGCAACCGATCAGGAAATCCGCATCGGCAATGTCATGCCGTATTCGGGACCGCTGTCGGAATTCGGCGCGATCGGCCAGGCGGAAGCGGCCTATTTCGACATGATCAACGCGCGCGGCGGCATCAACGGCCGCAAGATCCGCTTCATCACCCGCGACGACAATTCCGATCCGGGCACAGCGCTGGAGCTGACGCGCAAGCTGGTCGAGGAGGACGGCGTGCACCTGATGTTCGGCTCGTTCGGCACGCCCGGCAATCTCGCCACGCGCTGGTACCTGAACGAGAAGAAAATTCCGCAGCTGTTCGTTGCCTCCGGCGACGAGGAACTGAGCCAGCCGGGCGCGTTTCCCTGGACCATGGGCTGGCAGCCGTCGTTCCGGTCCGAGGGACGCATCTACGCCAACTACATCCAGGCCTATTATCCGAGGAAGAAGATCGTCGTGCTCTGGCAGAACGACCAGTTCGGGCGCATGGTCTACAAGGGCATTCAGGAGGGCCTCGGCGATCTCAACCGTCACGTCCTCGTCGACATCGCCTTCGACCTTGCCGACGAGCATCTCGACGCGCACGTCTCGATCCTCAAGCGCGCCGGCGCTGATATCTTCGTCTTTCTCGGCGTGCCCTCGACCGCATCCAAGGTGATCAAGCTGGCAGCGTCCCTGAATTGGCGCCCGGTCTTCATCGTCAACGATGCCTCCGCCTCGATCGCCAATGCGATGGCGCCCGCGGGATTGGAAAACTCCGCCGGCGTGATCTCGGCGGCCTTTTTGAAGGATCCGAGCGATCCCGCCTGGAAGAACGATCCCGGCATGAAGGACTGGTTCGCCTTTATGGACAAATACCATCAGGTCGAAAGCACCAACAACAGCGCAGCCGTCTATGGCTATGCCGCGGCCGAGGCTCTGACGCTGGTGCTGAAGCAATGCGGCGACGATTTCTCGCGCGAGAACATCATGCGTCAAGCGGCTTCGCTCAGGGACTATCAGCCTTCGGTCGCATGGCCCAACATCAGGATGAACACCTCGCCCAATCGCTATTTGCCGATCAGGCAGATGCGGTTGGTCCAGTTCGACGGGCGGTCGTGGCAGCCTTTTGGTGAGGTGATCGAGACAGCGTTTACGGAGGGTGCGGCGCGGTGAGGTGCCTGTTGCCCTCCCCTGGAGGGCAGGGCAATCGCATTTGAATATTGCAGAGGTCGTCATGCCCGGGCTTGTCCCGGGCATCCACGTTCTTTGTGCCGCGTGGAAAGGCGTGGATGGCCGGGACAAGCCCGGCCATGACGCTGTGGAGACAGCCGGTGCCCATAGCCACGTCTCATATGCGATTCCCCTGCACTGGAGGGGGAGGGTCGGCTCGGGTTGAGCGAAGCGAGACACGAGACGGGGTGGGGTGACAGTCTCTCCACGCATGCTCTGCCCGAGAGGAGAGATCACCCCACCCCG
>NZ_JACCHP010000042.1 GCF_016031625.1 Bradyrhizobium agreste | reverse complement strand
CATCACCATTGAGGTCTTGCTGGAAGGTAGTCTCCAGCGACTGAAACGACGCATTCGTACCCGTCACCTCAGGAACGATATTATTGATATAGTTGCCATTGCTATCCGTGCTCCAGGCAGTGTAGTGACCTGACACCGAGTCCTTCCAGGCCACATAATATCCGCCGGCGGTCTGCTCGGCCGCGATCGGCGCCCAGGTGCCACATGCAATGGCACTGACCGGCGAGCCGGAAATCTTCAGGATGGGCCCACTGCCCGTGCTGATCGCGTCAAGGTAGAAGTTATCCCCCATCTGCACTAAGCTGGTCGATCCGACCGCTTCGACCGTAGCGTTGACCAAGCTGGAGCTAGCAATTCTGCCGTCGGCGAACTGGAAATACTCAATTCCCGTCTCAGTGTCGGTCCCGTCCGGCGTGCCGGAGCGTAGATCAGCCACCGCGAAGGTTTGGGTCGCCGAATTGTACGAGATGCGGTAATTCGCACGACTGCCCGAATATATTGCCGTGTCCGTGCCTGAGCCGCCGTTAATGGTGTCGTTGCCCGCCCCGCCGGTGATCGTATCGTTGCCGCCGCCGCCGCTCAGCGTATTGGCGATGGCGTTGCCGATGATCGTGTCGTTGCCGGACCCGCCGGTGGCATTGTCGATGTAGGAGCGTGCGTCGCCGTTATAGAGATAGGCGTTATAGACGTTGCCCGAGGCGTAATGGCCATCGCCGAGATAGGCCAGCTGCACGGAGGAGAACACCGACGAGGCGCCGGGATTGAGGTTGATGCTCAGGTTCGTCGTGTAGTTCGACAGGTCATAGGTATCGACGCCGCCGCCGTCCCAGATGGTCTCGTAGATGCGGTTGGCCGAGCCGCCGGCGCCCCCGCCCGGTGCGAGCTGGCCGACGCCGTTGATGAACTCCTGCCCCGTGGCCGGATTCCAGGTGTAGACGGTGTTGCTGCTCTGGGTCGTGTAGTCCGCACCGTACATGGTCTGGAGCGCGAGGATATCGTTGGCCATGTAGGTCTGCGGATATCCGTACGCTTCGTTGGTGTAGCCGCTCGTCGTCGAGCCGCCGACATAGCTGCGATAGCTCATGACGGTGTATTCGCTGTCGTCATGCGCGCTCGGCACCGCGACGTTGCCGGGGCCGCCGGCCTCCTGGCTGTGCTTGAGGCCGAAGGCGTGGCCGAGCTCGTGCAGCGCGGTGGTGAAGTAGTAATTGCCGAGCTTGGCCAGCGAGAAATTGTATTGCGTGCCGAACCAGACGTCGCCGCTGGACGCGTAATTGCCGGGATAGTAGGCGTAGGCGGTCGGATTGGCGGCCGGCGACTGCGCGACCATGATGTCGGAGCCGTTCGTGCCCGCATATTGGATGTTGGCGTTGGTGTAGCCGAGGATCAATCCGATCGCGTAGTTGATCGCCGTCTGGATCTGCGAAGGCGCGGACGCAAAGCCCGACGTGGTCGGCTCGCTGCTGCCGCCGTAATAGGGATTGGAATAGTCGCTCGGCGCGTCAGGAAAACTGTAGGTGATCGTGCCCGACCATTTGACGCCCGACAGCAGGCCGTCGATCTCGGCGTTGTTGGTGGCACTGACATTAACAGCGGTAGCCAATTGACTCTCCAAAGCAACGCGTCGTGTGATTCGCCGCGGGGGCACATGATTCTAGCTAGAGAGTTAAACGTTTGGTTTAAATGGGGCAGCGGCGTTTGCGCTGCTCTCATAAGGCTGTGTTAGCCATTAAATCCCGTAGTCATACGGAACGCCACCCTAGAGTTTAGTTCCGGGAACACCGTAGTTTGCAGGGTTTCATGACACGACGCACACTCCCGGCCGGCCTGTTTGGCGCCTTGATGGCATTCACCGGACTGACCCACCAACCCTTCGGAGGACTGCCTGTGATGGTGGAGAAGGCCAAAGCAGACGACAGCAGCAAGGTAGGGCGCGCGCCCTCCATGCCGATGGCGCGAGACCCTGCCGTTGCCGTGGCAGAGGAATACGAGGCCGCACGCCGGAAGGGAACGCGTGAGGCCCTCGAGCTCTTCATTGCGCGCCACGGCGACGATCCCCTGGCCGAGCAGGCGCGCGCGGAATTGAAGCGCTTGTCGCGCTGATCTCGGCCGCATCAGGCACGGCATTTCGGCAGGCGGCATCGGCGCCGGCCCGGCTTGTCGCGTGCTCTCCAGGCACTATGGTAGGCCCGCAATCCGTTCCGGAGCCTTTCACGATGCCCTTCCCGCATGCCTCGGAAGCCCTGTCGCGCTTCACCGTGCTCGATCTGACCCGTGTCCGCTCCGGGCCTACCTGCGTGCGGCAGCTCGCCGACTGGGGGGCCAACGTCGTCAAGATCGACGCGCTGACCGAGGATGCCGGCGGCGAGCAGCCGGGCGGGCCGCGGCGCGGTTCCGACTTTCAGAATTTGCACCGCAACAAGCGGGCGATGGCGCTGAACCTGAAGGACGAGCGCGGGCTCGCGGTGTTCAAGCGCCTCGCCGCCAGGGCCGACGTGGTGGTCGAGAATTTCCGGCCCGACGTGAAGAAGAAGCTCGGCATCGACTACGACAGCCTCGCGGCGATCAACCCGCGCATCGTCTATGGCAGCATCTCCGGCTTCGGCCAAGACGGCCCCTACCACAAGCGGCCGGGTTTCGATCAGATCGCGCAAGGCATGGGCGGGCTGATGTCGATCACCGGCGCGCCGGGCCAAGGCCCGATGCGGGTCGGCATTCCCGTCGCCGACCTCAGTGCCGGGCTGTTCTGCGCGATGGGCATCCTCACCGCCCTGCTGGAGCGCGAAGTCTCGGGCAAGGGCCAGTGGGTGCAGACCTCGCTGCTGCAGGCCCAGATCTTCATGCTCGACTTCCAGGCCGCGCGCTGGCTGATGGAGAAGGAGGTCGCCAAGCAGGCCGGCAACAACCATCCGACCAGCATTCCGACCGGCGTGTTCAAGACCTCCGACGGCTACATCAACATCGCCACCACGGGCGGGCGGATCTGGGAGCGCTGCGCGCAGGCGATCGGCGCGCCGGAGCTCTGCAGTCATCCCGACTATGCGACCGCTCCCGCCCGCTCCAGGAATCGCGATGCGCTCAACGCCGAGATCGAGAAGCGCACCGTGACGAAATCGACCGAGACCTGGGTCCGCGAACTCAACGAGGCCGGCGTGCCCTGTGGGCCGATCTACGCCATCGACCAGATGTTCGAGGACGCGCAGGTCAAGCATCTCGGCATCGCCCAGGACGTGCCGAACGACGAAGGCCGGCAGATCCGCCTGGTCGGCCAGCCCGTGACGCTGTCGCGCACGCCGAGCAGGATGGTGGCGCGGCCGCCGGAATTCGGCGAGCAGACCAACGAGGTGCTGAAGGAGTTCGGCTTTGAGACCGACGAGATCGCAAAGCTGCGCGAGGCCAAGGTGGTGTGAACCTCACGCGCCCCGTCTGAACGACAAAGCCCGGCGCAAGGCCGGGCTTTACTTGTTGTAGACGCCTTGGTTGACCTCAGTGCTTGGGGACCACGGGTCCAACTAACCGATAACAGGTGAGCTTCTAGTGCAACCGTCTACTTGCGGTCGCATCTTGGTTTTGTACACTTCCGTAGCGCGAGTGCCGGGTAGTGTGCGGGAGGTTCTGCAAAAGCTGAGAGGCTGAAGCGGTCATGGTAAGTTGTGAACCGTAGATAAATATTTGGTTCAGCAGCCATTACTCGTTACATGCATATGGTCTAACCTCAAGCGGGTTAATGGAGGAAATAGAAATGCTTGCAGCTATCGCCAGCGCGGCTCTCGCTCTCCAGATCGGCATATTAGTTCCTCCCTCAGAGGGACCGACCATCCGACAAATTCAGTTTCGCGGTAGTCCTGACGGCGCTTGCCCGCCCGGGTATGACTTCAACTTCTCGAACGGCCGTTGCTACCCTAACGGGTACAAGGCGCCGGGCTTCTACAAGCGGCCATTACCTGATGACCCGCCGTATGGCTATCGCCAATACTGGCATCCGAGATATGACGGCCATCCAGGCTATGGATACAGGCCAAGATATTATGATTATTGAAAGACACACTTGTGAATTGACGACTCATCGGTGATCGCAAAGGGCACTTGGGGGCTTCGACCACATTAGGTGCGCGATTGAGGAATTCGCGCCCCATTCACCCACTTTCAGTCCAGTTCTCGTAGTCGCTTTCGTCCCCATACAGGCGAATCAGGCGGCGCAGGCACTGTTGCTTATCGTATAGCTGGTGCGCCACTCGATGTCGGGCCGCGGCGTGGGCGATTTTGCGATTGCCGGGGTACCTCCCGCCAGCAGCACGGCGGCGAGGGTGACGCGGAAATCGACGACGGAGAACATAGGAATGACCTTCCGAAGGCCTTGCGGCGGTCTCGTCGGGCTTGATCTCGGAGAAAGCGACACGGGAGTGATCGTCCTTCGGTCGCGCGACAGGAGAGAAGGGGTTCCAAATGTCGGGTATGTTGCGCCCTCGCAGACCTAGTCCGGCCTTTGTACGGGCCGACTAGGAGGGGGCTCGTTGAGATCTCGGGCCCAAGGAGCACCGGCTGCAACCCCTGACTTTGAGGGGATTGCGTCAGAGCTCACGCAGGAGGAGGTAAGAAAACTTCCTGCAACCACAGCGCCCCACCACAACGCCGGCATACCGCGGGTCACCAGACTGTTCGAGCGAAGTGAAGCTTCCCGCATGGCAAGCCTTGTCTGAGTCGTACGATTTTGGCATCAGGTTGCACAATGGTCGACCTTTAGGTTCCTCGGATCCCCCAGCAGAAGGTAAAGTCGACCGGACCTGCTCTCCGGTTGCCGACTTCCCGCACCCTAGCCGCAAGAAGGTGCGTTCTCTGGACTGAGCGGACCGGTTGATAAGGCCCTGAACCGAGTTGGCTTCGGCGATAGGATCGCGAGGCTGGAACTCCACGAAGTGGAATGGGCCCACCGGGCACGTCCGCAACAAAAAGCCCGGCGGGGGAGCCGGGCTTTGGTTATCGACGGATTTCCTGCACTGATCTCCGCTGTTGCTCAGTACCTCTCAGTACTTGGCGACCACCGGGCCGCCGAACTGATAGTTGATGCCGGCGCGCAGGATGTGGTCGGTGAAGCGCGACGACACGTTGGCGCTGATCGTCGAAGCCGGCGCCAGCGTGAACGGACCCGACGAGAAGCGACCGAGATCCATGTAGAGATATTCCAGCTTGGCGCTCCAATTCTGGGTGATCTTGCCTTCGACGCCGGCGCCCACGGTCCAGCCGGCGCGGGTCGTCGAGGTCGAGCCGATCGAGGTGACCGCGACACCCGCGGGGGTGAAGCCGCTCATGGTGCCCGTGGTCTTGATCTCGCCGAAGGCGAGGCCGCCGGTGCCGTAGAACAACACCTTGGGGGTTGCCAGAATGCCGACGCGACCGCGGACCGTGCCGAACCACTGCAGATTCTGATCAACGTTGAGCGTGGTGCCTCCCGCAGCAGCAGCGGGCAGGAAAGTCAGACCGGGAAGACAGGGACCGGCGGTGACCGCCACCGCGGCGCAACTATAAAGGGCGCTGCCCCGTTCGCCCGACCATTGGAGATCGCCCTCGATGCCGAACACCCAATTGGCGTTCTGCCAGTTGTAGCCAGCCTGACCGCCTGCGACGCCGCCGTTCATGTCGAACGAGGCGCTGGTGATGGAGCCGGCCGGCGGCGCGATCGGCGCGCCGGTGGCCGAGCTGAAGTAGGAGACGTCAGTGCGCGAACGGCCCCAGCTGTAGCCGCCGTTGACGCCGACATAGAAGCCCGTCCAGCTCCAGACCGGATCGACGATAGGCGCCTTGACGTAGGGCTTTGCCGCGAGATCGGCGGCCAGTGCGCCAGTCGCAAAGAGCGACATCGCGGCCGCCATTCCAATCACTATCCGCTTCATGGAGAATTCCCCCTTGCACCATCTTGTGATCGAAATATACCCGCACACTCGCGCAAAGGCTGTGCCGCAGCGGCAACATTCGGAAACAATCGAGCTTGGCGCTGGAGTTCCTGCCAAAATGCTGCCGGGTGCTAAGTTGCTTCGCCGCGCTGGCTTCAGCCACCATCTCGCGATGACGTCCTTTGCTCTTCGCCCGTGCTTCGCCGTCATCAGCCTGACTAGAGGCCTTTCTTCGAGGCTGTCGCCATACTCGACTCAAACGACAAAGCCCGGCTTCAAGGCCGGGCTTTGCTTCTAGTTGGACGCCAATGTCCGATCAGTACTTGGCGACCACCGGGCCACCAAATTTATAGTTCACTCCGACCCGCACGATATTGTCGGTAATCCTCGAGCTATAGTTGCTCGTCAGCACGCCGCCACCGAGCGCCCCGATGGCCGTGGTGAACGAACCCCGGGTGCGGCCGAGATCCATCCAGAGATATTCGAGCTTTGCGGTCCAGTTGCCACTGATCACGCCCTCGACGCCGGCACCAACCGTGTAGCCCACGCGCACGTCGGAGTTGGAGAACACGGCCGCGGCCGCACCGATGGTCTCCGTGGTCTTCACCTCTCCGTAAGCCAGACCGCCCGTTCCGTAGAACAGCACGGTCGGCGTCGCAAGGATGCCGATGCGACCGCGGAGCGTCCCGAACCAGGTCAGCTTCTGGTCAAGCGTGACGGGAACGGCCGGACCAGGGAACACGGCGATCACGCCGAACGGAGGGGTACACACGCCCGTCGGACAGGTGAAGGCGCGGCTGCCCTTCTGATCGCTGCCTTGGATGTCGGCCTCGACACCCCAGACCCAGTTCTGTGTTTGCCAGTTATAGCCGATTTGGCCGCCGCCGATGACGCCGTCCATGTTGGTGCGATCGCTGCTCGCAAAAAGCACGACGCCGGCGGGCGTGGTCAAAGTGGAGTCGTCCCGGGAGCGGCCCCAGCTGTAGCCGATATTGCCGCCGAGATAGAAGCCGGTCCAATTGTAGGCCGCTGCGACCATAGGCGGAGCCTTGACGTAGGGCTTCGCCGCGAGATCCGCAGCCATGGCCCCCGTCGCCAACAGCGACATTGCCGCTGCCAGTCCCATTACAATCCGCTTCATTGCAATTCCTCCGCACTAAAAAGATGACGAAATATACGCGCATACCCGCCAAGCGGCTGTGCCGCAGCGGCAACATTCGGAAACAATCGGACTCGCGGCAGCATCCCGGCCGAAAAACCACCTCTCACTTAAGTTGTTGATCTCAAAAGAGATTGCTCCAACGTCCTAGGGCGATGTCGCCCTGGTCCCATGCGTCAACCCGACACGGCCGAGGAGATTGTCGATCACCGGCCAGAACAGCAGCAGAATCGCGAGGGTTGTGATCGAGCCGACCAGGCCGTTCGACCAGAACACCTTCAAGGTGCCGCCGGAGCCGATCATCGACAGGCGGAAGGCATCCTCGGCGCGGTTGCCGAGCACGAGCGCCAGGGTGAACGGCGCCAGCGGAATGCCGATCTTCTTGAAGACGTAACCGACCACCCCGAAGCCCAGCATCAGCCAGATGTCGAACATCGCGTTCTGGATGGCATAGGCGCCGATCGCGCAGGACACCACGATCATCGGCGCCACCGCCGCGAACGGCACGCGCAGGATCGAGGCGAAGATCGGTACCGTCGTCAGCACCAGCACAAGACCGACGACGTTGCCGAGATACATCGAGGCGATCAGGCCCCAGACGAAATCCTTGTGCTCGACGAACAGCAGCGGCCCCGGATTGAGGCCCCACACCATGAGGCCGCCGAGCAGGATCGCGGCCGTGCCCGAGCCGGGAATGCCGAGCGCCAGCATCGGCAGCAGCGCCGAGGTGCCGGAGGCATGCGCCGCCGTTTCCGGCGCGAACACGCCCTCGATACGGCCCTTGCCGAAGCTCTCGGACTCCTTGGCGAAGCGTTTTGCCAGATTGTAGCCCATGAAGGAGGCCGCGATCGCACCGCCGGGCGTGATGCCGAGCCAGCAGCCGATGAAGGATGAACGCAGCAGCGTCACCCAGTATTTCGGCAGATCCTTCCAGACGCCGAGCACGACGCGCAGCGAGATGCCCGCCGCATGTCCGCGCAGCGCAAGGCGCTCCTCCATCGTCAGCAGGATCTCGCTGATGCCGAACAGGCCGATGACGGCCACCAGGAAGTTGATGCCGCGCAAGAGCTCCGGCGAGCCGAAAGTCATGCGGAGGTTGCCCGACACGGTATCCATGCCGATGCCGGCCAGCAGCAGGCCCAGCGACATCGAGATCACCGTCTTGTGCTTGGCTTCGCGCCCGAGGCCGACGAAGGAGCAGAAGGTGAGCAGATACACCGCGAAGAACTCGGGCGGGCCGAATTTCAGCGCAAAGGACGAGATCATCGGCGCGAGGAAGGTGATCAGCAGCACCGCGACCAGCGAGCCGACGAAGGACGAGGTGAACGCTGCAGTCAGCGCCTCCGCCGCCCTGCCCTGCTGCGCCATCGGATAGCCGTCGAAAGTGGTCGCGACCGACCAGGCTTCGCCCGGAATGTTGAACAGGATCGAGGTGATGGCACCGCCGAACAATGCGCCCCAATAGATGCAGGACAGCATCACGATCGCCGAGGTCGGGTCCATCGTGAAGGTCAGCGGCAACAGGATCGCAACGCCGTTGGGGCCGCCGAGCCCGGGCAGCACGCCGACGAAGATGCCGAGCACCAGCCCGACCATCATCAGCACGAGCGTCTTCCATGTCAGCAGGACGGCAAAGCCGTGGAGCAGGAGACCGAGAGCTTCCATCGCGTGGGGCTCCGTCTAGCGGCCGAGGGCCGCTTCGAGCGGCCCCTTCGGCATGATGACGTCGAAGGCGACGTCGAAGGTGACGAACATGATCGCCGTGAACGCGAACGCGGTGAGCAGCGACTTCCACAGCGCGATCCGGCCGACGAGGCGCATGAAGCCCGCGATCAGGAGAAAGCTCGCGACATAGAGGCCGAGGAACTGCGTCGTCAGGCAGAACAGCAGCGTCGGCACGAACACCGCCAGCACGCGGCGGCCTTGTGCGCGCGTGACGAAGGTGCCGGACGAGGCGCGCCGCGCCAGCAGCGTGGCGACCAGACCGTAGAAGCTGCCGCCGGCGAGAATGACGGACAGATAGAACGGGAAATAGCCGGGCTCCGGCCCGGTCGCATCCCAGGACGCGCCGGTGCGCCAATTGTCGAAGCCGAGCGTGACCGCGAGCGCGAGCAGCAGCAGGCAGACGACGATCTCGATCGTGCCGGACGAGACGACGGAGGGGGAATCGTCTTCGGGCGCGGTGGGATCCTCGACGACGATTTCGATATCGGTTTGGGACATGAGTTACTTCGCAAAGCGGGGAGTTATGTCACCTCGCCCCGCTTGCGGGGAGAGGTCGGCGCGAAGCGCCGGGTGAGGGGGACTCTCCGCGAGTCCGTCCGTCACCGTCTTCGCGGAGAAAGCCCCTCACCCCGACCCTCTCCCCGTAAGAACGGGGCGAGGGAGAAGAGAGAGCTACTTGGCAACGAAACCGGCTTCCGTCATCAGCGACTTGTTCAGCGCATCGTCCTCCTCGAGGAACTGCACCATGTCCTTGCCGGTGAGGAAGATCGGCTTCAAGGCCTGCTTCTCCATGTAGTCCTTGTACTCCGCGGTCTGCGTCACCTTGTGGAACAGATCGACGTAGAACGCCTGCTGCTCCGGCGTGACCTTGCCGGGCAGGAACATCGCGCGCAGCATCAGATATTGCACGTCGACGCCCTCCTCCTTGCAGGTCGGGATGTCGGCCCAGGACTGCGTGTCGGTCACCTTGGTCGTGTAGGAAATGCGCTCCCTGTCGAACACGCAGAGCGGACGCACCTGGCCGGCGCGCCAGACTTCGAGATTTTCGGATGGGTTGTTGACGTTGGCCTCGGTGTGGTTGCCGACCAGCTGGGTTGCGGCCTCGCCGCCGGACTTGTAGGGCAGATAGGAGAATTTCGCCCCGGTCTTCTGCTCCAGGAACACGGTGAGCACGTGGTCCTCGCGCTTGGAGCCGGTGCCGCCCATCTTGAACGGCGCGCTCGCCGCCTTCGCGGCCGCGACGAATTCCTTCACCGTCTTGGGGCCTGCACTGTTGTCCCACAGCACGAACTGGTCGAGCGCGACCACGGAGACAGGCGTCAGTTCGCGCCAGTTGAACGGGATCTTCGCCGACAGCGGCAGCATGTAGATCAGCGAATAGGCAATCAGCACCTTGTTGGGATCGCCCTCGCTGGACTTCATGTACATCAGCGCTTCCGCGCCCGAGGCGCCGCCCTTGAGCGAGACCACCATCGGCTGCTTCATCAGATTGTTCTTCTGGATCGCGGCCTGCATCATCCGGGCCATCTGGTCGGAGGCGCCACCCGCGCCCGCCGCCACCACGATCTCCACCGGTTTCGTCGGTTCCCAGCCGGCAAACGCCGGCGTGCTCAACAACAGCGCCGTCGCAGCGCCGACGGCTTTCACTGGAATTCGCACGAGTTTCATCCCCTGATGTTTCTTGAGTTGTAGGTGCGGAGAATTCTATCCCTGCATAGTGCGGACTAATCCTGAGGAGTTCAAGCAGACGGGCAATTGCACGCATATGACTTTCGACTGACGAATCCGAAAGCCGGTGAGACTTATTTGCCCTTCCAGACCGGCGCCCGCTTGTTGAGGAAGGCATCCATGCCCTCGCGGAAATCTTCGCTCATATAGGCTTTCAGGATCAGGTCCTCGCCTTCCTCGCGCGAGAGCGTGCGGCGGATGCGGCGCACCGCTTCCTTGGTCGCTTCGAGCGTCAGCGGCGCGTGGCTGGCGACGAGCTTCGCGGTCTCGTCGGCGCGACGCTGCAGCGTCTCGACGTCAGGCACGACCTCGTTGAGCAGGCCGAGCGCCAGCGCCTCCTGCGCCTCGACGAGGCGCGCCTTGAAGATCAGGTCCTTGGTGCGGGCGGGACCGACCAGCGCGACGACGCGGCTGATGTTCGACATCGACAGGCAGTTGCCGAGCGTGCGTGCGATCGGAAAGCCCATCCGCGTCGTCTCGGTGCCGATGCGAAGATCGCAGCAGGCCGCGATCCCTGCGCCGCCGCCGGTGCAGGCGCCGGCGATCGCCGCAATCACCGGCACGCGGCACTGCTCGAGCGTGCCGAGCACGCGGTCGATGCGCGCCTCGTAGTCGAGCGCATCCTGCGCGGTCTTGAAGACGCGGAATTGCGAGATGTCCGTGCCGGAGGCAAACGCCTTGTCGCCCGCGCCGGTCAGGATCAGGGCCTTGATCGAACGGTCGGCGTTGATCTCCTCGCAGATCTCCGCCATGCGGTCATACATGGCGAAGGTCATGGCGTTGCGCGCCTGCGGTCGGTTGAAGGTGATCCGCGCGATGCCGTCCGTGACGGAGTAGAGCAGGTCTTCGTTGGCAGCCGTCGGTGCGTTCATCGCGCGCTCGCTTTCTTCACTGAAGTTCAATCAGGCTGCCTCTAGGCAACCTGAGCCTTGGTCATCGGCACCACGTCGCGTCCCTTCAGGACGTCCATGGCCGCGAGCACGCCGCCGCTTCGGTGCGGGATCTTTGCGAGGTCGAGGCCCATCTCGACGCCTGCAAGCGTGCCCATCAACATCAGATCGTTGAAATGGCCGATATGGCCGATGCGGAACACCTTGCCCTTGACCTTGTTCAGGCCGGTGCCGAGCGACATGTCGAAGTTTTCCAGCACCACCTTGCGGAAGGCGTCGGCATCGAAGCCCTCAGGCACGCGCACGCCGGTCAGCGCCGGAGAATGCGCGGCGGGATCGGCACATTGCGTCTCCAGGCCCCAGACCTTGACCGCAGCCCGCGTCGCAGCGCTGTGGCGCTTGTGGCGCGTCCAGACGTTCTCCAGCCCCTCCTCCTCCAGCATCTTCACCGCCTCGCGCAGGCCGTAGAGCAGGTTCGTCGCGGGCGTGTAGGGGAAGGTGCCGAGCTTGTTGAAGCTGATAACCTCCTGCCAGTCCCAGTAGGAGCGCATGCCGGGGTTGGCCTTCGCCACGGCGAGCGCCTTCTCCGAGACGGCGTTGAAGCCGAGGCCCGGCGGCAGCATCAGGCCCTTCTGCGAGCCCGCGACCGAAACGTCGATGCCCCAGGCGTCGTGCTCATATTCCATCGAACCGAGGCCGGAGATGGTGTCGACCATCAAGAGCGCCGGATGCTTGACGCGGTCGAGGATCTTGCGCACCTCCGCGGGCGGGCTCACGCAGCCGGTCGAGGTCTCGTTGTGCACGACGCAGACCGCCTTGATGGCGTGCTGCTTGTCGGCGGCGAGACGCTTCTCGATCTCGGCGAGGTCGGCGCCGTGGCGCCAATCGCTCGGAATGAAGTCGACGTCGAGCTTGAACTTGTCGGCGATGCCGCGCCAGAGCACGGCGAACTGGCCGGTCTCGCACATCAAGACCTTGTCGCCGGGCGCGAAGACGTTGACCATCGCCGCTTCCCAGGCGCCGGTGCCGGACGAGGGGAAGATGATCACGGGCTGCTGGGTGCGGAACACGCGCTGCATTGCGGCAAGGACGGCAAAACCGAGCTCGGCGAACTCCGGACCGCGATGGTCCAAAGTCGGCATGTCCATCGCCCGCAGCACCCGATCGGGCACGTTGGTCGGTCCTGGAATCTGTAAGAAATGCCTTCCAGTATGCACGGTCATCGGCGTCCTTCCCGGTCTTGCCTTGATTGGGTGGGCGCCGAATAGCACCATTTGACCGGCTTGTCCTCTCCTCCAAAAGTCCGTTCGTGCATAGCGGGCCGGCCTGCCCCAGCCGCACCGCCGCGACCACACCTTCACGTGCCGACGATCTTCAGATGCGGCGCGGCATTGCCTTGCGGGCGCTGCTCCAGCAGCTTCATCGCGACGTCGACGCCGCCGGAGCGGTGCGGCACGCCGGCCACCGACAGGCCCATCTCGACGCCGGTGAGCGCACCGAGCAGCGTCAGCGCATTGCATTCGCCGAGATGGCCGATGCGGAAGACCTTGCCGGCGACCTTCGACAGGCCCGAACCGAGCGACATGTTGTAATTGTCGAGCACGACTTTCCGGAACTGATCGGCATCATGCCCAGGGGGCATCAGGACCGCGGTCAGCACCGGCGAGAACTCCGAAGGCTCCTGGCAGAGCACTTCGAGACCCCAATGATTGACGGCGGCGCGCGTCGCCGCGGCGAGCCGCTGATGCCTGGCGAACACGTTGTCGAGCCCCTCCTCGAGCAGCATCGTGATCGCCTCGCGCAGGCCGTAGAGCAGATTGGTCGCGGGCGTATAGGGGAAGAAACCCTTGGCGTTGGGCTTGAGCATCTCCTCCCAGTCGAAATAGGAGCGCGGCATCTTGTTGGTCTTGGACGCGGCCAAGGCCTTGTCCGAGATGGCGTTGAAGCCGAGGCCGGGCGGCAGCATGAAACCCTTCTGCGAGCAGCTGACGCTGACGTCGACCTTCCACTCGTCGTGACGATAGTCGACCGAGCCGAGCGAGGAGATGGTGTCGACCATCAGCAATGCCGGATGCGAGGCGCGGTCGATCGCGGCGCGGATCTCGGCGATGCGGCTGGTCGCGCCGGTCGAGGTCTCGTTGTGCACGACCATCACGGCCTTGATGGTGCGTGTGGTGTCCTCGGCGAGCTTGGCCTCGATCACCGCGGGATCGGCGCCGCGGCGCCAGTCGCCCGGGACGAAATCGACCTCTATGCCGAAGCGGCCGGCCATCTGCCGCCACATCGTGGCGAAGTGGCCGGTCTCGACCATCAGCACCTTGTCGCCCGGCGACAGCGTGTTGACGATCGCGGCCTCCCAGGCGCCGGTCCCCGACGAGGGGAAGATCACCACCGGCCCCTTGGTCTGGAAGATCTTCTGGCTGCCTTCGAGCACGGTCCGCCCGAGCTCGCCGAATTCGGGGCTGCGGTGGTCGATGACAGGCATGTCCATCGCGCGCAGGACACGCTCGGGGACCGGGCTCGGGCCCGGAATCTGCAGGAAATGGCGTCCCTGAGGCATGAAGCTCCCTTTCGGCGGGTATTGGTCAGCTCTGACGGCTATTTTGCATTCATTTTTTGTGCAATCAATCGAAATCTGGTATTCGATTGCGAACGTCGACGCGACCAATCGGGCAAACTACTGTGCTGCAAATGAAATCCACGATTCCCGAGACCGGGGTGCCGATCACCCCGCCAACCGGCAATGGCGGCGACCGCCAGGAAAACCGTCAGGAGGCCTCGCTGCATGGCGAGATCCTGCTGCGGCTGCGCGACTACGTGGTCGAAGGCAATATCCCTGAAGGCGCGCGTGTTCCCGAGCGGCAGCTCTGCGAGATGCTCGGCATCTCCCGCACGCCGTTGCGCGAGGCACTCAAGGTGCTCGCCGCCGAGGGCCTGATCGAGCTGCTGCCCAACCGTGGCGCGCGGGTGCGCCAGCTCGGCCAGCGGGATCTCGAAGAACTGTTCGACGTTATGGCGGGCCTGGAAAGCCTGGCTGGGCGCCTCGCCTGCGAAGCGATAACGGATGCGGAAATCACGGCGATCGAGCAGCTGCATTACGAGATGTACGGCCATTATCTGCATCGCGACATGCACGGCTATTTCCAGGCCAACCAGCGCATCCACGAGAGCATCGTCGCGTCCGCGCGCAACGAGACGCTGAAGACAGCCTACGCCAACTTTGCCGGCCGCATTCGCCGCGTCCGCTACTCCGCCAATTTCGCCCGCAAGCGGCAGCGCTGGGCGGAAGCCATGCGCGAGCACGAGGCCATCCTCGATGCGCTGCGCCGCCGCGCCGGCAGCGAGCTCAGCGACATCCTGTTCCAGCATCTGCGCAACAAGCGAGCTGCGGCGATCGAGCACCTGACCGAGCCCCAAGAGAGCGTGCCGGCATCGCCTTGAGGGCGCCCGGCTCGCTCTTTTGCATTCACAATATAATCGGTCAGGAACCACAATGAATAACTCAGCAAGGCTGGGCCTCGCTGGGTCAGCCCGGGATCAGGAATGACGAACGCCTCCTCGCTCGAACGGCGCCTGCGGTCGGAATTGACCGGCGACGTCCTGTTCGACGGCTTCAGCCGCGGCCGCTACGCCACCGACGCCTCGTTCTACCAGATCATGCCGGCAGGCGTGGTGGTCCCCAAGACCATGGACGAGGCCTTGCGGGCGCTGGCGATCGCGCGCGACGAGGGGCTGAAGGTCACCCCGCGCGGCGGTGGCACCTCGCAATGCGGCCAGACCGTCAATGACGGCATCGTGGTCGATCTCTCCAAGCACCTCAACCGGATCCTGTCGCTCGATGTCGAAGGGCGCATCTGCGTCGTCGAGCCCGGCATTGTGCTCGACGATCTCAACCGTCAGCTTAGGAAGCACGGCCTGTGGTTTCCGGTCGACGTCTCCACGGCCTCCCGCGCCACCATCGGCGGCATGGCCGGCAACAATTCCTGCGGCGGCCGCTCACTGCGCTACGGCACCATGCGCGACAACACGCTGTCGATGGAGGCATCACTGGCCGACGGCACGCTGAGCCGCTTCGGCGAGGTCGCGCGCGATCTCTCCGACTTCGAGGCGAGCGACAGCACCCGCGCCCTGTTCCGCGACATGCTCGATCTCGGAACGCGCGAGGCCGACGAGATCGCCGCGCGCTTCCCAAAGGTGCAGCGCCGCGTCGGCGGCTACAATCTCGATGCGCTGGTGCCGCGCAACGCGCCGAACAACATGGCGCATCTGTTGGTCGGCTCCGAAGGCACCCTCGCCTTCACCACCAAGGTCGAGCTGAAGCTGTGGCCCGTGATCCGCAACAAGGTGCTCGGCGTCTGCCATTTCGGCAGCTTCTACGAGGCGATGGATGCGGCCCAGCACCTCGTCAAGCTCAAGCCGATCGCGGTCGAGCTGGTCGACCGCACCATGATCGCGCTCGGCCGCGACATCGCGATGTTCGCACCCGTCATCTCCGCGGCGATCAAGGGCGATCCGGACGCCGTGCTGGTGGTCGAGTTCGCCGAAGAAGACCAGTCGGACAATCTGGTGCGGCTCAAGCAGCTCACCGAGCTGATGGGCGATCTCGGCTTCGGCTGGAACAACGACACGCGCAAATGGGGCGGCGTGGTGGAGATCACCGAGCCGGCGCTGCAGAGCGGCATTGCCGACTTCCGCGCGGCCGGCCTCAACGTCATGATGTCGATGAAACAGGAGGGCAAGCCGGTGTCCTTCGTCGAGGACTGCGCCGTGCCGCTGCCGCATCTCGCCGACTACACCGCGCGGCTGAACGAAGTGTTCGCCAAGCACGGCACCAGCGGCACGATGTACGCGCACGCCTCGGAAGGCTGCCTGCATGTGCGGCCCGTGCTGAACCTGAAGCTGGAGAAGGACGTCAAGGCGATGCGCGCCATCGCCGAAGAGGCGTTTGCGCTGGTGCGCGAGTACAAGGGCTCGCATTCGGGCGAGCATGGCGATGGCTTGGTGCGCTCCGAATTCCACGAGAGCATGTTCGGCGAGCGCCTCGTCGCCGACTTCAGGGAGGTGAAGCAGCGCTTCGATCCCGAGGGCGTGCTCAATCCCGGCAAGATCGTCGATGCGCCCAGGATGGACGACCGCTCGCTGTTCCGCTTCAGGCCCGACTATCGGGTCGGCGAATTGAAGACAAAGCTCGACTGGTCGGCTTATCCCGGCGCCGGCGGCGGCTTCCAGGGCGCGGTCGAGATGTGCAACAACAACGGCGCCTGTCGCAAGCTGGAGGGCGGCGTGATGTGCCCGTCCTACCGCGCCACGCGCAACGAGAAGGACGTCACGAGAGGACGTGCCAACACGCTGCGGCTTGCGATCTCCGGCCAGCTCGGCCCCGATGCGCTCGCTTCCGACGAGATGATGGAAACGCTCAAACTCTGCGTCTCCTGCAAGGCCTGCCGCCACGAATGCCCCACCGGCGTCGACATGGCCAAGATGAAGATCGAGGTGCTCGCCGCGCGCGCCGCCAGCCACGGCCTAACGCTGCGCGACCGGCTGGTCGCATATCTGCCGCGCTATGCCGGCCTTGCGTCGCGCTTCGCGGCGCTGGCGAACTTGCGCAACAACAGCCCGCTGATGCGAAAGCTGTTCGAGCGCTTTGCCGGCATCAGCGCACGCCGGGCGCTCCCCGCCTTCCGCAGCGATGTGTTCGTGCCGCCGGCCGAAAGCGTCGGCCCGGAGACCGGCCGCGAGGTCGTGCTGTTCGTCGACACCTTCAACCGCATCTATGAGCGCGAGAACCTCGATGCCGCGTTGCGCGTGCTCACGGCTGGCGGCTATCGCGTGCATCTACCAAGACCTGCGAGCGGCAGCCGTCCGATGTGCTGCGGCCGCACGTTCCTCTCGGCCGGTCTCGTCGACGAAGCCAAAGCCGAGCTCGACCGGCTGGTGTCGGCCTTCGCGCCGTTCGCGGCACGCGGCGTGCCGATCGTCGGCCTCGAGCCGAGTTGCCTCCTGACGCTGCGCGACGAGCTCGCTTCACTGCGCAGGGACAACGACGCCAAGACGGTCGGCGCCCATGCGCTGACGTTTGAGGAGTTTCTGGTGCGCGAGGCCGAGGCCGGAAGGCTGCAACTGCCGCTCGGCAGCGTCACTGAAAAGGCCGTCGTGCATGGCCATTGCCATCAAAAATCCTTCGGGGCCTTCAAGCCGGTCGCGCAGGTGCTGCGGCTCGTCCCGGGTCTCGAGGTCGAGACCATCGAGTCGAGCTGCTGCGGCATGGCCGGCGCGTTCGGCTATGGTGCGGATACCTACGATGCCTCGATCGAGATGGCCGAGCTGTCGCTGCTGCCCGCCGTGCGGAAGGCTGACCGTAATACGCTGGTCGTCGCCGACGGCACCTCATGCCGGCACCAGATCCGCGACGGCACGAAGCGCGACGCGCTTCACGTCGCGCGCGTGCTGGCCATGAGCCTCGATCGCGCCAAGTCCAACGCCACTTCTCCAGCTGCAAAGGAAACCAGCCATGGCTGATCTCACCCTCGACACTGCCCAAAAAATCCTCGACGCCGCCTTCGCGAAAGCAGGCGAGCTCAAGCTGAAGCCGCTGGTCGTCACCATCCTGGACGCGCGCGGCGTGCTCAAGCTGGCCGCCGCTCAGGACGGGACCAGCCTGATGCGCGCCGAGATTGCGCATGGCAAGGCTTACGGCGCGCTCGCCATGGGCATGGGCTCGCGCGCTTTGTTCCAGCGCGCGCAGGAGCAGGCCTATTTCATCGATGCCGTGAACACGATCGCCAAGGGCGCACTAGTGCCGGTCCCCGGCGGCGTGCTGATCATGGACGGCGCGACCTTGCTCGGCGCGGTCGGCGTCTCCGGCGATACGTCCGACAATGACGAGGCCTGCGCGGTGGCGGGCATCCAGGCGGCGGGGCTGAAGGCGAACGCGGGGTAGCCAGAACCGGTTTTATTGGATAGGTCTTCTATTTGGTGGGGCACACACCAGTGCTCGGCCACTAAGTCAGGCAGTTTGTGGCCAAGAAGCAGGAGATCGGCTTGATCAAGTCGACTTGCGCACCCCTGCGTCCAGAACGTAAATAGCAGCCGAAAAGATCAATAAAACAATGAATTTTGCTCGAGATTGACTACCTTCAATCCGCTTGATGATGATGTTTCGGTGGTCAATCGGTGGTCAGCCTTCTTTCTCGGTACTTTGTGAAAGTCCGAAGACCCGCTGACTAAGAGTCTCATCTTTCAGACGGAATTACAGACACTTAGCTGTAAAGGATCGTCTCGATGGGGCCATATAGATCCATGGGTTACGACTGAATTGTAAATCGCGAGCGGAGTTCGTGCCGACAAGCGCCTCGACGCAGCGGTATTCCATTGTGTCCGTCGCGGTGACGAGAGAAGCGGATCGTATCTCGTACGCTCTGTTTTCTGGGAAAGTTCAGCTTGGCTAACCTCAAGACCGACCGGCTGAAGCGCCTACAAGGCTTGCGGGCACAGCCACGCTGACGACGCCTGCCGAAGGATGACGGCAATCGACAGCTCGAGACCGTGCCGGCGAACCTGCTGGACCGCGAGTTCACCGCCGAACGGCCGAACCAGAAGTGGATCGCCGGCTTCACCTATCTTTGGACCACCGAGGGCTGGCTCTATGTGGCGGCGGTGATCGACCTGCTCTCACGCCGCGTGGTAGGCTGGTCCATGAGCGCCGCCATGACGGCGCGCCATCAGGCTGGAAGCCGCCATATGAACTGATGCCGGTGGGCAAGCCCCTGCCCGTGCGGCGCTGAACGATCAATGGATTATGCAAGCAGAGCGACCAATTTTGCTGATCTTTTCGTTGTTCACGCCGCTAACGTGGCACCAGCACTTTCCAGTTCCAAGGCAACAGTTCGTCAATACGCTTGGCGGGATGATCCGGTAGGCGGGCCAGCATCGGATAGCCAAGCCTGCGGGTCGAGTCATTGAGCTTGGCGGTTTCGATGAGGCTGTAGATGGCAGCCGCACGCCGGCCGCCCTCATCGGACCCGGCGAAGGTCCAGTTTCTTCGCCCCACGGCGACCGCCCGTAGCTCGCGCTCGGCGGCATTGTTCGACAGGCAAAGCCGACCGTCATCAAGGAAGCTGCTAAACACAGCCCAGCGGCTGAGGCAGTAATTGATCGCCTTGGTCGTGTCGCTATTCCTAGAGAGCTCGATGCGCTGCTAGCGTATCCACGCCTCCAGCTCGACGACCAAGGGGCGGCTACGCTCCTGGCGCACACGCAAACGCACCTGCGCAGCAAGACCGTTGATTTCGCGCTCGATGGCGAACAGGACATCGACGCGCTTGGACGCGCTTGACCGCCTCGGCCGCGATCGCCGCCTTATTGAGCCGCGCGAGATCAAAGAACTTGCGCCTGCCGTGCGCCCAGCACGCGGCCTCGATGATCGGGCCGCACTTGCGATTGGCCTCGTAGAGCCTGCCAAAGCCGGCGTAGGCGTCCGCCTGCATCAGTCCGGCATAGCCCACCAGATGCTGCTCCGGATGCTCACCGCCACGATCGGGCGAGTAGAAGAACACGGCTGCCGGCGGATCTGAGCCTGCAAACGGACGATCGTCGCTCACGTAAGTCCAAAGCCGGCCGGTTCGGGTCTTGCCCTTCGCCAGGACCGGCACCGTGGTGTCATCCGCGTGGATGCGCTCGGCTGTGAAGACGTGGCTCCGGATCGCATCGACCAGAGGCATCAGGGTTGCCGCGGAGGCACCTACCCAGTCCGCGAGCGTCGATACGTCGAGGTCGATGCCTTCACGCTGGTAGACGTCGCTCTGACGATGCAGCGGCAGGTGCAGGCCGTACTTGGCGCACAGCACATGGGCCAGCAGCTTGGGCCCTGCACGCCCACGCGCAATCGGATGCGAGGGAGCCGGCGGCTGGGTGATCGCTTCGCAGGCCCGGCAGACGAGCTTCTCGCGCACGTGCTGGATCACCTTCCACTGGCGCGGAACAAGCTCCAGCGTCTCGGTCACGTCCTCGCCAATCTTGCGCAATCGGCTGTCGCCGCAGCATGGGCAGGTGGCAGGCACCGGATAGACAATGCGCTCCCGCGGCAAATGCTCCGGCAGCGGCCGGCGGGCTGGCTTGCGGCGCTCGAACGATGGCACCGCAATCTTCTCGGCTGCCATCTGCGCCGACGTCTCAGCTTGCGCCGCGTTCTCCTCCAGGTCGGCGAGCTGTAGCTCGAGCTGGTCCAGCAATGCGCCTCGCTCGGAGGACTGTCCGAACTGCTCGTGCCGGAGTTTCTTGATCGTGAGCTTGAGCTTCTCGATCAACAAGCTCCCCGCCTGGGCCTCGGCTTCCGCGGCCAACCGGGCCGCTCGCTCGGCGCGCAGCATGGTCTGCAGCGTAGTCACATCGTCGGGAAGAGAATCATCGGGGCCCATCGCGGACCAGAGAATCACAAGACGCGGTCGCTGTCTGGACCGCTGATCGTGCCACCGATTCAAATCCCAGCGATCAGCCAGCAGCCTGCGGTCGCCAGGTCTGTTGCGGCATCCGCCAGTCGATGCCCTCCAGCAGGTAGCCAAGCTGGGCTGGGGTGATGGTCACCACGCCATCAGCCGACGACGGCCACAAGAAGCGGCCGCGCTCCAGCCGCTTGGCGTCGACATGCCCAGTCCATCATGCCAAAGGATCTTGATCAGCTTGCCGCTTTTGCCACGGAACACATAGAGGTCGCCGCCGTGCGGGTCTCGCGTGAACGCTTCCTGCACCAGCAAGGCCAGCGAGTTCATGCCGCCGCGCATATCGGTGTGGCCGGTCGCAATCCACACCCGCACGCCCGACCCAATGGGAATCACCGTAGGCGACCATCTGCCAGCGCCGCCACGGCGGCCTTCAGCGTGGCCGCGTCGACCGTACCCATGATCCGCATCCGAGCCCCGGCGGCAAACTCGATCTCGATCGACCCGCCGCTGCTGGCCGGCACGACTGGAAGGCATCGGCTCTGATTCCGCGACCACCATCGCCGGTGCGAAGCCCGTTTGATGGGCGGCATCCTTCGGCTCCGGCCGAAACGAGCGCCGCCATGGCAGCAGCAATGAGCGCGAAACGCCATCTCGCCGCGCTGTTGCCGCGACTTGGCGCGGCGCCTGTAAACTCTCCAGGACGATCTTGAGCTTCTCATTCTCGGACCAGCGCCGCCGCCGGCCCGTGTCAATCACTTCAAGCCGTTCGACTTGGGCACTGCGCCTATCACTGTCCATAAGGGCAGTTCTCAACAATACTCCTCATTCGGCAAGGCGGCCTTCACCGGACGGATACGTTAAGATGATGGTCTCGACCGAGGAGGTCGGCCGGTTCTGCGCGGTTCAACCAAGCATCCATTTGGTGCACCGTAACGGCTGTCGTTAGGATTCCCCTAAGTCGTGTAACCAGGCAATGAAGTCTTCATCGCCGTGAAGATAACTCGTTGGAGAGGTCTGAAAATCTGCTCCAGACAGTCTTGTAATGGCCAGCCAAACATCCGGATCTTGAACCCCGGGATCGACTAGCCGTACCCATTGCGCTGCCCAGTTCGACACTGGCGTGCGCGATGCGTCATCTCCAATAAGTGCGAGAATCTTTTCTCGCACCTCAGCGCGCGTCGGCTCAGCGCCAAGACTACCACGATCCGACATACTTCCCCGTTTGGTCGAATTGATAATGCACTTTCTGGCCTCCGGTCTCGGGGCGCACAATCCGAACCTGTCCCGAGGTATCGAGCGTTTCGTTCCAAGTCCGAGTGTTGCCCGAAACCGGGTCCCATTCACGTACTAGCCTTCGTCCTGCCATCGGCCCCGACGTCCGCGCTGCTTGCATCTCACCATAGTACCTAACTCGACCATTTTGAAGTTCTTTATAACCACCCTTGCCGTAGCTCTGAGCTTGCCGCAAATGCTCTGCAAGTCTGGCGCCTTGCGCCGCACTTCCCCTAAGCGCGTCCGTGCCGAGTTGAGCCCCCTTCAGACCCAGTCTAATGAGGCCAGCATCCGCGCCAATACCCAACACTGCGGCCGCAAGGCCAATACCTCCATTCGTGAAATCACCCTCCGCGAGATAGAGCAGGCCGTCTACCGCAGAAGCCGCAGCTCCAATCGCGGAGGGAGCGAAGGAAGCTGCCATAAGAGCATTGTGGAGATAGCCCAGCGCATTAGATGCCAGCGAACTTGTTATCGGCGCCTGAGCAACTGGAGCAAACTGTGAAACAGTCGCGGCCGGCGTCGACTGTGCCTGCGGCATGGGAGGAATATACATGGCAGCCTGGGCCGCCATCGAATTGTTCATGGCTGCAATCTGAGCATTGATGGAAGCCTGGTTTGCTGCCAGGGCAGCATTCATCGCGGCCATGTTCGCGTTTATCTGCGCCTGTTGGGCCAAAGTCGCGTTCATCTGTGCTTCGATCGCAGCGCAGCAGCTCGTCCCGGGCAGGCCTCCCGAGTATGGTGCGAAGGGATCATATCCAGGAAAACCACCTCCAGAACCTCCGCTCGCACCGTAACCTAAGCCGATACCACCATAGGGAGCCGCGCTCACGTAAAGGCGTCCACTATCGCTGTCATAGAATCCACTTGTATCCACGTTCCTCACGGGCCTATTGCTGGCATATGAGTATCGATTCCATCCCTGTGTGCTGAGCGGGCGTGGAATGGTCGGATCCGCACTGGTCATACGCGCAACGATCGGATCGTAGACCCGTCCGTTGAGATGGACGAGGCCGGAGACCGAGAGCTGCTCCTCACCAGTGAAGCCACGACTGCTCTGGCTGGTGATGCTGCCGGTGGTGTCGTCGGTACCATCAGGGTTGCGCCGCTTGCCCCAGGCATCGTAGCTGAGCCGCTCGACCACGGCGCCGGCTTCGTTGGTGATCACCGCGATCGAGCCGAGATGGTCGCTGTGGAAGTAGCGCGTGGCGATGGTCTCTGATGCGGCCTGGACGGTCCGCATGCCGACCATGGCGTCGCCGACCGACAGATAGTCGGTCCAGATTTGCGAGCTGGTGCCGGGATTGCTGACCTCAGCCGAGACCCCGAACGCCGACAGATAGAGCTTGGTGCCCTCTGGCGTCACCTGCTTGAAGCGCTGGTGCTCGGTGTCGTCGACGAAGCTGATCGTGCGCGTGCCCTGTGTGATGCTCGCCGGCTTGTTGTAGGAGGTCCAGGCGATGGTGCGGCCGAGGCCCGAGGTCTGGTTGCCATTGAGGTCGTAAGTGAAGGTGGTCGAGATCAGGCCCGCGCTGATGCTGGTCACCGCATGCGGCTGCGCCTGCCCCGCCGCCGGATAGGTGTAGCTGCCGACGTCCGACTTCGACAGCAGGTTGCCGATCGGGTCGTAGGAGAATGTCTTGGACAGCGGCGTCGGGGTCAGGTTGACCGTTGAGGACAGCAGGCGGTTGAGACCATCATAAGTGAAGGTCTCGCTGAGATTGGTGTTGGCATCGCTCCGCGACAGCGGATTGCCGCGCTTGTCATAGGTGATGCTGAGGTTCTGCACCGCCCCGCCGCTGCCGGTCGCGATGCTGGTCAGCCGCCCGGTCAAAGCATCGAAGCCGTTGGTGGTGACGAGACCGTTGCCGGTGGTCTGCTGCGTCAGGTGAAGCTCCGCGTCCATCGCGTTCGCGGTCCATTGCACCTGGCCGGTTGCGTCATCGAACAGCTGATTGACGTCGCCGAGGCTGGTGTAGGCGTAACGCGCCGTGAAGCCGGAAGCGTAACCGACCTTGCTGAGCTGGCCGTTGGCATCGTAGGTCGCGCTCATGTTGTAGGTCGCGCCATCGATGACCGTCGCGACCTGGGTCGCCCGGCTGAGCGCGTCATAGCTGACGCTGCGCGAATAGCCGGTGCCTGCCCCCGCCGTGATCGCGGTCGAGGCGAGCTTGCCGATCCCGTGCGCGGCCGTATCGTAAGTCCAGATACTGGTCTTGTCCGGCTCGACCCGCTGGATCACACGATCGAGCTTGTCATAGGTCAGATTTACAGTCTGTCCCTTGGCATCGGTCTGGCTGACCGGCAGGCCGAGCGTGTTGTAGCTGTAGCTCCACGATCCCATGTCGGGATCGGCATCGACGATCTTGGCACCGCGGGGGTCGTAGGTCGCCGTGCTCACATTGCCGGACGGATCGGTGGTCCTGGTCAGGTTGCCGAATGCGTCATAGGCATAGGTGATGGTCTTGCCGAGCGCGTCGGTGACCGAGACGATGTTGCCCTGGCT
>NZ_JACCHP010000041.1 GCF_016031625.1 Bradyrhizobium agreste | reverse complement strand
TCCGTCTGGCCGCCTCCGCCAGCATCTCCTCGCAGGTGAACGCCTCGTTACGCAATAGCCGGGTCAGGCGAATCTCTCCCGCCCGATTGCCGCCCAATCGACGCACCCGCAGCTTTCGGCCGCCCGACGCGACCAGCCGGCCCAGGAGAAAGGCCCCCCTTTTTCCAGGCGACGGTCGCCAAACCGTCCCAGTCCAAGCTCCATGCCATCCTCCTCGACAATGAGAACAACACGGAATCAGACATTCTGCCCGTCTTCAACTTCGATGTGTGAATGCCGTAGCCCTCCAGGGGAGGGTAAGAGCCCAGGGGGAGGGTTAAGAGCGCTACTGCGTCTTCGCCACCCTTGGCGGCTGGGGGGCGGTGATGAAGCTGGTGGCTTCCAGCATGGCGGGGCCGAGCGGGGTCGGCACTTTCAGCCAGAACGGCACCAGGATGCGCGTGCCGGCGATGGGGGCGAACGCGATCTCCATGTTGCGCTGGGCGGCGAGGTATTTGATGACGGGGCGGTCGGGGATGTAGCCGGCGATCGGCACGAAATAGATCGCGCAGACCACGACCGGGCCCTTGTACCCCTTCTCCGCCTTCACGGTCTCCATGCGTTTGAAATCGAGCTTGAGCTCGTAGCGCATGCGGCCGTCAAATATGGGCGCTGCGTTGTGGCAGGCCTCCGGCGACACGGGGTCGCCGGTGCCGGGCACACGCAGCAGCGAAGCCGTCATCGGGTCCCAGACGCCGCGGCGATGCGCCTCGGTGACGACGATACGATCAGGATCGACCGGCGGCTCCGGTGAAATGGCAAAATCCTTCACATTGCCCTTGTCGAGGGTGATGCGGATCTCTTCGGTCTTCTTCTGGGTGGTGGTGGAGGCCTGGTAGCCGGTCGCAATCAGCGCGCCGTTAATCACGCGCCCCTGGCTGGCGCCGGTGCCGGACCCGCCTGTGAACGACTTCAAGAGCCCCGACGTGCCGCCGGCGGCCGCCGCCGAGAACACGTCGTCCTGGATATCGATGTTCCAGGCGCCCTTGCCGACGGGAATGCCGGCCAGCGAGGCCTCATATTGCGCCTCGAGCTTGCCCTGCGCCGCCGCCGGCACCACGCCGGACGCCAGCGCGAGGCCGCACAGCGCAGCCAGCCACACCGAAAGGCGCGCATGGGCCGGACGCAGCTTTTGCGCAAAAAGGGACGTTGTCAGCACGAAACAATCCAATCGGGGCGCGATGCGCCGTTACTTAAGCCAAAAACGGCTGCAAACAATGTGTCGGGGCCTCCGGCCCCGGGAACTCCACCGGACTCTTCGGCGGCGAATACGCCCTTTATGTGATGGTAAGGCGTGATAATCATTGCCGTTTTGGTGATCGGGTGAAGCGGGCTCCGATACCTCTCCCCGCATCCCTCCGCTGTCATGCCCCGGCTTGACCGGGGCATCCAGTACGCCGCGGCCTCTCGACTCTGGCCGCGCCGCCGCGGGGTACTGGATCGCCCGGTCGAGCCGGGCGATGACACCGCGGGTGAGGCACTAGATCCCGGGTTCGGGCTCTGCCCGCCTCATTGCGCAAGCGCGCAATGAGGGACGACGGGCCAAAAATGGCCCGTCGCCTTGACGTCCGGCCCCTTCCCCCCTATACGTCCGCCCGCTCCCTGCAAGGACGAAGAATTTGCCCCCGTGGCGCCCTGAGATGGCGGCCGCACTCGTTGGGGGTTCGAACTAAAGGATTTCTGCCATGTCTCGCCGCTGCGAACTGACGGCCAAGGGCCCCCTCGTCGGCCACAAGGTCAGCCACTCCAACATCAAGACCAAGCGCCGCTTCCTGCCGAACCTCGTCAACGTGACGTTCATCTCGGAAGTCCTGGGCCGCAACGTGCGCCTGCGCGTCTCCACCAACGCGATCAAGAGCGTCGACCACAATGGCGGCCTAGACGCCTTCCTGCTCAAGGCGAACACCGACGCGCTCTCCCCGCGCGCAGTCGAGCTGAAGCGCGCCATCCAGAAGAAGGTCGGCGAAGCCCAGCCGGCGAAGCAGGCGAGCTGAGAGATTTACCGTCAGGGCGGGGGCTAGGTTGCGTTCGCGTGGCGTAGGCTTAGCTAGTTAAGAGTTTGAGTAGCGGCCGGATCGGAAGATCCGGCCGTTTTTGTTGTGTACTCATCTGGAATCGCCTACAGCTCCCGACTTCTCACATGGCATGTTACACTCTTTGATGCTCACGTCGTCATCAGGGTGCTCCACGGAATGGCTCGCAGTGACCTTCTAGTCTCTCTCGTCCGGGCCGGAGCGGCTGGCGATCGATCTACCCTCGCATCGACTGTGGAAGCCATTGTCGCCGAAGAACGTGCAAGAAGCCACAACATCCTCGCAGACAGACTGCAGCGAGCACTCCAATCAGTCCCGGTCGCGACCTCAAATCAGACGACACGACTACAGTCGAGTGGCCGCGACTTTATTATTGAACGCGAACCTCGGCTTCGTCTCAATGATCTAGTTTTATCGCTTCCAGCAGAGCGATTGACGCACCAGTTGATTGAGGAACAGAATCGAGCTGACTTGCTGCGCGCGCAAGGTTGGCAACCTCGTCATCGGGTTCTGCTTTCGGGACCTCCCGGCAACGGAAAATCATCATTGGCTGAAGCGATTGCAGAAGCGATCGCCGTTCCTTTTCTAACCGTCAGATATGACGCACTCGTCGGAGCGTATCTCGGGGAAACCAACGCCAGATTGTCTCGCCTCTTTGAATACGTGCGAACAACCCCTTGTGTTCTGCTGTTCGATGAATTTGACGCGATCGGAAAAGAACGTGGAGACATTCACGAGACTGGAGAAATCAAGCGCGTTGTATCCTTTCTCTTGATGCAGATTGATCAACTCCCAAGTTACGTAATTGCCGTAGCAGCGACAAATCATGCAGAGCTGCTGGATCGAGCCGTGTGGCGCCGCTTTCAAATGCGCATTGAAATGTCCCCGCCAGATTTACCACGCGCGACGCGGCTCCTTGATCAATGCTTCTCATCGCTTCTTCGGGAGTCCGAAGTATCCAGCAAATTCATCGCAGAAAGAATGAAGCCCACGAACTATTCCGAAATTCTTGATTTCTATCAAAACGTGCGTAGAAGACACATACTCGCCCAAGGAAGCGAATCGTTGCGTCAAACGATCAGCTACGAGCTGGAATTGTGGAATACACGATTGAAACCGGGCATTGATGGCACAGATTCCCGATCAACCACTTCTCAAACTCGACGCTCCCAGACTCGGAGCGCGCAGACCAGGAAGCGCAAGATTCGTCTCGACTAGAAAGTTTTCGCTGCAGCAACAGCGCGCAAGTGATACTGCGCGCAAGTTTCAGCGGCTTCAAAAGGTCTTTGACGAGGAGGGTGATCCTCTTGAATTGCGGAGTGATCCGTCAGGGATGGCGCCCGAGCGACTGCTCGTTTTCGAGCTTACTGGCAGCGTGAATAATTTTGCTAGAGCGGCCGCGCGAGTTCCTGGCCTAGAGTTCATCGGCACAGAAGATCTTGACGAAGATGACGATGATCGGTCGCCCGTACTTTACTTACTTGTTCCCGATGCAGCCGCTCTGCGTCAGATGTTATCCCTGTGGCGAACCTGGCTGGATGACAAAGCATTGCCACGTGGTTTTACGCCTTGGCGGGACCTCTTCTTACAGTTGCGTGAAATCCGTCCATGGGGACCGCGCGATCGAGTAACGCCTGAAGACTTGTCGGTACTCGCCAACGAGCATGCCGATGAGCAAGGGCGCATCCGACTAGAAATTGAGTTGGTATTCCGCAAGGATGGAAGCGCATCAGAGAAAGCGGCTCGGCAAGCTTTGGCTGCCGTGAATGCTGAGGTTATTTCTGCAACTCGCATTGAGGGCGCAGGCTATCATGCTCTTCTTGCCTACGTTCCACAGATTGAGTTGCTCCGGATTATTGAACTCGGGAATGAAGGCCTGGTAGCTGAGGAGACGATTTTATTCATTCGCCCTCAAAGCATCACACAAATTGATGTCATTGAAGTCGAAGAGGGTGGCGAGGCGCCCCCCTCCAGTCAACCGCAAGGTAATCCCATAGCTGCCATACTCGATGCAGTCCCCCTCGCCGGACACCCTCATTTGCTTGGTCGTCTTCTTGTAGATGACATGTTTAATTTGGAGCCGCTGTCGGTAGGCCCTCGCGTTCACGGGACAGCCATGGCATCAGCCGTGCTGTTTGGAGATTTGAATGATCCTATGTCTCCCGTGGATCGCAAAGTCCATTTTGTGAATGTGATGTACGCCCCTGAGGGGCCTGACAATCAGGAGCGATTTCCCAACAGACTTCCGGCCGATCTCTTTCACGAAGCGATCGCGCGAATGAAGGAAGGGCCTGAGCCTTCAGCACCTGAAGTCATTATCGTAAACGTCTCTCTCGGTGACAAAAACAAACCTTTTGCTGGCCAGTTGTCAGGCTGGGCGCGTGTTGTTGACTATTTGGCTTTCCGATACGGTCTTCTAATCGTTATTAGTGCCGGCAATCATTTTCATTCACTTCAAGCAACAGACCTCAACACAGCTGCATTCGAGGCACTCTCGGCACCGGATAAGGCCAAGGCAGCTCTGAAGTTGAGCGGCTTGTCGATGGCAAGCCGTCGACTCTTAGCACCCAGCGAAGCAATCAATGCTCTGACCGTTGGCGCACTGCACGGTGACGCTCACCCCACACCCCCGGCCTTGCCCGCGTGGATATTCGACGTTTGGGCCGATACTGGCTTGTGCAACATATCCAGCGCACTCGGTCCAGGTTACGGTGGTTCGACCAAGCCCGATCTCCTAGCGAAAGGCGGCCGCCATCACGTAAGGCTATCACCTGCTAGCGGAAGCTATAGTCTCACGCCCCTGACGAATGCCGCTGCAAGCTTCGGTGGCATAAAGGTAGCTGTTCCGCCCAATCCACCCAACATGGCGGACACGGGTCGAACGATTGGCACAAGTGTTGCTGCTGCGATTACGACAGGACTGGCCATTCGCGCGCACGAGCTTCTCGAAGCTGCATACGAGGACTTCCTCGACATCTCTGGCGCCCATCGAGCCTTACTGCTCAAGTCGCTACTGACACACTGCGCACGCTGGACGTCGGCGAGAGACTTAGTTGTTGAAGTCATCGGTCCAGCTGACTCTCGACAGCACGTGAGACAAAGAGACAATGTTCGACGCTATCTCGGCTATGGAGCCATCGACCCTGCTTTAGCGCTGAGTTGCGCAAATGACCGAGCCACATTGTGGGCCGTCGGCAATCTGTTCCCCGACCAAGCTCACTCCTATTCCGTTCCAATTCCTATCGCAATCTCGGGAAAAGCTGAACCTCACGAAATTGCAGCCACAGTTACTTGGTTCGCACCACCCAGGGTGGGCGCCGCAAACTATCGCGGTGCGCGTCTAAAGTTATTAGACCCTAACGATTTGGGAATGCTTGGTCTTTCCGCCGAAAAACATCAGCCTGACAGCAACCAATCGCATCGAGGGACGGTGATTCATCGCAGATGGACAGGCACACGAGCCGCAGTCGTAGCCCAAGACGGTGAGATGAACATTACGGTACAACGAGAGCCTGATGAATTCAGCCAAGCAGTGCCATATGCCTTTCTGGTTACTATAGAAATGGCAGGAGCAACCGAACTATACGCCGAGGTCCAAGCACGCATTGCCGTTAAGCCAAAGGTGCCGGTCACCGCCTGATTATTCGTAATTCCTCTCGTTTGGGCATTGTATGAATAATTTCCCGAACAGGCCGAGTCCTCAATTTGGTCATTTCCGCTATACTCGCCCCGGCAGCATCCCCTCGAGGCGCATCCCGTGGAGCACGACGGCCAGCACGACCGCACCCCTCACCGAAAACCTCGTCATCTGCTGCGACGGCACCGGCAACGAGATCTCCGAAAACATCTCCAAACATCTCCAACGTCCTGAAGCTCTACCGCTGCCTGCGCACGACGGACAGGACGCAGCCGCGGTAGATGCTGCCCTGCGCGTCCGGCGGCCGGCACCCCAGAGCCATCCGTAAACAGCACCGCGCACGCTTTAACCGTCCATTAACCAACGCACCCTAGCCTGCTGTCATCGTCCAGCCATCACTAGCTCGAAATGCCTTCCCGGTTCGCTCCAGGAGAAGCGCCGATGTGCGTTGAGTTGTTGACGTATGCCGATCTCGGTGCCCGCCTCGATATCTCGCGCGAGGCCGCGCGGTCGCTGGCGAGACGTCGCCGCCTGCCGCGCTCGCGCTCCGAGGATGGCAAGGCCCTGGTGAGCGTTGATCTCTCCGCGCTGCGGTACACGCCCCGCCCGCGAAAGGGCCGCCGGGCAGACCCCATAGATGCCTCCATGGCAAAGATCGAGGCCATCAAGACTGGGGCCTTCAAGGCGGAGATCGCGCGGCTCGAAGACGTCGCAGCCGCCTACAGGTCCGTGTTCGAGCGCGAACGGGAACGGGCCGACCGTCTCGCCGTCGAGCTGCTGCAGGCGACCGCCGAGACCAAGGCCGTCAATGCGTGGGCGGCACAATTGGAAGACGAAGTGGCGGCGTTGCGGAGCGGTCGCCGCCCTGGCGGCTCGCTCGCGGGACACGCCGCGCGTCGGTTGGGGCATCTGGCCGCCTTCATCGTGCAGGCAGACCGCGCAGCCCGCACGTAGCACTCGAGACTTTCTTTAATCCCCGGCTCGCCGGACTACTCGTGAGGAAAAAATGGCTGGGAATATCGATATCCATGAAATGAAGGCCCGCATCGTCGTGTTCGGCGTCGGCGGCGCCGGCGGCAATGCCGTCAACAACATGATCGCGGCCGGGCTGCAGGGGGTCGAGTTCGTCGTCGCCAACACCGACGCTCAGGCGCTGGCGATGTCGAAGGCGAAGCGCCTCATCCAGCTCGGCACGAAGGTGACCGCGGGCCTCGGCGCCGGCTCGCAGCCGGAATTGGGCCGCGCCGCAGCCGAAGAGGCGATCGACACGATCCGCGAGCAATTGACCGGCGCGCACATGGTGTTTGTGACTTCAGGCATGGGCGGCGGCACCGGCACCGGGGCTGCACCCATCGTCGCCAGGATCGCGCGCGAGCTCGGCATTCTCACCATCGGCGTCGTCACCAAACCGTTCTACTTCGAGGGCCAGCGCCGGATGCGCTTTGCCGAAGCCGGCATCGAGGAGCTGCTGAAGACGGTCGACACCCTCCTGATCATCCCGAACCAGAACCTGTTCCGGGTGGCCAGCGAGAAGACCACGTTCGCCGATGCCTTCGCCCTTGCCGACCAGGTGCTCTATTCGGGCGTGGCCTGCATCAGCGACCTCATCGTCAAGGAAGGCCTGATCAATCTCGATTTTGCCGACGTCCTCTCCGTCATGAAGGAGAAGGGCAAGGCCATGATGGGACGGGGCGAGGCCTCCGGCGAGAAGCGCGTGCTCGCCGCTGCCCTCGCCGCGATCTCCAATCCGCTGATCGAGAATCCCTCGATCAAGCGCGCCAGTGGCCTCATCATCTCCATCACCGGCGGCAAGGATCTGATGCTGTACGAGGTCGACGAAGCCGCGACCCGCATTCGCGACGAGGCCGACCCGGACGCCAACATCATCGTCGGCGCGTCGTTCGACGAAAGCCTCGAAGGCATCGTCCGCGTCTCGGTGGTGGCGACCGGAATCGATAATCTCGACCCGGCGCAGGCGCACCCGGTGGAAACCGCCCTCACCCAGCTCGCCGGCAGGCTGCGCAGCGACGGCCGCCGCATCGCCGATCGCATCGAGCGCAGCGCCCCCCTTCCGCACGTGGGAAGCCCGCCGCTGCGCCCGCAGCCGCACCACCCGGTGGGACCGCCGGCAAGGCCGGGTCTGGACTCTGCGCGGCAGCCGACGCTTCAGCCGCTCGATCCTTACGGCCGCGCTCCTGCGCGCAATGCGCCCGACGAGAGCATTCTCGATATCCCGGCCTTCCTGCGCCGCGCGACGAACTGAGCGGGTGGCGAGCGGGGGAGTTACCTGCTCGGCAACCAGCGAGCCCAACAACAGCTCGTCATCCCGGGGCGCGACGAAGTCGCGAGCTGTGATGCGCAATTGCGCATCTGAGGATCCATAACCACCATCGTGAGTATGGATTCTCAGGTGCGCAATTGCGCACCGTAGCTCGCGCCAAGAGGCGCGCCCCGGAATGACGGCATAGAGCGTGCGCGCCAATCGTTCACGCTGCCGTGCTGCGCGGGCTCTCCGCTGCTTCCTTCTTGTCCGTCTCCTTGTCGCGGGACAGCCAGGCCGGAAAACGAAGCAGGCGCTCGTTGGTGTCCTTTGGCAGCTCGATCGGCGGCGCTTCAACGGCCGAACTCGGCAGGTCCAGCGCGGCGTGTCCGGTTCGCACCGCATCCGCGCGCTGATCCAGTTCGCGCAACAGGGGATCGAGCACGCTGTCGATCTCGGTCGCCACCGACACCAGGAAACTATTGAGCTCGCGCGCCTCGGGCACAACTGCCGCAGCCTGCTCGACCGCCCTGGAGAGACCGTCGACGACGGGTGCAAACGCGCCGGCGGCTTGCTTGATTCGCGTCTTGATCACTTCAATCTCGCTCAGGACGCGCTCACGCTCCCGCCGTTTCTTCTCCTCCGAAAGACGGGCTTCAATTTCGGCGATCTGGGCCGCCAGGGTCGTGGCTTCGGATGCGAGCGCATCTCGTCTTCCGCGCGCGCGATCGAGTTCGCGGCTGAGATTGTCCACTAAGTCGTCCTTTCCGAACATGGGTTTGCTCCGTAGGACAGGCGCCCTGCCCTGTAGGACGGCCCTCGCGCGAACCGCCAGCCTCGCCACCGACCGGATGGCCGGATCGGCCGAAACAGGCATCAACCTCGATCGCGTCACATGGGCCGACATGGTGATCCCCCCATTGTCAACATTAGGCGACCGCATGGTTAACAGGGGGTTAATGTCAACAGACGAGGCGGCCATGGGACCGGGTGCCGGCGACGTCACCTCCTCGTTGCCATCCATTTTCCGCTATACTCGCCCCGGTAGCATCACCCGGAGGCGCATCCCATGGAGTCCGCCCACACCACCTCACCCAAGCCCGAGCCGAAGCACCTCGTCATCTGCTGTGACGGCACCGGCAACGAGATCTCGGAGAACATCTCCAACGTCCTGAAGCTCTATCGCTGCCTGCGCAAGACGGACAAGACGTCGCCGCGGCAGATGGTGTTTTACGATCCCGGGGTCGGCACGGTGACGGAGCCGACGACGTGGCACCGGCTCAAGGCCAATATCAACCTGGTGCTGGGGCTCGCCACCGGCTACGGGTTAGACGCCAACGTGCTCGCGGCCTATTGCTTCCTGGTTCAGCATTACGCGCCGGGCGACAAGATCTACCTGTTCGGCTTCTCGCGCGGAGCCTATACGGTGCGCGTGCTGGCGGGGCTGATCCACAAGATCGGGCTGATCTCGCCGGAGCAGGCGAATCTCGCAGGCTCAGGGCTCATTGCCTACAAGCAATATTCCGGCAGCGGGCGCGGCAACGACGTCGAGGACCTCAAGGGCATCGTGTTCGACGAGAGCGGGCCGGTCCCTAAGGACAAGTTCGACCTCGCCGCGCAATTTGCGCGCATCACCTCGACGCGCTGGCCGACCATCCATTTCGTCGGCGTGTGGGACACGGTGGCGAGCGTGATCGTGCCGCGCCCCGACCGCCTGTTCTGGCCGAGCCTGGAGCAGCTCGCCTTCACGCGGCGCGATCCCAGCATCCGGATCTTCCGGCAGGCGATCGCGATCGACGAGCGGCGCCGCATGTTCCGCCTGAACACATATTGCGAGCCGCAGGAGTTCTGGAGCAACCGCTACGTGCCCGACGAAAAGAAGGGGCCGCAGGACATTTTGCAGGTGTGGTTCGCCGGCGTGCATTGTGACGTCGGCGGCGGCTATCCGGAAGCCGAGAGCGGGGAATCGAAATATCCGCTGCTGTGGATGATCGCGGAGGCCGAGAAGGCCGGACTGAAGTTCAACCCGCGCACGGTGAACCAGCTCGCCTGGGGCATCCAGCGCAAGAACTCGCCGTTCCACTATGTCGCCCCCGCCTTCACCGGCAAGACGGGCACGCTGCACGATTCCATGAACTGGGCCTGGCGCGTGCTGGAATATCTGCCGAAGAAGGCGAAGTACCGGGAATGGCCGGAGCGGAAAGTGGTGCTCGGCTTCTACATCCCCGACGCCGAGCCGCGCCTGATCCCCGACGGCGCGCATGTGCATGAGAGCGTCGTGAAGCGGATGGCGGTGGAGTCGGATTACCGGCCGGTGAACCTGCCGAAGGACTACGTGACGGTGCCGATGCCGGTGCCGCCGGGGGTGGATCTGGCGGCGGAGGTGGAGGAGGGCGTGACGGGGTGAGGCGGGCGCCCTTACCCTCCCCTGGAGGGGGAGGGTCGATCGCGCGCAGCGCGAGCGGGGTGGGGTGATCTCTCCACACGGGCACTGTTCATCGCGGAGAGACCGTCACCCCACCCCGTCACGCAATCTCGCTACGCTCGATCGCGTGCCGACCCTCCCCCTCCAGGGGCGGGTGGCAGCGCGCTACCGCTGGTTTTGCCATTCGTTGACACTTTTCGTTAAAATTCTCGGGCGCGGCTTAGGGGGATCGCATCATCTCTTTTCCATGATCGGACAAATCACCCGCCGCGAGACCTGCGGAGTTGGAGGAGACGTGCCAATGCATCCGCGCAAGTTTGTCCGTGTGAAGCCCGCAGGCCTGGTGTCGCGCCAGGCCAAGATCATCACCGACCCGCGCGCGCCGGTGATCCCGTGCACGCTGATCGACTATTCGCCCGGCGGGGCCTGCGTCGATCTCGGCGGACAGGTCAAGATCCCCGACCGCTTCGAGCTGCTGCACGTGAATACCAAAAAGCGCTGCCGCATCGCCTGGAAGCGCGGCACGCGCGTGGGCGTGGTGTTTTGAGGGGAAGCGGCCGGGTGCTTCTGCCCCCTTTGTAGCGCTCATCTCTCGTGTCCCGGACGCGCGCAGCGCGAGCCGGGACCCAGAAGCCGACAGGCAAGCTGCGGATGGATGGGCCCCGGCTCTGCGGAGCGGCACTTCGCGCCGCACCGCGTCCGGGGCACGAGACTGTCGGCTATCATGACACTTGGAGATAGTCGGTGCCCACAGCCCGCATCCCACATGCAACAGCCCCGCCCTTGCCGCGCCAAACCGCCAGCGTCTTCGCGCATGACTGATGTGGCGGGGTCGGCTAGATTGCGTCCCAAATAACAAAGACGATTGTCCGGGGAGGACAGGCGTGCACCAGGGACGTGTCGTGTTCGGCGCGATCGAGGAGGTCGTGTTCGGCCATCCGGCCGCCGGCGCCATTGTCGCGCAGATGGATCGGCTCGGAACTCGCCGCGCCTTCCTGATGGTTTCGGGCACGTTGAACCGGCAGACCGATGAGATCACCAAAATCAGGGACGCGCTCGGCGCGCGCTGCGCCGGCCTGTTCGACGCCATGCCGGCGCATACGCCGCGCGAGGCGGTGATCGCGGCGACACAGGCGGCCCGCGCGGCGGAGGCGGATCTGATCGTCACGGTCGGCGGCGGTTCCATCACCGACGGCGCCAAGGCGGTGCAGCTCTGCCTTGCCAACGACATCAACGATATCGCCGGCATCGACCGCATCCGCGTGCACAAGGGCGTCGCGCCCGAGATGATAGCGCCAACCGTGCGGCAGATCAGCGTGCCGACCACGATCGCGGGCGGCGAGTTCTCATCGATCGCAGGTGTCACCGACCGCGCCGCGCAGGTGAAGCAGATGCTGCGGCATCCGCTCACTGTCCCGCGCGCGACCATCCTCGATCCTGCGATCACCGTGCACACGCCGGAATGGCTGTTCCTGTCGACCGGCATCCGCGCCGTCGATCATTGCGTCGAGGCGATCTGCTCGCGCGAGACGCATCCTTACGCCGACGCGCAAGCGGTGAAGGGCCTCGCCATGCTCGCCGACGCGCTGCCGCGGGTGAAGGCCGACCCTTTAGATCTCGATGCGCGGATGGACGCGCAGATCGGCACCTGGCTGTCGATGGGCGCGCTCGCCGCCGGCGTGCCGATGGGCGCGAGCCACGGCATCGGCTACGTGCTGGGCGGCGCCTTCGACGTGCCGCACGGCTACACCTCCTGCGTGATGCTGCCGGCGGTGATGCGCTGGAACGCGCGCGACAATGCCGAGCGGCAGACGATCGTCGCGGCCGCCATGGGCTATCCCGGCCGTGACGCCGCCGACGTGCTCGACGCCTTCATCCGCTCGCTCGGCATGCCGCGCAGCCTCGCCGACGTGCGCATTTCGCCGGAGCATTTCGATGCGATCGCGCAAGCTGCGATGCGGACGAACTGGATTCCGCGCAACCCGCGCAAGATCGAGGGCCCCGCCGACGTGCGCGAGATCCTGCTGCTTGCCGCCTGATCGAAATCCGGAGGATCGATGTACACAGGTCACCACGCCCGCCTGCGCCCGCTGCAGCCCGCCTTCATCATGGCGGCGACGGGCGAAGCCGTCACCTATCGCGAGCTGGAGGCGCGCAGCAATCGGCTGGCGCATCTGTTCCGCAAGCACGGATTGAAGCGGCTCGACCATTACTCGATCTTCATGGAGAACAATGCGCGCTATCTCGAAGCCTGCGGCGCCGGCGAGCGCTCCGGCCTCTACTACACCTGCATCAACTCGTTCCTGACGCCGGGCGAGCTCGCTTATCTCCTCGTCAACAGCCAGTCGAAGATCCTGATCACGTCGATGGCCAAGCTCGCCATCGCGCGCGAGGCGATTGAGGCCTGCCCCGGCGTCGCGCTCTGCATCGTCGCCGACGGCCCAAGCGAGAGCGAGCGCATCGTCGGGCTCGCCGAGGCGACCGCCGGACTGCCGGCAACGCCGATCGAAGATGAATGGCTCGGCACCGCCATGCTTTATTCGTCCGGCACGACGGGACGGCCGAAGGGCATCCTGCGCCCGCTGCCGGAGGAGAAGCCGAAGCACAATCTGCCGCTGTTCGATTTCCTGTTAAGGCTCTGGCACTACCGCGAGGGCATGGTCTATCTGTCGCCGGCGCCGCTCTATCATTCCGCGCCGCAGGCGGCTGTGAACCTCACGATCCGCATGGGCGGCACCGTGATCATCATGGAGGGGTTCGATCCCGAGCGTTACCTGCAGCTCGTCGAGCAATGGGGCATCACCCACACGCAATTGGTGCCGACGATGTTCTCGCGCATGCTGAAGTTGCCGGAGGAGGTGCGCGCCCGCTACGATTTGTCCTCGCTGGAGATCGCAATCCACGCCGCCGCGCCCTGCCCGCCGCAGGTCAAAGACGAGATGATCAGATGGTGGGGACCGATCATCCACGAATATTACGGCGCAACCGAAGGCCTCGGCTTCACCGCCTGCAACAGCGAGGAATGGCTTAGCCATCGCGGCACCGTCGGCAAGGTGCTGCTGGGGGATCTGCACATCCTCGACGAGACCATGCGGGAATGCCCGACCGGCACGCCCGGCCAGGTCTGGTTCAAGACGGCAACGCCGTTCGAATATTTCAACGACCCGGAGAAGACCAGGGAGGCGCGTTCGCCGGACGGCAGCATGAGCACGGTCGGCGACGTCGGCTATGTCGATGCCGACCGCTTCCTGTACCTGACCGACCGCGCCACCTTCATGATCATCTCCGGCGGGGTGAACATCTATCCGCAGGAATGCGAGAACCTCCTGATCACCCACCCCAAGGTCGCCGACGCCGCGGTGTTCGGCGTGCCCAATGCCGATCTCGGCGAAGAGGTGAAGGCGGTGGTGCAGCCGATGCCGGGCGTGGTGCCGGGGCCGGCCCTCGCCGAAGAGCTGATCGCGTTCTGCGCCAAATCGCTGTCGCGGCAGAAGGTGCCGCGCTCGGTTGATTTCGAGAAGGAATTGCCGCGGCTGCCGACGGGCAAGCTGTACAAGCGGCTGCTGCGGGACCGCTACTGGGGGAACAAGGCGTCGCGGATCGTGTGAGGGCGCTGTGCGTAAGGTGCGCAAGCTAGCGCCACAGATGCGACTGTCGTCCCGGGGCGCGACGAAGTCGCGAGCCCGGGACCCATAACCCCAGGGAGGCGTCGCGGCATGAGCTGGCAACTTCAAGTCTTCGCCAAACATCTTCCTGGGGCTATGGATCCCGGATCTGCGCGCGCTTAGGGCGCGCTTGTCCGGGATGACGACCGGATTTCCGGAACGCAGCTGGGCACGGTACGCGCAAAGCACCACCTCTTCGCACCTGCACTCCCCATCGTGAGAGACGCACCCGAGATATTCCGTCATCCGAATTGTCGAGAGCGTAGCTGGCCTTGCGGGTTGCCTCGCTGCACGTGCCTCGCTATCGTCTGGATAAACAGGCCGAAAAGGCGGAAGGTCCAGGGAGGATGAGCATGCGGAGCGTATGGGCGCTCGCCGCAATGGCGGCGCTATCTGTGCTGACGGCCTCGACCGCCGCACCCGCCGGCGAGCCCAAGCAGGGCGGCATCTTGCGGATGTATCACCGCGACAGTCCGGCCAACGCCTCCATCCTCGAAGGCGCGACCTATTCGATCAACGTTCCCTTCATGGGGGTGTTCAACAATCTCCTCATCTACGACCAGCACATCGCACAGAACAGCCCCGATACTTTGCGGCCGGATCTCGCCGAAAGCTGGTCCTGGAGCAGCGACAACAAGAAGCTGACCTTCAAGCTGCGCCAGGGCGTGAAATGGCACGACGGCAAGCCGTTCACCTCGGCCGACGTCAAATGCAGCTTCGATCTGTTGATGGGCAAGTCGCAACAGAAGCTGCGGCAGAATCCGCGCAAGGCCTGGTACAGCGAGGTCAACGAGGTCACGACCAACGGCGAATTCGAGGTCAGCTTCGACCTGAAGCGGCCGCAGCCTTCGCTGCTGGCGATGCTCGCCTCCGGCTACACCCCGGTCTATCCCTGTCACGTCTCGCCGGCGGACATGCGCACCCATCCGATCGGGACCGGGCCGTTCAAGTTCGTCGAGTTCAAGGCCAACGAATCGATCAAGCTGACGCGCAATCCGGACTATTGGAAGAAGGGCCGGCCCTATCTCGACGGCATCGAGTACACCATCATCACCAACCGCTCGACCGCGATCCTGGCCTTCGTCGCCGGCAAGTTCGACATGACCTTTCCGACGCACATCACGATCCCGCTGCTGAAGGACATCAAGGCGCAGGCGCCGAACGCGACCTGCGTGGTCGAGCCGACCAACGTCTCGACCAACATCATCGTCAATTCGACCTCGGCACCGTTCGACAACATCGACATCCGCCGGGCGATGGCGCTCGCGCTCGATCGCAAGGCGTTCATCGACATCCTGTTCGAAGGCCAGGGCGACATCGGCGGCACCATGCTGCCGCCGCCGCAAGGCATCTGGGGCATGCCCAAGGAGAAGCTGGCGACCATTCCGGGCTATGGACCCGACGTCAACGCGAACCGCGAGGAAGCCAGGAAGCTGATGCAGAAGGCGGGCTACGGTCCGGACAAGCACCTCGCGGTGAAAGTCTCGACGCGCAATCTCGCGGAATATCGCGACCCCGCCGTGATCCTGATCGACCAGCTCAAGAGCATCTATATCGATGGCGAGCTCGACGTCGTGGAAACCGCGAACTGGTTCCCGAAGGTCGCGCGCAAGGATTACATGCTCGGCCTCAACCTGACCGGCAATTCCGTCGACGATCCCGACCAGTCCTTCTACGAGAACTATTCCTGCGGCTCGGAACGGAACTACACCAATTATTGCAACAAGGAGATCGAGAAGCTGTTCGACCTGCAGTCGCAGGAGACCGACCTCGCCAAGCGCCGGCCGCTGGTCTGGGACATCGACAAGAAGCTGCAGGAGGACGTCGCCCGCCCGATCATCTTCCATGCACGGGCCGGCACCTGCTGGCACCCCTATGTGAAGGGCGTCACGATCATGTCGAACAGCTCCTATAACGGCTTCCGCTACGAGGATGTGTGGCTCGACAAGTAACGCGCGAGGCTAGCGCGGAGGGCGATGCATGTTTGCCTATCTGGTGCGGCGCCTGTTCCTGATGCTCGTGACCCTGTTCGGGATCTCGATCGTCATCTTCTTCCTGCTGCGCATCGTGCCGGGCAACATCGTCGACATCCTGTTCGCCGCCGCCGGCTATGTCGACCCCGCCGACAAGGCCGAGCTGGAGAAGCAGCTCGGCATCGACCAGCCGCTGGTGATGCAATATCTGCACTGGATCGGCGGCTTCCTGCGCGGCGATTTCGGCTACTCCTATGTCTCGGAGAAGCCGGCGCTGCAGGAGATCCTGCCGCGGATTCCGATCACGGCGCGGCTTGCCGGCCTTGCGCTCTTGTTCTCGGCATCGATCGGCATCCCGCTCGGCGTCATCAGCGCTGTGAAGCAGGGCACACGGCTGGACTACGCGCTGCGCATCGTCAGCCTCAGTGGCCTGTCGCTGCCCTCGTTCTGGCTTGGCTTGCTCATCCTCACCGCCGCGGTGGCGATGTTCGGCCAGATACCGATCTTCAATCCGAATCCGAAGACGTGGCTCGAGGCGTTCGCGACCTATGCCGTGCCGGCCGCCGCCGTCGGCTTCCGCAGCGCGGCGCTGACCATGCGCATCACGCGCTCCTCGATGCTGGAGGTGCTGCGGCAGGATTACATCCGCACCGCCCGCGCCAAGGGCGCCTCGGAAGCGGCCGTGAACTATCACCACGCGCTGAAGAACGCGATCCTGCCGGTGATCACCGTGATCGGTATCGAGGCGGCGTTCCTGATCGGCGGCCTGATCGTCACCGAGACCGTGTTCAACATCCCCGGCGTCGCGCGCTTCCTGGTCGAGGCGATCCGCTGGCGCGACTATCCGATCGTGCAGAACCTCGTGATGTTCATCGCGGTCGTGGTGGTGTTCGCCAATTTCACCGTCGACATGCTCTACGCGGTGTTCGACCCGCGCATCAGGTACACGGATTAGGAGAGCTGTTTGGCCGCGATCGATTTCGACGTTGAACTGAGGCGGGCCGGGGCGCATGCGACCGGGGGCTGGCGGCGCGTGCTGTTCATGGCGCAGCGGCATGTGCTGGGCGCGGCCGGGCTCGTGATCATGACATTGTTCGTGCTGACGGCGATCTTCGCCGACGTCATCGCGCGCTACGATCCGCTGACGGTCGATTCCGCCCGCGCGCTGGCGCGCCCGAGCCTGGCGCACTGGATGGGCACCGATTCCTTCGGCCGCGACGTGTTCAGCCGCATCATCCACGGCGCGCGGATCTCGCTCGCGGTCGGCATCGGCTCGACCGTGCTCGGCGGCACCATCGGCGTGATCGTCGGCCTCACCTCCGGCTATCTCTCGGGCTGGGTGGATCTCGTGTTCCAGCGCATCTCCGACGTTCTTCAGGCGCTGCCGCTGCTGGTGCTGGCGCTGGTGATGACGGCGGCACTCGGGCCCTCGCTGCCGAACGTGATCATCGCCATCGCCATTCCGCTGATTCCGACGGTGGCGCGCGTCATCCGCGCCAACACGCTGGCGCTGCGCGAGCAGCCATTCGTCGAGGCCGCCAAATCGATCGGCATGAGCGAGATGCGAATCGCGCTGCGCCACGTGCTGCCGAACACGCTGGCGCCGCTGATCGTGCTCGCCACCGCCCAGCTCGGCTCGACCATCCTGACCGAGGCTTCGCTCTCCTTCCTCGGCCTCGGCATTCCCGAACCCTATCCGTCATGGGGGCGCATGCTGTCCGAATCCGCCGCCGAATATGTCCGCACCGCGCCGTGGCTGGTGATCTTCCCAGGGATAGCGATCAGCCTCGCCGTGTTCGGCACCAATTTGTTCGGCGACGCCCTGCGTGACATCCTGGATCCGAGGCAGCGCGGCTGATGGCGGACAAGACCGATCTCGTGCTCGATGTGAAGAACCTGAAGACGGTGTTCTTCACCAATTCCGGCCTGTTCAAGGCCGTCGACGACCTCTCGTTCAGCGTGAGGCGCGGCGAGACGCTGGCGATCGTCGGCGAATCCGGCTGCGGCAAGAGCGTGACCGCGCTGTCGCTGATGCGCCTCGTGCCCGATCCGCCCGGCCGTATCGTCGGCGGCTCCGTCACGCTGGAAGGCACCGACCTCTTGGCGCTGGATGAATCCGAGATGCGCAGCGTCCGGGGCAATCGCATCTCCATGATCTTCCAGGAGCCGATGACCTCGCTCAATCCGGTGATGCGGATCGGCGACCAGATCGTCGAGGCGGTGCGGCTGCACCGGAATATCTCGGCGAAGGAAGCGCACGACATCGCCGTCGAGATGCTGCGGCTGGTGCGCATCCCCGAGCCGGCGCGGCGGGCGCGCGAATATCCGCACCAGCTCTCCGGCGGCATGCGCCAGCGCGCGATGATCGCGATGGCGCTGGCCTGCCGGCCGGCGCTCTTGATCGCGGACGAGCCGACCACCGCGCTCGACGTCACCATCCAGGCGCAGATCCTGGCGCTGATCCTCGACCTGCAGAAGGAGCTCGGCACCGGGCTCGTGCTGATCACCCACGATCTCGGCGTGGTCGCGCAGACCGCGCAACGCGTGATCGTGATGTATGCGGGGCGAAAGGTCGAGGAAGCCAGCGTCGAAGCGCTGTTCGCCGCGCCGAAGCATCCCTACACGCGCGGGCTGATGGCCTCGATCCCGGCCGTGCCGGCCTCTGGCGTCGCGGCGCAGGCGCGGCTGAACGAAATCCCCGGCACGGTGCCATCGCTGGTGCGGCTGCCGCAAGGCTGCGCCTTCGCGCCGCGCTGCAAGCTCGCCATCAAGCGTTGCGAGGCCGAATATCCGCCGCTGGCGGATTGGGGCGGCGGGCATCTCGCCGCCTGCTGGCGCGCGGAAGAAGTCGCGGAGGTGGCATGACCGAGGCGCTGCTCGAAGTCACCGATCTCAAAAAGCATTACCCGGTGCGCGCCGGCGTGTTGCGCCGGCAGGTCGGCACCGTGCATGCGGTCGATGGCGTCTCGTTCGCGCTTGGCACCGGCGAGACGCTCGGCCTCGTCGGCGAATCCGGCTGCGGCAAGTCCACGGTGGCGCGCAGCGTGCTGCGGCTGGTCGAGCCGACCTCGGGCCAGATCCGCCTCGACGGCGAGGACATCACGCATCTGTCGAAAGCGGCGCTGCGGCCGCACCGCCGCTCGATGCAGATCGTGTTCCAGGATCCGTTCGCCTCGCTCAATCCGCGCATGACGGCCGGCGACATCGTCGGCGAGCCGCTCGCCGTGCACGGACTTGCCACCGGCAAGGAGCTGGAAGCGCGGGTTGCAAGACTGTTCGAACAGGTGGGATTGCGGCCCGACCAGATGGGCAATTTCCCGCATCAATTCTCCGGCGGCCAGCGCCAGCGCATCTGCATCGCCCGCGCGCTGGCGCTGGAGCCGCGCCTGATTGTCTGCGACGAGCCGGTCTCCGCGCTCGATGTTTCTATCCAGGCGCAGGTGATCAACCTCCTGATCGACCTGCAGCGGCAGCACGGCTTCTCCTATCTCTTCATCGCGCACGACCTCGCCGTGGTCGCCCATATCAGCCACCGCGTCGCGGTGATGTATCTCGGCCGCATTGTCGAGATCGCCGACAAGGACGAGCTGTTCCGCAATCCCAGGCATCCCTACACGCAGGCCCTGCTCGCCTCGGTTCCGATCGCCAATCCGCTGGCGAAGAAGCTCGCGCCGCTGGTCGATGGCGACGTTCCGAGTCCGGTCAATCCACCGTCAGGCTGCGCATTTCACACCCGCTGCCGGTTTGCGATGGAGCGGTGCAAGACGGAACGGCCGGCGCTGCTGGATGCCGGTGATGGGCATCAGGTCGCGTGTCTGCTCAATGACGGGACGGGGCGAGGGCGCTAGGGCGTGCACTCATAAAAGAAATGTCAGCTCCTGAGAGAAGAGCGGAAATCTCCTGCTCGGCAGAGCGTTACCGCTTTTGACCCTTAGCGGACCTCGCAAGGATCACGCGATTGCCCCTTCGCGTCATTTGTCGTCCTCCCACCCTTCGCACTCGACCGAGGCGGATCGTCGACATCGAACCCGTCCGCCAGCTCCTCGCTGCTTCAGAGCGATTATGAACATACAATGAGGAACATGGGCGACTTCGTGATGTTCTTTGCGTATCGGCGCTCCGCCGGAACAGAACCGCCAACACAAGTGCGATTTTGCTGGTTTTAGCGACGGACGCCCAAAACCACGAGGAGGTTCGTCATGAGTATGGAGGGACTTCGCGTATCTCGCCGGCAATCAGTTACCGGATTATCAGTTCTCGGATTGAGCGGGCTGCTGATCCCCGCGGCCTATGCACAGCACAAAGCACAAAAGAAGCACCAGGAGACCACTGGTGTGGGGATACACACTGCTGAAATGAAGGATGAGGATATCTTTCAGTTCGCGCTGAACCTGGAATACATGGAGGCGGAGTTCTATCTCCGTGCCACGACTGGTAGAGGCATCGATGATGCCGATGCCGGCCCGGACGCCCAGCGGGTTGTTGGTGGACACGAAGCCAGGTTCGAGAAGCAAGAAATCCGCGAGTTTGTCGAGGAACTCGCGGAAAACGAACTCGCCCATGTGCGCTTTTATCGCAAGACCCTGGGCAAGATGGCGATATCGCGCCCAGCCATCGATTTCGATGCAGGCTTCAAGGCAGCCGCCCAAGCCGCCGGTCTCCCCGCAAACTTCGATCCGTTTGCCGACGACATGAGCGTCTTGCTTGGCGGCATGCTGTTTGAGGACGTGGGCGTGACTGCGTATGCCGGAGCTGCGCCGCTCCTCAAAAGCAAAGAGTTCGTCGAGGCCGCAGCCGGCATTCTCGCGGTCGAGGCGTATCACATGGGCATGGCGCGCTCGCAGCTCTATATGATGGGTGAGAAGGCCTGGAATGCCGCGAACGCGATCTCGGACGCCCGCGACCAGCTTGATGGTGGTCAGGACAAGGATCAGGGCATTCGGATGAACGGGAAGGCCAACGTCGTCCCGTCCACGCCCGACGCCATCGCCTTCCGCCGGACCCCTCAGGAGGTGCTGCATATCGTCTACCTGACCGACAAAATGGGCATCAGCAAGGGCGGGTTCTATCCGAACGGAATGAACGGCACGCTCAAGTCTACCTGAGCAGCTCCCGCCGAACCCGGGCCAGACCGGCTGCGCAAGCAGTCGGTCTGGCTATCGAGGAGCGCAGTCAGTCGAGCTGTAGGAACAAAGAACAGTCTGCAGTGGTTTGCGGTCGATGAGTAACGAGTCAGATTTGGCAGTTGCAACTTCGTCCCGGAGCAACGAGCACAAAGAAGATGTGGTTTCTCGCCGGGGCTTCATTGAAACATCCTTATACGGTGTCGTGCTTGCGGGGACGACAGTGCTTCCTGCTTGGGCGATGGGCACCGGCGGATACGGCCCGGCGGGCGGCTATGCACGCCGCGGCGGAGGGCACGTCTCGAAGGCGACCGCTCATTATCAGTATCATCCGAATGGCGCCCAGCGCTGCGGAGTCTGCGTCCACTTCCGGGCGGGCCGTTGTGAGATCGTCGCGGGGCAGATCAGCCCGGACGGCTGGTGCCGATACTTCCGTGGCGCACGGGCGCCAAGCGGATCGGCTGGCGGCAGCCGCTATTAGTCTAGCTGGCGTACGCTTCGCGGCCGCACCCCAGTCACTCTGCCGCTTGGAGATCGGACGACTGGTCGGCTCCTGGCCCCTCAGCTGAACAACGAACGGCTGCTGCAATGTCGGCTGTCTGAGAGAGACCGGACGTTGTACGATGGTTGTGCTGACGGGCGGTCTCGCGTACCCGCGTGAACCACCGAATCCAGCCTTCCGTTTAGCAGGACGTGCCTTCATGCCGGAGATCAGACCAGTTGACAGACGTAGTCAACCAGCGCGGGTCAAGCCTGGCGACTACAGTGCTCGAATTTTCTCTCGCAACTGATTGAGTTTCTCGACCAGTCTGTCCCGCTCCAGTTCAAACTGGCTTTTGGCCGATCCGGACGGCAACCTGGCGCAAATGTTCTCAGCCGCCGCCAGCGCCGTCTCGAGATGTTCGGCGGCAGTGGAGCAGTGGGCTTTCGCGATATTCAGTGCGTCCGCACGAGTTTGCTCCTGAGCAATGAGATGCTCAGGAGCGGCGACAGGTGCCGACTGGACCGCACGTTGCTTGAATTTGAAAACGTTTCCCATGGTTCTTCCAAAGTCAGGTCTTCAAATGTATTGACTGCCGCCCCTGAACAGGTCCATGCGCGTATTCCGGCCTCCTCATCAGGCGGCGCGGACGGCGGCGAGAAAATTCTGGACCTCGACTTTAAGACGATTGCTTTCCTGGGTCAGCGACTGCGCCGATGAGAGCACCTGAGATGAGGCTGATCCGTTCTCCGTGGCGCCCCGTTTCACCTCCGCGATGCTGGAGGCGACTTCCGTGGTTCCTCGCGCAGCCTGCTGCACGTTGCGCGAGATCTCTCGTGTCGCAGCCCCCTGTTCCTCGACGGCAAGCGCAATGGTGGCAGTGATTTCCGAAATATCACCGATCGTTGTGCTGATATGCTTGATCGAGCTGGCCGACTCCTGCGTGGCGGTCTGTATTTCGCTGATCTGCTCGCTGATCTCGTTGGTTGCCTGAGCCGTCTGCGCGGCGAGCGCCTTGACCTCAGATGCGACGACCGCAAAGCCTCTGCCCGACTCTCCTGCGCGCGCCGCCTCAATGGTCGCGTTGAGTGCAAGTAGGTTGGTTTGCCCGGCGATTGTCGTGATGAGGTTCACCACATCGCCGATTCGGGTCGCCGCCGCCGACAATTTGTTCATGCGACCCTCGGTTTGCGCAGCCTGTTTGACGGCTTCGCTCGCAATCCGTGTCGACTCATCGACCTGACGACCGATCTCTCCGACCGATGTCGTCATTTCCTCGGTCGCGGAGGCGACGGTCTGGACATTGACAGATGCCTCTTCTGACGCGGCGGCTACTCGTGTCGAAAGCTGCTGCGTCATCTCGGTGGTCCTGGCCAACGCACCAGCGGCGACCTCAAGCTCGCCGGAGGCAGTCGACAACGATCTGACCAGTTCGCCGATCATTGTTTCGAAATCGCGCGTGATTCTGTCGACGCGCTGTCCACGCAATATCTTGGCTTCGGCCTCCGCCGCCGCGAGCTCGTCGGCAGCCTTCTTCGCGATCAGCGCTTCCTTGAACACCTGGAGGGTCGTGGCCATTTGGCCGATTTCCGTTCTCTCGCCATGATGTCCGACCGTCGCGGTGAGGTCGCCCTTGGCCAACGCCCGCATCGTCGCGACAATCGATTTGATTCCGCTTGAGATGTTGCGCACCAGCATGACGCCTGCAACGGTGCCAAGGCTCAAGGCAAGGGCGACGATGCCGGCAATTAGCGCGAATGCGAAGCTATAGGTTCGCTCGGCGTCGTCTCCTGCCGCAGCCGCGCTCTTGTTGTTCAGGTCGATCGCTTTCAACAACGTTTGGCCGCTGTTCTGGCGCAGCGGCTGCATCTGATGGATGATCAGGTCACCGGCCCTGGCTGTGTCGTTCGCGCGCGAGGCGGACAGCACGTCCGGGATTTGCGCGACATAGGCGGACCAGAGTTGCTGGAAATCCTTGTAGAGCTTCTTTTCCTCAGGCGAACTGAGCAGCAGCTCGAGGGCTTCGCCGTCCTTGTTGATGTCACGGATCAGGTCCGAGAGAATCTTTTCGGACGCTGCCTTCTTGGCCGGATCGGTCTCGAGAATGTGGTCCCGGACGACGCTGCCATATCTGATCGTAGAGGCCCTCAGTTGACCAAGGAGCCGGACGGCGGGGAGCCAGCGACTCTGGAGGCCTATCGCATCGCCATGAATCAATTGCATGTTGCTGATAGCCAGAAAGCCGGTGGCGGCGAGGACGAGAAGCAAGAAGGAAATGACGGCAATTAGTTTGCTGCTGATCGAGTAGTGCGAAAACATAAGCCGGGCTCCGCAATATAAAAATGGAGGGTCGAACGATTCGCGTTGCGCGTTTAAATGCCGGAGATGCTGCGCTTTAATAGTAAATGATTCAGAAAGATCTAGTTGAAGCTTTCGTGATAACAAGTTTTGATTGCATAAATATTGTGCGATCGATGCATTTTGGGCCATGAACAACCTGAGAGCCAATTGGCACCGGCCGCCGCATCGGGGCGCTTGATCGTCTGGACGGCTGTATCATCTTCCATCTATGCGATGGCTACGCCGCGCGAATACTTCCGAGAATAAGACATGCCGGGCGACAGCCAGTCTCGATCCAGGCGAGCGGCATTGTCGATAGCCGCCACCATATTTGCCTGTAGGAAAGGCACAAGCGGCTTAGCAATCCGGTGGCACTAGGCCGACCTTCTCGTAGACCAGAGGATGGCGTTGGTAAGGATTTTCTGACAGCGCGGGTCCTGCCAGACCGACGCCTCGTGGCCAAGCGCCGAATAGAATACTCGCCCCTCGCCGTAAAATCGTTTCCAGGCGAGCGGCCAGCCATAGAAGCGTTGATGCACACCGGCCTTATTGAGGTCCACCGACCTTTGGTCGAGGCGCAGGAGCACGCGTGATCCGCGATAGTCGAAGTCGCTGATCTGGTAGATTTCATCGTTCAACTGAAACGAATTCCCCAGAAACGCCACCAGTGGATCTGCAACATCAGCCACCTCGATGGTCACACCCTGATGCCAGGGATGACCGTTGAAGTAGCCGCCGATCAGATCGAGATAGTCTGGCCAAGTGTAGAATGTGTCCGTGGCCGAATGAACGCCGAGAAAGCCACGGCCCGAGCGCACAAAGTTGAGAAGTGCTGTCTTTTGGGCGC
>NZ_JACCHP010000005.1 GCF_016031625.1 Bradyrhizobium agreste | reverse complement strand
TCACCCGTGCATGAAAGATCAGGGTACCGGGCCGCGTGCCCGACCGGATACAAGGTGATGCGGTCCTGCCGCATTGTCGTTCACGGCCCAGGCCTCGCATCACGTCCCGCCTGCCAGCGCCGATGCGCATGTTGCGAACGCTCCATTGTGGCGCCGAGCTCGTCGCGGTCAAGGCCGCTAACGCGCCGCCTCCGGCGGTGGCCTGCGGCCAGTCTTGACCGTGCCTCGCCTCGGCGCCCAAGACCGCCGCCAACAAACAATGCTCTCTTGACAACTCACTCCCCATACAAGGATGAGGAGCTACAGCCCATCCGAGGAGCCTATTTCCCCGCCGCCTTGCGCAGCGCCTCGTTGATGCGGTCCTGCCAGCCGGGACCCCCCTCCTGGAAGAACTGCAGCACGTCCTGGTCGATGCGCAGCGTGACCTGCTCCTTGACGCCGGGAACGGCGTTTTGCTTAGGGGGCGCCGCGGCGACCTTGGTCGTCACCTTCTTGAACGCCGCCTCGGCTTCGGTCCTGGCATCGCCCAGCGTGCGCGGCCGTCTCGGTTGATCTGCCATGTCCTAGATTCCCTCAAACAGAGCCGTCGAAAGATACCGCTCGGAGAAGGACGGCACGATCGCCAGGATGGTCTTTCCGGAAGCTTCCGGCCGCTTGCCGATCTGAAGCGCGGCGGCGATCGCGGCGCCCGAGGAGATGCCGCCCGGAATGCCCTCATGCCGCGCCAGCGCGCGCGAGGTCTCGATCGCCGTGGTCGAGTTGATCTTCAAGATCTCGTCGATCACGGAGCGGTCGAGGATGTCGGGGACGAAGCCGGCGCCGATGCCCTGGATCTTGTGCGGAGTATGCTGTCCCCCTGAGAGCACCGGGCTCTCCTCCGGCTCGACCGCGACAACACGCAAGCCCGGCTTGCGCGGCTTGAGCACCTGGCCGACGCCGGTGATCGTGCCGCCGGTGCCGACGCCGGCCACGAAGAAGTCGATGCTGCCGCCGGTGTCGTTCCAGATCTCCTCCGCGGTGGTGCGGCGGTGCACTTCCGGATTGGCGAGGTTCTTGAACTGCTGCGGCATCACCGAGTTCGGCGTCGTCTTCAAGAGCTCCTCGGCGGCCGCGATTGCGCCCTTCATGCCCTGCGCTGCAGGCGTCAGCACCAGCTCGGCGCCGAGTAACGCCAGCATCTTGCGTCGTTCGATCGACATCGATTCCGGCATCACCAGCTTGAGTCGATAGCCGCGCGAAGCCGCCACGAAGGCGAGCGCAATGCCGGTATTGCCGGAGGTCGGCTCGATCAGCACCGTGTCGGGCTTGACGATGCCCGCCTTCTCCATCGCGATGATCATCGCCGCGCCGATGCGGTCTTTCACGCTTGCGGCCGGATTGAAATATTCAAGTTTTGCCAAAATGGTCGCGTTCACGTCGTGCATGCCGGGCAGCCGGCGCAAGCGCACGATGGGCGTGTTGCCAAAGGCATCGACGATCGAGTCATAAATCCGGCCGCGGCCGGTTTGGTGCGCTGCACCCGTGTTGGACGATGCGTCCATGATGAACTCCCTGTGGCGACGATCTGCACGTCTGTCGCGGCCATGCGCAGTTACCGACAGCTTGCGGCGACACGCAAGCGGCAATGCAGCACATGTTAAATACGCTGCATCGCAAAATCAGATGAGCTGCAAATATCAGAAAAACAGCGCATTTGTGTTGCGACCTCGTCAACTGCTTCTGCTTATGTTAGACTTACGTCTCAAAGCAGGGAGGTCACCACGATGTCAGCTGTTGCTGAAGTGATGTCGACCGTCGCGCCGAACCGCTATCCGCGGTGTAGCGAGTTACCTACCTGTCCCGTCTGCGCCGACTCGATGGTCGCCGCCGAAGCTTCCGCTTACGTCTCGGACCACATGATCAGCTATCTCTGGACGTGCGACAATTGCGGCTATGGCTTCGTCACCAAGCACGCTCTCAAACAGCGGATCGTCTGCAATTGAGCCTGCCGTTGATCAGCGCGGGGCGATATCGCCCTTCGCCCAGTCCTCGCGCGTCCGCTGATAGAACTCGTCGAACGTCCCGCGTGCGACCGCGTCCCTGATGCCCTGCATCAGGGACTGATAGTAAGCGACATTGATCTCGGACAGCAGCATCGCGCCCAGCGTCTCGCCTGCCTTGACGAGATGATGGAGATAGGCGCGCGCGCAGTTGCGCGTCGAAGGCCATGAGCTCTCTTCATCGAGCGGGCGCGGATCGTCGGCATGGCGCGCGTTGCGCAAATTCACCTGGCCGTAGCGCGTGAAGGCGACGCCATGCCGGCCGTTGCGCGTCGGCATCACGCAGTCGAACATGTCGATGCCGCGTTTCACCGCTTCGAGGATGTCGTCGGGCGTGCCGACGCCCATCAGATAGCGCGGCCGCTCCTTCGGCAGCAGCGGCGCGGTCTCGTCGATCATCGCCAGCATCACCGCCTGCGGCTCGCCGACGGCAAGCCCGCCGATCGCATAGCCGTGGAAGCCGATCCCGACGAGGCCTTGCGCGCTCGCATGGCGCAGCTCGGGCACGTCGCCACCCTGCACGATGCCGAACAGCATGTAGCCGTCCGGGGCATTCGCAAAAGCGCGTTTCGAGCGCTCAGCCCAGCGCAGCGACAATTGCATCGCGCGCTCGATGTCGGCCCGCTCGGCGGGCAGCCGCACGCATTCGTCCATCTGCATGGCGATGTCGGAGCCGAGCAAACGCTGCACCTCGATCGACCGCTCCGGCGACAGCTCGACCTTGGCGCCGTCGATGTGCGAGCGGAACGTGACGGCGTGCTCGCTGACCTTGCGCAAATCCGCCAGCGACATCACCTGGAAGCCGCCGGAATCGGTCAGCATCGGTCCGTTCCAGCCTGTGAACTTCTGCAAGCCGCCGAGCGCTGCGATCCGCTCGGCGGTCGGACGCAGCATCAGATGGTAGGTGTTGCCGAGCACGATGTCGGCGCCGGCCTCGCGCACCTCGCGCCAGTGCATGCCCTTCATGGCACCGGCGGTGCCGACCGGCATGAAGGCCGGCGTGCGCACCACGCCGTGCGGGGTGGTCAGCCGCCCGGTGCGCGCGGCCCCGTCGGTGGCGAGCAACTCAAAGTGATTGGGAAGGTCATTGTCGGGATTCATGGCGGTGCTTATTGCGTGTCGGAGCAGGCCGATCAACCCGCCGGACCGCGCTCGGGCCGGTTTGTGCGTCAGACTGGGACACCGACCAACACAAGGATTGTGTGCCGCGACCTTGTCAAACGAAACGATACAGTGTAGTTTTGTGCGTGGGGGCTGGACGAGTTGCCGCGGCGAACTTGCCGGCGGCGGTAGATGCGTGATCGCCAGCCACCGATAATGCCGTACCCTTCGTGTTCGACCGACCCATCCGTCTCCTCGCGTGACCGGATCAGGCAGACTGGTGCCGGCCTGATCGGATCGGTGATCCTGATGTGCAGCCTGGCGCTCGGCGCCTGCACCTCCCTGCCCCGCACGCCCTACACGGCCGCTGAGGCCAGCGTCTCGCGCGTGCTGGATATCGACGGCCTCAGGCGCTACGCCGACGAGCCGGTCACCAAGTTCAGCTTCGAGAAGGACACCAGCACTGCGACGAAAACCTATCTAGCGCTCTCCGGCGGCGGCGCCGACGGCGCCTATGGCGTCGGCGTGCTCAACGGCTGGACCGCGGCACGAACCCGCCCCACCTTCTCGGTCGTCTCGGGCGTCAGCACCGGCGGACTGATCGCGCCCTTCGCGTTTCTCGGACCGCAATATGACGACACGCTGAAGGAGGTCTACACCAGCGGCATCGCGGAGAGCCTGCTGAACGATCCCAGCATCATGCGCGTGCTGTTCGGATCCGGCCTGTTCGGCAACACGAGGCTGCGCGAGCTCGTCGCACGCTATGTCGGGCCCGAGTTCATGGCACAGGTCGCGCGCGAGCACGCCAAGGGCCGCAAGCTGCTCGTGGTGACGACCGACCTCGATACGCAGCGCACCGCGATCTGGGACATGGGCAGGATAGCCGCGGTCGGAACGCCCGAGGCTCTCAAGCTGTTTCGCGACGTGATGGCGGCCTCTGCCAGCATTCCCCTGGTGTTTCCGCCCATCATGATCGATGCAGAAGGCCGCGGCCGCAAGTTTCAGGAGATGCATGTCGACGGCGGCGTGACCGCGCCGGTGCTGACCTTGCCGGAAGCCCTGCTGTTCCAGAGCGGCCGTCTGCCCGGCAATGCGAAGATGGACATCTACATCCTCGTTAACAAGAAGATCGAACGCAACTTCGAGCTCGTCTCCAACGGCACCATCGACGTTGCCTCACGCAGCCTGTCGGCGATCACCCAATCGCAGACGCGCTCGATCATCTTCTCGACCTACGATTTCGCCAAGCGCAACCGGCTGGGCTTCCATCTCTCCTACATCGCGCGCGACTATCCGGCGCCGCCGTCGGAAGGGTTCGACACCGGCTATATGCGGGCGCTCTATCAGTACGGATACGAGAAGGCTGCATCCGGCCAGGCCTGGACCTCGACGCTGCCTTAGGCCGGCACGAAGGAACGGGGTCGTATCGAGACCGTTGACGATATGGCCATTTCGGCCAGAATCGCGATGACGCCCCGGTTGCTGCGCGTTATAGAGCAAAGACGACCGTCAGAAACGCGCAGGAATCATTGGGCATGGGATTGACTGCGACCAGGACAAGACCGGCAGCGCCACGGCGCGAGGTGGCGAAATCGCGCGGAGGCCGGCCGACGAAGACCGCCGCGATCGAGCGCGATCAGCGGCTGATCGAGGTCGCCACCCGCCTGTTCCTTGATCGCGGCTTCGATGCGACCTCACTCGATGCGGTCGCGGAAGCGGCGCGGGTCAGCAAGCCCACCGTCTATTCCCGCTATGGCGACAAGCGCGGCCTGTTCGCGGCCGTGCTGAGGCGCGAGATCGAGCGCTGGCTTGCGCCGCTGTCGGCGGCGGCAGAGACGCAACTCTCCAGCGCCTCGAACATTCCGGTCGAGCAGCGGCTGGTCGAGATCGGACGCGAGATGCTGACCTTCACCTGCGGCCCTGACGCCGTCGCCTTCAGCCGCATGATGACGGCGCAGGCCATCAACTTCCCCGACGTCGCCAAGCTCGGCAAGGAGGAAGGCTGGCTCAAGGCCGTCGCCACCACGGCGCGCTTCTTCGACCATCTGGTGGCGCAAGGCGCGCTCGACGTCGACGACACCACCATCGCGGCCGAGGTGTTCCTCGACGTCGTCGTCGGTCACACGCACCGCATGGCGACGTTCGGAACGGCGCTGGAGCTGAAGGCGGCCGAGAAGCGCATGCGCGCGGCGATCAAGCTGTTCCTGGCGGGCGCGCTGGGGCCAGCCGACCGCGTTCAGGACGCCCCGAAACCCACGCCGCGGCGCCGCTCGTCGCGCTGACAATTCCGTGAGCCTGCGCGCTTTCCCCAGGGGCAACGGTGCGGCGCCATTGACCAAAACAAAACGATACGGTATGGTTTTATTACAGTCGGTTCGGGCCGCTTTTTCCACCAGCCCCAAGAGGTCCAGACCGCTTCGATCGCCGCGGCGGGCACAGCCTGCCGCGGCGCTCCGCGGCCGGCCGATGCCCAAGGCCGGCCACGAATTTCTTTACGATCATCCGGCACACTCGCTGGCCGAGGGTTTCGAGCATGACGACTGCCAAACAATGGACCTCGCACCTGCTTGCGATCGCAATGCCCGCGCTGCTCATCGCCGCGCCGGCGCAGGCCATCGTGACCGCGAGCACGCCCACCGCGCTTCACAGCGACACAGATGGTGATGCCGAAGCGGACCGCCAGGCAGTCAGCCGCGAAATAGAACGATTCCGCAGCTCGTCGATCACGATCAGCCAGGCCATGGCGATTGCCGAAGCCCGCCATGCCGGCGCCACCACCGCCGATGTGAGCTTCGACGGCGGCTCGGGCGTGCCGGTCTACCGGGTGAAGACCCTGCACAACGACCGGATCTGGCGCCACACCATCAATGCCGCAACGGGCGAACTGGTCGGCGGGGAAGCCGCCCTCCCCCTCACCGAGCTCGACCGCGAGGACCGCAGCAACCTCGCAGCTTTGGGTGCGATCAGGCATCGCCTGTCCGATGCCGTGCGGGTCGCCGAGCGCGCCGCCGCGGGCAAGGCGATCAGTGGCGGACTGGTCCGCGAACGCGGCCGGCTGAACTTCTCGATCGTCGTCGTCAGCGGCGACGACCTCAAGGAGGTCACCCTGGAGCCGCCGGGCGCCAGGGCGAAATAGCGGGTGCCGAAATAGCGGGTGCCAAATAGCGCAGGCCGTCCAGGCATCGACCGGGCCGAAAAGCCATTGACGGGGGCAAAACTCTCCCGCATAAGTCGCCGCCATGTTCGCGACCACCAAACGCACGACCAAAACCACCACGGCCGAAGGGGCCCGGGGAGGCGTGCGCGCGTAGGTCGTCGACTTAAACGCATCAGCTCTACGGCAAGCCCCGCCCTCGATGGTCCGGGGCTTTTTTGTTGTCTAAAACTCAATGGAGGACAAAGTGAGTAACGATCCCGTCGTCGCGATTGTCGGCGTCACCGGTGCGGTGGGCGCCGAATTCATCGCCACCATGGACAAGCGTGGTTTCCGCGTCGGCAAGCTCAAGGCGCTGGCGAGCGCCCGCTCGGCCGGCAAGACGGTGTCGTTCCGCGGGCAGAGTGTGGTCATCGAGGAGTTGACCGAGCGCTCCTTCGACGGCGTCGACATCGCGCTGTTCTCCGCCGGCGGCGGCATCTCCAGGACGTACGCGCCGATCGCGGTCAAGGCCGGTGCCGTCGTGGTCGACAACTCCTCTGCCTTCCGCATGGATCCGAACGTGCCGCTGGTGATCCCCGAGATCAACGCGAGCCGCATCCGTGACCACAAGGGCATCATCGCCAACCCGAACTGCGCCGCGATCACCGCGCTGGTGCCGCTCTGGCCGATCCACCAGAAGAACCGCATCAAGCGCGTCATCATCTCGACCTATCAGGCCGCGTCCGGGGCCGGCGCCGCCGCGATGGAGGAGCTCATCGAGTCCACCCGCGCCAATCTCAACGGGCAGGTCTATACTCCCAAGGTGATGCCGCACCCCTACGCCTTCAACCTGTTCAACCACAACACCGCCGTCGATCCCGAGACCGGCTACAACGACGAAGAGACCAAGGTCATCAAGGAGACCCGCAAGATCTTCGAGGACGAGTCGATTGCCGTCGGCGTCACCTGCGTGCGCGTGCCGGTGCTGCGCGCCCATTGCGAAGCCATCACCTTCGAATGCGAGAAGCCGATCAGCGAGGATCAGGTCCGCGCCATCATGGCGCAGGCGCCCGGCGTCAAGGTTGTCGACGACCGCGCCAAGAACTACTTCCCGATGCCGATCGACGCCTCGGGCCAGGACGACGTCCTGGTCGGCCGCATCCGCAAGGATCTCAGCGACGCTAGCGGCCATTCGATCTCGATGTTCGTCGCGGCGGATCAGTTGCTCAAGGGCGCGGCATTGAATGCGGTGCAGATCGCCGAGCTGTTGCCGCAGCGGGTGATGGCGTAACACATTTTCGACCCGTCATCCTGAGGTGCGAGCCGTGCAGCGCAAGGCGCTGCACAGAGAGCCTCGAAGGATGCACGGCCGACATCTAGCAGCGGGGCCGTCACCCTTCGAGGCTCGCCGAAGAGGCGAGCACCTCAGGATGACGGTGATAGAGCAGGGCTTGCCGTTTAGAGCGCCGCCCGAAACAGCAGACACGCATCGCCATACGAGTAGAACCGATAGCGCTGCGCGATCGCGTGCGCATAGGCCTGCTTCATCGTCTCGAGCCCGGAGAACGCCGACACCAGCATGAACAGCGTCGACTTCGGCAGGTGGAAATTCGTCATCAGGATATCGACCGCGCGGAAGCGATAGCCGGGCGTGATGAAGATCGACGTCTCGGCCGCGAACGGCTGGATCGTGCCGTCCTCGCGCGCGGCGCTTTCGAGCAGCCGCAATGACGTGGTGCCGACGGCAACGATGCGGCCGCCGTTCTTCCGCGCCGCGTTGAGCCGCTCAGCCGTCGCGGCCGAGATCGTGCCCCACTCGGCGTGCATCTTGTGGGCTTCGGTGTCGTCGACCTTCACCGGCAGGAACGTCCCTGCCCCGACATGCAGCGTCACGCGGTGGATGCCGACACCGCGCGCGTGCAGCGCCTGCTCCAGCGCCGGCGTGAAATGCAGCCCTGCGGTCGGCGCTGCAACTGCGCCCTCGTTCGCCGCGAACATGGTCTGGTAATCCGCAAGATCCTGATCGTCGGGCGTGCGCTTGGAGGCGATGTAGGGCGGCAGCGGCGGGCTGCCTAGATCGGCGATAGCCTGGTCCAGCGCCGGGCCGTGGAACGAGAACGACAGCGTGACCTCGCCCTCGGTGCCCTTGGCCTCGACCTCGGCGTCGAGATGGCCGAGCAGGCAGACCTTGCCTTCATTGCCGAAGCGGATGCGATCGCCGGGAGCGAGCTTCTTGGCCGGCTTCACCAGCGCCTGCCAGCGCGAGCCGTCGAGGCGCTTGATCAGCGTCGCCTCGATCTTCGGTTCGGTCTCGCGGCCGATGCGGCGACCCTTCAATTGCGCCGCGATCACCTTGGTGTCGTTGACGACGAGCTGGTCGCCGGGCCGCAGCCATTGCGGCAGGTCGGCGACGGTCTGATCCCGCAGCGTGCCATTCTCCACGACCAGCATCTTGGCGGAATCGCGCGGGCTCGCCGGGCGCAAGGCGATGCGTTCGGGCGGCAGATCGAAATCGAACAGATCGGTGCGCATGTCTCACTAGCACCGTCATTCCGGACGCCGCGCCTCAGGCGCGGCGATCCGGAATCCCGAAATTGTGGCGCGAGATTCCGGGTTCGATGCTGCGCATCGCCCCGGAATGACGAGTGACTATTCCTTGTCCGCGGCCATCCGCGCCTTGACGATCTTGTCGGGGTTCTGCACCGGCTCGCCGCGCTTGATCTTGTCGACGTTCTCCATGCCCTCGGTGACCTTGCCCCACACCGTGTACTGGTTGTCGAGGAAGCGGGCGTCGTCGAAGCAGATGAAGAACTGGCTGTCGCCGGAATCGGGGTTGGCGGCGCGGGCCATCGAGGCGGTGCCGCGCACATGCGGCTCCTTGTTGAACTCGGCCTTCAGCTTCTTGCCGGAGCCGCCGGTGCCGGTGCCGTGCGGGCAGCCAGTCTGCGCCATGAAGCCCTCGATCACGCGGTGAAACACGATGCCGTCGTAGAAGCCCTCGCGCACCAGCTCCTTGATGCGCGCGACGTGGTTCGGCGCGAGATCGGGCCGCATCTCGATGGTGACGGGGCCCTGCGTGGTCTCGAGGATCAGGGTGTTTTCGGTGACGCTCATGCTCGTCTCTCTTGTGTTGGGGGTGAAGTCTTGTCGGGTGACGTCTTGCGGCTGCGGAACTGGATCGCGAATGGACGTCCCGCGGCGGCGCCGGCCATTGCATCGGTAAATGGCACCGGCGTGCAGCGTTGCAACGCCTCCATCACTGCGATCCGGTATTGCAGCCGGTCATTGTCGGAGGCCTCCGCGGATTCATAGGTAATCCTCGGATGGCCCAGAATGTTTCCGGCCCGGTTAAAGCTCACGACGACGGTGATGTCGAGGGGGCGAGCCCTGGCGGGCGACGGCGGTCTCCAGCAGGTGCGCAGGTGCCGGAAGATGTCCTGGATGGTGTTGACCTGCGCGTCCTCCGCGGCCGCACTGGGGACGCCGAGCAGCAGCATCGCGGCAACCAGCAGGAGCTTGCCACCGCGGCGCGCCATAGCCGCTCCTACTTGATATCGGAGGCGACCTGCACCTTCACCATCTTGTCGGGATCGGTGACGGAGCCGCCGGGCGAGCCGGGGGGCGCCTTCTTCAGCTTGTCGACGACATCCATGCCCTGCACGACCTCGCCGATCACGGTGTACTGGCCGTCGAGGCTGCCGCCGTCGGCGAACATGATGAAGAACTGCGAGTTGGCGCTGTCGACGCTGTCGCCGCGCCGGGCCATGCCGACGATGCCGCGGGCAAAATGCACCCTGGAGAATTCCTGCTTCAGGTTCGGGTACTTTGAGCCGCCGGTGCCGTTGCCGTTCTGGCCGTCGCCCGTCTGCGCCATGAAGCCGTCCATGACCCGGTGGAACGGCACGTTGTTGTAGAAGCCCTCGCGCGCGAGCTGCTTGATGCGTTCGGCATGCTGGGGCGCGATGTCGGTTCTGAGCTTGATGACGATGCGGCCCTTGGTGCTGTCGATGACGATGGCGTTGGCCTTGTCGAGATTTGCCGGCAATTGCTGCGCCGCCGCCGGCACCGCGAACAGAAGCGCGGCAAGAATTGCGAGAATTCGGATCATGACAACTCCGGATCAGAGAGAAGAGGAAGCGCGCCGTTAGCCGGCAAATTTGGCCTTGAGCAGGGCCGCGACCTGCGGCGGGACGAAGGCCGAGACGTCCCCGCCCATGCCGGCGATCTGGCGCACCAAAGTGGCGGTGATCGGGCGGACCATGGGAGAGGCCGGCAGGAAGACCGTATGCACCTCCGGCGCCATGGCCTCGTTCATGCCGGCGAGCTGCATCTCGTAGTCAAGATCGGTGCCGTCGCGCAGGCCCCGGATCATGATGGTCGCGCCGTGCTTGCGGGCTGCGGTGACCGACAGATCGTCAAAGGTCGTCGCCTCGAGCACGCAGCCGGCCTGCGCCGCGATCGGACCGCAGACGTCCTCGAGCATCTTCAACCGCTCCTCGGTCGAGAACAGCGGCTTCTTGCCGGGATGCACCCCGATCGCGACCACGAGCCTGTCGCACAAGGAAACGCTGTGCCGGACCACATCCAGGTGGCCGTTGGTGATGGGGTCGAAGGAACCCGGGTAGAAGGCGATGCGCGACATGGCCCCGTCCTACCGCGCCCGGCCCGGGCCGGCAAGCCGGGCAGGTTCCTTGTCCGTTTCCGGTCCAGCCCCGAAAATATCTCGCCTGGCGTCGGCAGCAGCCGGTTTGTTTCGTCCTGGGAGCGGCCACGAAACAAAACGGAGCGGGAACGAAACCATTTCCGGCGACGGCGAAGACGTCCGGAAACTGGCCATGGTTACTAATCCGGCCAACGAACGACGGGCCGCGTACTGGGCGTAGGCGGCCGCATCACAGGGGACAGTCAATGATCAAGGCGCTTTCAGCGATCGCACTCTCTGCGTGTGTTGCCGCGGCCCTCACCCTCCTGCCCGGCTTTGCCCCGACCGTGGAAGCCAGCGTGCCGCAGCCGCTGGCCAAGAGCGACCGGCTCGATATCCGCACCGTCGGCCGTGACTGCTCGCAGCAGGCCTGGCCGAATTTCGAGGCGTCCTGCCTGCGCCGCGCCGGCAGCAAGGCCAATGTCCGCGAGGCCCGCCTCGTGACCGCCGATCGGACCCCGTAGTCGGATCTGCCAGTTTCACGTCAGCTGGCCCGCTATCGACCCAAGAAAAACCCAAGAAAAAACCCAAGAAAAACCCCATGGCTATTTGCGACGTCTCGTCGCAGACTGCGTGGCGCTCGCGCCCGTCGGAATGGCCCGCCGGGCGCGTTTCCATCGGGGGGCGGCCATTGTCCAGCACGCCCGCAGTCGCCTCCGGCCATCATCCCGCCCGGCATCGATCTCTCCGACATTACCTATTATGTCGGCCGCGAGACCATCATCCCGCGCGAGGACGTGCCGGGCATGTGGGTCTGGCGCGTAGGCGTGTTCGCTTTCCTCCAGCGCAACGCCGAACGCTCGGCCGCGTTCTTCGACGTGCCGACCAAGCAGGTGGTGGAGTTCGGCACGGAGCTGGAGATTTAGCCGACGCGTCGCGCGCAACCGCTTGCCGCGTAGCGAGAATGCGCGCAGCGGCGCCCCACCGACACGCGTCGCACCAAGATCCGCGCCGACGCGCACGCCGGCTCGCCGGGCGCTGGAGACATTGGCTTCAGCAAAACAGCATCCACTGCGGATCGAATTGCTGAAATTGCTCCTCGGCGGATTGGAACCAGGTGGATCGCCTCTCGGTTGGTTCCGGCGAGATCAATGCTGGGCTGGTGCTCTCCCATGAACTCTGGCGCCAACGTCACATTCAGCAACTTGCGCGCTGTCGTGATCCTGATCGTGGTCGCCTTTCATTCGGCCCTTCCCTACCTCGCCTCTCAGCCGCCGCGTCCGTTCGCCTTCGACGCGCCGCCCTATCGGTGGATCGCGTTTCCGATCATCGACCGCGAACGCTGGTTCGGGCTGGACCTGTTCTGCGCATGGCAAGACGTCAGCTTGATGTCCCTGATGTTCCTTTTGGCGGGCCTATTCACCCCGTACGGCCTCATCCGCAAGGGCGGCACCGCCTATTTCGCGGAGCGCTGGTGGCGAATTGGATTGCCCTTCGTCCTTGCGGTCGCCCTGCTCAGTCCGGTGGCGTACTATGCTTCGTATCTGACGACCGCGACCGATTCCTCGCCTGCGGCGTTTTGGCAGCACTGGCGCGCTTTGCCGATGTGGCCCTCGGGCCCGCAATGGTTCTTGTGGCAGCTTCTGCTGCTCAGCGGACTGGCTGCAGCGCTGCATGAGCTCGTGCCATCGTGGCCACGAGCCGCGGGCCTCATCATCGCCAAGTGCAACGATCGTCCCCTGCTCTTCTTCGCAGGTCTGACCAGTCTGTCGGCACTGGCCTATGTCCCCTTAGCGATGATCTTCACGCCCTGGGAATGGACCTTTCTCGGCCCATTGTCTTTCCAGCTAAGCCGCCCGCTGCACTATCTTCTCTATTTCTCCGCGGGAGTCGCCATCGGTGGCTACGGGTGCGATCGCAGTATCTTCCGCACCGGCGGCCCCCTCGCGCGCCGCTGGCCAACGTGGGCTGCCGCAGCATTCGCCTGCTTTGCAGTATGGGGCGGACTGACCTCGCTGACCATGCCGGATTGGAATGCCAGCCCGCCCGCATACCGTCTCGCCGCGGCTTTCGCCTTTCCCCCTGCATGCGCAACAGGCGTCATCGCTTTCGTGGCCAGTTCGCTGGCATTGTTGCGTCGCCGCTCGGCGCTCGCCGACAGCCTTTCGACCAATGCCTACGGCATCTACCTGACGCATTACCCGTTCGTGCTTTGGCTGCAATATGCACTGCTCGGCACGAGACTGGATGCCGTCGCCAAAGCCGCGTTCGTCCTCATCGTGGCACTGGCTCTGAGCTGGACCGCGAGCGGATTCCTGGCCGCAGGCGTGAGACTGCTGGTCCACCGGCATTCCGGACTCCCGAGCAAGGGCGCTATCTCAGATCAACCTCGATGACGGAATGTCCATGTCACTGGTCCCGACGCTCGCATCCCGCAATCTCTTCCACGATCGCCTGCGTTTTGTCGCGACACTCGTAGGCATCGTATTTTCGGTCGTCCTGGTGATGATCCAGATGGGCCTGTTCCTGGGCTTCGGTCGCATGGTGACAACGATGATCGATCATGCGTCGGCCGATCTCTGGGTACTGCCGAAGGGGGCGAAATGCTTTGAGGATCCTTCGCTGCTGGATGCGAAGCTGCGCGACAAGGTCGCTTCCGTCGACGGCGTCGCCTCCGTGGTCCCGCTGGTCATCGGCTTCTCGGACTGGCGCCTCGAGAGCGGCGAGTTGACACCCGTCTTCGTTGTCGGTGCCGATTTGCGTGATCGAAGCCTGGAGCCGTGGAACGTGGTCGAGGGTGACGTTCGCGCGCTGTCGCAAAGTGGAGCCGTGGTCGTCGACCGCTCCTACTACGATCGCCTCGGCGTCTCAAAAATCGGATCAACGGCCGAGATCCGCGGCCGCCGCGTGAAGGTCGTGGCCTTGACCGACGGCATCCGCTCCTTCACCACGACACCCTATGTCTTTGTGGACCTGAAAAACGCGCGCACCTACACCGGGACATTTCCCGATCGCGCCAGCGATCTCCTGGTTCGCCTCAAGCCTGACGCCGATCGCGACACGGTACTTAAGGCCGTTCGAGCTCAGGTTGGCGAGCACGAGGTGCTTACGACGGATGAATTCCGCAGCCGTAGCCGCTCGTTCTGGCTGTTCGGGACAGGCGCCGGCGCTGCGCTGTTTGCCGGCGCATTGCTGGGAGTGATCGTCGGCACCGTCATCGTCGCGCAAACACTCTATTCGAGCACCAAGGATCACCTCAGCGAATTCGCCACCCTGCGAGCAATGGGTTCGTCGAATGGATATATCTACAGGGTCATCATCTATCAGGCGCTCCTCAACGCGATCATCGGCTTCATCATTGCGACTGCGATTGGCGCTGTCGTTGTGGAGATGACTGCCAAGAGCGCGTTGCCGATCGTCATCACGCCGTGGCTGATTGCAGCCCTGTTCGTGCTGACGGTCGTGATGTGCGTAGCGTCGGCGATCGGCGCAATCGTGCGTGTGGTGCGGATCGATCCAGCAACGGTATTCATGCGATGAACGAAATCATCATCGAGGCTACCGGGATCAAGAAAACGCTTGGCCGTGGCGCCGGCGAGGTGAAAGCGCTGCGCGGAATCGACCTGACGCTGCGGCGCGGCGAGTTCACACTGCTGATGGGGCCGTCGGGCAGCGGCAAGACGACGCTGCTGCTCGTTCTCGGGTGCATGCTGGCACCAAGTTCGGGTACGCTCACCGTGTGCGGCACGCGCACGTCGGGTGTCGACAAGGAGGGACTGGCCAGAATCAGGCGCGACCATATCGGCTTTGTGTTCCAGTCCTATCATCTGTTTCCGACGCTCACCGCTGCGCAGAACGTGCAACTCGCCCTCGACATCCGTCACGAGCGTGGACGCAAAGCCGGGAAGCGGGCGCGGGAAGCATTGAACCTGGTCGGCCTGGAGCAGAAGGCCGATACCTTGCCGGGCGAGCTCAGCGGCGGTGAGCAGCAGCGGGTCGCGATCGCGCGAGCCTTTGTCGCCAATCCCTCGGTCATTCTCGCCGACGAGCCAACTGCCGCGCTCGACGGCAATAACGGGCGAAGCATCATGCGGATTCTCGCCGATGCCGCACATCAGCGCGAGCGCGCCGTGCTCGTCGTGACTCATGATCCCCGGGTCATTCCCTTTGCGGATCGCATCGTCGAGATCGAGGATGGCCTGCTGGTCGACACCGGATCCGGCGAACCCGAGCGGCTGCACTTGCCAAAGACGGCCGCATTCAGGCCGTAAGACCCAAGCGAATGAAGCAAGGGGACGCACCATGAGCCTGCGCGCGGAAATGCTGCGCCTCGGCATCCGCATGTTCCTGAAACGGCACCGTCAGCCATTCGATGTCGGGACGTGGCGGGCCAACATGCATCGCATGGAGCGATGGGTGCCTCGTCCGCCACGCAGCACAAAGACAAGCGTCGTGCAGGCCAGTCACCTCAGACTACACCGGATCGCCACCCCGGCGTCTCGCCCGGGACGCAACGTGCTGTATCTTCACGGCGGCGCCTATATCTCGGGCGCGCCGATTTACTACCGGCATTTCACCTGGCGCATCGCCAATGTGACAAGGTCGACGGTCTGGGCCCTTGAATATCGCCTCGCCCCCGAACATCCGTTTCCGGCCGCACTGGACGATGCCGTGGCGGGTTTTCTCTGGCTCGCCGGCGAGACGGCCGATCCGGGCGAATTGTTCGTGATGGGTGATTCAGCCGGCGGAGGATTGGCCCTGTGCCTTCTCATGAGGCTGCGTGACGAACGCAAGCCGCTCCCTGCCGCCGCTGTTGCCATGTCGCCCTGGACCGATCTGGCGCTCACTGCGCCCTCGTTGACCGAGAATGCCGCATCAGATCCGATGTTGAACGTGAACGATATTCCGGAATTCGTGCATTGCTATCTGGCAGGCGCCGACCCGTATAGCCCCTATGCATCGCCGCTCTATGGCGATGCGTTCGGCCTTCCGCCGGTGTTGATCCATGTCGGCAGCGACGAGATCCTGCGGGATGACGCGGTCCGCATCGCCAACAAGCTGAAGCAAGGTAATCCGCGGAGCAGCCTGGAGGTCTGGCCGCGCATGCCGCACGTCTTCCAGCTCTTCGTCCCGGTGCTGCCTGAAGCCCATGCGGCCATCGCTCAGATCGGAGAATTCATCTCCAACCTGCGTTGCGATACAGCTTCGTCGGCTTCCGGACCATGCTCTAAAGCGCGATGAGATCAGGATGAATCATCATCGCGCTTTAGGTTGTTGTTTGAGCATGATCTTTTCGGAAAACCGCTTCGCACTTTTCCGGATCACGCTTTAGCTAGGCTCCACCGCCGGTGCCGTTCTCTCCATTCCCGTTCTCGGCCTCCTCGGTGATGTGCTCGACCGAGACGACGTGCTCGTCCTCGGCGGTGTCGAACACGATCACGCCTTGCGTCGAGCGGCCGGCGATGCGGATTCCTTCGACCGGGCAGCGGATCAGCTGGCCCTTGTCGGTGACCAGCATGATCTGATCGGCTTCCTCAACGGGGAAGGAGGCAACCAGGTTGCCGTTGCGGTTGTTGACGCTCATGGCGACGATGCCTTTGCCGCCGCGGCCGGTGGTGCGGTACTCGTAGGACGAGGTCCGCTTGCCGTAGCCGTTGACGGAGACGGTCAGCACGACCTGCTCCTGCGCCGACATCTCGACATAGCGCTCCTGCGGGAGCTGGAAGCTGCCCGAGGTCTCCTCGGCCTCGGCATCCCCCGGCGCCTCTTCCGCGGCGGCTTCGCCCGCGACCGCGCGGCGCATCTTCAAATAGGCCGAGCGCTCGTCCGAGGTGGTCTCGACGTGACGCAGGATCGCCAGCGAAATCACCTTGTCGCCTTCGCCGAGCGCGATGCCGCGCACGCCCATCGAGGTGCGCCCGGTGAACACGCGCACGTCGGTGACGGGGAAGCGGATGCATTGGCCGCCGGCCGCGGTCAGCAGCACGTCGTCCCGCTCGGTGCAGATCTGCACGTCGACGATCGCCTCGTTGTCGTCGAGCTTCATCGCGATGATGCCGGAGCGGCGCACGTCGACGAAGTCTGACAGCTTGTTGCGCCGGACATTGCCGCCGGTGGTGGCGAACATCACGTCGAGGTTGCCCCAGGTCGATTCATCCTCGGGCAGCGGCATGATGGTGGTGATGCGCTCGCCCTGCTCCAGCGGCAGGATGTTGATCATGGCCTTGCCGCGCGCGTTCGGTGCGGCCATCGGCAGCCGCCAGACCTTTTCCTTGTAGACCTGGCCGCGCGAGGAGAAGAACAGCACCGGCGTATGCGTGGAGGCCACGAACAGCCGGCTGACGAAATCCTCGTCGCGGGTCTGCATGCCGGCGCGGCCCTTGCCGCCGCGGCGCTGCGCCCGGTAGGCCGACAGCGGCACGCGCTTGACGTAGCCGGCATGCGAGACCGTGACGACCATGTCCTCGCGCTGGATCAGGTCCTCGTCCTCGACCTCGCCCTCCTGCTCCATGATCACGGTGCGGCGCGGCGTTGCGAACTCGGTCTTCACCTCGGCAAGCTCGGTCTTGATGATGTCGAGGATGCGCCCGCGCGAGCGCAGGATGTCGAGATAATCGCTGATCTCGCCGGCGAGCTTGGACAGCTCCTCGCCGATCTCGTCGCGGCCGAGCGCGGTGAGGCGCGCCAGGCGCAGCTCCAGGATCGCCCTCGCCTGCTCCAGCGACAGGCGGATCGTCCCGTCCGCGTTGATGCGGTGACGGGGATCGTCGATCAGCGTGATGATGTCCTCGACGTCGCGGGCGGCCCAGTCGCGCGTCATCAGGGTCTCGCGCGCGGCGGCCGGCGTCGGCGAGTGCCGGATCACCTTGATGATCTCGTCGATATTGGCGACCGCAATCGCGAGGCCAACCTGCTCGTGCGCGCGTTCGCGCGCCTTGCGCAGCTTGTACTTGGTCCGGCGGGTGACGACCTGCTCGCGGAAGCCGACGAAAATCGTCAGCATGTCCTTCAGGTTCATGGTCTGCGGACGGCCGGAATCGAGCGCGACCGCGTTGACGCCGAAGCTGGTCTGCAGCGGCGTGAACTTGTAGAGCTGGTTCAGCACGACGTCGGGCACGGCATCGCGCTTGAGCTCGACCACGACGCGATAACCGTCTCGGTCGGACTCGTCGCGCAGGTCGGAGATGCCCTCGATCTTCTTTTCCTTGTAGAGCTCGGCGATGCGCTCGACCATCGTCGCCTTGTTCACCTGATACGGGATCTCGGTGATGACGATCGCCTCGCGCTCCTTGCGGATCGTCTCGAAGGTGACCTTGCCGCGCATCACGATCGAGCCGCGGCCGAGATGATAGGCGCTGCGGATGCCCTGGCGTCCGAGGATGATGCCGCCGGTCGGGAAATCCGGGCCCGGGATGATGTTGATGAGCTCGTCGATCGTGAGCGCGGGATTGTCGATCAGCGCGACGCAGGCGTCGATCACCTCGCCGAGATTGTGCGGCGGGATGTTGGTGGCCATGCCGACCGCAATGCCGCCGGCGCCGTTGACCAAAAGGTTCGGGAACCGGGCCGGCAGCACCACCGGCTCCTTCTCGGAGCCGTCGTAATTGTCCTGGAAGTCGGCCGTGTCGTCGTCGATGTCCTCGAGCAGCTTCAGCGCGATCTTGGTCAGGCGCGACTCGGTGTAGCGCATCGCCGCCGGCGGATCGCCGTCGACCGAGCCGAAATTGCCCTGCCCGTCGATCAAGGGAGCGCGCATCGAGAAGTCCTGCGCCATGCGCACCAGGGCGTCGTAGATCGCCTGGTCGCCATGGGGGTGGTACTTACCCATGACCTCGCCGACGGCACCGGCGGACTTCTTGTGCTTCTTATCGGGGGTGTCGCCGCGATTGTTCATCGCGAACAGGATGCGGCGGTGGACCGGCTTCAACCCGTCGCGCGCATCGGGCAGCGCACGCGCCACGATCACGCTCATGGCGTAATCGAGGTAGGACTTCTTCATCTCCTCGTAGATGGAAACGGGGCGAATGTCCGAGGGGTGCGCCGGCTGGTCGCCGGGCTTGTTGTCGTCGTCAGCCAAGGGGGAATCCGGTGAGGTTTTGTCTGGGAATCATATAGCGCATCCAGGGTCGGATAACCACCCTGGCAGCCACTCGAAAAGCGCTTTTTCCGCTTATTTTTCCAATAGCTTACGACCCACCGAGCTGCGCCCTGGACGGCACCGGAATCGGCCCTCCAAAGCCACCTGCAACGCCGGCCTGAACGCCTGCGAAGCGGCACCCGATCAGCCCGCTTTGCGCGGCCCAATACGGACCTCACCCCAAATATCGAGCGGGCCCGGAAAATCCGAGCCCGCCCAGCCGATTAGTAAGGTTTGCCGACCTGATGCGGGAAGCGCGACCGAAGCGACCGCACGGCCGTCGCGCGGACCGCCCGCTCAGAACGGGATATCGTCGTCCATGTCGCTGTTGCGGCCACCGCCGGCGGCAACGGGACGGCGCGGCGCGCTGCTGACGGGTCCGGAGGAGCCGAAATCGCCGCCCGGCTCGTCGCCGAAGCTGCCGCCTCCGCCGCCGCCACCGCGGCCATCCAGCATCGTCAGCGTCGAGTTGAAGCCCTGCAGCACGACCTCGGTCGAGTACTTCTCGACGCCGCTCTGGTCGGTCCATTTGCGGGTCTGCAGCGCGCCCTCGATGTAAACCTTCGCGCCCTTCTTCAGGTACTGTTCGGCAACCTTGCACAGCCCTTCATTGAAGATCACGACGCGATGCCACTCGGTCTTTTCCTTGCGCTCGCCGGTGTTCTTGTCACGCCAGGTCTCGGAGGTGGCGATGCTCAGATTCGCGATCGGCCGCCCGTCCTGGGTGCGGCGGATTTCGGGATCCTTGCCGAGATTTCCAACCAGAATGACCTTGTTGACGCTTCCCGCCATCGCCGCTCTCCACTCCGAATGCCACTGAATTTCAAAAGGGCGAATCCGCTGCCCGCGTTCCTCTGCGCCCGTCGAGGCGACCCTATACGCTTGCGGGCACCGATCAGCCTGCCACCCCCGGGGTTATCCCCACATATAGCATCGCACTCATGTTTGTTCCAGATTTGTTCTTTATAGCGCTAGAGCAAACATTCAGCCGACCGCCGACGAAAAGAGCAGAACTCTGATGGAACTTTTTCAGGTTCCCGTGAACGACGAAAACCGCTTAACATTCATCAAGTTGTTCCACCTCAGTTGAGCCGCGAGTGTGGCATTCCGGAGACGGACTCTGCCCTTTCCTTAGGCTAACCTTGCCTCGGAATCAGTTCATATGGGCGTCGCGCCTGATCAGCCGCTTCGGGGACTTTCATGAGGCGGACCAACTTGGGGAGACTGCAATGAATAAGATTTTGTTTGGCGCAATCAGTGTACTGGCTTTGGGGCTGTCGGCTCCGGCAAGCGCGGCGGACTTGGCCGCGCGTCCCTACACCAAGGCTCCGGCCCCCGCGGTCGCTGCGATTTACGACTGGAGCGGCTTCTATATCGGCATCAACGGCGGCGGCGGCACGAGCCGCAAGTGCTGGGACTTCCTCGACACCACCGGCGCCGTAACTGGGGTTCCCGGCACCTTCGTCCGTGAAGGATGCCACAACGCGACCGGTGGCACCGTCGGTGGCCAGATCGGCTATCGCTGGCAGTCCGCCAATTGGGTGTTCGGCGTCGAAGGCCAAGGTAACTGGGCTGACTTCTCGGGCGACAACGTCAGCACTGTCTTCCCTGGAAGCGCTTTGGTCACCGGTGATCGTAACCGCTCCCGCATCGATGCTTTTGGCCTGCTTACGGGCCAGGTCGGTTACGCCTGGAACAACGTGCTGCTCTATGTGAAGGGCGGCGGCGCCGTGGTCGGGGACAAGTACGACGTCTATGCCGCGGCCGGCACGCCGGGCGCCGGCGCGCTGCTGGCATCGGCTCGCGAGACCCGCTGGGGCGGCACTGTTGGCGCCGGTCTGGAATTCGGATTTGCTCCGAACTGGACGCTCGGCGTCGAGTACAACCACATCTTCCTCGGCGACCGCACGATCACCTTCACGACGCCTGCAGGCGCCGTGTTCGGAAGCGATCGCATCAGTCAGGACGTCGACATGGGTCTGGTCCGGTTGAATTATCGCTTCGGCGGCCCACTGGTTGCGAGGTACTGATATCCCGTTGATTTCGCGAGCGAATGGAAGGGCCGGCCCGCGCCGGCCCTTTTTATTTTGGCAGATGCTGGACGTAAATGAGTCAGCAACCATCACCTTTTCGCCTGTTGTGGCTTTTCGGAGACACAACTTGCGGCTTTGGTGGTGTAGAGACGGCGTCAGTTGGGCCGTTGAGTCCGATGCCCTTCCGCGACGGAAGGCAACAACAGAAACTGGGACTGGGATTTAGTTGAAAATGAAAAAGGTTTTGTTGGCTTCGGCCTGTGTGTTCGCTCTTGCGGCCCCCGCTTCGGCTGCTGATCTGGCAGCCCGCCCCTACACCAAGGCTCCTGTGGCTGTGGCCTCGGTCTACAACTGGACCGGCTTCTACCTCGGCATCGTCGGCGGCGGCGCTTGGGAAAACGCCTCGGGCGACCCGAAGATGAAGGGTGGCTTCGTCGGCGGCACCGCCGGCTACAACTGGCAGACCGGCAACGTCGTGTTCGGCATCGAGGCCGATGGCGCCTGGGCTGACGTCAGCGCGACGGCTGCTGGTACGGTTTTCGTCGCCGGCGTCGGTGGCGTCCCCGCCTCGCTGACCTCCAAGACCGACGCGATGGGCACCGTGCGCGGCCGCATCGGCTACGCCGTCAACAACGTGCTGTTCTACGGCACCGGTGGTTACGCCTGGATCGACAACAAGCTCACCGCGACCTTGGGCGGCCTCTCGGTCTCCGACAGCAAGTGGCACTCCGGCTGGACCGTTGGTGCCGGCATCGAGGCGTTCTTCGCTCCGCAGTGGTCGGTCAAGGGCGAGTACCTCTATCGCAGCCTCGGCGGCGAGACCTACTTCTCGGGCGCCATTCCCACCGGCACGCTCAACTTCCACACCGTGCAGGTCGGCGTGAACTATCACTTCGGCGGCCCGGTCGTCGCGAAGTACTGAGAGCGACCGACGTCACATCGTCACGAAAGGCCGGCCTCGCGCCGGCCTTTTTGTTTTGGCCGGTCTGTTCCGACAGCAGTTCCGCGCGCTCCTGCTGCCAGATGCCGCCAGCGCGCCAACAATCCGTTGACGATTCGCAACTCGCACTGGAAATCCGCCCCCGTTCTTCCTACGTTCGCTGCCATACCCATCGGCGCCGTTCCCGGTTCCGGGCGAAGCGCGCCTTTTGCATTGGCGCGATCGCGCGTCTTTGGATTCCTCGAGGACCTCTGGGATGGACGAAGTGATCAGGGCGAAGCGCCAACAAGAGAACGCGGGCTCGAGCCTGCGCGCAATTACGATCCGCGGCGCGCGCGAGCACAATCTCAAGAACATCGACGTCGAGATTCCCCGCGACAAGCTGGTGGTGTTCACCGGCCTTTCCGGCTCCGGCAAGTCCTCGCTCGCCTTCGACACCATCTATGCCGAGGGCCAGCGCCGCTACGTCGAATCGCTGTCGGCCTATGCCCGCCAGTTCCTGGAGATGATGCAGAAGCCCGACGTTGACCAGATCGACGGCCTGTCGCCCGCGATCTCGATCGAGCAGAAGACGACCTCGAAGAACCCGCGCTCCACCGTCGGCACCGTCACCGAGATCTACGACTACATGCGCCTTTTGTGGGCCCGCGTCGGCGTGCCCTATTCGCCCGCCACGGGCCTGCCGATCGAGAGCCAGACCGTCTCGCAGATGGTCGACCGCGTGCTGGCGCTGCCCGAAGGCACCCGCCTCTATCTGCTCGCGCCGGTCGTGCGCGGCCGCAAGGGCGAGTACAGGAAGGAGCTCGCCGAATGGCTCAAGAAGGGCTTTCAGCGCGTCAAGATCGACGGCACCTTCCATGAGCTGGCGGAAGCCCCCAACCTCGACAAGAAATTCCCGCACGACATCGACGTGGTGGTCGACCGCATCGTCGTGCGCGCCGATATCGGGCAGCGTCTCGCCGAGAGCTTCGAGACCGCGCTGAAGCTCGCCGAAGGCCTTGCCGTCGTCGAGTTCGCCGATGCGCCAGCGGCGGCTGCCCCTGCGGAGGAAAAGAAGAAGACCGCAAAGATCCATGACAAGAGCGGGCCCGAGCGCATCCTGTTCTCGGAAAAGTTCGCCTGCCCGGTCTCCGGCTTCACCATCCCCGAGATCGAGCCGCGCCTGTTCTCCTTCAACAATCCCTATGGCGCCTGCCCCGCCTGCGGCGGTCTCGGCGTCGAGCAGCATGTCGACGAGGACCTCGTCATCCCCGAGAAGGATCTGACGCTGCGCAAGGGCGCGATTGCACCTTGGGCCAAGTCGTCATCGCCCTATTACCTGCAGACGCTGACCGCGCTCGGCAAGCACTACAAGTTCACGCTCGACACCAAGTGGAAGGACCTGCCGAAGAAGACGCAGAACGCGCTGCTTTACGGCTCGGGCGAGGACGAGATCAAGTTCTCCTATGAGGATGGCGTCCGCTCCTACGACACCAAAAAACCGTTCGAGGGCGTCATCACCAACATCAACCGCCGCTACCGCGAGACCGAGAGCGAGTGGGCGCGCGAGGAGCTGGCGAAATATTTCCACGACGTGCCCTGCGAGGGCTGCAAGGGTTTTCGGCTCAAGCCGGAGGCGCTCTGCGTCAAGGTCGGCGGCAAGCATATCGGCGAGATCTCCGAGCTGTCGGTCAAGCGCGCCGGCGAGTGGTTCGCGGGCGTGCCCGAGGCGCTGAACAAGCAGCAGAACGAGATCGCGGGCCGTATCCTGAAGGAGATCCGCGAGCGCCTCACCTTCCTGCTCGACGTCGGCCTCAACTATCTCACGCTGTCCCGCTCCTCCGGCACGCTGTCCGGCGGCGAGAGCCAGCGTATCCGCCTCGCCTCGCAGATCGGCTCGGGGCTCACGGGCGTGCTCTACGTGCTGGACGAGCCCTCGATCGGCCTGCACCAGCGCGATAATGCGCGTCTGCTCGACACGCTGAAGCGGCTGCGCGACCTCGGCAACACCGTGGTCGTGGTCGAGCACGACGAGGACGCCATTCGCCTCGCCGACTACGTGCTCGACATCGGCCCCGGCGCCGGCATGCATGGCGGCAATATCGTCGCCGAAGGCACGCCCGCCGAGATCATGCGCAACCCGAAATCGCTGACCGGCAAGTACCTCACCGGCGAGCTCGAGGTCGAGGTGCCGGAGCGGCGTCCGCCGAACCATCGCCGCACCATCAAGGTGGTGAACGCGCGCGGCAATAACCTCAAGAACGTCACGGCGGAAATTCCGCTCGGCCTGTTCACCTGCGTGACCGGCGTCTCCGGCGGCGGCAAGTCGACGCTGCTGATCGACACGCTCTACCGCGCCATCGCGCGCAAGCTGAACAACGCCAGCGAGGGCGCCGCCCCGCACGACCGCATCGAGGGCCTCGAGCACATCGACAAGATCATCGACATCGACCAGTCGCCGATCGGCCGCACCCCGCGCTCGAACCCGGCGACCTACACCGGAGCGTTCACGCCGATCCGTGAATGGTTCGCAGGGCTCCCCGAAGCCAAGGCACGCGGCTACGAGCCCGGCCGCTTCTCGTTCAACGTCAAGGGCGGCCGCTGCGAGGCCTGCCAGGGCGACGGCGTCATCAAGATCGAGATGCACTTCCTGCCCGACGTCTACGTCACCTGCGACGTCTGCAAGGGCAAGCGCTACAACCGCGAGACGCTGGAGGTGCTGTTCAAGGGCAAGAGCATCGCCGACGTGCTCGACATGACCGTCGAGGAAGCCGCCGAGTTCTTCAAGGCGGTGCCGCGCGTGCGCGAGACCTTCCAGACCCTGCACCGCGTCGGGCTCGATTACATCCACGTCGGCCAGCAGGCCACGACGCTCTCGGGCGGCGAAGCGCAACGCGTCAAGCTGGCAAAGGAATTGTCAAAACGCGCCACCGGCCGCACGCTCTACATCCTGGACGAGCCCACCACCGGCCTGCACTTCCACGACGTCAAGAAGCTCCTGGAGGTGCTGCACGAGCTGGTCGCCCAGGGCAACACGGTCGTCGTCATCGAACACAATCTCGAAGTCATCAAAACCGCCGACTGGGTCATCGACCTCGGCCCCGAAGGCGGCGATGGTGGCGGCGAGATCGTCGCCTGGGGCCCGCCGGAGGACATCATCAAGGCGCCGCGGAGCTATACGGGGAAATTCCTGGCCCCGGTGCTGGAGAAGGCGCGGAAGCCGAAGCGGAGGCGTGCGGCGAGTGAGGCGGCGGAGTAGCTCCGCTGCCTGCACGGCCGGAAGCAGGGCCGCGGTGGAGCGACGCCAGCGCGATGACCTCTACATCGCTCATGCTAGCTGCAAATTCGGCAATGTAGAGTACATCGTGACCGGCACCGCGCAGCTCTCGAACCAGAGAGACCGAGACGCACTCGTCAGCGAGCCAGAGCACGATTCAGCGGTAGATGATGTCTTCGTCGGCCAGATAGTCGGCCGCGAAAGCCTGGGCCGCCCGAACATCGTCCGGCGTGAGCCGCGGGTGCTCTGCGATGATGGCCTCGGTGGTCATGCCAGCGCCCAGCTCCCGCAGCACCAGTTCGACCGGCACACGCGTCCCGCGGATCACAGGCTTGCCGCCCATGATTGCCGGGTTGATTTCAATCCGCTCGTGCCGCATGGCTATCCTCGAACTCTGCTCGACATTAACATACCAAGTCTCGCCTGTCAGTGGGCCTCGATTTCCAGCTCCATGCCCTACGCCCTCGCCATCTTCGATCTCGACGGCACGCTCGCTGACAGCTTCCCCTGGTTCCTGCGCACTATCAATGACGTCGCCGATCGCTTCGGCTTTCGCCGCGTCGCAGATGACGAGATCGAGGAACTGCGGCATGCGTCGAGCCGCGAGATCCTTTCCCGGCTCGAGGTGCCCTTGTGGAAGCTGCCAGCGATCGCGCGGCATGCGCGGCGGCTGAAGGCGGAGGCTGCAGCTGAGATTTCGCTGTTTGCCGGCGTCGAGACGATGTTGCGGTCGCTGGCCGATAGCGGCGTGCAGCTCGCGCTGGTGACATCAGACAGCGAGGCCAATGCGCGCGAGAAGCTCGGGGATGCCGCCGCGCTGTTTTCGCATTTCGACTGCGCGGCATCGCTGTTCGGCAAGCCTGCGAAATTTCGCCGGGTGGTCCGGCGTGCGGGCATCGCACCTGACAAGGTCATATCGATCGGCGACGAGGTCCGCGACATCGAGGCGGCGCGCGCGGTCGGCATAGCCTGCGGCGCCGTGTGCTGGGGCTATGCGGCGCCGGCGGCGTTGCGGGCGCTGGGACCGGATCACGTGTTCGAGCGGATGGATGAAATTGCGGAAACGGTGTGCCGGATCCGGAAGGTGGGTTAGCCCCGCGGACTGCGCGAAGCGCAGACCGCTTGGCGTAACCCACCACTTCCGGCACCGCGGACACCAAGGAGGTGGGTTACGCTGACGCTAACCCACCCTACGCACCCCCCCTACTCCGTCCTCCGCAAGAACGACCCGAACGCGCGCGGGCCCTCGCCGGTCTTGATCTCACCGATCACCTTGAGCTCGGCCGCATCGATGATAGCAAGCGTATTGCTCTCCCAGCAGGCGACGATGACGCGCTTGCCGTCGGCGGTCGCCGCGATGCCTTCGGGATAGTCGCCGACATTGATGCGTTTGACCGGCTTGAGGCTCGCCAGGTCGAACACGCTGACGGTGCCGCCATATTGGTCGGTGACGAAGCCTCGGCCTAGCGTCAGCGCCACCGCATAGGGGCGCATCCCGGCCGGCACGCGGCCGATCTCGCGGCCTTCCGCGATATCGATCACGGAGACGTCGTCGGAGCCGACATTGGCGGTGTAGGCGCGCTTGCCCTCGGCATCTATGGTGACGCCGAAGGGACGGGTGCCGACCTTGATTACGGCCTTGCGCTGGCGCGTCGCCGTGTCCACCACCGAGACGCTGTCGTCGTCGCGGTCCGCCGAGAGCAGCAGCTTGCCATCCGGCGTGACGGCCAGCCCCGACGGCGAGGCGCCGACTGCGATGCTGGCGACAACGCCGCGCGAGGCCGTATCAATCACCCGCACCGCGGCCGCGTACCAATCTGCGACATAGACCGTCTTGCCATCGGGCGCCACGGCGATGCCGAGCGGCCCGCCGCCGACCTCGATGCGGCCGACGACCTGACGCGTGGCTGCGTCCACAATTGTCACGGCCTTGGCATCGGGGCTCGTGACATAGGCAAAGCGCCCGTCGGCGCTGACGGCGACGCCGGCCGGCTTGCCGCCGATCGGGATGCTCGCAACGCTGCGCGATGTCGCGAGATCCACGACCATCACATCATCACTGAGCTGGTTGGTGACGAACGCCTCGTCGGCGGCTGCGCTCGCGAGCCCGGCATGGCCAAGGCTGGCGACGAGCGCCGCCAAGACGCGCGCCCGCAACACCAGCGCTCGCACGATCAGCTACCGCTCTCGATCTTCTTCTTGAGCGCCTCGAGCCCGGCCTTGTACAGCCCGCTCACGGCCTTGATCGCGGCTTCGTCGCTCAGCTCCGGCGGCGGGTCGTTGTTGGGATAACCACGATAGAACGCGCCCGCCCATTCCAGCTTCGCCTTGCCGTCGGGTGCGGGCGAGACCGTCAGGGTCGAGGAATAGTTGGTCACCGGCAGCACCTTCACGTCGACCTTGGTGATGCGGTACGAATAGCTCTGCATGTCGGGCTCGTATTTGTAGAGCTCCTCCTCGACCGTCGCACCGCCCGTCAGGGTCAGCTTGCGCGTCGCGCCGATCTCGTTGCCCTTCTCGCCTTCGGTCTTGGTGATCGGCTGAAGCCAGCTCATGTCCTGGAAATTGCCGATCACCGCCCACACCTTGGCGGGGGCCGCGTTGATCTCGATGGATTCCCGCACCTTCTGCCGCGTCGGCCCATGGGCCCGGACCGGCTCGAAGGCGGTCATCAGAGCCATCCCCGCCACCGCCAGCGCCGCCACCCCGGCGATCGCCGGTCCGCTTCTCATCCGCATGTCGTTTCCTCGTTTCTCGATCTGCGCGACTTGGAACGCGCGCTGGGTTCATCGTAACGCATTTTTGGACCATGGGGAGACCTGTTCGTGGCGCGGCTGTGACAAGGCGGCGGCCCCCGATCCACACCATCCGTTGCGTTGCCCGACGGGCAAAACACCCCAGAGCAGGGTCAACGCGTCCATGCCAAAATATTTCGCTTTACTCGAATTCGGAATTATCGCATGTTTCGGCCACCCCAACCCGGGCCGAGGGGCGGATCGCGATCGTCACGAACGCGGGATGGGACTGTGGTGGACGCGGGCGGCATCGCGCGCGGGCGTTTGCAGGGCGGGTCACCCCGTGAGCGAACGCTGCGCGCACACGACGGGTGCAGCCTTGCGTACGGCAAAATCGTGTGGTCCTGGCGCCCGGGGTCTGTGCGCCAAGGCTTGCGGTGACGTTGCGGCCGACCGGGCTCGCACCGTCAGTCATCCGCAAGGCGACGGGGGCAATAGTGCATCGCTCCCCGGGGAGAGCACGACATAAGCCGTCAAACCACTGCGCAGGGAAGGCCGGATGTTTGGCTTCACCTGTATGCCGCTGTGCAGCTTTTTTGAAAGCACACGCTTCGCACAGTGGACCGTGGGTGCCAGCCGGCACCCGGCCTTCCCTGCGCCCTCGGCACTCTTGAGGGTGGTGAATGAGCAAAGCTCGGGCGGACTCTGCCGCGAGAATGCGAGCCTATGCCAGCCAATCGACAACAGCTTCGTGCCCCGGACGCTGCGCAGCACCAAGTGATGCGCTGCAGAGCCGGGGCCCATGCATCCGCGATGTTGCGGCTTTCTGGGCCCCGGCTCTGCGCCGCAACGCTCACGCGTTACGGCTTGTCCGGGACACGATGGTTGGATGCGCTGTGGCCTTCCACTCCGAGCGCAACAACATTCGTTTCACCTATTCCCCCAGCGTCGCCTCCACGAACCCGCGCGGGTCATCACAAAACTCCCGCATCACCCGGTAATGATCGGTCTGCTCCACCGTCACGGGTTCAAGGCCGTATTTCCCGAGCCGCAGCAGCTGCGCATTCGGATAGGCCATCAGCAAAGGCGCGTGGGTCGCCATGATCACCTGACAATGACCGGAGAGATCCATGCGATGCAGGAGCTTGAGGAAGTCCATCTGGCGTGCCGGCGACAACGCGGATTCCGGCTCGTCGAAGATATAGATGCCCTGCTTCTGGCAGCGCTCCTCGAAGAACACCAGAAAGCCCTCGCCGTGGGAAAAGGAAAGATAGTCCGGCGCTTGCTGAACGCTCGCGCCAAACACGCCTTCCATGGCGTGCGCAGCATCCACGGCCGAGCGGTCCAGATAGCGCGCGATGGAAAAGAACGTCTCGGCCCGAAAGAACCAGCCGTCGGTCACCTTCGGCACCCAGGCAGCCCGCAACGCAGAGGACAGTTCATCGCCGCTGATCTCGATGCCGCCGCCGTCGATTTCCTGAAAACCCTTGCGCCCGCCGGTGCTGGCGAAGCCGGCCAGTCCTGCGATGCCCTCGAGAATGGTCGATTTGCCGGTCCCGTTCTCCCCGACGATGATGGTGACGGCGGCCTCGAAGCTCTGGTCGAACTCGTGCCTGAATACGGGAAGACAGAACGGATAAGCCTCCCAGTCCTCGACGCGCGAACGATCGAGCCAGATGCGCCTGAGATAAGGCGCGCTCAACGTGGTCTGACGTCGTCGTGTCCGGCTCATGCGCCTGCCCCTCCTTCACCAACGGATGAAGGAACATATCAGGAACACCAGCCGCACGGAAGTGGCATCCGCTGAAGACCGCAAGCTTGAGTCGAGCCTTAAGGCAACACCTCCAGCACCAGCTCCATCGTCATCAGCACGGGATTGTCGCCACGGATCAGGCGGCCCTCGGCGATGCCGCCGGTGTAGTCGATCAGGGCAACTTCGAGCGCAGCTTCCGGCGTGCCGGAGGCGCCGGGCACGATTGTGCCTGCCGTGATCGCCAGCTCGGTCGCAAACGGCTCGGTCACGCCGCCATGGCTGAAGCGCGCGCCGATGGTCGAGCCGACGCCGCCATGAATCTTCGCGCGGGCGATGCCGTGGGCCCGACAGAACGCTTCGAGGCAGCCGGCAACATCCTGGTTCGGGCGCAGACGGAGCGCGAAGGCGCGGCTCGTCGTGCGCGCGCCGGTGCTGGCGGCCGCGACCGGTCCGAACAGCTTGAAATTGGTCTCCGGATCGGCCTCGGCCGTGAACATCGCCCCGTCGAGACCGAAGGCCTCGACCTCGAACGGCTCGGCGACGACGGTCTCGTCCGGCATCATGTGGCCGCCGCTCGTCTTGCCGTCGGCCTCCGTCCACAGCGCGTGGCAATGAAAGAACGGCGCGCCGTCGCGCGTGCCGAGCGTCATGCTGCCGAGCTTTGGGCGCGTCACGCCGGCGGGCCGGAACGTATCGCTGTAGAACGCCGCATTCTCGCCGGTCTTCGACAGCGCCGGCATGACATAGGCGAACGGCCCCAGCGCGCCGCGGCGAAAGTTCAGCACGCCGCCGGCGAAGCCCTCCGCGGCAAAGCCGCGCCGCGCAGCCTCCAGCAGCGGCAGACCGGCCTGAAGCGTGAAGGAAAAGGCGCGCCCCCTCGCCTCCACCCATTGAATGCGTTCGGGAGGCGGCGGGCCCGGCTGCTTGATGCTCCGCATCTCGTGCACTCAGCCCGTCCTAGCCTTGTCGAGGTCGAGCAGCCCGCGCGCCTCGAGCTCGTCGCGCACCATGCGCTTCGGCACCTTGCCGTAGCCGGATTTCGGCAGCGCATCCCAGAAGAAGAAGCGCTTCGGCATCTTGTAGCGCGGCACTTTCGGCGACAGGAACGCCGCCATCTCCGCTTCGGTCACCGGCTTCGCGCCCTCACGGACGACGCAGACGGCGACGCCGACCTCGCCCCAGGTCGCGTCGGGCACGCCGAGCACGGCGACCTCGCCGATCGCGGGATGGGTCAGGATCTTCTCCTCGATCTCGCGCGGATAGATATTGGAGCCGCCGGAGATGTACATGTCGGAGGCACGTCCCGTGATGTACACAAAACCCTCGTCATCCATATGGCCGAGATCGCCGGTGCGGAACCAGCCATTGCGGAACGCCTTCGCATTGGCTTCAGGATTATCGTAGTAGCCGGCAAATACGGCTGGCCCGATCACGCAGATCTCGCCGCTCTGGTTGGCTTTCAGCTCGCGGCCCTCGTCGTCCTGGATCGAGACCTGCATGCCGGTGCGCTCGAAGCCACAAGTGCCGATCTTCGCATGCGGGCCGTCCTCGGGATCGTGCAACGCCGCCGGCAGCACGGTGATGTTGCCGGTGACCTCGCCGAGGCCAAAATACTGCACGATCACCTTGCCGAGCTTCTTCAACGCCGCCTTCTGGTCCTCGCGATACATCGGCGCGCCCGCATAGATGACGTAGCGCAGCGAGGAATGGTCGTATTTGTCGGCGGCGGGGTGCTCGACCATCATCTTCAGGATGGTCGGCACGGTGAAGAGATTGCTGACGCGATGCGCCTCGATCAGGCGAAACGCCTCGTTGATGTCGAATTTCTCGGTCGGCAGCAGCACGGTGCGCGCGCCGCGCGCGGTCTGCATCAATTGGTGCACGCCGGCGCCGTGCGACAACGGCGCCACCACCAGCGAGGCATCCTGCTCGGTCGTGCCGGGCGTCAAATCGGCGAGATGATTGGTGACGACGAATCCCATCTGGCCGTGGGTGAGCACGGCCGCCTTGGACCGTCCGGTGGTGCCGGAGGTGAAGAAGAACCAGCAGGGATCGTCGTGCTCGACGGCGACGTTCTCCACGGCAGCGCCGGCCTGCGAAGCGATGGCATCGGCCACCGAGCGCTCGCCGAACGCAGCCTTGCCGTCGATGCTCCAGGTGAACGCCAGCGCGCCACCCTTCACCACCGCTGCGTGCTCGGGAAAATCGACATGGCACAGAAACGCCTTCGCGCCGGAGGCCTGCGCGAGATAGCCGACCTCATCCGGCATCAGACGGAAATTGGTGGGCACCCAGACCGCGCCGAGCCGGAACGCGGCGAACATCGAAAAGAACATCTCATCGCCATTCTTGGAATGGACGAGGATGCGGTCCCCCTTGGCGATGCCGCGCGCGGCGAGCGCAGCCGCGAGCGCCGAGACCTGCGCATCGATCTCGCGCCAGGTCCAGGACTTGTCCCCCCAGACGAAGCCGGGACGCGCGCCATGCCGCCGCGCATTCTGGGTCAGCATATAGGCGAGATTCATGACGCGGCGGGACATGCGCAGGGGTTGCATCGGGCTTCCTCGTGGGCGACGGGCGGCACGCGAGCCGCCCGTTCATTGCAGCCCATTTATCGCCAACGCCAGCGGCCCTGCAAGGGCGGCTGCCGCGGACCTGCCCTAGGGCTGCTTGAACCAAAAAGGCGTTGCCGTGATGGTCTTGGTCTTCCGGCAGGCCTGCGCACCAAAGCCGCCACAGAAGCTGCCATGCAGGTTTGGTGTCGTCGCCAAGCGACGCCAGTCACGAGCAAGCTGAGCAAGAGGATCAGATATCGCATTGGCGCTGGTCGCAGCCACAATCGCAATCGTTCAGGGAATTTTAAACATGATCGGCGCACCCTCGCTTAATTCTCGCGTACAGAGTGCGGCATCATGGTCAAAGCGCCTGCCCTCCTCCTGTTGTCGCTGGCGCTCGCCGGATGTGCCGCGACTCCGCAAGCGCATCTCGCGTCCGATCCCGCCTTCAAGCCTGCGCGTTATGCCTGGGATGGCGCCGGCGAGGATCCCAACGGGCCGCGCGCTGTCTCGCAGCCAACGCGAACTGCCGGCCGCTCCCAGCGCAACAGGTCGCAAGCCGACGCTCAGCCCTATTCGAAGGAATGGTGGCAGGCGCAGGATGGCATCGAGGCCGAACAGGACGCCAGGGTCAACCGCTCCCTGGTCATCTGCCAGGGCTGCCTCCGCCCGCAGCCACAGGCCGAAGATTCCAGGCTAGCCAAAGCGACCAATTGAACCGAAGAGATGCAGATCTCGTGACACGATGAATGCACAGGCCCGCCGTCCGTGGTCGGCGGGCCTGCCGATCTCTACGGCCTATTGTCCATGCTTGAGCATGTCCTGGTCGGTCAAATCCCAGTCCTGCCACAGCTGGAGTATGCCGAGCAGCACCACCACCGCACCGAGGCTCGTGTGATAGATGCGGAGAAAGCCCTCACCGGAATAGCCGAGCGCGTAAGGCGAGGCGATGAGCCAAAGCCCGACCAAAATCGTCGTCACCTCTTGCCAGCGCTGCAAGGCGACATATTCGAGCTGGCTGAGGCCAAACACGATCAGACCAATCGCGACCGTGTTCAGGATCATCGTTTCGTGTCCGGTGACCGACTGATCCTGGATGGGAAACCATGGCGAAGCCACGATCACCGCGCCGAGCAGCATCCCACACCAGTCTTCCCATGTTCGATGCGTATTCAAGAAACCAGAGTCCGACATCGTACCCTCCTGCAGAAGAGGCATACGTCTGCGGCTGGCGATGATGACACTCCGAATGTCAGGCGACCCTGCCGGCCGCATTCGGGCGTATGTCCTTTCCAGGACGTGGGAACCGAACTTCGGCTTGCAAGGGCGGCATCGGGGATTATTTGCGGGTCGCGGGACCACTCTCCCGGCGCGCCGTATCCATACTGCAGTGCGGTCAGCGCGGCGCGCATTTGCAGATATCTCGTCTGCGCCAATCTCCCTTGGTCTCACCTTGGCAAGGGCCATGTCAGCCTCCTAGATCAGGAGGCAATCTGCAGTTCGGAGAGATCCCGCATGGCGGCTTCGGTACGCGACAACAAGGACAGGAGCCGCTTCGAGCTCGATGTGGGCAACGACATTGCCTTCGCCAATTACCGGCTGACGCCGTCGGCCGTGATCATCACCCACACCGAAACGCCGCGCGCCTTGCGCGGGCGCGGCATCGGTTCCGAACTGGTCAAGGGTGCGCTCGACCTGATCCGACGCGACGGCAAGAAGGTGATCGCCGGCTGCGGCTTCGTCGTCGACTATCTCGACCGGCATCCGGAGAATGCGGATCTGATCGCCTGAATGCAAAAGGGCCCACGCGATCGTGGGCCCTTGCAGCACGACGCCAGCGCGGGTCAGTGCTTGATTTCCGGCGGCAGCTTGCCGCCATTGGCGGCGAGTTTGGACATCACCTGCTTGTGCAGCCAGACGTTCATGCTCGCCGAGTCGTTCATGTCGCCGCTGTAACCCAGCTCCTTGGCGAGATCCTTGCGCGCAGCGAGGCTCGAATCGATGTCGAGCGCCTTCATGAGGTCGACGATGGAGGTGCGCCATTCCAGCTTCTCGCCCTTATGTGCGGCCGCCGCCTTGTCGACGATCGCCGCCACGTCGACCGTGGCCGCGGGCGCGGCGGCCGGCGCCGAAGCGCTTGGCGCCCCTGCGGACGCGCTAGGCGAAGCCGCACCACCGGCGGGAGTGGCGGGGGCCGGCTGGCTGCCGAAGATCGCGCTCATGATTTTCCCGAAAATGCTCATGTCTGCTCCCCGAAAAGGAATCCGTTGGAAGTGCCTTGAGCGACACTTATAGACGAGGTTACCGCGTCGCGCCCACGAAGTTCTGCGAACGACCAGCAGCATCAGCTTATCTGCGGCGAAATGACGACAGAATGACGTCGTCGTGGTTGCGCCGCGGCATCAAAATTCACCCAAGGGTGAGGGACAGGACTCGGACTTGGAAGTATGCTTGCCGTTCAGCTCGCGATGCCATCCGGAATTCGCGTCTGGTCGGGATCGCAGGATTTCAAGAGAAAAGGCGGCCGCTTGCGCCGTTTGCCGGCGCCGGACGCAGCCGCTTGGCAAGGGAGCTAGCGACCATGGCCACACTCTACCAAGGCAATGTCCCCACGATGGCCCAGCCTACGGATGCGGTTGGACCGGTGATCCGAACCATCAAATTATCTGATCTGCACGACGCGCTCAGGCGCGGCTGGGAGGATTTCAAGGCCGTTCCGAGCCACGCCATCCTTCTCTGCGTGATCTACCCGGTGCTCGGCCTCGTGCTCGCCCGCGTGGTGATGGGCTATTCGGTGCTGCCGCTCCTGTTTCCGCTCGCCGCAGGCTTCGCGCTGATCGGGCCTTTCGCCGCGCTCGGGCTCTACGAGCTTTCCAGCCGGCGCGAGCGCTATGAACCGGCCAGCGCCTGGGATGCCATGGAGGTGCTGCGCTCGCCGTCGTTCGGTGCGATGCTCGGCCTCGGTACGTTGCTGCTCGCCCTGTTCGTCACCTGGGTGGCGACCGCACAGGCGATCTATGTCGCGGCGTTCGGCTACGAAGGCGTCAGCGGATTCTCCGACTTCATCAAGCGCGTGCTGACGACGCAGCAAGGCTGGTGGCTGATCGTGGTTGGCTGCAGCACCGGTTTCCTGTTCGCGCTCGCCGCGCTCTGTCTCAGTGCCGTGTCGTTCCCCTTGATGCTGGATCGCCACGCCGGTGCGTTCGAGGCGATGAGCACCTCGCTGCGCGTGGTCGCGAAAAACCCGGTGCCGATGGCGGCCTGGGGCCTGATCGTGGCGGTGCTGCTCGCGCTCGGCACGATCCCGGCCTTCCTCGGCCTCGCCGTCGTGGTCCCGCTGCTCGGGCATGCCACCTGGCACCTCTACCGCAAGGTGATCGCGTCCGATCCGGGCGCACGTCCAGTGCCGCCTCCGCCGCATCGGCCGCGCAAGCCGGCCGCCGACTTCCCGGCCAACCTATTCCCGTGGCGGAATCGGACGGACGTCTGACAATCTCGTGACGTGCAGCCCTGCCCGGCTCGGACAGGGCTGCACGCCTTGCTTTGGCCGCGGTTACAGCCGAGATTATGCCGCCGGTCAGGTCAATTCACGGAAATCCATTTCATCTGATGACTCCGACGATTTCTCGTCTTGCTCTCGCAGCCTTCGCCCTCTCCGCGTCCCTTCTCTCAGTCGAGCCAGCGCCCGCCGCGGTTGCCTGCGGCTCGGGCAATTTCGACGCCTGGCTGGCTGATTTCAAAACCGACGCTGCGGCGAAGGGCATCTCGCAGCAGACCATCGCCGCCGGGCTTGCCGGCGTCACACTCGACCAAAGCGTGCTCAACCGCGATCGCTCGCAAAAGGTTTTCACCCAGAGCTTCGAGGAATTTTCCGGCCGCATGGTGCCACCGCGTTTGGAGCGCGGCGCCAACAGGATGAAGCAATACGGCTCGGTGCTGTCGCGCATCGAGCAGACCTATGGCGTGCCGGGCGAAGTCCTGGTCGCGATCTGGGGGCTGGAGACCGATTTCGGCATCAATACCGGCAAGTTCGCGACCATCCGCTCGCTTGCAACGCTCGCTTACGATTGCCGTCGCTCCGAGCAGTTTCGTGCCGAGCTGTTGGATGCGCTGCGCATCGTTCAGCGCGGCGATCTTGCGCCTGCCGACATGAAAGGCGCCTGGGCCGGCGAGCTCGGCCAGACCCAGTTCATGCCGTCATCCTGGATGAAATATGCCGTCGACTTCGACGGCAACGGCAAGCGCGATCTCCTGCATAACGTGCCCGACGTGCTCGCCTCCACCGCCAATTACTTGGCCGGCTATGGCTGGCAGAAAGGCAAGGACTGGCAGCCGGGCAGTCCGAATTTCGCCGTGCTCCAGCAGTGGAACAAGAGCGAGGTCTACTCCAAGACGGTGGCCTATTTTGCCGCCCAGCTCGCACGCGCCCCTTAGCCGGCAGAATCCGCACAGCCAAATCTCGGCGAGCGTGCCTCACCGTCCGGGCGCGGCGCCGCATCGCTCTTTGGAGCATTTTGGCGTTCCAAACGGACATATAGATGAATTTATATTCATAACATAGCGCCACGCCCTATGCGAATCAGGCGGGCGGGACTTGGGTTTAGATGCTGCTGCGTTGAACTTGCCGTCCGCTTACCGGCAATTTACTTCCGCGATAATCGAGATCAAGATTTGACACAAACCCGTTATTTTACTGGTGCTTACTGCCGATTCCGAACGATCTTGGCCAAGCTTTGAGCGGAAGCGCCTTCCGGTTAATCCTCCGTTACGCGCGCTATGCACACAGTGCTTAGCTGCATCGCAACATCGGAACTTTCGCACTGCACCACTCTCACCTATATTCATTTCAACGATGAGGCCTCCAAGCAAAGGCTGAATCGAACTACAGGAGACTACCAATGCTGCTCTCGCTCATCCGCATGATCCAGGCCTTCCGGGACTATCAGCGCAATGTTGCCGAGCTGTCCCAGCTCAGCGATCGCGAACTGGCCGATATCGGCCTCGATCGCTCGGACATCCCGCGCGTTGCCGCCGGCCAGTATCAGGGCTGATATCGTTCAGCCCTTCCGCCCGGAACGGACCGATAGCGCCCGCCTCGTGCGGGCGTTGTCGTATCTGATGGCAGAAAACTCGATCTCGGAGATTCCACTCACCGCGGAAAAGCGCTACCTGTCCGCTCCATGACAGGACCCCAATCCAACATCGTGCACGTGATCGGTGCCGGCCTCGCCGGTTCGGAAGCTGCCTGGCAGGTTGCAAAGTCCGGCGTTCCCGTGGTTCTGCACGAGATGCGGCCGACCCGCATGACCGAGGCGCACCGCACTGACGGGCTCGCCGAGCTCGTCTGCTCCAACTCGTTCCGCTCGGATGACGCCGCCAACAACGCCGTCGGCCTGCTGCATGCGGAGATGCGCCGCCTCGACTCGCTGATCATGCGCGCCGCCGACGCCAACCAGGTGCCCGCCGGCGGCGCACTTGCAGTCGATCGTGACGGCTTCTCCGCTGCCGTCACCAGGGCGCTGAACGATCATCCTCTGATCGAAATCGCACGCGGCGAGGTCGCCGGCCTGCCGCCGGCCGAGTGGAGCAACGTCATCGTCGCCACGGGGCCCCTCACCTCCGCGCCGCTGGCTGAGGCCATCCGCGAGCTGACCGACGAGAACGCCCTCGCCTTCTTCGACGCCATCGCGCCGATCGTGCACCGCGAATCCATCGATATGTCGGTGGCTTGGTTCCAATCGCGCTACGACAAGGTCGGCCCTGGCGGCAACGGCGCCGACTACATCAACTGCCCCATGACCAAGGAGCAGTATGACGGCTTCGTCGCCGCGCTGATCGCCGGCGAGAAGACCGAGTTCAAGGAATGGGAGACCAACACGCCCTATTTCGACGGCTGCCTGCCGATCGAGGTGATGGCCGAACGTGGCCCCGAGACGCTGCGCCATGGTCCCATGAAGCCGGTCGGCCTCACCAATCCGCACGATCCCACCACGAAACCCTACGCGATCGTGCAGCTGCGCCAGGACAACAAGCTCGGCACGCTCTACAACATCGTCGGCTTCCAGACCAAGCTGAAGTACGGCGAGCAGCAGCGCATCTTCCGGACCATTCCGGGACTGGAGAACGCGGAATTCGCCCGCCTCGGCGGCCTGCATCGCAACACCTTCCTGAACTCGCCAAAGCTGCTCGACGGCCAGCTGCGGCTGCGTGCGCAGCCGCGGCTGCGCTTCGCCGGCCAGATGACGGGCTGCGAGGGCTATGTGGAATCGGCTAGCGTCGGCTTGATCGCGGGTCTCTATGCAGCCGCGGACGCGCGCGGCGAGATGCTTGTCAGTCCGCCCGCTACGACCGCACTGGGATCGCTGCTCGGTCACATCACCGGCGGCCATATCGAGACCATCGAACCGGGCACCCGCTCGTTCCAGCCGATGAACATCAACTTCGGCCTGTTCCCACCGCTCGCGACCGTGCCAACGAAGAAGCCCGATGGCACGCGGCTGCGCGGCAACGAGAAGACGGTGGCCAAGAAGCAGGCGCTGAGCGCACGGGCACTCGCCGATCTTGATCGCTGGATCGCCGACCACCTGCGCATTGCCGCCGCCGCGTGAGTTTGCGATGAGCCTGCCCAAAGAGGACGCCGCAGAGCTGTCGGCGCGCTGGACCGAAGGCGTGATGCTCAAGCGCGACGTGTTCTCGACCGTCGAGCGCGGCCGTTTCCGCGACGAAAGCGGCGAGATCGACGCGGTGCTGCGCCGGCTCGACGAGGTGCCATGGTGGTCGTTCCTGCTGGCACTCCACCTGTTCGCCCGCGAGAAGCAGGCCCTGCTGCGCGCCAAAGGCCTCGACGTCGGACCCGAGCTGCTATGGGCCGGGCGCCGCGCTCTGGTGCGCGGCTTCGTCGACGGCGTCGCGCTGCATCTGGCAAAACCCCATGGCGATGTCGCCTATTTCCGCTCCGCCAAGGCCGCACTGCGCCGGCTGCGCCGCGCCGGCATATGCCACAACGATCTTGCAAAGGAGCAGAACTGGCTGGTCGGCCGCGACGGCCACGCCTATGTGACCGACTTCCAGCTCGCCGCGTGTTTCGAGCGCCGCGGCCGGCTCTATCGCATCCTCGCCTATGAAGACCTCCGGCATCTGCTCAAGCACAAGCGTTCCTACGCGCCCGAGGCGCTGACGCCGCGAGAGCGAAAGATCCTGGCGAGGAAGTCGTTCGCCGCGAGCCTGTGGCTCGCCACCGGCAAGAAGGTCTATCGCGCCATCACCCGCGGCCTGTTCAACTTCACCGACCGCGAGGGCGGCGGCCGCCGGCTCGTCAACGACGCGCCCGTGCTGGCCGAGTTGATCCGCCGAAATCCCGCCGTGCGCGACGCCGCCATCGTCGCCTTTGCCGATCGCCGCTCCGGCGTAGGGCTTTACGCCTTCGTCGAAGCCGATCAGGCCGCGCTCGAGGGTCAGCTCCGCAGCGAGCTGGCCGCCGCCAAGGGACCGAAGCCGCCCGAGCACATCCAGGTCGTGCATGCCCTGCCACGCAACACCAGCGGCAAGCCGCGCATGGAGGTCCTGCAACTGGTCGCCATGAACCAGCTCGACCTGATCGAGCCGATGATGAAGAACGAGCAGGACCGCGCCTTCCTCAAGGACATCCTGGAGCAGCGCAAGAACCTGCGCGACCGCTTCAATTTCGAGGCGAAGCTCCCAACGAGCTAGCGCGGAATCTGCGCCTTGAAGCCTCCACAATGGCGATCGAGAAGCGCTTGGATCACGCACATTTGGCAGAGATCATGGGCGCTCGGGGGACGATGATGCATCGTATGGTTGGCGGAACGATCGCTGGCCTTGTGCTGCTGGCAGGCGCGCCCGCGCTGGCCGACTCACCGGCAGAGCTGATCTCCAGCTTCCGTCAGAAGCATGGTGAGGCCCGCGTCGTCCGCGACGCCACCCTCGATCGCATCGCCATGGATCAGGCCCGCGCGATGGCGGCGAAGGACGCCCTCAGCCACGACGCACTCGGCCCGTTCAACCGCCGTGTCGCACCGGCCGGCGCGGGGCGCGCCGCCGAGAACATCGCCTACGGCTATGACAGTTTCGAGAAGACGCTGGGCCAGTGGATCGACTCCTCCGGGCACCGCAAGAATCTCTTGCTGCACAACGCCTCCCGTGTCGGTATTGCGAGCGCCAGGAATGCCAGCGGCAAGCGCACCTATTGGGCCATGGTCATCGCCGGCGACTACGAGCCGAAGGGCAAAGGCAGGAAAAAGGACAAGGAGCCCGTCGTTGCCGTGAAGCGCGAGGTCGCGCCCGCCAGCAGGCCAAAGTCCGGCAATTGTCACGTCAAGCTGCTCGGCCTCTGCATCTGAAGCGCGCCGGCCCATCTTGCTCGCGCTTGGCAACGCGCCTAATTCCTGGACGACATCGCAAGACGCGGAGGGCGTGAGTGATCGACCTCGACCGAATACGTGCCGACACGCCGGCCACCAGCCGGCTCGCGTATCTCCACAACGCCGGCGCGGCGCTGATGCCGACCTCCGTCGTCGCTGCAATGAAGCAGCATCTCGACCTCGAAACCGAGATCGGAGGCTATGCCGCCGCCGATCGCGAAGCCGAGCGGTTAGATGGGGTCTACGGCTCGGTCGCGCGCCTGCTGAATGCCGCCCCCGACGAGATCGCGCTCGTGGAGAACGCGACGGTTGCCTGGCAGATGGCATTCTATTCGCTGCCGTTCCGCAAGGGCGACCGCATCCTGACCGCCGAGGCGGAATACGCGGCCAATTATGTTGCGTTTCTTCAGGTCGCGAAACGGACCGGCGCGACCATCGAGGTCGTGCCGAGCGATGCTAGCGGCGAGCTCGACGTGCTTGCGCTGGAGCGCATGATCGACCGACGCGTGAAGCTGATCGCCATTACCTGGGTTCCGACCAATGGCGGGCTGGTCAATCCGGCCGCTGCAATAGGCAGGGTCGCGCGGGCGCATGGCATTCCCTATCTGCTCGACGCCTGCCAGGCGGTCGGACAGATGACGGTCGACGTCGAAGCCATCGGCTGCGACATGCTGTCGGCCACGGGCCGCAAATTCCTGCGCGGCCCGCGCGGCACCGGCTTTCTCTACGTCCGCCGCGCGCTGCTGCAGCAGCTCGAGCCGCCGATGATCGACCATTTCGCAGCGCCCTGGGTCTCGCGCGATGAGTATCGGCTTCGCGACGATGCCCGCCGTTTCGAGACCTGGGAAAACAACTACGCCGCCCGGCTTGGGCTCGGCGCGGCTGTCGACTACGCCCTCGAGATCGGACTCGCTCCGATCGAACAGCGCTGCCGCCTGCTCGCCGACCGTCTTCGTAGCGGCATTGCGGCCCTTCCAGGCATCACCATTCGCGACCTCGGACGTGTGCCGGGTGCGATCGTCAGCTTCACGATCGACGGGCACGAGGCGGACGGCATTGTCGCCAGCGCCGCTGCAGCCGGCATCACGATCGGCGCTTCAGACCCGTCGAGCACCCGCATCGATGCCGAGCGTCGCTCGCTGCCCCATCTCGTGCGGGCGTCACCGCATTATTACAACACGGAAGCGGAGGTCGATCGGCTGGTCGCGCATTTGGCGGACCTGACCTGACAGCACGATAGAAGGAGCCGGCGTGGCCGGTTCGACCGTGATGTCGGTCCACCATCGCGCCGGCCTGACATCAAGCTCTTGACGTCAATGCCGAGAGTTGGTCGGTATCGAAGCGGGCGCGTAAGGCGCCGATGGCCTTCGCATCCGGCGGTCCACTGGCCGTCAGCTTGGCCAGCTCCTCGAAATAATGCTCGTGTCCCGGCGGGGAGACGGTCATGAGCACGCGGGCGGGCTTCTCGCTCACGTTGGTGATGTTGTGAGCTACGCCCGGAGGAATGAAGAGAAAGGTCCCGGGGGTTGCCCGGACAATCTCATCCCCAACATGCCATTCACACTCGCCTTCGAGCATGTAGAACGTCTCTTCCTGAACACGATGCACGTGCCGGCCCGTGGCGAATTCTGCCGGAATGGTCCAGTCGAACATACTCGTGTGCCTGGTGTCCTTGCCGGTCACCAGAAAGGCCATGGGTTGGCCGCGCAGCACGACCCCTTCGGCCTCGCCTGGCCTGCGGATCACGGGTTTCGCGGTCATGTATCCCTCCATCGCTTGTTGCAGCCGCGATAGTGATCCAGGTCAGCCCGAAAGTAGTGAAGCCGTTCGGAAAACGTTGCAAAAAACCTGCGAAATGTGCCCTTCTTCGGCGATGGCCGCGATCCTTGAATTTGGTCCCTTTCGGCTCGATGTCGAGGCGGGAATCCTGTTCCACGGGGCTGAGCCGACCGGACTCGGCCGGCGCGCCGTGCTGCTCCTCGCCCTCCTCGTCCGGCAGGCTGGCGCGCCAGTTTCGAAAGGCGCCTTGATCGAGACGGCCTGGCCCGGCCAAGCCATCGAGGATAGCAATCTGACGGTCCAGATCGCGGCGGCGCGGCGCACGCTGGCGGACCTCTCCGGTGAGGAGCATTGGATCGAAACGCTGCCGCGCCGCGGCTATCGCTATGTCGGCCCCACCGTGACAACGTCCGATCCGAATCGCGCACAGGCGACGCCGCAAGCGCCGCTGCTGACATTGCCCGACAGGCCATCGATCGCAGTGTTGCCTTTCACGAACCTGAGCGGCGATCCTGACCAGGATTATTTCGCCGACGGGATGGTCGACGACATCATCACCGGGCTCTCACGCATCAACTGGCTGTTCGTGATCGCGCGGAATTCCACATTCGCCTACAAGGGGCGCGCGGTGGACGTGAAGCAGGTCGGCCGCGAGCTTGGTGTACGCTACGTCCTGGAAGGCAGCGTCCGCAGGATAGGCACGCTGGTCCGCATCACCGGCCAGTTGATCGATGCAACGAGCGGAATGCACTTATGGGCCGAGCGATTTGACCGCCGGTCCGAAGACGTCTTCGCCCTCCAGGATGACATCGCATTGTCCGCCGTCGGTGCCATCGCGCCCAGCCTGCGGCGTGCCGAGATCAACAGGGTCAAGCGCAAGCGGCCAGACAGCCTCGATGCCTATGATCTCGTCCTGCGCGCCCAACCGGACGTCGATTCCGGCATGCCAGCTCAGGTCACCCAGGCGCTCGTGTTGCTCGAACGTGCGATCGCGCTCGAACCTACGTATGCACTCGCGCACGGCAATGCAGCGATGTGCCATCATTGCTTGTTTCTCCGGGCCGGTTTGCAGGAAGCCAATCGCGAGGCTTCGATCCGCCACGCGCGCTCGGCCATCGCTCACGGCCAGGATGATGCGCTTGCTCTCACGCTCGCGGGTTTTTCGGTCGGCATGGACGGGCACGATCGCTCCGCGGCATTCACCGCGTTCGAGGCCGCGCTCGCCATCAGCCCATCATCGGCGCTGACCTACATTCTCGGCAGTGTCGTGCTCGGCTGGGGCGGAGATTCCGACCGCGCCATCGAATGGAGCGAGCAAGGTCTACGGCTGAGCCCGTTCGATTCCTGGGCATTCGCCGCATTCGATGCCCAGGCGCTCGGGCATTTCCATCGCGGCCGATATGAGGAGGCGTGCCGCGCCGCTTACCGCTCGGTTCAGGCCAATCCTCGCCACAGCATCACCCATGTGCAATTGGCCGCAGCGCTGGCAAAGCTGGGACGCTTGCAGGAGGCGAAAGCGGCGGCCGCGCGGGTGCTGGAGCTTCACCCGACGTTCCGCTACGGCCGTCAGTTCCAGGGCGTCAACTGCGCGCCGGCGCTAGCCTCTTCGCTGGGTGACGCCCTCCGCGTTGCAGGCCTTCCCGAGTAGGGCTCGACTCGGTCTCGCGTTGCGCTTACGCACAGCGCGCGCTCAGTCCGGATGCGCTGAGCCTGGCCATCACCTCGTCGAGATGGGCGGCATCGCGGGTCTCGATGACCAGCTGCAGCAGCGTCGCCTTGGCCGGCAGGTCGGAGAAGGTCCGCTGATGCGAGACCTCGATGATGTTCGCACCCGCCTCGGCCAGCAGCGCCGCGACCGCGGCGAGCTGCCCCGGTCTGTCGGGGATATCGAGCGACAATTGCGTCAGCCGTCCCTCGCGCGCCAGCTCGCGGGTGAGCACGGAGGCGATCAGCCGCGTGTCGATATTGCCTCCGCTGAGCACGAGGCCCACCTTCTCGCCGGCAAAGCGGGACGGATCAGACATCAGTGCGGCGAGGCCGGCGGCGCCGGCGCCCTCGACCACCGTCTTCTCGATCGAGATCAGGGTCGCGACTGCGCGCTCGAGCTCGGCTTCGTTGACGAGCGCAATATCGTCGACGAGGCGGCGGACGATTTCGGTGGTGATCTTGCCCGGTGATTTCACCGCGATGCCCTCGGCGAGCGTATCGCCGCGCGCCGGCAGATTGCCGTCGTGGATGGCGTTGTACATCGAGGGATACAGCCAGGCCTCGACCCCCAATATCCGCAACGACGGCTTGATCGACTTCGCGGCAATGGCAATCCCGCTGATCAGACCGCCGCCGCCGATCGGGACGACGAGCGTGTCGAGCTCCGGGACCGCCTTCAGCACTTCCAGCCCGATCGTGCCCTGCCCGGCGATGACGAGCGGATCGTCGTAAGGGTGGACGAAGACCATGCCGTGCGCTTCACCGTGGCTTCGCGCAAAGGCGGCCGCCTCTTCCAGCGTCGCGCCCGTGACCACCACCTCGGCGCCGTGATGCCGGGTATTCTCGATCTTCACCATGGGCGTGCCGATCGGCATCACGATGGTGGCGGGAATGCCGAGCCGCTTGGCGTGATAGGCAACGCCTTGCGCGTGGTTCCCCGCGGACATCGCGATCACGCCCCGCGCGCGCTCTTCCGGCGTCAGCGCGGTGAGCCGGTTGAGGGCGCCGCGCTCCTTGAACGAGGAGGTGAACTGCAGGTTCTCGAATTTCAGCCAGATGTCGCAGCCGCAGATGCTGCTCAGCGTCCGGCTATGGCTGCAGGGCGTCTCGACGACGGCGCCTTGGATGGTCTTGGCGGCAGCGTGAATGTCTTCAGGGGCGACCGGAAGGCCGCTGAAATCGGACGTACTTTGGGACCTGTCAGCCATAGGACAGCATAGAGCATTTGGACGGCCCAGGCGATAAGCTGGCGTCTATTTGGTAAATTCACGCGATCGCGAGGCGCGCCACAGCGTCCAGAGCGTGCGCAACCGCGAGGTCGGTTGCAACGTAAACGGATTGCGTCCCGGACGCGACAGGCGCTTGAGATCGGCCTGCGCCTGGCGCAACGGCAGAAACGCCGGCCGCACCGGCGGCGCCACCTGCGCCAGCAGCGATGCAGCCGCGGTCATATGCTGCCGGGCTTCACCCGCGAGCTGCTCCAGCACCGCATGGAGATTGGGTGTCTCCTTGCCGGCGAAGACATCCTCCATGCTGCAATTGTGCTTCTCCAGCACCTGCTGCGGCACGAACAATTGCCGCCGCGCGGCATCGCGCGGCAGATTGGCGATGACCTGGACGATCCCCTGCGCCAGCCCTGCATGGCGGGCGAGATGCTCGGCCGCCTCCGAAGGCGGTCCCAAGACCTGCGCTGCCAGGGCGAACAGCGCCGATGAGGTCGCCGCCAGATATCCTTCCAGCGCGGCCATGGTCGGCATCGGGTCGTTGTAGAGATCGAACTGGTGCTCCTCGGCAAGCAGCAACAGCGGCTCGATTGGCAGGTCGAAATCCCTGACAGCGCGGAGCAGCTCGGCCGCCACCGGATTGCCCTCGGCGCTGCCATGGACGTGGCCCGACAGCATGTCGGTCCACCATTGCAGGCGGATCTCGCCGGGCAAGGGCTGGCTCACCTGGTCGCGAACGCGGACGATCTCGACGTTGAAGGCATAGAGCGCCAGCAGCGCGCGGCGCTCGGCGGCCGGCGCGAACAGGGTCGCGGCGTAGCGCGGAAAGTCATGGCTGCGCACGAGATCGGCGCAAAAAGCAACGGAGTCGGGCGGCGGCGCCGGCTTGCTCATGGCACGGCGATCAGCGCGGCGGCAACCCGCCGCCGTTCACCGATCATGATGTTGTAGGTACGTACGGCCGGGCCGGTCTGCATCGTGTCCAGTACCACCCGCACCGCCTTGAGGGCCTGACGCAGCTCCGGTGGCGGCAGCCACAACCCGGTTCCAGTGCCAACCAGCAGCGTGTCGATGCTGTTGGCCGCCGCGAACACCCGATCCAGCGAGTAGCGGTCGATCTTCGCGGGGTCGGTCACGTCCCAGGCCCAGATCGCGTCGGGCAGGCAGAGCAGCGAGCCGCGGTGCGACATCCCGGCAAAGGCGAAGCCGCCCTTGCCATAGGCATCGATCGGTGCCGAGCGCGGGAAATGCGGAGCGTTGGGATCGCCGACCATGAGCTTCGTCCGAATGGGCTTACTGCCTACTGCCCTCGCAAACGCCTGCGAGGGCATGAGGTTCGGATCATGCCTTGCTTTTCTTCGCCGGCGTCGCCGTGTCGGGCGCATCCTCGCGATGCTCGCCGACGCCGAGATAGATCAGGATAGGCGCTGCAATGAAGATCGAGGTGTAGGTGCCGACCAGCACAACGCCGAACATCATCACGGCGGTGAAGCTGTGGATGGCATGGCCGCCGAACAGCAGCAGCGCGAGCAGTGCCAGCGTCACCGTGACGTGTGTGATGATCGAGCGCGACAACGTCGAATTAATGGATTCGTTGAGCAGCTGCGGCATCGGCATCTTCTTGTACCGCCGCAGCATTTCACGGATGCGGTCGTAGATGACGACGGTATCGTTGAGCGAATAGCCGAGAATCGTCAAAAGCGCCGCGATGCTGGTCAGGTCGAAATCGACCTGGCTGATCGACATGAAGCCGATCGTCAGCACGATGTCGTGCACGTTGGCGATCATGGCGCCCAGCGCGAACTGCCATTCGAACCGGAACCAGAGATAGATCAGGATAGCGACGATCGCGAGCATCAGGCCGAGCATGCCGTAGGCCAGGAGCTCGCCGGCGACGCGCGGACCGAGCACCTCGGTGCGCTGAATGTCGACACTGTCGCCAAGCGCGCCACGAAGCTTCTGCAGCGCTGCCTGCTGTGCCGCATCGCTACCCGGCTGCTCCGCAACACGGATCAGGACGTTCTCAGGGCCGCCGAACTGTTGCAGCTGGACTTCGCCGAGTCCCAGAGCATCAAGCTTGGTGCGCATCGCCGCGATGTCGGCGGTGCCGGACCTCGCCTTCACCTCCAGCAGTGTACCGCCCTTGAAGTCGATACCGAGGTTCAGGCCGTGGGTGAAGAACAGCGTGATCGCGACGATCGACAGCGCGGCCGAGATCGGGAAACTAATGCGACGGAAGCGCGTGAAGTCGAAATGCGTCGCGTCCGGAACGATGCGCAGCGACGGCAACAGGCCGAGGGCCGCGACCACGGTGAGGATGGCAATGAGGACGCCGAGCCCGATGAGAACGGTCTGAGTCACGATCAGGCTCCTAGATCGGCACGCTCTGCGGCCGCTTCCACCGCACCCACCATGCCACGATCAGCCGGGTCAAGGTGAAGGCGGTGAACACCGTGGTGATGATGCCGATGCCGAGCGTCACGGCGAAGCCGCGCACCGGGCCGGTGCCGATGTAGAACAGCACCGCGGCGGCAATGAAGGTGGTGATGTTGGAATCGAGGATGGTGGCGAGCGCCCGCTTGAAGCCGGCGTCGATCGCCGAGATCGCGTTGCGGCCGCCGCGCAGCTCCTCGCGGATGCGCTCGTAGATCAGCACGTTGGAGTCGACGGCGATGCCGACGGTGAGCACGATGCCGGCGATGCCGGGCAGCGTCAGCGTGGCGTTCAGCAGCGACAGCAGGCCGAAGATCATGGCGACGTTGATGGTCACCGCGATGTTCGCGAACACGCCGAACAAACGGTAGGTCACGAGCATGAACACGACGACGAGGATCGAGCCGACATAGGCGGCGAGTTCGCCCTTCTCGATCGAGTCCTGGCCGAGGCCCGGACCGACGGTGCGCTCCTCGACGACCGTGAGCGGTGCCGGCAGCGCGCCTGCGCGGAGGAGAATCGCGAGATCGTTGGCCGATTGCACCGTGAAACTGCCGGAGATCTGGCCCTGGCCGCCGGTGATGGGCTCGCGGATGACCGGGGCCGAGATCACCTTGTTGTCGAGCACGATCGCGAAGGGCAGTCCGACGTTCTCGGTCGTGGCCTGCGAGAACTTGCGGGCACCCGAGGTGTTGAACTTGAAGCTGACGACCGGCTCGCCCGTGCGCTGGTCGAAGGTTGCCTGGGCATCGGTCAAATCGCCGCCGGCGACCAGGACCTGCTTCTTGACCACGTAGGGCGTGGGCGGCGGCGATGCGCTCGTCAACAGCTCGGATTCCGGCGGCAACCTGCCCGCTTGCGCCTGATCCGGCGGCACGGAGGTGTCGACCATGCGGAATTCCATCTTCGCGGTCTTGCCCAGCAGCTCCTTCAGGCGGGTCGGATCCTGAAGACCGGGGACCTGCACCAGGATGCGGTCGTTGCCCTGGCGCTGGATCACGGGCTCGACAGTACCGAGCTCGTTGACGCGGCGTTCGACGATCTGGATCGACTGCTCAATGGTCTTGCGCATGCGGTCGAGCATCGCGGCCGGCGGGACGCCGAGGCGGATCACACCGCCGCCGGCATCGACCACCTCGAGGTCGCGCTGACCGCTGGATCCCATCAGGCCACCCAGCGGCTGGGACAGTTCGCGCAGCTTGGCGAGTGCCGGCTGCACGTCGGTTTCCTTGGTGATGCGAACCTCGACCGCATCGTTGCGCACGGCGACGCCGCCGGTGAAGCCGATCTTGGCATCACGCAACGTTCGGCGAACGTCGTCGCGAATCTGATCCAGCCGCTCCTTCTTCACGTAGTTGGAATCGACCTCGAGCAGCAGATAGGAGCCGCCCTGGAGGTCGAGTCCGAGCACGAGCCGGCGCTGCGCCCAGGCCGGCCAGGTCTTGACCTGGGCCTCGGGGAAGAAATTCGGGACCGCGCAGAGGCACACGATCAGCGCCGTCAGGATAATCCCGAGCGCCTTCCACCGCGTGAAATACAACATCGACTGGACCTGTCAGATCAGTAGACTTGAGATGCTTGCGGACGCGCTCACTTCGATGTGGCGTCGTCCTTGGCGCTCTCTTTTGCGCTTTCCTTGGCCGGCTCGCCCTTGGCGCGAACGCCCGAGATCATCTGGCGCATCTGCCGCACGCGCACGCCGTCGGAAATCTCGAACTCGATCTGGTCGTCGTCGACCACCTTGGTGACCTTGCCGACGAGGCCGCCCGAGGTCACGACGGTGTCGCCGCGGCGGATGTTCTTCACGAGCTCGGCGTGGTCGCGGACCTTCTTCTGCTGCGGGCGCAGAATCAGGAAGTACATGATCACGAAGATCAGGGCGAACGGCAGCAGCGACATCAACATGCTGTTGGTGTCGCCGGCGGCCGCGGCCTGGGCATACGCGGGGGTAATCAGCATTCGGACGATCCTCGTGAGAACGGGGGAAAGCCGGTCAGGCCTTCAAAGGCGACCGGTTCGGTCAAATTCGCGCGGACTATAGCGGCCATTGCCCCAATTGCAACGCTGCCAGACCGCCCTTTTGGGCCACCTTGCGGCAGCCCGTGAGGCCCGATAAGGCTGCGTTCTCAGGAACTTCGGACATGCCCAGAAACCATAGCAAAAGCCCGGCCGGCAAAGGCCCCCGCACCCCTGCCAACAAGCCCGCCCGCGTCGCGGCAAAACGCCCCACGGCGGCCGTCGCCAAGGCAGGTCCAGACCTCGCCCAGGAGCGCATCGTCCGCGCCCTTGAGACCATTGCGGCGCACCTCTCCGCCCAGGGCAAGCCGGCGACCGAGGCCGAGTCGTTCGAGCGGGCGGATGCCTATGTCTGGCACCCCGATGGACGCCTCTCGGCGGTGCCGCTGGTGAGCCGCGTCGAGCTGTTCCTGCTCAAGGGCGTCGACCGGATGCGCGACATCCTGATGGAGAACACCGAGCGCTTCGCCAATGGCCTGCCGGCCAACAATGCCCTGCTCTGGGGCGCACGCGGCATGGGCAAGTCGTCGCTGGTGAAGGCAGCGCATGCCAGCATCAACGGGACGCGCAAACCGGCCGACAAGCTCAAGCTGATCGAGATTCATCGCGAGGACATCGAGAGCCTGCCGGCCCTGATGGAGCAGCTACGGGCCTCCGCCTTCCGCTTCATCGTGTTCTGCGACGACCTCTCCTTCGACGGCAATGATGCCTCCTACAAGTCGCTCAAGGCGGTGCTCGAAGGCGGCATCGAGGGCCGGCCCGAGAACGTCATCCTCTACGCCACCTCCAACCGCCGCCATCTGCTGGCGCGCGAAATGATCGAGAACGAGCGCTCGACCGCGATCAATCCGGGCGAAGCGGTCGAGGAGAAGGTCTCGCTGTCGGATCGCTTCGGCCTCTGGCTCGGCTTCCACCGCTGCAGCCAGGACGAATATCTCGCCATGGTGCGCGGCTATTGCAGCCATTTCGGCATCAGGATCGACGACGAGGCGCTGGAGCGCGAGGCACTCGAATGGTCCACGACGCGCGGCTCGCGCTCGGGGCGCGTCGCCTGGCAATTCGTGCAGGAGCTGGCGGGGCGGTTGGGTGTGAAGCTGACGGCGAATTAGCGCGAGCTGCCACCCCGAATTCAACTGTCATCGTCCGCGAAAGCGGGCGATCCAGTATTCCAGAAACGGTTGTTATCGATCGAGAGGCCGCTGCGTACTGGGTCGCCCGGTCAAGCCGGGCGACGAGAGTGCCCTTGTGGTGATGGCGTGCCCTGCCGCCTCACGCCCCGTTCAGGAATTGAAGCGGGTCAACCGGGCTCGATCCCTTGCGGATCTCGAAGTGAAGCTGCGGCGACGCCACCTCACCGGATTGACCCGACTTGGCAATGACCTGGCCGCGCTTGATGGTATCGCCGCGCTTCACCAACAGCTCACTCGCATGGGCATATGCGGTGACGTAGCCATTGGAGTGCCGAACCAGAACCAGATTGCCGTAACCCTTCAGCTCGTTGCCGGAGTAGGCGACGACGCCATCTTCGGCCGCCTTGACCGGCGTCCCCTCGGGCACCGCCAGATTGATGCCGTCATTGGACTTGCCATTGGTCTTGGCGCCGTAGCTCGTCACCACCTTGCCGCGCACGGGCCAGCGGAAGGTCGGCAGCGCGCCGGTGGCCTCCGCAGCCTTCGCTGGCGTCTCGGCAGCCTTCTCTTCGACATTGCTCGTGGCCTGGGCGAGCCGCGCGCTCTGCACGGGCGCGGCGGCAGTAGCCATCTTGGTGGGCGCCGGAGCTGCCGCAACGGGCTGGAGCGTTCCCGCCACCGGTGCAGCCGCGACCGGAGCCGCAGCAACCGGCGCCGCAACGGCGGCCGTCTTGGCGCCGGGCACGGTCAGCTTGGTGCCGAGCTTGAGCTTTGCCGACGGATCGAGGCCGTTGGCACGGGCGAGCTCTGCCGCCGAGATGTGGTTCTTGCGCGCGATGCTGGCGAGCGTGTCGCCGCGGTTGACAAAGTGCGTGCTCGGCGGTGCCGCGACGGCCGCGACCGGCTTCGCCGCGGGCGCTGCCGCGACCGGAGCCATCGCAGGCGCCGGTGCCGCTGCCGTCGCCGGAGACGGAATGATCAATTGCTGGCCGGGCGAAAGCGCCCGCGGGCCCTTGTAGCCGTTGGCGGCAAGGATCGCCTGCGGCGTGACGTGATAGCGCTTGGCGAGCACGTCGAGCGTGTCGCTGGTGCCGACGATGATCTTGGTCCCGCCGGCCGGCTGGGCTGCCGCGACCGACCGCGGCGGCACGGTGGCCGTGGTCTCCAGATGCGGTTGCGCCGGAGGCGCATATGAGCTGACGCCACGTCCGCCGCCGGACACGCCGCCGCCGGAGGCAACGGGATAGGACTGCGGGGCAGACACCGCGGGCGGAGGCAAAGCCTGCGACTGGTAGTAACCGGGCTGCGTCTGCGGCCGCGCATATTGCGGCAGCTCACGTTGCGGCGGCGGTGGCTGCTGCACCGAACCGGTCTGCTCGGAGGCGAAAGGATTGGAGAAGTTGGTCTGGGACAGACGCGACGACATGTCGGCGCTGCACCCTGCAAAGCTGAAGGAGATCAGCGCCAGCACCGCGACCTGCGGCACGCGGCGCGAGTAAAGCAACTCGGCGACAGCGGACATGGTTACTCACTCGTACGCAACAGAACTGGTGTTTTAAGTAAACACGCGCCGAGTAAATAACGGCTTAACCCTCACAATAAGATGTTGGCGGCACTGCCGATCCGGGATTCTACAGCTCCCGCGCCACGCCGGGCAGTGCCGGCACGAAGCGGACCTCGACGAGTTCCTTGCGCTCGATCCCGGTTTCGGTGCGGGCCAGGCGGGTCAGCGTCTGCACGCCCTGATGCGGGCCCACGGGGGCGATCAGGATGCCCCCGACCTCCAGCCGCTCGACCAGGTTCTCCGGAATCTGCTCCATCGCGGCGGTGACGATGATGCGGTCGAACGGACCGATGTTGGGAGGCAGATTGAGACCGTCACCGAGCATCACCTCGACATTGTGACAACCGAGCTTTTCAAGCCGGGCGCGTGCCGCGTCGGCGAGCTTGCGATAGCGCTCGACGGTCAGCACCTGGCCGGCGAGCCGCGACAGCACGGCGGCCTGGTAGCCGGAGCCGGTGCCGATTTCGAGCACCCGGTGCTGCTTCTGGAGCTGGAGCTGCTCGGTCATGTAGGCGACGACGAAGGGCTGGCTGATGGTCTGCCCGCAGGCGATCGGCAGCGCGCTATCCCGATAGGCGTCGTCGCGACAGACCTCGTCGACGAAAAGCTCGCGCGGCACCTCTTCCATGGTCCGCAGCACAGCCTGGTCGCTGATGCCCCGACGTCTCAGCGTGAGCTGAAACATCATCTTTTCCGGCGGGTGCTCCTGGGGCGTCATTGCTGCTATCGCTCATCTCGTCTGGCGGATCGCCGTACTGCACCGCAAGAACCCGAGACGAGAATCTTGTTCCGGCTCAGGAACTCGTGATAGCCTTTCGGCGCAGCATTTGACCACAACAGGCGCCTAAAGCGCTAAGCCATTTGTGGAGTTTGCGTTCGCCGAAACGCGCATTGCGTCGCCTATCGTTATCTGCGAACGTTTAAGTGAATGGGCAAGGATTCACCTATGACTGCGACAGGGCTTTCGGGCCGCTCTGTTTTCCTCGTCGAGGACGAGGTCATGATCAGAATGATGGTCGCGGACATGCTGGAGGAGCTGGGCTACAAGGTTGCCGCCGAAGCGGGCGACATCACCGAAGCCATGCGGCTTGCGCAATCCACCGATTTCGATCTCGCCATTCTCGATGTCAACGTCAACGGCAAGGTCATCTCGCCGGTCGCCGATGTCATCATGGCCAAGGGCTGCCCGTTTATCTTCGCGACCGGTTACGGCTCCTCTGGCCTGCCGGAACAGTACCGTGACCGGCCGGCGCTGCAGAAGCCGTTTCAGCTCGACGCGCTCGGCAAGACCATCGAGGCCGCGCTTCGCGGCGGCTAATTCCTTATTTCAGGGTGAGGCCCAGCTGCTCCGAAAACGCTTCGTCGGTGCGGTCGAGCCTGAGCGGGGTGACCGAGACGAAGCGCTCGCGCAGCGCCGCGAGATCTGTGCCATCGGCGGGCGTGTCGAGCATCGCGGTCCGTTCGAAGCCAATCCAGAAATAGGGATTGCCGCGGCCGTCCCTGCGCTCGTCGATTCTGAGGAAGCCGAGATTGCGCTTGCCTTGCCGCGTGACGCGGATGCCCAGCACATCCTCCGGCGCGCAGGACGGGAAGTTGATGTTGATGACGGTGTCCTTCGGAACGCCGGCGGCGATCACCTTGCGCAGGATATCGGGCCCGAATTTGCGCGCCGTGTCCCACGGCGGCCGTTCGCGCGTCTCGACGCTGAACTCCTGCGACAATGCGAATGACGGCAACCCCAAAATGGTGCCTTCCAATGCGCCGGCAATGGTGCCGGAATAGACCACGTCCTCGGCGACGTTGCGGCCCTTGTTGACGCCGGACAGCACGACATCGGGCAGCTTGGCGCCCAGGATATGGCGCGCCCCCATGATGACGCAGTCCGTCGGCGTGCCGCGCACGGCGAAGTGCCGCGGGCCGACCTCGCGCAGACGCAAAGGATCGTTCAGCGACAGCGAATGCGACACACCGGATTGGTCGAGCTCGGGAGCCACCACCCAGACGTCATCGGACAAGGCGCGCGCAATCTCCTCCACGACCTTGAGGCCGGGAGCGTGAATACCATCGTCATTGGTGCAGAGAATGCGCATGCGAAAAGGTTCGATTCTTGAAAGCGGGTCTGAGCCGTCTTATCCGGCCAGGGCCGATCAGGCAAACTGGACGATTGCGGTCCGGCGGCCGGTTCCCTGGTCGGGTCCCGCTAACGGCGAACGCGCCATTGCGGCAGGAAGCGCGCAAGCCGGCCTTCCGCACGCAGTTGCATGGCCGGCACGACCGGGTTCACGACGGAAGCCTCGAGGACGCCGAGCGCCTTCAGCTGCGCGACGAGCGGGTCAGACGTCGGCTCCTGCGGAAAGCGTTCGCGTGCCACGCTCATTGCCTTGTCGAAATCGGCAGCATTGACCCCGGGCTTGGCCCGCCGGCTCTGCACGAGATCGTCGTCCCAGAGCCGCGCGATCTCGATGTCCAGAACGCCGCGGAGGCGCTGATCGATGGCCTGGATCCCGGCCCCTGTCACCGCCCATTGTCTTCCGACCCAGAAGATGTCGCGGTGCAAGGCCATGAACGAGGGGTTTCGCGTGGACGGGCCAGCAGGATAGCCGGCCGCCCGATCTTCGCAACGCGATTCTGGTGATGCCGCGTTTTCTTGACGCGAACCGGGCCCACTTCGCTCGAAAACGCTTTAGTCGCGCGCGATCACATTCAGCCCGCCCATATAGGGCTGGAGCACGTCCGGGACCGCGATCGAGCCGTCCTCCTGCTGATAGGTCTCCATCACCGCGATCAGCGCGCGGCCGACTGCAGTGCCGGAGCCGTTCAGCGTGTGCACGAAGCGCGGCTTGCCGTCGGGCCCGCGCGAGCGGGCATCCATGCGCCGCGCCTGGAAGTCGCCGCAGACCGAGCAGCTCGAGATCTCGCGGAACATGCCGCCATCGCCCTGCCCGGGCATCCAGACCTCGATGTCGTAGGTTTTTTGCGACGAGAAGCCCATATCCCCTGCACAGAGCGTCATCACGCGATAATGCAGGTCGAGCTTCTGCAGCACCTGCTCGGCGCAGGACAGCATCCGCTCCAGCTCGTTCTTGCTCATCTCCGGCGTCGTGATCGACACCAGCTCGACCTTGGTGAACTGGTGCTGGCGGATCATGCCGCGGGTGTCGCGCCCTGCCGCACCCGCCTCGGCGCGGAAGCACGGCGTCAGCGCGGTGAGCCGCATCGGCAATTGCTTCTCGTCGAGGATGGATTCGCGGGCGAGATTGGTGAGCGAGACTTCGGCGGTGGGGATCAGACCGAGGCGCTCGGTCTTCAGCCGCTCATGGTCTGGCGCGGCGAGCAGCTCGCCCTTGATCGCCCAGAACTGGTCGTCCTCGAATTTCGGCAATTGTCCGGTGCCGAACATCACCTCGTTGCGCACCAAGAGCGGCGGATTGATCTCGGTGTAGCCGTGCTCGGTGGTATGCAAATCGAGCATGAACTGGCCGATGGCACGCTCGAGCCGCGCCAGCCCCTTCTTCAGCACGACGAAACGCGCGCCGGAGAGCTTTGCCGCCGCCTCGAAATCCATGTAGCCGAGCGCGGTGCCGAGATCGTCATGCAGTTTTGGCGCGAAGCTATAGTTGCGCTTGTTGCCATAGACGTGGCGCTGCACGTTGCCATGCTCGTCGACACCATCCGGTACTTCGTCGAATGGAATGTTCGGGATCGCGGACAGCTCTCTGGTCAGTTCTTCGTCTGCGGCTTTCGCAGCCGCTTCGAGCTCCGGCATCGTGGTCTTGAGCTCGGCGACCTCGGCCATCAGCTTGGCCGCGCGCGCCTCGTCCTTGGCCTTCTTGGCATCGCCGATTTCCTTCGAAGCTGCATTGCGCCGCGCCTGCGCCTGCTCGGAGGCAAGGATCGCCTCACGCCGCTTCTCGTCGATCGCAAGCAGCGCGGCCGACATCGGCTTCAGGCCACGCCGCGCGAGGCCGGCGTCGAAGGCTTGCGGATTGTCGCGGATCGCTTTGATGTCGTGCATGGCTGTCTTCCCGTCATGGCCGGGCTTGTCCCGGCCATCCACGTGTCTGCCGCCTTAGATCAAGTCGTGGATGCCCGGGTCAAGCCCGGGCATGACGAATCATGGGCTGGACAGCGACATGATAGTGCGAAAGTGCCCTACTCCGCCGGCTTGGCCGGCGTCGACACGTCGGTGCCGGTGGCTTGCGACGAGGCCGCCGCCTTCTTCTCCACCATCGCCACCGCGATGATCGAGCCCTCGTACAGCGCGAGCAAGGGAATCGCGAGCGAGCATTGGCTGAGCACATCGGGCGGGGTCAGCACGGCCGCGATCACGAAGGCGATGACGATGAAATAGCGCCGCTTCTCGCGCAGCATCTTCGAGCTCACGATGCCGACGCGGCCGAGCAGCGTGAGGATGACCGGCAGCTGGAAGGCGATGCCGAAGGCGAAGATCAGCGACATCATCAGTGACAGATATTCGCCGACCTTGGGCAACAGCTGGATCTGCGCGGTTTCGTCGCCGCCGGCCTGCTGCATGCCGAGCGAGAAGCGCACCAGCATCGGCAGCACGACGAAATAGACCAGCGCCGCGCCGAGCACGAAGAAGAACGGGGTCGCGACCAGATACGGCAGGAAGGCCTGCTTCTCGTGCTTGTAGAGCCCGGGCGCGACGAACTTGTAGATCTGCGTCGCCACGATCGGGAACGAGATGAAGCCGGCGCCGAACAGCGCGAGCTTGAGCTGGGTGATGAAATATTCGAGCAGCGCCGTGTAGATGAATTTCGAGTTCTCGGGACCTGCGATCCACACGAACGGCCAGACAAGGACGTTGTAGATCTGCTTGGCGAAGAAGAAGCAGAAGATGAAGGCCACGCCAAAGCCGAGCAGCGCCTTGATCAGCCGCGAGCGCAGCTCGATCAAATGGTCCATCAGCGGCGCTTTGCTGGCCTCGATATCGGCGTCGGTCATGACGCTTTGGCGTCCTTGATCGCTTCGGATGGCGCGGTGTCCTGCGCAACCTTTGCCTGCTCGACCTCACGGGTGATCGCGAGCGGCTCGTTCGCGGCCGCATGCGCTTCGGCTTCGATGAAGGTCGAAGGCGTCGGGGTCTCCGGTGTCGTGGGCTTGACGGGCGGATCGACGGCAGTGGCGGCCGAGGTCTCGGCCGGCTTGTCCAGCGCATCGACGCGAAGCGCGTCGCTCACGTCCTGCTGGAGCGAGGTCAGCGGATTGAATCCCGTGGCGGCTTCCTTGACCTCGTCAAAACTCTTCTTGAGGTCGGCCATCTCGGCCTCGCGCATCGCCTCCTGGAACTGGCCCTGGAATTCGGCGGCCATCTTGCGCGCCTTGCCCATCCATTGCCCGACCATGCGCAGCACGCCCGGCAGCTCTTTCGGGCCGATGGCGATCAAGGCCACGACCCCGATGAGGACCAGTTCACTCCAGCCGATGTCGAACATGAGGTCTTCCGTTCACGCGAAGCCGGAGCCGGCCCAATCCCTTGCGCGCAGGATCGGGGCCGCTACCCGGGTCTCGCGTGCTTCTTCCGGCTCAGACGGCCTTGCTGCCGACGTCGGTCCGTGCCGCGGTCGGCGCCGCATTGTGCTCGATCGACTTGGCCGGCTCGGGCTTCTCGGCGGGCTTGTCGTCGTCCTGCATGCCCTTCTTGAACGCCTTGATGCCCTGCGCCACGTCGCCCATCAGATCCGAAATCTTGCCGCGGCCGAACAGCAGCAGGACCACTGCGATCACCAAGATCCAGTGCCAAATGCTGAGTGAACCCATCCTGCAACCCTCCAAACGCGCATGGCCGGGGACCCGGCCGATCTTCACCGAAACCTAGGCTTGGCAGGTCTCAAAAACAAGGACCAAGGCAGCGCCAATTCGCTGTCGGCGCTACGCAATCTTGCTAGTGTTAACTGTCGCAGGGGCCCGTATTTCGCCGGGGCATCACTCTTCGGTGCCGCCCTCGCCGCCCCCCTCATTGCCGCCTTCCGGCGGGCTTTCGGGCTCGACCGCAGGCGCGAGGGCGAGATCGAGGTCATCGCCGGGTTCCAGCGGATCCTCGTCCTCACGCAGCGCCGGATCGTCCGACGGCGTCGGCACGCTGAAGCCGGTGGGCAGGCGCGAATCCAACAGGCCGGTGCCCTTCAGCTCTTCCAGGCCCGGCAGGTCGCTGAGCTGTTCCAGGGTGAATTGCGACAGGAACTCCTCGGTGGTTCCGAAGGTCAAGGGCCGGCCGGGCGTCTTGCGCCGGCCGCGCGGCTTGATCCAGCCGGTCTCGAGCAGCACGTCGAGCGTGCCCTTTGACGTGACCACGCCGCGGATCTCCTCGATCTCGGCCCGCGTCACCGGCTGGTGATAGGCGATGATCGCCAGCACCTCGATTGCGGCCCGCGACAGGCGGCGGGTCTCGGTGCTCTCCCGCGTCATCAGCCAAGCCAGATCGCCGGCAGTGCGGAACGTCCATTTGTTGGCGACGCGAACGAGATTGACGCCGCGCGAGGCATAATCGGCCTGCAACTGCTCGAGCGCCGCCTTGACGTCGACGCCCTCGGGCATGCGTTTGGCCAGCGTCGCGGTGTCCAGCGGTTCACTCGAGGCGAACAGCAGCGCCTCCAGCAGCCGCAATTCCTCGGGACGCGCCTGGGATTCACTCTCCATCGGCTCGGCCTCTTCTACCCGCACTTCAGCCAGGCTTGCCATGGCAGATTCTCCTTCTTGCACTTAAGCGACCGGCGCATCAGGCGCAGGAGCTGCGTCCGGGACCGGTTTTGGGCGCCCCTTCCGGAAATAGATCGGCGCAAACGCTTCCTTCTGATTCAGCTCGAGCTGACCTTCGCGCACCAATTCCAGCGCGGCGGCAAAGCTCGAGGCGAACACCGTTGCGCGCTGCGTCGGGTCGGCGACATGCCGGATCAGGAAGTCGTCGAGAACACCCCAATCGTCCTGCTCGGTGATGCTGCCGACCAGCCGCTCCAGCGTGGCGCGCGCTTCGGCGAGCGACCACACCGTGCGCTTGGCCAGATGCACGCTCGCCAGCACGCGCGACTGGCGCTGCGCGGCATAAGCGGTGAGCAGGTCGTAGAGCGTTGCCGTGTATTTCGGGTGCTTGATCTCGGCGATGTGCTCGGGCTCACCACGCGGGAAGATGTCGCGCTGCAATTGCGGCCTGTTCATCAGCCGGTTGGCGGCTTCGCGAATTGCTTCCAGGCGGCGCAGGCGGTTGGCGAGCGCCGTCGCCATCTGCTCGGCGCTCGGGCCTTCCGCACTCGGCGGCTCCGGCAGCAGCAGACGCGACTTCAGGAAGGCGAGCCATGCGGCCATCACCAGATAGTCTGCGGCGAGCTCCAGCCGGATCTTTCGCGCGGCTTCGATGAAATGCAGGTATTGGTCGGCCAGCGCGAGGATCGAAATCTTGGCGAGATCGACCTTCTGTTGCCGCGCCAGCGCGAGCAACAAATCGAGCGGACCCTCATAGCCCTCGACGTCCACCACCAACGCCGGCTCACCCTCGGCGAGCTCTGCGGGCCGCCCGGTTTCAAACGATAGGATTTCTGCGGTCATGCCGATGCCGTGTTTGCCCGTGCGATCAATGCGTCCAGTTCGGCGCGTGCGGCCACGCGGTCGAACGGCTGCGGCGACTTGCGTGCGGCGAGCGCGGCGTTCGCCCGCTCCAGCGCCCTGCCAACCAACTCTGGCGTCTCGCCGGCGACGGCGCGCATCTCGTCGATGTTGCCGTTGCAATGCAGGGCCACGTCGCAGCCGGCCGCGAAGATGGCGCGGGTCCGCTCGGCGATATTCCCCGACAGCGCGTTCATCGACACGTCATCACTCATTAACAAACCCTGGAACCCGATTGCGCCGCGAATCACGTCAGCAATCATTGTCGCAGATGTCGTCGCCGGATGGGCGGGGTCGAAGGCGCTAAACACAACATGTGCAGTCATGGCCATCGGCAGACCCGCCAGCGGCTTGAAGGCGGCGAAATCGGTCCGTTCCAGCTCGTCCGGGGGCGTGTCGACGGTCGGCAGCTTGAAATGAGTATCGGCAGTGGCGCGGCCATGCCCGGGAATGTGCTTGAGCACCGGCAGCACGCTGCCCTGCTCCAGACCCTCGGTGACCGCGCGCGCAATCGCCGCGACCTTGCCCGGCTCCGTGCCGTAGGCCCGATTGCCGATGACCGCGTCAGCGCCCGGCACCGGCACGTCAGCCAACGGCAGGCAATCCACGGTGATGCCGAGATCGGCGAGATCGGCCGCGATCAGGCGGGCACTGAGGCGCGCCGCGGTGAGCCCGAGGGCCGAATCGGTGTCGTACAAATTCGCGAAGACAGCCCCCGCCGGATAGACCGGCCAGTGCGGCGGCCCCAGCCGCTGCACCCGTCCGCCCTCCTGGTCGATCAGGACCGGTGCGTCAGGGGCATTCGCGACCGAGCGCAATTCCGCAACCAACGCAGCAACTTGCGCCGGTGTCGCGACATTGCGCTTGAACAGGATGAAGCCCCATGGGCGTTCGGCACGGATAAACTCCCGCTCGGCGGCGGTCAGTTCCGTTCCGGATACGCCGGTAATGAAGGCCCGCGTGCTCATAACGGCCGATTAACCCTGCCCTATGAGGGGGTCAAGGAAACCGCCGTTAATTCCTCTGGACGAAGCAGTCGGACAGGCCTGCGGCCTTCAGATTGTTGCAAGCCTGCGTCGCTTCCTGAACCGAGCCATAGGGGCCGGCAAAGGCGCGGTAGACGATACCCTTGCCTTTGTCGGTGAGATCGACCCGCTTGATGACTGGGGACCGCGAGCCGAGCACGCTGCCATATTTACTCTGAAGCACCCGGTAGGACGCGGCAGCGCTGTCCTCGCTTTGCTGCGAGGAGACTTGCACGATGTAGCCGCCGCCGCTGCTGCTGGTGGGCGCGATCTGAACCGGATTGGTCGCCGCCATCCGCTGCGGCGGCTCGGCCGCGGGCGACGATTGCGGCGCCAGCGACATCGGCTGGTTGGCGCTGGCATTGGCCGAGGTCGGCGGATTGCGCGGCGCGGCGGGCGCAACTGGCGCGGCAACAGGCTTCGGCGCGGCGGGCGCCGGCTTGGCGGCGGCCGATTGCGGCGCGGCGCTATCGGTCTGGTCACCTTTCACCGCCACGGTCCTGATCGGGCGCGGCGAATTGTTCGGCAGCGTGCCGTTGCTCGGGGTCGGCCCGGCGCTCGGCGGCGGCACGTTCGACGGCGACACGCTCGCCACTGACGGCGGGTTCGCATTCTGGTTCAGCGGCGGGAACACCACGCGCGGCCCGCCCGCCTTGGCGTTGACGTCGACGGGGGCCTCCTCGCGCGGCACGATCTTTTCGGTGCCGTCACCGCTGACCATACGATCCGGCACCTTGGCCGAGGAGTCCGTCGGCGCCGGCACGATCTTGGTCGGCGTGTTGTCGGCCTTGATGATCGGCGGCTCGCCGCTGCGAGGCGAGCCAATATAGGTCTTGTAGGCGAACGCCGCACCGGTGCCGACCACCGCAAGCGCCAGGATCGCCGCAACCGTCATCATGCCGCCGCGCTGCTTCTTCGGCTCCTCGACCTCGTCCTCGGGATAGTCGCTTTGGTAGGCGTACGGATCGTCGGGATAAGCCGGCTCACGCTGATAGTCCTGCTCGCCCGTCTCCAGCCGACCATAGAGCGCATCGTCGTAGCGCGACGGATCAGGCTGCGCATACGGCTCCTGATAGGACTGCTCCTGGTAGGCCTGACCATGCTGCTGATAGGCCTGCTCCTGATGAGCCTGATCTTGATAGGTGTCCTGGTGGGCCTGGGGTTGATGAACGACAGGCTCGGGCGCGGCAGGCTTGGCTGCATAACGATGCAGCGGATGAACCGGGCTTACGGTCACCGGATAGTCGGGCTCCGGCGCGGGTGCCGGCTGCACGTTGGCGCGCCGCATCCATGAGGGCGGCCCGGGCGGCGGCGCCTGCCCGGCGTTGTCCTGCAGATCATCGAGCTGGCGGTAATCGTCGTCTTCAAAGCTCTGGGCGGGCGCTGCCGGCGGGCGTGCCGTCGGCCGCGACTGCGCTGCGAACGGATCGGTCTGCCCGATCAGACGGGCGAGCTCGGCCAAGGGATCGCTTTCCGCCTTCCCATGCTGATCGTCGCCGCGACCATAGTCATCGGAAGGAAACGGTCTGTCCTGATATCGTTCGGCCATCGTGATGATGCGTCCCTTCGGGAAAGCCGCGCGCCCCTCGACCAAGGCACGGCTTTCGACCCACAAGGCTTTCAACCAAGTCTAAGCGATCCGGCTTCTGCCGGTTACCCCCCGAATTCCCCTTAAGTAGTTCGCCCCAAACTACCGCATCTCGTCCGGGGCATGGACGCCGAGGATGGCGAGGCCCGATGCCAGGACCGAGACGACGCCCTGGACCATTGCCAATCGCGCCTTTGTAAGATCTGCATCATTATTGATAATGAAGCGTAAATAGGGCAAATCACGCCCTTTCGTCCAAAGTGCGTGAAATTCGCTGGCTAAATCATAGAGATAAAAGGCAATTCGGTGCGGCTCGTGGGCCGCAGCAGCGGCTTCGAGCATACGCGGATATATTGCGAGCCGCTTGAGAAGTTCAAGCTCGACCGGGTCTGACAACCGCTCCACCGCCGACTCACTCAGCCAGACCATACGCTTGTCGGCATCCTCCGGCAGGTCCGGGAACACTTCGGCCCTCGCGTTGCGGAAGATCGAGTGGCCGCGGGCGTGGCCGTACTGGACGTAGAACACCGGGTTGTCGCGCGACTGTTCCATGACCTTGGCGAGGTCGAAATCCAGCACCGCGTCGTTCTTGCGGTAGAGCATCATGAAGCGGACGGCGTCCTGGCCGACTTCATCCACCACCTCACGCAAGGTGACGAAGTCCCCGCTCCGCTTGGACATTTTCACCGGTTCGCCGTTGCGCAAGAGCTTCACCAGCTGGACGATCTTGACGTCGAGCGATCCCTTGCCCGACGTCGTCGCCTTCACCGCCGCCTGCATGCGCTTGATGTAGCCGCCGTGGTCGGCGCCCCAGACGTCGATCATCTCGGCAAAGCCGCGGTCGAACTTGTTCTTGTGATAGGCGATGTCCGAGGCGAAGTAGGTGTAGGAATTGTCCGACTTGATCAGCGGCCGATCGACGTCGTCGCCGTACGCGGTCGCCTTGAACAGCAGCTGCTCGCGGTCCTCCCAATCCTCGACCGGCGCGCCCTTCGGCGGCGGCAGGCGGCCCTCGTAGATGTCGCCCTTGGCCTTCAGGAAATCGATGGTCTGGGCGACCTTGTTGTTGCCGTCCTCGATCAGCGAGCGCTCGGAGAAGAACACGTCGTGGCGGATGTTGAGGGCGGCGAGATCGTCCTTGATCTCGTCCATCATCATCGCGACCGCCTTGGCGCGCACCGTCGGCAGCCACTCGGCCTCGCTCATCGCGAGCAGCTTGTTGCCATGCTCCGTCGCCAGCGCCTGCCCGACCGGCTTGAGGTAGTCGCCGGGATAGAGCCCTTCCGGGATCGCACCGATGTCCTCGCCGAGCGCTTCGCGATACCGCAGGAAGGCCGAGCGCGCGAGCACGTCGACCTGGGCGCCGGCGTCGTTGATGTAGTATTCGCGCGTGACGTCGTGGCCGGCGAACTGAAGCAGGCTCGCCAGCGCGTCGCCGAACACGGCGCCGCGGCAATGGCCGACATGCATCGGCCCGGTCGGATTGGCCGACACGTATTCGACATTGACCTTCGCGCCGCCCCGGATGCGGCCGTAATCGGCACCTTCGCGCAGCACGGTACGCAGCGCCTCGGCCCAGGCGGCCGGCTTCAGCGTCAGATTGATGAAGCCGGGACCGGCGACATCGACCTTGGCGATCAGCGCGTCGGAACGCAATCGCTCGGCGATCTGCTCGGCGAGATCGCGCGGCTTTGCCTTTGCCTCTTTTGCCAGCACCATGGCGGCGTTGGTTGCCATGTCGCCATGGGAGGCATCGCGCGGCGGCTCGACCACGACGCGGGAGAAATCGATGCCCTCGGGCCAGCTGGAATCCGCCGCAAGCGCGCGGCAGGCAGCGTGCACGCGCGCGAGCACGTCGGCGAAAAGATGCAGCGATGAGGATGTCTGGGGCATGGCCGCCGCCTAACGCAAATCCGGGGTCGAGTCAAAGAGCCGCTGGTGCTCGGTCAGGGCGAAGCGGTCGGTCATTCCGGCAATGAAATTGCCGATCCGGCGGGCCCGGTCGCCCTCGTCGTCCGCCTCCGACCCCAGCAGCCATTCCGGCGGCAGCTCGCCAGGGGACTTCAGGTATTTTGCGAACAGATCGAACAGGATCTGCTCGGCTTCCGCCATCACCCGCATCACCCGCTCGTGGCGGTACATGTGCTGGTACAGGAAGGTCTTGATGGCGGCCTCCTCCTCGGCAACCTCGGTGGGGAACGCGACCAGCGCCCGGCTCAGCTGCCGGACGTCCTGGGCCGATTGCGGCCTGGTCGCAGCGAGGTTCTTCTCCGTCTCCGCAAACACCGCTCCGATCAGGTGCGAGATCAGCTCGCGCACCAGCTCGGCACCGCGCCGGACGTCTTCGAGATCGGGATAATGCGCCGCAGTCTCGGCGATGATCTCCGCCGTCAACGGCATCACCTTGAGATCGTCGAGCTGGAACAGGCCGGCGCGCAGGCCGTCATCGATGTCGTGGGCGTCATAGGCGATGTCGTCCGCGATCGCCGCGACCTGCGCCTCCAGCGACGCGAAGCTCCACAATTCGAGATCGTAGGTCTTGACGTAGTCGGCGATCCCGACGGGAACGCCATGCTCGCGGTAGCGCCCGACCGGGGCGCCGCTGCGATCGGTCAGCGGGCCGTTGTGCTTGACGATGCCTTCCAGCGATTCCCAGGTCAGGTTGAGCCCGTCGAACTCGGGATAGCGGTGCTCGAGCGAAGCCACGACGCGCAGCGTCTGGGCATTGTGGTCGAAGCCCCCGAACGCCTTCAGACAGGTGTCCAGGGCCCGCTCGCCGGCATGCCCGAACGGCGGATGTCCGAGATCGTGCGCGAGCGCGAGAGTTTCGGTGAGGTCCTCGTCGAGCCCGAGCTGGCGGGCCAGCGCGCGGGCGATCTGGGCCACCTCCAGCGAATGGGTCAGCCGGGTGCGGTAGTGGTCGCCCTCGTGGAACACGAACACCTGGGTCTTGTACTTGAGGCGGCGGAACGCGGTGGAATGGATCACCCGGTCGCAATCCCGCCGGAACGGGCTGCGGGTCCGGCTTGGGGGCTCGGCGACCAGCCGGCCGCGGCTGCGATCGGGGTCGCAGGCATAGGGCGCGCGGGGGGCTGCCATTCCGACGGACACGGCGAATTTAGTCCCTATCCATTTGATTCTGCGGATGGTGGCACTTAACTATGTCGGGCGCGGGATACCAAATGAATTGGGTATGACGCCGGGACTATCGGAGACCAGCAATGACGACTGCCGTGACCATCAGCGACCGGGCCGCACGCCGGATTGGGGAGATCCTCAAGGGCGAAGGATCGGGCGCGATGCTGCGCATCTCGGTTGAGGGCGGCGGCTGCTCCGGCTTCCAGTACAAGTTCGACATCGACCGCGCCCGCGCCGACGACGATCTCGTGATCGAGCAGGACAACGCGGTGGTGCTGGTCGATTCCGCCTCGCAGCCGTTTCTGGCGGGATCGCAGGTCGATTTCGTCGATGACCTGATCGGCGCCTCGTTCCGCGTCAACAATCCCAACGCCACCGCGTCCTGCGGCTGCGGGACGAGCTTCTCGGTCTAGCCCGACTCAAAATCTGAAAAACAACCCCATGCACAGTAGCAGGGGGCGCCGGCGCGGCGATCTTCGGCTTTTGCGAAAATAACTTGCGGCGCGATCAGGCTCTGGCAGGGTTTTGCGATGAAGTCCTCAAGGAACACCGGCGCGCCCAGATAGGCCAACCATCGGCACATATTGGTCTCAGACTCTCGAGTCGCGGCGCTCGCTACTCGGCGGGCTGCAGCGCCTGGCCGCGACGCGTGATGCGCTCGTGCATCTGCCGGATCATGCGGCTGGCAGTGGTCTCGAACAGGCAGGGAATGACGGCGTGCACCAGCGCCGCCAACGCGGCGCCGAACAGGCGCGCGGCGAAGCCGAGCGCGAACAGGAAATGCTCGCCGTAGGATTCATCGACGCTGTGCGGATGGGACAGAAACAGCCGGTGCAGGGTGGTTTGCATGCGAGGCTCCAGGGGCGGTTCGCTTGCAAGTCCTAGTGGATTCGGACCAAGAAGATGTCCCAAATATCACACAATATGGCCTAGACCGGTTGAATTTGGACGATAATTTGGTACGTTCTTGGGATAATGGATGAAACGGATTGCAAGCTCCTCAACCTGATCCAGCATGACGCTGCCCTGTCGCTGGACGAGCTGAGCGAACGGGCGGGGCTTTCCCGCAATGCCTGCTGGCGCCGCATCAAGCGGCTGGAGGATGAGGGCATCATCAAGGGCCGCGTGACCCTGCTCGATGCAAGCCGCATCAACGTCGGCCTGACCGCCTTCATCGCGCTGCGCACGACCGAGCACAGCGCGAGCTGGCTCGAGCGGTTTTCGAACGCTGTGCGCGACATTCCCGAGATCATCGGCGTCTACCGAATGACCGGCGATGTCGATTATCTGCTGCAGGCGGTCATCCCGGACGTTGCCGCCTATGACAGGCTGTACCAGCGCCTGATCGGGAGGATCACGCTCGCGGACGTGTCGTCATCATTCGTCATGCAGGAGATCAAGTCGACGACGGTGCTGCCGCTCGACTATGCGCCTGAGCGGCGCGGGTGAAGTCGTAGCATCCGCCGTGATCGCGATGTCGCGCGACACGGTCGTGAGCATGATGAAGCGTGCACCAAAGGGGCAACGGCAATGCCGTGAACATCTTTGTCTTGAAGAACGGCAGGCAGGCTTCGATCCTGTTCGCACCGGTCAAGCCGCATCCAGAGTCCGATTCTGTCGAGCGCCTGAAGGTGGTCGCCGCGCAAGTCTATGGAAAGCTTTAGACGCCCGTCATCTGCCTTTCCTCGTCCGTCCACTCCACGTCTTCAGGCATCAGCTCCGGCTGCAGCGGCGCGTCCTCGGTCAACACGTGGCCGTCCAGCGCGCGCAGCAGGGCCGCGACCAGCGCCGGCTTGCGCAGCGGCTTGGCCAGGAAGTCCGACATGCCGGCTTCGCGGCAGATCTTGATGTCCTCCGGGAAGGCATTGGCGGTCAGCGCGACGATCGGCAAGGCTTCGAAGCGCCCGCCCTGCGCGCGGATCGCGCGGGTGGCGGCGAGCCCGTCCAAGTCGGGCATGCGCACGTCCATCAGCACGACATCGTAATTGCCTTCGGAGGCTGCCGCGACGGCCTCGGTCCCGTCGGCGACGACACGTAGCTCGATGTCGAAAGCCCCCAGCATCTTGCTCACGACCATGCGGTTGACCGCATCGTCCTCCGCGACCAGTACCCTCAGCGGCCGATCGAGGCCGGCGATCCGGGCCTTGAGCTCGTCGGCTTCGTCGCGCCGGCCAGCCTGATCGGACGCCTGCGCCTGGCTCCAGGGCAGCACCAGCGTGAAGCGGAAGGTCGAGCCCTCGCCCGGCGTCGAGGTGACGCCGATCGTGCCGCCCATCTGCTCGATGATCCGCCTGCTGATCGCAAGGCCGAGGCCGGTGCCGCCGAAGCGGCGGCTGATCGAGGCATCGGCCTGCGCGAAGTCGCTGAACAGCAGGCCGAGCTTGTCGGGCGCGATGCCGATGCCGCTGTCGGTCACCGTCCATTCGACGGTCGCCAGCAGGTCGCGCCGCGCCTGGCAGGTCGCCGATATCGTCACCTCGCCTTCGTCGGTGAACTTCACAGCGTTGGAGGCGAGATTGAGCAGCACCTGGCGGATCCGCGCGACGTCGCCGCGGAGCGTCGGCGGCAGGTTCGGATCGAGCTCGACCTTGACCGTGAGCCCCTTGCTCTTGGCGCTGGCGCGCACCACGGTCGCAACCGTCTCGACCAGCGCCTGCGGCGCGAAGTCGATCGCCTCGAACTGAAAGCGGCCGGCTTCCAGCTTGGAGAGATCGAGAATGTCGTTGAGGATGCGCCGGAGATTGTCGCCGGACTCGCGGATCGTGGTGACGGCCTCGCGCTGCTCCGGATCGAGCCTGGTTTCGAGCAGCATGCTGGCAAGACCAAGCACGCCGTTCATGGGCGTGCGGATCTCGTGGCTCATCACCGCCAGGAAGTCGGACTTGGCGCGGCTTTCGGCCTCGGCCTTTTCCGCGCGCCAGCGCTCGGTGACGTCGCGTCCGAAGCCGCGATAGCCGAGGAAATGACCGTCACGATCATGGGCCGGCTTCGCCGTGAGCGACCACAGCCGGGCCTCGCCGCCTGCGACGACCTTGAGATTCATCTCGTGCAGCGGCTCGGCCTGCTCCATCAGGCCGACGATGTTGTAGGCGGCGCTCTTGTCCTCGGGGCAGAGCATGTCGAGCACGTCGGCGAAATGCGACCCCTTCAGCTGCGCAAGCGGCAGCTGCGCCACGGCCGCGAAGCGTTCGGGCACGTCGACGAGGCGTCCCTCGGCGTCGGTCTGCCACAGCCAGTCGCTGGCGTTCTCCTGGAAGTCCTTCAGCAGCAGCGAGATGATCTCGGTCTGGCGCTCGAGCTCGAGCTGGGCCTTGAGATTGCCGAGGAAGAGATTGCCCTGCGAGACGATGTTGCGCGCCATGAAGAATGCGAACAGCAGCAGGAACACGGCGGTCACCAGATATGGCCCGGTGCCGCACAGGAGCAGCGCGCCGGCGCAGGCGATCGTCATGGTCGCGAGATAGACGAGGCCCGCGCGCGGGAAGGTCGAGAGCGTGAAGGCGCCGCCGGACATCATGCCGACCATCAGGCAGGCCAGGATCAATTGGCTGGTCGGTTCGATGCGGCTGAACAGAGCGAGCGGCAGCGCGCCCCAGATCGCGGCGAGAAAAAACGCCTGCCGCAGCGTCTGCCGCGCCGCGCGCGGCGAGGCCTCCTGCGGCGGGTCTTGATGCGACTTGCGCCACGCGCGCACCGCGAGCGAGGCGGTGGCGGCGAGCGTCAGGCCCCAGATCGCGAGGAAGTCGTTCCAGCCCCTGCCCCAGAACAGGATCAGCACGATGGCGACGTTCAGCATCGTCACGGCCATCGTCACGGGGATCAGCTGGGTCACCGCGTCGATCTGCTTGGCACGGATACGGCGGATCTCGCGCTCGCTGAGATCGGCGGTCAGACCGTCCTCGATCTCGAAGCCGCCGAGCCAATACAGGAACGCGCCGATCAGGCCGTCGCGCGGCTGAGTTCGCTTCATCGCCTTGTCCGGCCATCCATCCGAGGAACCTCTTGACGATCAATGGCCTGCGGCCTGCTTAAGCCGGGTTAATTTTGTGGGAGATTTTGCGGCCGGCTTGACGGGCGCGTTTGCATTTTGTTCTAACCGAGACCCCTGCCCGGAGCCCTCCCAATGCCCATCAGAGTAGCCACCTGGAACGTGAACTCGGTTCGGCAGCGGATCGATTTGCTCCTGACCTGGCTGAAAGAGTGCCAGCCGGACATCGTCTGCCTGCAGGAGATCAAGTGCGTCGACGAGGCCTTTCCGCGGCTGGAGATCGAGGCGCTCGGCTACAACGTGGTGACGCACGGGCAGAAGACGTTCAACGGCGTCGCCCTGCTGTCCAAGCTCCGGTTCGACGAGACCAAGTCGGGCCTCGCCGGCGATGACGAGGATACCCATGCCCGCTTCCTCGAAGGCGTCGTAACGCTGAAGCGAGGCGTGCTGCGCATCGCCTGCCTCTATCTGCCCAATGGCAATCCGGTCGGGACCGACAAATATCCCTACAAGCTCAAATGGATGTCGCGGCTTCTTGATTATTCGAAAGAGCGACTCAAGGAGGAGGTCCCGCTGATCCTGGCCGGCGACTTCAACGTCATCCCGCATGCCCGCGACGTGCACAATCCGGCGGCCTGGACCGAGGACGCCCTGTTCAAGACCGAGACGCGCGAGAGCTTCCAGTCCCTGCTCGGCCTTGGCCTCACCGATGCCTTGCGCGCCGTCACCGACGAGGGCGGGCTCTACACCTTCTGGGACTACCAGGCCGGGGCCTGGCAGAAGAACCAGGGGCTTCGGATCGACCACCTGCTGCTGTCGCCGCAGGCCAGCGACAAGCTCGCCAATGTCGGCGTCGACAGCTATGTGCGCGGCTGGGAGAAGCCCTCGGACCACGTGCCGGTCTGGGCGGATCTGGATCTGGAGGCCGCCTGAAGCGGCCTCGGCCGTTTACTCCCGACGCCCCTGCACCCACTGCTCCAGCATTTGCAGGGCCATGGCGCGGTCATCGTCGGAGGCCTTGGCGAAGGCGCGGTTGTAGCTCTCCTTGATCCAGACCTCGTCGCTACCTGCGCTGTCGCGCGCCAGCGTCAGCCACATCAGGCCGCGCGCGGCCTGCCGCGGCAGGCGGTCGCCGTTGAACAGCATCTGACCGAGCAGCGCCTGAGCCTGATGCTGGCCCTTCTGCGCGGCGAGGCCAAGCCAGCGCGCGCCATAGCGGAAGTCTTCGCGCGAGGCGTCCGGGGTCTTCAGGTACAGACGCGCGAGGTCGTACTGCGCGTCCGCGTTGCCGAAATAGGATGCGGCATAGGAGAACATCTCCCGGGCGCGGTCCGGATCGGCTTTGACTTTCGAATTCGGGATGCCGGCCAGATAGTAGCGGCCCAGCGCGACGAAGGCGTTGGCCACGATCTGCGCCTGCGGCGCCGACGGGCTGTCCTCGGCATGCGCGTTGGCGATCCGGCTGAAATATTCGAAGGCACGCAGATCGTCCTGGGCGACGCCGTCGCCGTTGGCGTACATGCGGCCGAGCTTCCATTGCGCGATGGGGTGGCCACCCTCTGCGGCATATTGCAACGCGCTGAGCGAGGTTTCCGGGGTTGCGACCTGCGGCGGGACCTTGGTGCGCACCGCACCGGCAGCGCCGGGCAAGGTCGTCACCACCGGGATGGTGGCGTCCTTCGGGTTGACCGGTGCACCGTCGAAGGCGAACGCCGGCGCGGCCAGCGCAGCCGCCCCCAACACAAACGCAACTGTGGCACGCCTAAATGTCCGCATAGCACTGTTTCTCGTGCGCGCCGCCCGGATGGGTCACTGCCCCCCCGACCGCTGGTCCAACCTGCTGAGCATATTTCCAGAGCGCACCCGACGTGTGGTTTGTCGCGCGAGCGCTCCATTTGGTTTTGCGCTGGGCGAGCTCGGCGTCGCTCAATTTTACGTTAAGGGTCCCGGCGACCGCGTCGATCTCGATAATGTCGCCGTCCTCGAGCAGACCGATCGGGCCGCCGACCGCCGCCTCCGGCCCGACATGGCCGATGCAGAAGCCGCGCGTGGCGCCGGAGAAGCGGCCGTCGGTGATGAGCGCGATCTTGCCGCCCATGCCCTGGCCGGTCAGCGCTGCCGTGGTCTGGAGCATTTCCCGCATGCCGGGACCGCCCTTCGGCCCCTCGTAGCGGATCACGATGACTTCGCCTTCGCGGTAGGTGCGGTTCTGGACCGCCTCGAACGCGTCCTCCTCACGGTCGAAGCACCTGGCCGGACCGGTGAACCTGAGGTTGGACATTCCCGCGACTTTCACGATCGCACCTTCTGGCGCCAAATTTCCCTTCAGGCCGACCACACCGCCTGTCACGGTGATGGGCTTGTCTGCCGGGTGCACCACGTCCTGGTGCGGATTCCATTTCACGCTCTTGAGGTTTTCGGCGATCGTGCGGCCCGTGACGGTAAGGCAATCACCGTGCAGGAAGCCGTTGTCGAGCAGCGTCTTCATCAGAAGCGGTATGCCACCTACTTCAAACATGTCTTTGGCGACATAACGGCCACCCGGCTTCAAATCCGCGACATATGGTGTCTTTTTGAAGATTTCGGCGACGTCGAACAGGTCGAACTTGATGCCGCACTCATGCGCGATCGCCGGCAGGTGCAGCGCAGCATTGGTCGAGCCCCCGGAGGCCGCGACCACGGCGGCCGCGTTTTCCAATGCCTTGAGGGTGACGATGTCGCGCGGCCGGATGTTCTGGGCGATCAAGTCCATGACTTTTTCACCCGCGGTCATGCAGAAGGCATCGCGGATTTCATAGGGCGCCGGCGCACCGGCCGAGTAAGGCAGTGCAAGGCCGATCGCCTCGGAGACGGTCGCCATGGTGTTGGCGGTGAACTGCGCGCCGCAGGCGCCGGCCGACGGACAAGCGACGCGCTCGATCTCGTCGAGGTCCTCGTCCGACATGGCGCCGACCGAATGCTTGCCGACCGCCTCGAACATGTCCTGCACGGTGACCTGCTGCCCGCGGAAATTGCCGGGCAGGATCGAGCCGCCATAGATGAAGATCGAGGGCACGTTGAGGCGGACCATCGCCATCATCATGCCCGGCAGCGACTTGTCGCAGCCGGCGAGCCCGACGAGCGCGTCATAGGCATGGCCGCGCACGGTCAGTTCGACCGAATCGGCGATGCATTCGCGCGACGGCAGCGAGGAGCGCATGCCGTCGTGACCCATGGCGATGCCGTCGGTCACGGTGATGGTGCAGAATTCGCGCGGCGTGCCGCCGGCGGACGCGACGCCCTTCTTCACCGCCTGCGCCTGCCGCATCAGCGCGATGTTGCAGGGAGCGGCTTCGTTCCAGCACGAGGCGACGCCGACGAAGGGCTGGTGGATCTGCTCGGTGGTCAGACCCATGGCGTAGAAATAGGACCGATGCGGCGCGCGCGCGGGGCCTTCCGTCACGTGACGGCTCGGCAGCCTCTGCTTGTTGATCTTCGCGCCCATCGCAACCAGCTTCCCCGGCCAACCCTTTCAGACCCGAAAAATCAGAGCCAAGATTTGAATCGACCTTGGGATTTTCTCGTCGCCTTCGAAGACCGCCGCTGCCTTTAAAACATTAGAGCGATTTTATTCATGTTCGGGTGTGGCCAAAAAGCGGCGGCGATGCGAACCGCCGGTGATGAGGGTTAAATCCGGAATAGGTGTTGCACAGGCAGCACAATCGTAACCGGGAAGACACGGGTTTGCTTACGATAATACCTCACAAAGACGACAGTCGACAATCTCTGATTTCACACAGCGCGGTGCGCGACCGGACGCGATGGCGAAGATGGATGCCATTGAGTCGGCCCCTCTGCCGCGCGCGGGACGCAGGGAAGCTTGGCGAAGCCGGCAGACAGCGCGTGGAAGGCAGACATGCCTTCGCATTCTCGCGGCGCAATTCGCCCGAGCTTTGCTTGGTCACTCCGCCCTCTTGAGCCAAGAGGGCACAGGGAAGGCCGGGTGCTGACCTCGCACCCGCGGTCCGCTGCGCGAAATGCACACGCAGGAAGAACCGCACAGCAGCATACAGGTGGTGCCGAACACACGGCCTTCCCTGCGCGATGGTCGGACGGCTTATGCCGCGCTCTCCCGGGAGCCGAACTTTCCTTTTGGCCTCCCTCGCCCCGCGAATTGACGATGCCGTCCGCCCGGTTGGGCTCGCGCGCATCTCCGCGACAGGCTTGACCGTAGCAACGACGGCCAGGACCACACGGTTTTGCCGTACGCACGGCCCGCCATTTCGTCGCAGTTTTCCCTGACACCGTCGACAGCGCCGGAAACTTACAGACGAGACGAAGCCTAGCAGCGCCGTTCGTCCGCACGTGGTTTCGGGCTCACAGGGACTACCCGCCCTGCCCGCACCGTCTCGTGCCGACGCTGCCGCGTCCACCGCAAGCCCGGCTCGCGACAATGACGACCGCATGGTCGCCCCTCGAGATTGAGCCGGGATGGGCGACACATACGATATTTCCGAATTTCGGTAAAGCGGAATATTTTCGCGCGACCGGATTGACAGAGCAGCGAAACACCCCGAGGCGAACCGCTCAGGCCGACATCGCACGTCTGCATCCGAACGGCGCGACCAGCCGGACGATCTCGCAGGCGGCGACGAGCCCGGCGAGCCAGGCGGCGCTAGTGACCCCGATACGCGCAACGACCGCGGCCCTGAAGGCGCCCTCTCCGCCGAGCAACGGTGTTGCTGCCAGCAGCCCGATCTCATAGGTCCCGTAGGCGGCGATGAGCGCGATCCCAAGCATCAGGGGCGTGCGGCCCCGCGGCTGCATGCGGAGCACCGCGGACGCCGCCGCGGTGGACAGCAGCGCAGCCACGCCGATCACAAAGCCCCAGGCGATGGTGCTGCCATCGATGGGATAGTGCAGCGCGCCGAAACCGATGCCCTGGTTCACGAGCCAGGCGCCGGTGAGGATAACCAGCGCGGGGCGCAGCGGCAGCATCGCGGCCGCGACAACCGCGAACGCGGCGAACGGCGTTGCGCAGGCGAGCGCGAAGCTTGCAAGCGCGCATGACACCGTCAGAAGCGCAAAGCAGAACATCGGTGCAAGGTGCGGCGCGACCGGGTGAAGCCGCGGATGGTTCGCGTGAGACGGCGGAACGCTGAGCACCATGGATGATCTCCCTCTCATCCAATTCTAGTTCGTTTGCGGGCCTGTGACAGCCCCATCGACGTGGGTCAGCCTCGAGCAGATCGCTGGACCAGGAGACAAGCGCTGGAGCGTTCGTCCGCGAACGTGCTTGCGACGGCGGCAGCTCTCAGCCGGAGTCGGGCGCCGACGGCCCGGCGACGCCAAACATCAGGACCGCCCGCGCAAGCGTTGCGCCTGGGCCCAGGCGACAGCGACGTCGCGCGGCGGGACTTCGACGCGCTTGACGGGGGTCAATTCGCCGGAGGCCGAGACGATCGCCGTTTCTTCGCGACGGCAGCGCGTGCAGACGAAGCGGACCTCGTGCGGCGACGCCGACCAGCTCGACCGTTTCACATTGGCCGCCATCGGCCAGGCATCGCAATGCGAGCACGATACCAGAAATCGACCGGGATCGAGCATACCCATTCCATTGGACTCCGCGTCCTGCCGCCTCCTTCAATGATTAATCCATGTGAATCGTTCCGGTGCTCCAGCACCGCCGTCCTTGGTCGGGACCGCTCGCGGTTCCCCGCATGCGCAAAGGCGGCGATGCCGCTTTCATCTCACCGGCGGCGTCGCGCGATTGCGATCCCCTGCAAGTGTCCCGCTCAGCGCGCGCCCTTGAGGGTGCAGGAGGTCGTGCAGGTGACCGTCGTGCCGCGGTCGCACGCTTTGCAGGCGCTGACACACTGGTTCATGTCGCGCGGATTGTAGCTGTAGTTGCGCAACGGACAGGCCGGCGTGGTCGAGCCGGTGATGTCCTGCTCCTGATCGCAGGCCGTCGTCATGAGCGCGAATATGATCACTGCAACGAGGCGCATGGGATCGCCCTGTCAGACATGGCAAATCACACTCACGAGGTGCGCTGCATTGCAGCGAACCCCGGCCTTCCCATCACGAGCGTCGCCGATCAGCGGCGCTCGCCTGCTGCAAGGATGCGCGCCAAACGTTAAGAACGGATTTCAGCGGGTTCAGGCCGCAGCCGTCGTCGCGATCGCCTGCCGGATATCGACGGCCAGCTGCCGGTACTGTTCCCCGAGCTTCAGATAGAACTCGCGCTTGCTGCTGTCGGTGGCGAGCTTGGCGATCAGCTCGCATTCGGCGGTGAGCGTCTCGAACCGTTCCAGCCTGTCTTCCAGATGTGTCATCGGCGTGTCCCCATCAGACGCCTCAGGGACATCGAACCTAAGCCCGGGAAATACGTCACGGCGAACATCGTTATGGAGTAGCATCATTTTTTCCGGCGCAGCGTGCCGGACCGCAAGGCACGGCTATTTCTGCTCCAGCCGCCAGACGCCGTCCCAATCGGGATCCGGCGGATCGGCCGCAAACTGCGCGATGCGGCCGAGCATCGTGCGCGAGGGGCCGTCGCCGGGGACCGCCTCGAGCGCCGCGTTGAAGGCGGCGCGGGCCTCGTCGAAGCGCCGCGCACGATAGGCGACGAGACCCTCGGCATAGTGCGTTCGCAAGGTCTGTTGCGCGTCGCTGAGTGCGCCCGGTCTCGCCATGACCTCGAAGATCGCCTGCGGCGCGCTTTGGCCCGCGACCGCCAGACGATCGATCTCGCGCAATTCCAGGCGCGATCCGATCCCGTCCGCAGTCGCCTGCGAGATCAGGATGCGGGTGCCGTAGACCTTGTTGACGGCCTCCAGCCGCGAAGCGAGGTTCACGGCATCCCCCATCACGGTGAAGCTCATCATCAGTTCGGAGCCGATGCTGCCGGTCAGAACCTCGCCCGTGGCGATGCCGATGCGAAGATCGCAGGGCGCCGGCATGGCGCGGATGCCGAGCAAGTCCGGCAGCTGCTTCTGCAGCGCGGGCACCTGATCGGTCATCTCGACGGCGGCAAGCCCTGCGAGCAGAGCTTGCTCATCCTCCTCGATGAAGGGCGGCCCCCAATAGGACATGATGGCGTCGCCGATATATTTGTCGATAATCCCGCGATGGTTCCTGATGGGAGCGGACATCACCGTGAAGTAGTGGTTCATCACCTTGACGAGGCCGCGCGGCGTCATGCCCTCGCTCATCGAGGTGAAGCCGCTCATGTCGCAGAACAGGATGGTCATCACCCGGCGCTCACCGTCGATGGCGACCTCCGGCCGGTCGATCAGGCCCTGCACCACCTTCGGGTCGATGTAGCGGCCGAAGGTCTCGCGAATGCGCTCGTTGCGCCTGAGCTGCTCGATCATGCGGTTGAACGCGGCCGCAAGCTCGCCGATCTCGTCCTGTGTCGAGACGGTGATGGGCTTGTCGAACCGGCCCGCCTCGACCTCGCGGGTGCCGGCCAGCAGCAGCCGCACCGGACGCGTGATGCCGCTACTCACCAGCAGCGCAAACACGAAGCCGACGATCGCCGCGAGCAGGGTTACCACCCCGGAGACGATGATCGCCTGGTGCTGGCGGCTGATCACCTGGGACGTCGAGAAATAGACCTGCGTCAGCATGTCGGCGCGGATCGCATCGACCTTCCGGTTGAACGCATCGCGCAGCGTGTCGAGGCGTTCCAGCGTGCCGCGGGCCGCGGCCATATCCTTGGCCTCGACCTGCTTGAGCAGTTTCGCATTGCCCTCGTCCAGATCGCGCCGCAGCTCGGTGACGGCGCTTTCGATCCGAACGTCGAGCCGTGCCAGCGCGGCGTTGTCGGAATACGTCCTGGGATCGTCGATGATCGCGTTGATGAGCTTGCGAGCGGCCTCGGCCTCCTGCTCGAAATTGCGGTCCAACGCCTCGAAGTCGCGAAGCCGCGCCGCATGGGCCTCCTCGTCCGACGGCGCCTCCATCCTGGCCATCACCATCCGCCGCAGCGCCAGCGCCCGTTCCAGCGAGCGGATGTTCGCGCGCGCCAGATGGCTGTAGGCCGGGATGTAGCGGTTGGTCAGTTCGTCGAGCAAGATGCCGACCTGGCTGGACATCACCATCGACAGGATCGAGGTGACCAGCATCAGGACGATCAATCCGAGAGCGATGCCGACGATCTTGCGCCGGATCGACTGGTTGAAAATCGGCATAGGTGCAGGGCAAAGGCTGAAAGGATGAAGCGAGGGAACTCATACACCGGATTTGGCTGAGGGAACACGCGCAATCTGGCCGTTCTGGCGCCCTGTACCCTTCGCAATCGTCGCAAGAAGCCCGATCGTTAACGAAGGTTAATGCTGCTGTCTCTTCCGTCCTTTCGGAAGTTCCCCAGTTCCAATCCGTATTTTGCCGCATTGTTGCGACAGCTTGAGGATGCGAGACGGTGCCGGCGCATCGTTCGGTACTTCGATTCGCAAGCCGCATGTCGCGGACCTTGGTTTGTAGTGGTTTTCGCAGGGGGGACCATCGAATGAACCAGTGCCTACGCTCGCTCGCGTGTGTCGTTGCCGTGGCCGCGATGGCCCTCCTTCCCACCGAGGTGGCGGCGAAGAACGGTCACAAATCATCCGCACCGAAGAAGGCGCATGAGGCGAAAGCCGGCAAGCACCGCCACGCCTCCGCCGGCAAAGCGCGACACGGCAAGCACGCCGAGGCCAAGCGCAAATCGAAGAAGATGGTCGACAAGCCCGCGGACAAGCCGGCGCCGCCGCCGCTGACCGGCGATCTCGCCGCGCTGAAGGACGCCATCGATCTGACGCGCAAGGGCAAGACCGAGGATGCGAGCGCCGCGCGCGACCGCATCACGGACCCTGCTGGACAGAAGCTCGCGGACTGGTTCATGCTGCGCCATTCCGAGAGCACCGCGAGTTTCACGCGCTACGCCGCCTTCCTCGCCGCCAATCCCGACTGGCCGAGCAGGGCCCTGCTCCGCCGCCGTGCCGAGGCACGGCTGTGGCAGGAGAAGGCGGACGCGGCCATCGTGCACAAGTTCACCATGGACCGGCCGACCAGCGCCAAGGGCAAGTTCGCACTCGCGCGCGTCCTGCTCGCCGAAGGCGAGACCGACAGGGCTGCGCGGCTGGTCCGGGAAACCTGGCGCGCGGAGGAATTGTCCGAGCGGAGCGAAGAGGATTCCTACCAGGCCTTCCGTGATCTGCTCACGGCGGACGATCATCGCGCCCGCATGGACAAGCGTCTCGGCGCCAAGGACTATGACGGTGCGCGACGCGCGGCCAAACGGCTCGGCGAGGATGCGCTTGCCATCGTCAAGGCCTGCGCCGCCGTCACCGGCAAGGCCAACAAGGCCAAGGACTATCTCGAGGACGTGCCGGCCGAAGCCCGCCGCGATCTCGGCTACGTGCTGTGCCGCGCGCAATGGCACCTGCAGAAGGACCGCATCGACGACGCCGCCGAGGTGATCCTCGCCGCCGCGCCCGAGACCATGGCGGCCCAGGACACCGACGCGTGGTGGCGCGAGCGCCGCCTGCTGGCACGCAAGCTGCTCGACCAGGGCAAGTCCAGGACCGCCTATGACGTGGTGCGCACGGCCGCGGTGCCGGAAAAGGAAGTCTACCGTATCGACTATCACTTTATGTGCGGCTGGATCGCGCTGCGCTTCCTGGGCGATCCCAAGACGGCGATGATGCACTTCGCCGCGATCGACGAAGGCTCGGCCAATCCGATCGCGCTCTCGCGGGCCCATTACTGGCGCGGCCGCGCTGCCGAAGCCATGGGCGCGGTGGCCGATGCGCGCATGAGCTATCGGGCCGCGGCGCGCTATCAGACCGCCTATTACGGCCAGCTCGCCCGCGCCAAGCTCGGCTTCGATGGAATCGAATTGCGCCCGCCCTCGCTCGTGCTGGCCTCGGCCGGGACACCGCTTGCGGACGAGCGCGTGCGCGCCGCCGACATGCTCTACGGCATCGGCGAGCGCGACATGGCGTTCTACTATGCCGAGGATTTCGCCAAGGAGAGCACCGACGTCGCCGCGCTCGAAGCGCTCGCCGAGCTCGCCGGCCGGCGCAACGATGCGCGCGTGATGCTGGAGGTCGGCAAGACCGCGCTGGCGCGCGGGCTTGCGCTCGATCATTACGCCTTCCCGACCATCGGCATTCCCGAGCACAAGCAGGTCGCACCCGCGATCGAGACCAGCGTGATCTATTCGGTGGCGCGCACCGAGAGCTCGTTCGATCAGCGCGACAAGTCGCCGGCCAACGCGGTCGGGCTGATGCAGGTGACGCCGGAAGCCGGTCGCGACACTGCCAAGCGTTTCGGCCTGACCTATGACTGGGACAGGATGGTGTCCGATCCCGTCTACAACACGCAGATGGGCGCGGCCGAGCTCAGCGCGCTGCTGTCGGAATATCGCGGCAACCAGATCATGGCCTTCGCCGGCTACAATGCCGGCCGCGGCCGGGTGCGGGAATGGGTGCAGGCACGCGGCGATCCACGCGACCCCAATGTCGATCCGGTCGACTGGGTCGAGCGCATCCCGCTGTCCGAGACGCGCAACTACGTCCAGCGCGTGATGGAGAACGTGCAGGTCTACCGCGCAAGGTTCGAGGGCAGCGGCATGGTCGCCGGCAAGAGCGACCAGCGCGTGGTGACGCACGAGGCCGGCGCAACGGAGCCAGTGGCGGCCGCAGCACCCGTTCCCTGATCGACGCCGCCGGGGCTGGACGCGGCGCCTGCAAGGATGCGGTGCTGCGGCTTCCACGCGAGTGCAGTCGCGCAGCTAGGTGTCACCTCCTTCCATCGTGATCAGATCGCGACTGTCCAAATATGCGCCGGTCAAAGCTCTCGCGAAGGTCCAGGCGTTGATCGTGCAGCTCCAGCACCAGACGGCACTCATGACCGTCAACGTCTCGATCATACTGGCAGCGGCGAGCTCGACGTTACCGGCAATTGGTTCCGTCCGCCCAGGCACCGGCCAGTGCATGAACAGCGTGGAGAATTCGCCGCGCCGGTAACAATTCTCGTCACAGTAACGGCGCTGCGTCCGCGCATGCCGGACATAGCCGGAGCCGAGAGGCCGCGAGCATGTGCTGCACGCGGCCGCGTGCGACGGCGGCTCGTGATTGACCACCACGAACTTCATGACGCCGCTCTCACGCCATCTTTCGCGAGCGTCTCGCAGAACAGCGTGTAGCACTGATGATCGCAATAAGGCAGACGGGTCGCGATCTCGCGCAGATAGCTGCCGCTGATCGGCTCGCAGCACTGCATGCACCAGGTCCGCCCGAACGGGGTCCGGCCGTTGACCAACACGAACGCGAATCTCATGTGGCACCTCCCAAAGCGAAGCAGTAAACGCTGTCGAGCGGAGACAGTGCAGGCGGTGGAGCGCACAGATGGTTTCGGCCGTCCGGATTATCCCTGTTTCGCTCCACCTTTTGCGGTGGGATCAGAATGTATCTCCCGTCCTCCCGGCGACGCGCATAGATCTGGCCGTCGATGTACTTGATATCGGTCGGATAACAATCGGCGCTGTTGCAACAACTGAGGCTCGGGTTGTCCGGCATGTGCCAGGTCGAATAGAATTTTTCGTGCAGCGCCTGGTCCTGGGGTGGGTGCTGGCGATGAACGGCACCGTGTCCCGTCTCCTGTGCCTGGCCGGCCGCGATCGGGGCGATGAGAACGATCCAGCAGAAGAGCTTGCATGAGCGGTTCAACGCACGGCCTCCCGGATCAGCTCTCCAATCCAGCCTTATGCGACCTGGGCCCGAAACAACCACTGGCGGTCGCGTTCGCTTCGCGTGCGGAAACGATCAACGCACTTCTTGGAGCAGAGCGCGGTGCGCCAGGAATAGTAGCGGATCAGGCCGAACTTGCCGCCGCACACCGCACAGCCGTTGAGCGAGGAGCAACTTTCGGATTCCGATAGGCGACGCTCAGGAAGTACCGACATATCGTACATTGCTGTCTCCCTCTGTTGCTTCCGCTTTTCTCAGCTGTTCTCAGCTGTTCCCTTCGACACTCCCGATGGTCGAGAGGCTAGTCCGCCGGGCACGAAGCGCTCAATTGTACGGAGGTAACATGGCCGACATGACTAGGAATGGAGGAGCTATACCTAAGTTTGTCCCGTACTCGCCCGGGGTGGCCGGGCTGATGTTCAACGAGACGGCGCACGGCGCTCCGGCTGCACGGTGACCGTGAAACCTTGGCCGTCACGGTGTCCTTGATGCGCCGCAACGGACCTGGCGGCGAGCGGACGGTCCAAAGGCGAACGTCATGACGGCCGATCCGACTTTGGCTGGAATTGCTCCTCTCGCCGCAACGTGCTCTACTCCTGTTCACGCAGAGAGTGCCGGAAGCGTCAGCGATGAAGCCTGGCCGGGCAGCGACGTTGGGGAAGTCAGCCGCGCAATTCCTCGTCGGCTGCCTGAGGCAAGCTGTTCCCGCCAAGCAGCGTACCGATGCCCATGCCGCCGACTTGCTCGAGGCGGTCAAGCAGTGGCAGCAGGTCTTCGAGCACACGCCGGTCATGTACTTCATGGTCGATCCGGCCGGTACCGTGATCAACGTCAACACGTTCGGCGCCGAGCAGCTGGGCTACACGCCGGCGGAGTTGATCGGCCGATCCGTGCTGGATGTCTTCCTCGCGGAAGATCGCGCCACTGTCCGCGCCTGTGTCGAGTTGTGCCTCAAGACCGTTAATCAGTCACACACCTGGGAAATCCGGAAGGTTCGCAGGGACGGCTCGATATTATGGGTGCGCGAGAACGCCAAGGCCATGCTGCGGGCCAATGGCGGGCCGATCGTGCTGGTCGCCTGCGAGAACATCACCGAGCGCAAGGAGGCAGAGAACGCGCTGCGACAGAGCGAGGCTTACCTCGCCCAGGCGCAGGAATTGAGCCACACCGGTAGTTTCGGCTGGAAGGCCGCAACCCGCGAGATCACCTGGTCCAAGGAAACCTATCGCATCTTCGAATGCGAAGAAGGGACGAAGCCGGCGATCCCCTTCATGCTTCAGCGGATTCATCCCGAGGACCGGCTCGCCGTGCAGCAGACGACGGGCCAGGCGGCGCGCGAGGGCAAGGACTATGATCACGAATACCGGCTGGTGATGCCCGACGGTTCCATCAAACACGTCCGAGCGGTGGCACGGGCAACGCGAGATGCGAACGGTCGCGTCGAGTTCGTCGGATCGGTCAGCGACATCACGGCGACCAAGGAGGCAGAACGCCGGCTTCGTGACAGCGAGCAGCGCTTTCGCGATTATGCCGAAACTGCGTCTGATTGGTTCTGGGAAACCGGGCCGGACCACCGGGTCACCCGGGTATGCGAGCACTCCGATACCATCACCGCCCCCGCCGGCCTGATCGGGCTCACGCGTTGGGACATTGCGCCCGACGCCGCTCTCGAACCCGAAAAATGGCGACAACACCGAGCGGCGCTCGACGCCCACGTCCCGTTCCGCGACTTGGTGTATCGCAGCAAGGACCGCAATGGGCAGCCGATCTACGTCCGGACCAGCGGCAAGCCGTTCTTCGACGCGGACGGCACTTTCCTGGGCTACCGTGGCGTTTGCACGGACGTAACCGCGGCGATCCGGGCCAATCAAGCCGAAGACGCGCTGCGCAAGGCTCAGGCCGAGCTCGCCCATGTGACACGTGTGACGACACTGGGTGAGCTGACCGCTTCGATCGCCCACGAGATCAATCAGCCGCTCGCTGCAGTCATCGCAAACGCCGACGCCTGCCTCGCCTGGCTGCAGCGCAGTCCGCCGGATATCAAAGCGGCCCGCCGCTCCGTGGAGTGGATCATCGAGGACGGCAGGCGTGCCGGCGACGTGATCCGTCACGTTCGGGCGCTCGCCAAGCGGTCTGACATCGAGATGGTTCCGCTCGATGCCAATGCGGTCGTGCGGGAGGCCGTCGCGCTCGTTCAGCGCGAGATGGCCAGCCACGCCGTGTCTGTCCGCATGGAGCTGTCGTCGGCACTGCCGCCGATCTTTGGCGATCGGATCCAATTGCAGCAGGTCCTGATCAACCTGATCATGAACGGGATCGAAGCCATGGAGGACGTCCGCGATCGCCCGCGCGAGCTGGTGATCCGCTCACAGGCGAACGGCGATGGCGCGATGCAGCTGAGCGTTTCCGATTGCGGAACCGGCATCAGCGAACAGGCGATAGACCGCCTGTTCACGCCGTTCTTCACCACGAAGTCCTCCGGCATGGGCATGGGCCTGTCGATCTGTCGATCGATCATCGAGGCCCATGGCGGACGACTTTCCGCTACACCAAATCAGGAGCGCGGCGCGACTTTTCAGATCACCGTGCCCCTCCACCGAGAGGAACCATCGTGACCGAGCGCGCGGACTCTTCGCCGCCGCAGAAGAATGGCGATCAGCCCCTTGTCCTCATCGTCGACGACGACGCGTCCATGCGCCGTGCGCTCACCAATCTGTTCGAGTCGGTCGGTCTCAAGGTCGAAGCATTCGGCTCGGCGCCGCAGCTCCTCCAGGCCAAGCCGCCAGACGTCCCGAGCTGCCTGGTGCTGGACATCCGCCTGCCCGGAACGAGCGGCCTCGAGTTGCAGACCGACCTTGCCAAGGCAAATATCCACACGCCGATCATCTTCATTACCGGTCATGGCGATATCCCCATGACGGTTCGGGCCATGAAGAGCGGGGCCATCGACTTCTTGACCAAGCCAGTCCGCGATCAAGACATTCTCGACGCAGTCCAGGCCGCGATCGAGCGAGACCGCAAGCGCCGCGACCTCAACAGGACGGTCTCGACGGTCAGATCACGCTTCGAGTCACTGTCCTCGCGGGAGCGAGACGTATTGTCACTGGTGACGTCCGGCCTGATGAACAAGCAGGTGGCCGCCCAGCTCGGATTGGCCGAAATCACCGTCAAAATCTACCGCGGCCAGATCATGCGGAAAATGGGCGCGAAGTCGCTGGCCGATCTGGTGAGAATGAGCGAGGCGCTCGGGATTGGCCCGAACAAGCCCGATGCACAAACCTAAGTATGAGTTTCCAATCGCGACCGGCAGGTCCACCTTACCCCTTCATGTTCTAGCCGCGGCGACGGCAAGCGTAATTCCCGGCGAGGAGCGGACGTCTTGTCAGTGGCTTCGGTCATCTCGGTGCTTGACGACGACCCCTACGTTCGGGCCGCGATCAACAATCTCCTGGAATCGCGCGGATACAACGTCCACACATTCGCCTCGGCGGAAGAGTTCTTGAGCTCGACCGATTCGAGCGACACCTCGTGCGTGATCGCCGACGTGCAGATGCCGCTGATGAGCGGAATCGATCTGTTGACGCAGATGCGGGCGCAGGGTTCGGCTACGCCGTTCATATTCATCACAGCTTTCCCGGACGAGGGCGTGCGTGTGCGGGCGCTCGATGCGGGCGCAATCTGTTTCCTCGGTAAGCCGTTCGCCGCCTCCGATCTGATGCAATGCCTGGACCGTGCGCTGGCACCAGGTCACCAAACCACGTCGTGAGCGCCCCGCCGCCAGCAAACGCGGCGGTGACCGAGACGGCCGCGTTGGCGGCCTGCTCAGAAGGATCGCGGAATCTCGCCACAACGGCGAGGCCTGTGTCGCCCGGCGCTCAATCCACCTTGATGTTGGCCGCCTTGATGATCGGCCACCATTTCGCGATTTCGGACTTTTGCCGCGAGCCGAGCGCTTCGGGCGTGAGCTGGTCCTTGGGCGTCATCTCGAGGCCCTGGCTTTCGAGCTGCTTCCGCACGGCCGGATCGTTCAGCGCCTCCACGGCCGCGGCGTTGAGCTTTGCCACGATCTCCTTCGGCGTGCCCTTCGGCACCCACATGCCCGACCACAGCGTCATGTTGAAGCCTTTCAGGCCCGCCTCGTCCGCTGTCGGGATCTCGGGCGCGGAGGCGAGGCGCTTGTCGTCGGTGACGGCGTAGGCGCGGATGGTGCCGGCGCGGACCTGGCTGATGGAGTTGGAGGTCTGGTCGACGATGATGTCGATCTGGCCGGCGATGAGATCGTTCAATGCCGGCGCAGTGCCGCGATACGGCACGTATTGCAGCCTGATGCCGGAGACGTTCTCGAAATAGACGCCGGCGATGTGGCTGCCGGAGCCCGCGCCGGCCGTGCCCGCGGTCGGCGGCGACGGCCGCGACTTCAGCCATTCGATCAACTCCTTCAGCGAGGTCGCGGGCACCGCATTCTTGCTGACCACGATCATCGGGTTGCTCGGCAGCAGCACCACCGGCTCGAGATCGGTGACGAGGTCGTATTTGAGCTTGTAGACGGCGCCGTTGGCGACGTGGGTGCCGAGATGGCCGAACGAGATGGTGTAGCCGTCGGGCGGCGATTGCACGGCGCGGGCCACACCGATGGAGCCGCCGGCGCCGGTGACGTTCTCGACCACGACCGGCTGGCCGAGCGGCACCCGCATGCGCTCGGCGAGCACGCGCGCCATTGCGTCCGAAGGGCCCCCGGCCGCGAACGGCACGATGATGGTGATCGGACGCGAGGGATAATCGTCGGCGTGCGCGACGCCTGCAACAGCGAGAACAGCAATCAGCGCAGCCCAGACGGCCTTCGTCATTGTCTTCTCCCCAGCGATGTCTTTTTGCTCTTCTTCACCTCTCCCCGCTTGCGGGGAGAGGTCGATTTGCGAAGCAATTCGGGTGAGGGGGTACAGGTCTCACGAATATCTCATTCGCGGAGAGAGGCCCCTCACCCCAACCCTCCCAGCGCGAGCGAAGCTCGTCGCGCCCCCCGTAAGAACGGGGAGAGGGAGAACTGCTAGAATTGGGAATAGTCGATCGGCTTGTGGCGATCGAGCGTGCGGGTGACCGGCGGCAGCGGATATTTCAGGCCGGTCGCGCAGTTGAACAGCATGACACGATCGGTCTTGCTGACGCGGCCGTCGGCGAGACTTTCCTTGTAAGCGGCGTAGGTCGCGGCGCCCTCGGGGCAGAGCAGCAGCCCCTCCTCGCGCGCGACCTCGTTCAACGCCGCCGAGATCTTGTCGTCGTCGACCGCGATGGCAAAGCCCTTGCTCTCGCGCACCGCGCGCAGGATGAGGAAATCGCCGATCGCTTGCGGCACGCGGATGCCCGAGGCGATGGTGTGGGCGTCCTCCCAGCGCGTCGCATGCTCCGTCCCGGCATCAAAGGCGCGCACCATCGGCGCGCAGCCGGAGGCCTGCACCGCGACCATGCGCGGGCGCTTTGAGCCGATGAAGCCGATCTTCTCCAGCTCGTCGAACGCTTTCCACATGCCGATCAGGCCGGTGCCGCCGCCGGTCGGATAGAAGATCACGTCGGGCACGTCCCAGCCGAGCTGCTCGGCGAGCTCCAGGCCCATCGTCTTCTTGCCCTCGATGCGGTACGGCTCCTTCAAGGTCGAGGTGTCGAACCAGCCGACTTTCGCCTTGCCCTCGCCGACGATCTTGCCGCAATCGTCGATATAGCCGTTGACCCGGTAGACGGTCGCGCCCTGCAGCTCGATCTCGCTGACGTTCACTTCGGGCGTGTCGGCCGGGCAGAAGATCGTGGTCTTGATGCCGCAGCTCGTCGCGTAAGCCGCGAGCGCCGCGCCGGCATTGCCGTTGGTCGGCATCGCCATGTGCTTGATGCCGAGCGCCTTGCCCATCGACACCGCCATCACGAGGCCGCGCGCCTTGAACGAGCCGGTCGGCAGCCGTCCCTCGTCCTTGACGATGATCTCGCCGCCGCCGAGTTTGGCGCCGAGCTTCGGCAGCCGGATCAGCGGCGTCGTGACCTCGCCGAGCGAGACGATGTCCTTGCATTTGCGCACCGGTAGCAGCTCCCGGTATCGCCACATGTCGCCGGGCCGCTGGCTAAGCGCGTCCTTGGTCAGCGCCTTCTTCACGCCCGCGAGGTCGTAGCGCACCAGAAGCGGCTTGTCGGCCTTGGAGAGATTGTGCACCTGGTCGGCGGCGTAATGATCGCCCTCCATCGCGCATTCGAGGTGGGTGACGAAGGTCGGGCGTTCGATGATGAGGTTATCGTTGTCGTGCATGCTGCTTCTTTCTTTTTGCTTATTGATCCGCTCTTTCCACTCGTCATTGCGAGGAGCTCTTGCGACGAAGCAATCCAGACCATGTCCGCGGAGGCATTCTGGATTGCTTCGCTTCGCTCGCAATGACGGCGGTCGTCAAATATTCAACACCCGTCCGTACGCATCCAGCACGGCTTCCTTCATCATCTCTGACAGGGTCGGATGCGGGAACACCGTATGCATCAGCTCTTCTTCGGTGGTCTCCAGGTTCATGGCGACCACGTAGCCCTGGATCAGCTCGGTGACCTCGGCGCCAACCATGTGGGCCCCTAACAGCTGACCGGTCTTCTTGTCGAAGATCACCTTGACCAGACCCTGGTCCTCGCCGAGCGCGATCGCCTTGCCGTTGCCGACGAAGGGGAAGCGGCCGACGCGGATCTCGCGGCCGTTCTCCTTGGCCTTGGCTTCGGTGAGGCCCACGGAGGCGACCTGCGGATGGCAATAGGTGCAGCCCGGGATCATGTTTTTGTCCATGGGGTGCGGATTGAGGCCCTTGATCGCCTCGACGCAGATCACGCCCTCATGCTCGGCTTTGTGAGCGAGCATCGGCGGACCGGCGACATCGCCGATGGCGTAGATGCCGGGAACGTTGGTCTTGCCGTGACCGTCGACCACGATGATACCGCGGTCGGTCTTGACCCCCAGTTTTTCCAGGCCGAGATTCTCGATGTTGCCCACGACGCCGACCGCCGAGATCACCCGTTCGAACTCGGTCGTCACGGGCTTGCCCTTGCCGTCGTCGATGGTGGCGACGACGCTATCGGTGTTCTTCTCGAGCTTTGTGACTTTGGTCGAGGACATGATTTTCATGCCCATCTTCTCAAAGCGTTTCCGCGCGAGCCCTGCGATCTCCGCGTCCTCCACGGGAAGGATCTGCGGCAGCACCTCGACGACCGTGACGTCGGACCCCATGGTGTGGAAGAACGAGGCGAACTCGATGCCGATCGCACCGGAGCCGACCACCAGCAGCGACTTCGGAATCCGATCCGGCACCATCGCCTCGAAATAGGTCCAGACCAGCTTCTGGTCGGACTCGAGCCCGGGCAGCACGCGCGGCCGTGCGCCGGTCGCGACGATGATGTGCTTGGCCTGGTAGGTCCCCTCGCCCAGCGAGCCCTTCGGCGCCTCGACGTCGGACTTCTTCACGGTGACCTTGCCGGGCGCGTCGATCGCGGCCGCGCCCCAGATCACGCTGACCTTGTTCTTCTTCATCAGGAAGCCGACGCCCGTGTTCAGCTGCTTCGAGACACCGCGCGAGCGCTGCACCACGGCCTTCGGATCGAACGAGACCTTCTCGGCCGACAGGCCATAGTCCTTGGCGTGCTGCATGTAGTGGTAGATCTCGGCCGAGCGTAAAAGCGCCTTGGTCGGAATGCAGCCCCAGTTCAGGCAGATGCCGCCGAGATAGGATTTTTCGACAATCGCGGTCTTGAAGCCGAGCTGCGCGGCCCGGATTGCGGTGACATAGCCGCCGGGGCCGGAGCCGATGATGATGACGTCGAAGGATGTATCGGCCATGGCGGCTCCCGTTCAACTCAAGAGGTCGTTGCGCCGCCGGAGCGGCGTTTTGAAATGATCGACCTGACCAGCCATTCGATGACGCAGATCGAGATCAGGATCGCAAGACCGATGAAGACGATCGGCTGGGCAATGCTGCGCGAGAGCAGCTCGCCGCTGAAGAAGGCGTCGCGCAGAACGCCGGTGCCGAGCGGGCTGACGAGGATGATGATCGACAGCAGCATCGAGATCCAGGGCCAGCGCGTCGTCATGCGGCGGCTCTAGACCATCATCATGACGGGGTTTTCGATCAGCTGCTTGAAGGCGCCGATCAGCTCGGCGCCGAGCGCGCCGTCGATGGCGCGGTGATCGCAGGACAGGGTCACGCTCATCATGTGCGCGATCTCGATCTTGCCGCCGCGCACCACGGGGCGCTCCTCGCTGGTGCCGACCGCGAGGATGGTCGCATGCGGCGGGTTGATCACGGCGGTGAAATGGCTGATGCCGTACATGCCGAGGTTGGAGACGGCGGTGGTGCCGCCCTGATATTCCTCAGGCTTCAGCTTGCGCGAGCGGGCCCGCGCGGCAAAATCCTTCATCTCGTTGGAGATGGTCGACAGCGTCTTGGTCTCGGCCTTGCGGATGATCGGCGTGATCAGGCCGCCGGGCATCGCCACGGCAACGCCGACGTCGGAATGGTGGTGCTTGACCATGCCGCTTTCGGTCCAGCTGACGTTGCAGTTCGGGATCTTCTGCAGCGCGACCGCCATCGCCTTGATGACGAAGTCGTTGACCGAGATCTTGTAGAGCGGCTTCTTCTCCTTGTCCTTGGGAGCCGCCGCATTGATCTCCTCGCGGGCAGTGAGCAGCTTGCCGATGTCGCAGTCGATGGTGAGATAGAAGTGCGGGACGTTCTGGATCGACGCGGTCAGGCGTTGGGCGATGGTGCGGCGCATGCCGTCATGCGGGACGATGTCGTAGGAGCCGCGCTCGAACAGCGACAGGATCTGCTTGTCCGACATGGTCGGCGCGATCACGGGCGCGCCTGATGGCGCAGCAGTGGGTGCTTTCAGACCCTTGCCGGACTTGGCCTGCTCGACGTCGCGCGCGACCACGCGGCCATGCGGACCGGTACCGGTGACCATGGCGACATCGATGCCGGCTTCCTTGGCGAGACGGCGCGCCAGTGGCGATGAGAACACGCGGCCGCCATGGCCGTTGCCCTGTACGGCCGGTGCGGCGGGCTGCGGGGCCGGTGCGGCGGCAGGTGCCGGCGCCGCCTTCGGTGCGGCCGGAGCAGGTGCCGGAGCAGCAGCGGGTGCCTCAGCGGTCTTGGGGGGTGTAGCCGAGGCGGTCGGCTTCGCAGCGCCGGCCGCCTTCACGTCCTCGCCTTCTCCGGCGAGCACGGCGATGACGTCGTTGACCGGAACGTCCTGCGTGCCCTCGGGCACCAGGATCTTGGCGATCGTGCCCTCGTCGATCGCCTCGACCTCCATGGTCGCCTTGTCGGTCTCGATCTCGGCGATGACGTCGCCGGACTTGACCTTGTCGCCCTCCTTCTTCAGCCACTTGGCGAGGTTGCCCTTCTCCATCGTCGGCGAGAGAGCGGGCATCAGGATGTTGATGGGCATGCTGACCTCAAGAAGAACTTTGCAAAACGTCGTCTTGCGACAGCGAAGACGAACAGACCAGGTTTAGTTGCCGATGTCGCCCTGCCACAGGCGCTCATTGGCAGGGATGGAACGCCAATTCTTCATCATGGTGATGGAGCGGTCGTCGGCAAGATCGATCCAGGGGATGCCGAACTTGTCGAGGATGTCCTTGGAGCCGGGGAAGGTAATGGACTCTCCGATCACCACCAGCTTGACCTTGAACAGCGCGAGCGCGCCGGCGCACATCGAACATGGCGACAGCGTGGTGTACATGACGGTGTCGTGGAACGAGATCGCGCCGGCCTCGCGCAGGCAGCTCATCTCGCCGTGCAGGATCGGATTGTTCTCCTGCACGCGGTTGTTGTGACCGCGGGCGATGATCTTGTTGTCGCGGGTCAGCACGGCGCCGATCGGCAGGCCGCCCTGCGCGATCGAGGCTTCCGCCTCGCGGATCGCCTCCAGCATGAAATCGTAATGATAGGCTTCGATCGCCATGGTCAGTGCCCCTTGCCGCGCGGCGTCGTGGTACCGGTGTCGGTGGGACGCTCGATCTCGGCCTGGAACATGTCGAGGATCCGGTTCAGCGCGTCCTCCTCGGTGTATTCGCTCTCGCGCGCATAGGCGCGTGCGGCATGGCGGGCGAGATCGACGAGCAGGAGGCCCCACATGTCGGGCTCCTCGAAGGCGCGCTGGAATGCCATCGACAGCCCGCCGTCCAGCACGAACACGCGCAGGATCTCGACCGCATCGTCGCGGGTCATGACGTCGGGCGGCAGTGGCTGCTCCTTCGGGCCTGCCATGGTCTACCTGTAGCAGACGGCTTTGGCGGCCTCGACGACTTCCGCCGCCGAGGGCAGCGCGAGCTTCTCCAGGTTCGAAGCATAGGGCATCGGCACGTCCTTGCCGGACACGCGCGTCACCGGCGCGTCGAGATAATCGAAGGCGTTCTCCATGATGCGCGCGGCAATCTCGGCGCCGACGCCGCTCTGGGCCCAGCCCTCTTCCACCGTGACGGCGCGGCCCGTCTTCTTGACCGAATTGATGATGGTCTCGGTGTCCATGGGACGCAGCGTGCGCAGATCGATCACCTCGGCCTCGATACCCTCCTTCGCGAGCTCGTCGGCGGCCTTCAGGGCATAGGTCATGCCGTTCGACCAGGAGATAATGGTGACGTGGCTGCCGGCGCGGACGATCCGCGCCTTGCCGATCGGGATGATGAAGTCGTCGAGCTTCGGCACTTCGCCGGTGTGGCCGTACAGCACCTCGTTCTCGAGGAAGATCACCGGATTGGGATCGCGGATCGCGGCCTTGAGCAGGCCCTTGGCGTCGGCGGCCGAATATGGCGCGACCACCTTGAGGCCCGGGACGTGCGAGTACCACGCCGAATAGTCCTGGCTGTGCTGGGCGGCGACGCGCGCGGCCGCACCGTTCGGGCCGCGGAACACGATCGAGCAGCCCATCTGACCACCCGACATGTAGAGCGTCTTGGCCGCCGAGTTGATGATCTGGTCGATCGCCTGCATGGCGAAGTTGAAGGTCATGAACTCGACGATGGGCTTGAGGCCGGTCATCGCGGCGCCGACGCCGACGCCGGCAAAGCCGTGCTCGGTGATCGGCGTGTCGATCACGCGCTTGGCGCCGAACTCCTGGAGCAGGCCCTGGGTCACCTTGTAGGCGCCCTGATATTCGGCCACTTCTTCGCCCATCACGAACACGTCCGGGTCGCGGCGCATCTCTTCGGCCATGGCATCGCGCAGCGCTTCGCGGATGGTCTGCGTCACCATTTCGGTGCCGGCGGGGACTTCCGGATCGGGCTCAGCGATGGCCTGCGGAGCGGGTGCTGCCTTTGGCGCGGGCGCTTCAGCCTTTGCAGCGGCGGGCGGCGCGGACTCCGCCGCCTTCTCCTGCTTGGCCGGCGCGCTTGCCTTTGCAAGATCAGCCGCGCTCTCGCCGTCGGCGAGGATGGTCGCGATCGGCGTGTTCACCGCGACGTCAGCGGTGCCCTCGGGGATCAGGATCTTGCCGAGCGTGCCCTCGTCGGTCGCCTCGACCTCCATGGTCGCCTTGTCGGTCTCGATCTCGGCGATCACGTCGCCGGACTTGATCGTCTCGCCCTCTTTCTTCAGCCATTTGGCGAGGTTGCCCTTCTCCATCGTGGGCGACAACGCGGGCATCAGCACTTGAATTGGCATATCTTCTCCAAAGAAAGCTTGCGCGCGTTCAGCGGTACACGTCGGTCCAGAGCTCGGCGGCATCCGGCTCGGGATCGTGCTGGGCGAAATCGGCGGAGGCGTTGACGATGTCGCGCACCTCGGCATCGATCGCCTTCAGATCAGCTTCGCTGACCTTGGCGGCGAGCAAGCGATTGCGCACCTGCTCGATCGGATCCTGGTCGTGGCGAACCTTCTCGACCTCCTCGCGGGTGCGATATTTTGCAGGATCGGACATCGAATGGCCGCGGTAGCGATAGGTCTGCATCTCCAGGATGTAGGGGCCCTTGCCGGCACGGCACCAGGCTGCCGCCTCCTCGCCCGCAGCCTTGACAGCGCGGACGTCCATGCCATCGACCTGCTTGCCGGGAATGTTGAAGGATGCACCGCGCTTGGAGAAATCCTGCTGGGCGGAGGCGCGCGAGACCGAGGTGCCCATGGCGTAGCGGTTGTTCTCGATGACGAAAATTACCGGCAGCTTCCAGAGCTCCGCCATGTTGAAGCTCTCGTAGACCTGGCCCTGGTTGGCCGCGCCGTCGCCGAAATAAGTGACGCTGACATTGCCGTTGCCGCGATAGTGATTGGCGAAGGCAAGGCCCGTGCCGAGCGAGACCTGGGCGCCGACGATGCCGTGGCCGCCGTAGAAGTGCTTCTCCTTGCTGAACATGTGCATGGAGCCGCCCTTGCCCTTGGAATAGCCGCCACGGCGTCCCGTCAGCTCGGCCATGACACCGTTGGCGTCCATGCCGGTGGCGAGCATGTGACCGTGGTCGCGATAGCCGGTGATGACCTGATCGCCCTCCTTCAGGGCCATCTGCATGCCGACCACCACGGCCTCCTGCCCGATATAGAGGTGGCAGAAGCCGCCGATGGCACCCATGCCGTAGAGCTGGCCGGCCTTTTCCTCGAACCGCCGGATCAGGAGCATGTCGCGGAGCGCCTTGAGTTCCTGCTCCTTCGTGAATTCCGGGGGCGAACCGCCGTCGGTCTTGTCCTGTGCAGCGCTTGCGGCGGCTTTCTTGGGTGCGGCCATGGGAATTCCGGGTCAGAGAAAACTTTCGCCCTCTCTAACCCAAGTCAAACGCCCTTGGAAAGCACCGCGGCGGCATGGCACGACTTTCATTATGCCGCACTGCAACCTGATCGAAATATTGCAAAATCTTTGGCGCGGATCGGGCAACAAATCGATGCGCGCCATCCGCGTGCGCAGATTCGTGACCGGATCAAGAGCGGCGAACCAACATTATCCTGCCGGTCAAGAACTGGTCTCCCACAATTAGGGCGCTGCAGCTTCCGCAACGTCATGGCCGGGCTTGTCCCGGCCATCCACGCCTTGGCCCACAGCGGCAGGAAGAACGTGGATGCCCGGGACAAGCCCGGGCATGACGCCTCGTGCGCGCGGCGTTCTTGATCAGAAGAAGCCGAGCTTTTTCGGGCTGTAGCTGACCAGGAGGTTCTTGGTCTGCTGGTAATGATCGAGCATCATCTTGTGGGTCTCGCGCCCGACGCCCGACTGCTTGTAACCGCCAAACGCCGCATGGGCGGGATAGGCGTGGTAGCAATTGGTCCAGACCCGACCGGCCTGGATCTCCCGGCCGAAGCGGTAGCAGCGGTTGGCGTCGCGGCTCCAGACGCCGGCGCCCAGGCCGTAGAGCGTGTCGTTGGCGATCGCGAGCGCCTCTTCGTCGGTCTTGAAGGTGGTGACCGAGACAACGGGGCCGAAAATCTCCTCTTGGAAGATTCGCATCTTGTTGTGGCCCTCGAACACGGTCGGCTGGACGTAGAAGCCGCCGGCGAGATCGCCGCCGAGATCGGCGCGTCCGCCGCCGGCCAGCACCTTGGCGCCCTCCTGCTTGCCGATGTCGATATAGGAAAGGATCTTGCTGAGCTGCTCGCTCGAGGCCTGCGCGCCGATCATGGTCGTGGCATCGCGCGGATCGCCCTGCTTGATCGCGGCGACGCGCTTGAGCGCCCGCTCCATGAAGCGGTCGTAGATGTCGGCATGGACCAGCGCCCGGCTCGGACAGGTGCAGACCTCGCCCTGGTTCAGCGAGAACATGACGAAGCCCTCGATCGCCTTGTCGAAGAAATCGTCGTCCTCGGCGGTGACGTCCTTGAAGAAGATGTTCGGCGACTTGCCGCCGAGCTCGAGCGTGACCGGAATCAGATTCTGGCTGGCATATTGCATGATCAGCCGGCCCGTCGTGGTCTCACCGGTGAAGGCGATCTTGGCAATGCGCGGGCTCGACGCCAGCGGCTTGCCGGCCTCGAGGCCAAAGCCGTTGACGATGTTGAGCACGCCAGGCGGCAGCAGGTCGCCGATGATTTCGGCGAAGACCATGATTGAGGCCGGGGTCTGCTCGGCGGGCTTGAGCACCACGCAATTGCCGGCGGCCAGCGCCGGCGCGAGCTTCCAGCAGGCCATCAGAAGCGGGAAGTTCCAGGGAATGATCTGGCCGACCACGCCGAGCGGTTCATGGAAATGATAGGCGATGGTGTCGTGGTCGATCTCTCCGATCGAGCCTTCCTGGGCGCGCACCACACCGGCGAAATAGCGGAAATGGTCGATCGCGAGCGGCAGGTCGGCGGCGCGCGTCTCGCGGATCGGCTTGCCGTTGTCCCAGGTCTCGGCAATCGCGAGGCGCTCGAGGTTCTCTTCCATGCGGTCGGCAATCCGGTTCAGGATCGCGGCGCGCTCGGCGACGCTGGTGCGGCCCCAGGCGGCCTTGGCGGCATGCGCCGCGTCGAGCGCCGCCTCGATGTCCTGCGCCTCGGAGCGCGCGATCTTGCAGACCACCTGGCCGGTCAGGGGCGAGGCATTGTCGAAATATTTCCCGGAGATCGGCGCCACGAACTTGCCGCCGATGAAATTGTCGTAGCGTTCGGCAAAGGGCACTTTGGTGACGCTGAGGAATTCCACCTTGTTCATTGATCGCTCCCGATGTTGCTGCTTGTCGTCGCGTGTTCGCGACTTGCGCCGACGATGATGCGAGAGGCGCTTTCTGTCAGCCCGGGCGGACGCGATGGCGGAGCCGACCTGTCGCAGTTCTGCGACAGTCGTGGCGCGACGCCGCTCAGTGGCTCAGCTCGAACCGCTTCAGCTTCCGGTGCAGAGTGGCACGGCTGACGCCGAGGGCCTTGGCGGCGGCGGAGACATTGCCGCCGGCACGGAGCAGCGCCCGTTGCAGCACCGCACGTTGGCCTCCGGCGAGATGATCGTGCGCGGCATCGCCGCCGAGAAGATCGGCCGCCGGCACCGGCCGCAACGCACCGCCCGGCGCGATGCCGAGTGCCAGCCGGGCGGAGCGCGTTGCGCCGATCACCAGATCGTCCGTATCGACCGCAACGAGGCCGCCGCAGCTTCCATCCGCCGCCTGCGTCAGCACGATACGGGCATGGGCGAAGACCTTGCGAAACAGGTCGGCCTCGATCCGCTTGGCCGCCTCGCCCGCCGCGAGCGCGATCAGGCTGGCGAAGGCGTCGGTGCGGTCGGCGCGGCAGGAGGAGACGTCGAGCACGCCCGCGAGCGCCGCCTCGTGATCGTAGATCGGAACGGCGGTGCAGCTCAGAAGCGTGTTGCGGGCAAAGAAGTGCTGGTCGCGATCGATCGTCAGCGGACGCTGCTCGACGAGGCAGGTGCCGATACCGTTGGTGCCCTCATGCTCCTCGCTCCAGAGTGCCCCGGTCCAAAGGCCCCAGGACTGAAACGTCGCATCATCCGCCACCGTGCCGCGGCGATCGACCGGCACGCCCTCGCGATCGGCGAGCAGCACGCAGCAGCCCGCAGCCCCGACGGCCTGATAAAGCCGGTCCATCGCGCCCTGCGCAGCCGCCAGAAGCGGCGCGATGCGCTCGCGCGCCTGCTGCAGCTCGGCTTCGGTCAGCCGCATCGGCGCGGCGTGGCCGCCGGGATCGAGATGATGCAATCGGGACGAACGGCGCCACGAGGCCACGAGCGCGGACCGGGCCGCCTGGCCTGACGCGATGGCGGCTTCGACGCGGGCCGCGTGATGCCGGGGCATTGTCCCATTCATCACAGTTTCCTCCGGATAGCAGTGTAGGACGTGCCGGTGCTGCCCGGTTGATCTCCGTCAACTTCAGCGCCACCAAAGGCATGAGCCCGCCGCGGCGGCGCCGTCAAGGCAATCGCCCGGTCCCAGAGTTGCGACCTTCGGAGGAGGCCAAGGTGATGTCAGCAGCGGCTTTCGGATGCGCTAGTTCGCCGGGATCATCCGAACGAGATCGCGCGGATGGACATAGTCGAGCTGGAAGCGCGCGCGCTCGTCCAGCATGTCCGGGTCGATCTTCTCGGACCGCAGCAGCGACACCCGTTGTTCGCTCCGGGCGCGCTCGCGCTTGAGCTGAGCCAGCTCGCTGGTCAGCGCGATGATCTCCTGGTCGAGTTCCTGGCGGGCGTTGAGACCGTATTTGCCAGTGTAGGCGTTGACGCCGAAATAGCCGACGATCGCCGCCGCCATCGCATAGAGGGCAAGACCGGTCAGGATCGATTTCAGGCGCGCGCGGGAGACCATGTTCGCAAGATGGGACAGGTTGGTTAAGGGAGTGCTAATTTCACGCCATCGCAGACCCAGCCTTCATGGTCCGGAGCGGTCCGATTGTGACGCAGCAAGACTAACTCAGGCAGCTCTTGCGATATTCTGCGGGCGTGATGTTCAGCTGTCTGCGGAATATCCGGTTGAGATGGCTCTGATCGGAAAACCCGCTCAAGAGCGCAATCTCCTTCAGAGCAAGCCGGTCCTTACGCAGGTGTTGGCACGCGCGCTGCACCTTGCGGCTCAGCACATAGGCATGCGGCCGCATACCATAGTGCACCTGGAATTTGCGCGCAAACTGTACTGGCGTGCAATTGCAGATATTGGCGAGTTCCTCGAGCGTGATGTTCCTCGATATGTTCTGCTCGATATAGTCCTCGATCAGCCGCGCGTGGGCTGGCCTGAAGCGCCCCTGTGCACAGGGTATCCTGAATTGCACGGAGGCGTATCTTCGCAGGAGGTGCACGCTCGCCTGAAGTGCCAGCGCGTCATAGCAGAGCCGCCCGCCCGGAGCTCCTTCGGACACCTCCTGCACCATGCGGTCGCCAATCCAGGTCAGCACCGGATCCTCGATCCTGAGCAGGTCGTGAAGCTCGATGCCTTCCGGATCGCGATCGAACGCTTCGCTCGCCGTCTTCGCCATCAAGGTCGGGGAAATGTAGAAATGGCTGACCTCGATGTCGTGGCTCCAGCGCCAGTTCGAAGGCTCGGCACGCGTCAGCAGTGTCGTGACGCCGCGGCCGACATGATCCTGCTTCCAGAGGCCGGTCACACGGCGATTCATCGACGTCGTGCCTTCGCGGTACACGACGATCAGGAAGTTCTCGTTTGGTGGGACCCAGATGTCGGATGGCGCATAGCGGAAGACGCGCAACCGAAAGTCGGATTTGCCCACCGTCGAACTGTCCAGCATCAGCTGGCCGGGCGCGTAGCGTGGCAGCTCCTCGACCGTGATGAATTGGCCCATCGCACGAGCCTCCTCCTTGGGATTTTATGGCGCGGTTGCTTCCGCTTCTCATTGGCCGAACGGCAGGGGGAGCATAAGCCGGTTTTGCAGTTTGCCAAGCAAACTGTGTTGAGGTCCGGCGCCGGGCTCCGTTCAAAGGATTGTCGATTCTGTTCAAGCCCCAAGGCTCGGCCGCCACGTAGCCTTGCGCGCGTTCCAGGCAGAGCAGGAGAAGCGGCGGAACGGCCGCGGGCCAAAAGAGCCCATCTATCGCGCTGCCGGGAGCGAAAATGACGCGATGCACCAGCGTCCGATGATCTCACGGACGGGGGAAGGTCGCGTGCGCTCTGGAAACGTGAGGAGGACCGATATGGAAACCGCAAGCAAGACTAATGGAAGCAACGGCGCGCATGTGACGGCCAGGCTCGATGCCCTCGTGGTAGGAGCCGGCGTGGCCGGGCTCTATCAACTCTATCGTTTGCGCGAGCAGGGATTGAACGTCAGGGCGGTCGACGCAGCGTCCAGCGTCGGCGGCACCTGGTACTGGAATCGCTATCCCGGCGCGCGCTTCGACTCGGAAGCCTACATCTACCAGTACCTGTTCTCCGAGGAGCTCTACAAGGGATGGAGCTGGAGCGAGAAATTCCCCGGCCAGCCGGAAATCGAACGTTGGCTCAACTACGTCGCCGACCGTCTCGATCTCCGCAAGGACATCCAGTTCAGCACCACGGTCAAAAGCGCCCATTTCAACGAAGCAACGCAACGCTGGCTGGTCACGACCGACAAGGGCGATGTGATCGACACCCAGTTCCTGGTCACCTGCTGCGGCATGCTCTCGGCGCCCTATGTGTCGTTTCCGGGCCAGGAGACTTTCAAGGGACGCCTGTTCCACACGGCGCGCTGGCCGAAGCAGCCGATCGACCTCGCGGGCAAGCGCGTCGGCATCATCGGCAACGGCGCAACCGGCATCCAGGTCATCCAGACGATCGCGGGCGAGGTCGGCCATCTCAAGGTCTTCATCCGCACGCCCCAATACATCATCCCGATGAAGAATCCCAAGTTCAGTGCGGCGGATGCGCAAGCCTACAAGTCCAAGTTCGGGCACTTCACGCAGCGATTGCCGCACACCTTCACGGGTTTCGAATATGACTTCGAGCATGCGTGGGCCGGCCTGTCGCCCGAGAAGCGCCGCGAGGTGATCGAGGATTGCTGGAATGACGGCTCGCTGAAGCTATGGATCTCGTCCTTCGCCGAGCTGTTCTTCGAAGAGGCGGTCAATGCCGAAATCTCGGAATTCGTCCGCGAGAAGATGCGTGAGCGGCTCAAGGATCCGAAGCTGTGCGACCTCCTAATCCCCGCAGACTATGGTTTCGGGACGCACCGGGTGCCGCTCGAGCAGAACTTCCTCGAGGCTTTCCATCGGCCCAATGTCGAGATCGTCAGCGTCAAGAACAATCCGATCGAACGGGTGACGCCGATGGGCATCCAGACCGCCGACGGCACGGTCCATGAGCTCGATATCATCATCCTCGCAACCGGCTTCGACGCCGGCACTGGCGCCCTGACGCGCATCGACATCAGGGGACGGGGCGGACGATCGCTCAAAGAGGATTGGACCAGGGACATCCGCACGACGATGGGCCTGCAGGTTCACGGCTATCCCAACCTGTTCACGACCGCCGTGCCGCTCGCGCCTTCGGCTGCGCTGTGCAACATGACGACGTGCCTGCAGCAGCAAGTCGAATGGATCGACAACTGCATCAGGTACATGCGGGCCAAGGACCTGAAGGTGATCGAGCCGACCAAGGACGCGGAAGACGGCTGGGTGGCGCATCACGACGAGATCGCCAACGCAACGCTGATCGCGAAGACCAATTCCTGGTACCTGGGCTCGAACGTCGAAGGCAAGCCGCGCCGCGTTCTCTCCTACTGCGGCGGCGTCGGTGCCTATCGCCAGAAATGCGACGAGGTCGCGGCGAGCGGTTACCAGGGCTTCGCCATGAACTGAGTGCGCAAAACACCTCGACCAGACAATTCCAATCCAAACGGGAGGACGATCATGATCATGAATTTTGGTGCGACGGCAGACGCCGTTCTGGACGGCGTCGTTACCTCGACGCCGCGCGTGCCGGGCGTCGTCGCGATGGTGACGAACCGCTACCGCAACATCTACGAGGGCGCGGCCGGCAAGCGCCGTCTCGATTCTGCCGCCGACATGACGACCGATAGCATCTTCGCCATCTTCTCCACGACCAAGGCGATTACCGGTACGGCGGTCCTCCAACTCGTCGAGGAAGGCAAGCTCGATCTCGACGCGCCTGCAAGGCGCTATGCGCCCGAGATTGGCAAGCTCCAGGTGATCGATGGCTTTGACGACAGGGGCGAGCCGATCCTGCGTCCGCCAAAGCGCGATATCACCACCCGCATGCTGATGACTCACACCGCGGGCCTGAGCTACGATTTCATCAACCGCACCTACAATCGGCTGGCCGAGGAAAAGGGTCAGCCAAGCGTGATCACCGCGACCAAGGCCTGCCTGATGACCCCGCTCCTATTCGATCCGGGCGAGCGCTGGGACTATGGGACCAACATCGATTGGTGCGGCCAGATCGTCGAAGCCATCGCGGACCGACGGCTCGGCGACGTCTTCAAGGCACGCATCTTCGAACCGCTCGGGATCAAGGACATGACCTTCGAACTGACCGATCCGATGCGGCAACGGCTGGCCGGTATCCACGCGCGAAGTGCCGACGGCTCGCTGTCGCCGATGGATTTCGAACTGCCGGCCAAGCCAGAAGTTCATATGGGCGGTCACGGGCTCTATGGCACCGTCGGCGACTACATGCGGTTCATCCGCATGTGGTTGAATGACGGAGTGGGCGAGCACGGCCGCGTGCTGAAGGCCGAAACCGTGCGCATGGCCGAGAAGAACCATCTCGGCGACAAGAAGGTGACACCGATCACCGGCGTCATTCCCGCGCTGTGCAATGACGCGGAGTTCTTCCCGGACCAGTCCAAGTCGTGGGGGCTGACCTTCATGATCAACGACGAGGAAGCCCCGACGGGACGTCCCGCCGGCGCGCTTGGCTGGGCCGGCCTCGCCAACCTGTTCTACTGGATCGACCGGCAGAATGGGGTCGGCGGGTTCTGGGCCACCCAGATTCTCCCGTTCGGTGATCCAACGTCGTTCATCGGTTACATGAACTTCGAGACGGCGTTCTACCAGAGCCTGAGGCAGCGCATGGCAAGCTAGACCTGCGCTCTCGGGGTCAGATCGGACAGGCCGATCATTGATCGGCCTGTCCTTCAGGATGCAGACCTGCTGTATGGCCGCCGGGTCGTTCGGCCTCAGCCCTGATTCTTCGCCACATGCGCGGCGAAGGCGTCGATGTATTGCTGCAGCACCGTCTTGAGGGAGTCCTTGGTCAGGTTGCCCTCCGCATCGAAGGCGTCGCCGACGCCGTTGAGATAGATCTCCGGCTGCTGAAGGATCGGACCGGAAATGCCAGGCAGGATCGTCTGCAGATGCTTGGCAGCGCTGACGCCGCCGAGCGGACCCGGCGAGTTGGAGATGATGCCGACCGGCTTGCCGAGGAACGAGCTCTTGCCATAGGGCCGCGAGGCGACGTCGATGGCGTTCTTCAGGACGCCCGGGATCGAGCGGTTGTATTCGGGCGTGACGAACAGGACGCCATTCGACGCCCGCAGCTTCTCGCGGAAGGCGAGCCAGTCCGCGGGCGGCGCGCCCTCGAGATCCTGGTTGAAGAACGAGATGCCCGCCGGCGTGATCACCTCGAGCTTGAGCGAGGCAGGCGCGAGCTTGGCGAGCGCATTGGCGATCTTGAGCGAGAAGCCGTCCTTGCGCAGGCTGCCAGCGATCGTGACGATGTTGTAGGCCATTGGTGTCCTTGAAGGCTTGAGAGGAAATGCCGGGACGGCACTTAAGCCATCCGGGCCGATTGATGCAAGTGCATGAACCGGTCCGATTTGGAAACGCTGCGTTTCTGGAAATGCGTCCGCGTTGCGCTCGATTAAAGCCACGGTCAAAAGCAATCAGGCCGCCAAGCGGCGGCCTGGTGCGTCGCGATAACCGGCCTCAGCGATCACTTGTTCGGGTTGATCAGGAATTTTTCGCCGGTGGCGCGCTTGGCGTAGACCGCGATATTGGCGGGATCGAGCGCCTCGGCGAGCGACACCACCTTGGTATAGTGGCTGGCGAAGGTGGTCTTGAGCTCGGACGCCACACGCTGGCGCAGGCGGCCGATCTCGGCCGGACCGATCTTCTGCAGGAACGGCGTGAGCAGCCAGCCGCCGACGCCCCAGCTGAGTCCAAACGAGCGGTTCAGCTCCGTCGGCCGCGTGTCGAGGCTGCCATAGATGTAGACCTGCTTGTACACGTTGGAGCCGTAGCGGCTGTATTCCTTGGCGGTCTTGTTGGCCGCAATTTCCATCGCGGTCAGGATCTGGCTCGCCAGCTTGCCGCCACCGATGGCATCGAAGGCGATTGTGGCGCCGGTCTCGACCAGCGCGTTGGTGAGATCGTCCATGAAATCAGGTGCGCTGGAATCCACGACGTATTTGGCGCCGATCTTGTGCAGGATGTCGGCCTGCTCCTTGTTCCTGACGATGTTGACGAGGGGAATGCCGTCCTTGATGCAGATCTTGTTGAGCATCTGGCCGAGATTGGACGCGGCGGCCGTATGCACGAGCGCCTTGTGGTTCTCCCGCCGCATCGTCTCGGTCATGCCGAGCGCGGTCAGCGGATTGACGAACCAGGAAGCGCCGTCGGCGGCCGTGGTGCCGGCCGGCAGCTCCATGACGTCGCGGACCTTGAGCACGCGGTACTGCGTGTACATCCCGCCGCCGATCATCGACACCGTTTTGCCCATCAGGGCCTTCGCCGCGTCCGACGATCCGGTCCGGATCACCGTGCCGGCGCCCTCGTTGCCGACCGGCAGCGACTGATCGAACCTTGCCGCCATCGTCCGCATCGCCGCCTCCGGCATCGTCGCGGTGATGACCGGCATCTCCTTGGTGCCGGAGGCCTTGGCGGCCGACATGTCGGCCGGCCCGATCAGGAGCCCGAGATCGGACGGATTGATCGGGGTGGCCTCGACGCGAACCACGACCTCATCCTCGGCCGGCTCCGGGGTCGGGACCTCCACGAGCGACAATTCGAGCTCGCCGCTCTTCTTCAGCAGCGAGCGCAATTCCAGTCCGGTCTTGCCATCGTTCATGTCGATCCTCCCCTGTCCTTCTCTTCGCGCGGATCACGACGCCGGCTTACGCCAGCGCCTTCAGTGCCGCCCTGCCGCCATAGAGCGCCTGCTTGCCGAGCTGCTGCTCGATGCGCAAGAGCTGGTTGTATTTGGCGGTCCGGTCGGACCTTGCAAGGGAGCCGGTCTTGATCTGACCGCAATTGGTGGCGACCGCGAGGTCGGCGATGGTGGAATCCTCGGTCTCGCCGGAGCGGTGCGACATCACCGAGGTGTAGCCGGCCTTGTGCGCCATCTCGACCGCGGCGAGCGTCTCGGTCAGCGTGCCGATCTGGTTGACCTTGATCAGGATCGAGTTGGCGCGGCCGGTCTTGATGCCTTCGGCGAGGCGCTTGACGTTGGTGACGAAGAGGTCGTCGCCGACCAGCTGGCACTTCTTGCCGATCAGGTCGGTGAGCTCCTTCCAGCCGTCCATGTCGTCTTCCGACATGCCGTCCTCGATGGTCACGATCGGATAGCGCGCGACGAGATCTGCAAGATACTTCGCCTGCTCGGAGATCGAGCGGGTCTTGCCCTCGCCTTCATAGACATATTTGCCGTCCTTGAAGAACTCGGTCGAGGCGCAGTCGAGGCCGAGCATGATATCGGTGCCCGCCTTGAAGCCGGCCTTGCCGATCGCGTTCATGACGAAGTCGAGCGCGGCGTCCGCCGACGGCAGGTTCGGGGCGAAGCCGCCCTCGTCGCCGACATTGGTGTTGTGGCCGGCCTTCTTCAATTCGGACTTCAGCGTGTGGAAGACTTCCGCGCCGTAGCGCAGGCCTTCGGCGAACGAGGATGCGCCGACCGGCAGGATCATGAATTCCTGGAAGTCGATCGGGTTGTCGGCGTGCACGCCGCCGTTGATGATGTTCATCATCGGCACCGGCAGCAGGCGCGCCGAGGTGCCGCCGACGTAACGATAGAGCGGCATGTCGAGCGAGTTCGCGGCGGCCTTGGCGCAGGCCAGCGAGACGCCGAGAATGGCGTTGGCCCCGAGCCGGCTCTTGTTCGGCGTGCCGTCGAGGTCGATCATGATCTGGTCGATCTGGGCCTGCTGCGCGACGTCGAGGCCGCTCAGGGCCTCGAAGATCTCGCCGTTGACGGCGCCGACGGCCTTGGTCACGCCCTTGCCGAGATAGCGGGCCTTGTCGCCGTCGCGCAGTTCCACGGCCTCATGGGCGCCGGTGGAGGCGCCGGATGGAACCGCGGCGCGGCCGAGCGCGCCGTCCTCCAGCACGACATCGACTTCGACGGTGGGATTGCCCCGGCTATCGAGAATTTCGCGGCCGATGATGTCGATGATGGCGGTCATGATGTCCACTTCCGTTCGTTAGGGCTGATCGGTGCCGCGGGTCTTACACGGGCCGCAAGCAAATGTGAACGCTTGGACGCACCGCTCCGACTGACGCGCAAAGCGCCTCAGAATATGCTCGACTGCATCTGGTCCGCGTGCCCAACCTCAATCTCAAGCAGTCGGGGTAACGCCATGAATCGCCGCCAATTTCTTGCCTCAACCGCCGCGCTGCTCGTGGCCCGCCCAGGTTTTGCGCAGGAAGGCCCGTTCCGGATGAGATACTATCCCATCAGCCCGGGCATCGGCCTCCACGATCTGACGCCCGCCCGTGACGGCACCATCTGGTTCACGGCGCAGGGCAAGGGCCTGCTCGGCAGGCTCGATCCACGCGATGGCCGTTTCAAGACGGTCAGCCTCGGCCAGGGCGCGGCCCCACACGGCGTGACCATCGGGCCTGACGGCGCGCCCTGGATCACCGAGGGCGGCCAGAACGCGATTGCGCGGGTCGACCCTTCCGACCTCAGCGTCACGCTGTTCCGTCTGCCGGAAAGGTTCGCCTCCGCCAATCTCAACACCGGCGTATTCGACAAGGACGGCACCTACTGGTTCACCGGACAGTCCGGCTATTACGGCCGGCTGTCTCCGAAGACCGGCGAGATGAATGTGTTCAAGGCGCCGAAGGGGGTCGGCCCCTACGGCATCACGGTCACGCCCAAAGGCGACGTCTGGTACGCCTCCCTCGCCGGCAGCCATATCGCGAAAATCGACCGCGTGGGCGGCAATGCGACCGTGGTCGAGCCGCCGACCCCAAACCAGGGCTCGCGGCGCGTCTGGTCGGATTCGAGGGGCCGGATCTGGGTCAGCGAGTGGAACAGCGGCCATGTCGCGGTGCATGATCCCGAAGACGGCTCGTGGAAGACCTGGAAGCTGCCGGGCGAACGTCCGCGCGCCTATGCCGTGTATGTCGACGACAAGGACAAGGTCTGGCTCACCGATTTCTCCGCCAACGCCATCGTCCGCTTCGATCCCGCCATCGAGAAGTTCAATGTCTTCGCCAGCGACAAGGCCAACGCCAATGTCCGCCAGCTCGACGGGCGGCCGGGCGAGGTTTGGGGCTGCGAGTCCGGCAACGACCGGATCGTCATGATCCAGACGATCGCCGCCGGTTGACGACAAGCCCGTTTGCGTCCATCCCGGCTCGAAACAGGATGTGACGACGATGGCGAAAAAGTCCCTCCAGCTCGGCCGCGCGGTCGAATGGCCGCACACACCGGAAGAGGCCCAGCTCGACCGCGTGCCCAATCCGCAGAAAGGCACGGATTATCTGGTGCGCTTCACCGTGCCGGAATTCACCTCGCTTTGCCCGGTCACGGGCCAGCCGGATTTCGCGCATCTGATGATCGACTACGCGCCGGGGGCGTGGCTCCTGGAGTCGAAATCGCTCAAGCTCTATATCGCGAGCTTCCGCAATCACGGCGCCTTCCACGAGGACTGCACCGTGATGATCGGCAAGCGCATCGCTTCCGAGATCAAGCCGAAATTCTTGCGCATCGGCGGCTATTGGTATCCGCGCGGCGGCATCCCGATCGACGTGTTCTGGCAGACCGGCCGCGTCCCGAAGGGCCTCTGGGTGCCCGAGCAAGGCGTCGCGCCCTATCGGGGGCGGGGTTAGTCTCCGGCGTGAGCGCCCATGCCGCGGGGTAAGCAAGCATCGCAAGCGGTTTCTATTCGGGCAGCCCGGCGAGCTTCAAACCGTCATAGAAGCGATTGCGCTCCAGCCAGAACGCTGGGTTACGCGAGTACTCGGATGCTTTCAGGCTGCTGACGGTGTGGCCCGGACTACGTTTTTGATACTCGTTCAGGTTGGCTCTGGCCTGTTCGCTGCGCCCATGCAGCGCATCGATGGCGGCGAGCCATTGCCAGGCAAAGCCATTTTGTGGACTGCTGATCGTCGCCTGGCGCATATGCGCGTAGGCAACATCGTCGTGGTGCAGATGGAATTCGGCCATTCCGAGCGTAAAGTAGCCTCGGCTCACCTGCTCGGAGTCCAGGGGATCGAGACGGAGCGAGAGCATGACCGGCTCGGCAACCTCTTCCGGACGGCCTTGTTGCAGTCTCAGAAAGCCAAGTCGCTGGAGCGCCCGCGGCTGGTTCGGGTAGAGCGCAAGCACGCGATGGATGGCCTGTTCCGCGTCATCGATCCGACCTTGCACGGACAACACGAGGCTGCGCACGTAATTTGCGCGGGGATCATTGGGCTGGAGCGCTAAAGATCGTTCGATCGCCCGAGCCGCAAGCGTAGTTTGGCCCTCTGGCGCCTCGCTCCATCTGGCCAGCACCTCTGTGATGTAACTGAGGGCAAGTCCCGTCAACGCAGACGCGGAATCGGGATCTAGTTGCAGTGATTGCTCGAACAAAGCCCGGGCCCGCTGCGCCTCCTTCTGCGTGTGCGCGCGTTTCAGTAAACGCCAGCCCTGCAGCGTCGGATCGATGGCTGCGAAGGTGCGCCCGGCATAAGGCCTCTCAAAAGGCGGTCCGGCCTCGTCGATGCGGACTTTCAGCTCATTGGCGATGCGCGCGGAGATGTCGCGCCGCCAATTCCATCCGGCTTGTTCAGCATAGTCGAACCGACCTGACCACAGCACTGCGTCGGTGGCACTCGCCTGCAACTTCAGGGCGATCGAGACGGCCTCGCCCTGGCGCTGCACGCTGCCACTTAAAACATAAGCAACGTGCAATCGGCGGCCGAGCTGCGACGCATCGCTGTCGGGCCCGGAATGCCCCATCGGAGGTCCGATCACGAGCGTGTCGGGCAGGCGCGAGATTTCGATCATGAGATCGTCACTAACGGCCTCGGCGAGATCGGCGGCATTTTCGCCGCCGATACCCGCGAGCGGCAAAATCGTGATCGTGTTCTTGCCGACGAGGCCGCCGGTCGGCCCCCGGTGTGGTAGCCCGAACCAGAGCGCGGCGCCAAGCGAGACGGTGCAAGCGATCCCCAGTGCAACCAGCCACGGCAATGATCGGCTGCGCGCCGGTACGGTGGGCGAAAAGCCCTGCGTGCGGGCGGCATTCTCCCCACTGGCGGGCGCATCAAGAGCAGGTGGCGCATCGAGCAACGTTGCGTCCAGCAAATAGCCACGGCGCGGCACGGTTTTGATCAACTGCTGGTCGCCGCCGCCCAATGCCGCTCGAAGCTCGCTGATGCACTGGACCAGGGAATCGTCGGTGACCGCGACATTGGGCCAAACCGCATCCGTCAGTTCATCCTTGCTCAACAGCCGGCCGGGATGACGGGCGAGATAAACCAGCAGCGCGAAGCTCTTCGGGCGCAAGGCGACCGGAGCGCCGGAGACACGCAATTCGCCGCGCTCCAAGTCGATGTCAAAACCGGCGAAATGAAGCGTGCCAAGAGAAGGTGGGCGAGAAGCCGGGCTCGATTCGTCTCCACCAGCCCGGCCCGGTTTGGTTTTCGTGCCAATTTCGGCATTCATTCGGCGCTCTTTCGGGTATCGCGGCGCCAGCGCGCCTAAGCTTTCCCGCGGCGACGATGGCGTCGTCACGCTGGTCCGCAATGCTAATCGAAATCGAGGGGAATTGGCACGTGGGATCGCAGAAAGAGGAGCCAGCCATGACCATGGACCGACGTTCGTTTCTTGGAGTGGCCGCCAGTACTATTGTGACCCTGAGGGAGACCGCGCCGAGCCCGGCCTCCGGCCAGGGGGCCCAGCCCTTGTCCCCTTCGGGGCGAGACCTGGCTTATGCCAATGTTAGCGAATTGCGAGCGTTGCTCGATGCACGCAAGATCTCGGCAACGGAATTGGTCGAGCACGCGATCGGCCGGATCGAGGTCCTTGATCCCCGCGTCAATGCGGTGGTCGTCCGTGACTTCGAGCGGGCCCGCGCGGCGGCGCGCGACGCGGACGCTGCGCTCGCGCGTGGTGAGCGCCGGCCGTTGCTCGGAATCCCCATGACGGTCAAGGAGGCCTTCAACGTCGGAGGCCTGCCGACCACGTGGGGTTTGCCGAACGGCCGCGATTGGCGGGCCGCCGAAGATGCTGTGGCGGTCACCCGGCTGAAGACGGCGGGAGCCGTGATCCTGGGCAAGACCAATATCGCCTTGTCCATTGCCGACTGGCAAAGCTCCAATCCCATCTATGGGACGACGAACAATCCGTGGGATCTCAAGCGCACGCCCGGCGGATCATCCGGCGGATCGGCTGCCGCGCTGGCGGCCGGCTATGTGCCGCTGGAGCTCGGGTCCGATCTCAGCGCTTCGCTGCGCGTGCCCGCGCATCTGTGCGGCGTGTTCGCCCACAAGCCCACCTTCAATCTGGTCCCCCAGCGCGGCCATGCGCCGCCGCGCTCGCCGGCCCTGCGGACTGATTTGACCAATGGATTGGGCGTCTGCGGGCCAATGGCGCGCACTGCCGCTGATCTGTCGTTGGCATTGGATGTCATCTCCGGACCGGACGACTATGAGGCTGCGGCGTACCGCCTCCAACTCCCTCCCCCGCGACACGATGTGCTGAAGGAATTTCGCGTTCTGGTGCTCGATAGTCATCCTCTGTTGCCTGTGGCGCAGGAGATACGGGACACGATCGATCAACTCGCGAACCGACTGGCGGCGACAGGTGCGACGGTTGCACGATCCAGTTCGCTGTTACCCGACCTCGCCGAGTCCGCTCGCTTGCATACCCGCCTGGTGCGCAATTTTGCTGCTTTCGGCCGCCCTCCCGAGTTCTTCAAGGAGATTCAAGAGAAGGTCGCAGCGCTGAAGCCGGATGACGACAGTCTGAAGGCCTGGCGGACGCGCGCGCCGCTGCTGAGTCACCACGAGGTGATGGCGGCGGAAATCGCGCGTGCCCGTCTGCGCCAACAATGGACCAGCCTGTTCAGGGAGTTCGACGTGGTACTCTGTCCGCCGTTTGCCGTGACTGCATTTCCGCACGATCAAAGGCCGGATCAGGAGGATCGCACGATCGATATCGATGGCATGACCCATCCCTATTTGTCCCTCATCGTGTGGGCAACACTCGCGACGCCACCCGGCCTGCCCGCAGCGGTGATACCAGCCGGGCAATCGAAGACCGGCCTTCCCATCGGCGTCCAGATCATCGGTCCCCTGTACGAGGACCGCACCACACTCGCCTTCGCCCAATTGCTCGAACGGGAGTACGGGGGATTTACAAGGCCGCCGGATATAGCTCGATGATCCTCGCGCCCTATCCGCGGCTAGGTCCTACACATATCCGGGGTTCACCACGCGTACCGCACCACGCCCTTGCCTGCATAGGGGCGCGTGACACCGGAGAATTCGCCCTCGAATGTGCCGGCGGCCGACCAGCCGCTCAGCCATTTTTTCCGGGGGCGTGGCTCTGGGAGTCGCAATCGCTCAAGCTCTATATCGCGAGCTTCCGCAATCACGGCGCCTTCCACGAGGACTGCACTGTGATGATCGGCAAGCGCATCGCTTCCGAGATCAAGCCGAAATTCTTGCGCATCGGCGGCTATTGGCATCCGCGCGGCGGCATCCCGATCGACGTGTTCTGGCAGACCGGCCGCGTCCCGAAGGGCCTCTGGGTGCCCGAGCAAGGCGTCGCGCCCTATCGCGGGCGGGGTTAATACGCGCTCAGCAAGTCCACCTTGGCATTCGCCAGTACCAGCCGCCGCGCCAGGATGGCGGCGAGGTTGCGCATGATCTTCAACGACGTTTCCGGGTGCAGCCGGCGGTAATCGGCAAAGCTGTCGAGCGGCAGTTCGAGGCAGGTGACGGGCGTATCGGCGAAGACGTCGGCGCTGCGCCTTTGCTCCAGGATCGCCATCTCGCCGAATTCCATGCCGGGGCCAAGCGAGGCGAGCCGCACGCCGCTGCGCAGCTTCACGCTGACCATGCCGCTCTGGAGAAAGAACAGCGAATTGGCGGGCTCGCCGGCCGCGACGATGCGCTGGCCGGCCGCGTAATGCCGCGTGGTCGACAGCTTGACGATGGCAGCGATCTCCTCGGCGTCGAGCTCGGCGAGCAGCGCCTGCTCGCCGAGATGTGCGCTCTCCTTGAGATCGGTGAAGCCGCCGCAGCGGTAGATCACCTGGTCTTCGGCCCATTCGATGGCATCGTCGAGCAGCGCGAACCGGCGCAGCCGGCGCGGCTCGGCGGTGCGTGCGGCGATCGCGCTCCACACCGCGGAGGTGCCCTCGAAGCCGGACAGAATGGCGGTGACGCCGGCATTGCCGAGCGCAGTCAGCGTCTCGCCGAGCAGCGCAGCGCCGGCCGCGGTGATGTCGGGGACGCGGCGGAAGTCGATGATTAGCAGCGGTGCGTTCGGCGGCTCGCTGGTGAGCCTCCGGGTGACATAATCGATCGTGGCGAAACTCATCGCGCCGACCAGCTCGAGCACGCGGATGTCACTGTGCCGTTCGTCGAGGATCTGCTGCTCGTGCGGCTGGCGGCTGCGACGGGAGGAGATGCCGTAGACGTCGTAATCGGCCATGATGCTTGTGCGGACGTCTGCGTTGCGATTGAGCATGTGCAGGTCGAACCGGGCCGACAGCGCCTCGCAGACCTTCAGGCCGCGCACGCTGTTGAAATGGTTGTCGAGCAGCGGCGAAAAGGTGCCGAGCCCGAGCTGCGAGGGCAGCGCCGCGACGATCCCGCCGCCGACGCCGCTCTTGGCGGGAATGCCGACGCGATAGGTCCACTCGCCGGCATAGTCGTACATGCCCGAGCTCGTCATCACCGAGAGCGTGCGCGCGACGATATGCGGCGTGATCACCTGCACGCCCGTCACCGGATTGATGCCGCGATTGGCGAGCGTTGCCGCCATCACCGCGAGATCGCGCGCGGTGACCAGGATCGCACATTGGCGGAAATAGACGTCGAGCACGGCATCGACGTCGTCGGGCAGCACCGCGTAATTCCGCAGCAGCCAGGCGATCGCCCGGTTGCGGTTGCCGGTCGCGGTCTCCGAGGCGTGCACGGCCTCGTCGACGCCGAGCTCGCGGCCGGCGAACGCGCTGAGCTTGGCGCGGACGCGCTCGAAGGCGCCCTTCCCGTCCACCTCGTAGATCAGGCCCGAGCAGGCGATGGCGCCGGCATTGACCATGGGATTGAAGGGACGGTTGTCATTGGTGAGCCGAATCGAGTTGAAGGCCTCGCCGCTCGGCTCGACGCCGATCGTGGCCGCAACGCGCGCCTCGCCGACCATCTCCAGCGCCAGCGCGAACACGAAGGCTTTGGACACCGACTGGATCGTGAACGGCACCTCGCTGTCGCCGACCTCATAGACGTGGCCGTCGATGGTGACGAGCGCGATGCCGAAATGATCGGGATTGGCGCGCTTCAGCTCGGGAATGTAGTCGGCAAGCGCGCCGGAATTGTCGGTTCGGAATTCGGCGTGGCAATCAGCCAGGAAACGCCGCAGCGGCGGCTTGGTGAGATATCCGGTCGAACGGTGCGTACCTGCTGCGCTGGCCGAATGGCTGGTCTGGACGTCCACGGTCTCACACCTCGATTCGCCCAGAATCGAAGCAATTCGTGTGCCATGTATACCGGGCTGATGGTGTCGTGGGGAGCAATGCCCCTCGGCGCCGCGCCCTATCGCGGGCGGGGTGATTGGGCAGCCCTTCGCGTGGTGGGCGGGGACGTCCCGCCCACCCGCTATTTTATCCGCGTCAGGTGATCGCGATCGGACAGCCATTGCTGCCGGTAGCGCCTTTGATGGGTGCCGGCGTGAAGCAGTAGACGAACTGGTACTTCTTGTCGGCAATCAACTCGTCAAAGATCAGGTTCTCGTGGTTGAGGATACCGTGCTTGGTCTGCAATTCGGCGTGAACCACGAAGGCGAGCGACTTGTCGGGATTGGGCACCACTTCGACCGCCCAGGTGTCGGCCGCAGTCAGCGCGAGATCCTTCTCGATGATCCACTTCGCGGCATCGAGGCCAATTCCAGGCTCGCCGCTATTGAAGCGATCATTGTTCTTCATCCACAGGGAGCCCCAGCCCGTGTGGAACATGATCGCATCGCCTGGCTTGATGTCGCCCTCCGCGATGCTTTGCTTCGCGAGCGCCGCCTTGATATCGGCCGAGGTGATCTCTTGGCCCGCATCCATCATGCCGCCCTTCAGCGCGACCATATCGATCAAGTGGGCGCGTGTGAACAGCGGCTTGAGTTTCTCGGTGCCAAGCTTCTTCAGGCCGTAGGCGTCGCCGATCTCAGCGGCGCTGAAGCCGTTGTAGAAGCGCATCTCGCTCTTGTCGCCGTCCTTGCCCATCTGGATGCCGATATGGCCGAGCCCGTCGAATTGCGTACCGGTCTGGCCGATTTCGGTGGCGAGAAACTCATCGTGATAGACGAGCTTGTTGTCGCCGAACGGGCCGCCAGTCGGCCCGCCGGGAATGCGCAACGAGAATGCGCGGGCGCCGAACAACGGCATGCCTTGCTCGTAAACGCGGCCGATCTTGTAGATCTTGCCATCCTTGATCCACTTCACGGCATCGAGAACCTTCTGCGGCGTGATGTGGTTCGACGCGCCAGCCTCGTCGTCTTTGCCCCATTTCGAGGGCCACCAAGGCTTGTCCACGCCCTTTGGCATCGCTGCGGTTTGGGCCTGCGCCGCTGTAATCGGTGCGAGTGAGAACTTGCCGTGCATCGCACCTGCGAATGCCGCCCCAGCCGCACCAGCAAGGCCTGCCGTGCGGAGCAAGGTCCGCCGATCGGTCGCGGCACCACCCTTCTCTTCATCGCCTTTGGTATCGTCCATCGTTTCCTCCCGGGTTGTGCCCATTGAGATCGGGCTTAAGATCCTGTTTTCGGAATGCTCGTCCTCCATTAGGCTGTTGTCCAGCGACAAAAATAAGACCAGGGTTGAGGACGCCGATGAGCCTGTTCGAGAGCGACAAATCCGCCGAGCGGACTCCAGTGTCACTGATCACCGGCTTTCTTGGCAGCGGCAAGACGACACTGCTAAACCGCCTGCTGCGCCATGACGCGATGAAGGACAGCGCCGTCGTCATCAACGAATATGGCGAGGTCAGCCTCGACCACCTCCTCGTGGAACGCGTCGACGGCGAAGTCGCCGTGCTCGCGAGCGGTTGTATTTGCTGCACTATTCGCAGCGATCTGGAAGAGACCCTGCGCGCGCTGCTGGTGCGCCGCGATCGTGGCGAGGTACCGCCGTTCCGCAGGATTTTGATCGAGACAACGGGGTTGGCTGACCCCGCTCCCATCGCTCAGCTGCTGCTGAACAACCCCTTGGTCTCGCATTTCCTGCGGCTAGACACCGTGGTGACGACCGTCGACGCCGTCAATGCAGCGCGGCAGCTCGACCGCCAATACGAGGCGGTGAAGCAGGTCGCGCTCGCAGACCGCCTGCTGATCACCAAGCGCGATTTGGTCAAGGACACTGACGCACTGGACTTGCGGCTTCGTCGCCTCAATCCTGGCGCCAGGATCGAGAGCGTGGTGCATGGCGAGGTCGATCCGGCCCAACTCTTCGGCGCCGCCCTCGTCGACCCCGAAAAGAAGACGGCCGATATCGAGCGCTGGCTCAACGAGCAGGCGTTCGCCGACTTCGCCAAAGCGGGGCATGAGCGCGGCCATCATCACGATGGCGGTCATGCCCATCACGCGCATCACAGCCACGATGCATCGATCCTTAGCTTCATGATCGCATTCGACGATCCCCTTGACTGGATGGCCGTATCGCGCTGGCTCGCGCATCTGCGCGCCGCCCGGGGAGAGGACCTGTTGCGGGTCAAGGGCATCTTGAATCTCCGCGATGAAGCGACGCCGGTCGCGGTCCATGGCGTCCACCACGTCTTCCATCCGCCGGTGGCGCTTGCAAAATGGCCCAATGCCGACCGCCGTTCGCGCATTGTGTTCATCACCCGTGGCATTACGCGGCACGAGGTGCTTGACCTCTGGCAGGAGGCCCACGCGGGCGCCTGAGCGCCTCAAAGACCACTCGCGAGGGACGCGCCCTCAGACGCGGGCATCCGACGGTGCCCGCTGCCGCAGCAAGCGGGCGCAGAGCAGGCCCAGCACCACCATGATCGCGGCGCTTGCGAGCAATGTCGGCACCTTGCCGCCATGCTGCAGCCCGAAGCCATAGGCGAGCGGCCCCACCGTCTGCCCCATGAAGAAGAAGAACGAATGCAGCGACATCGCGGTCGCACGCGCCCCGATCGACAGCTCGCTGGCGAACACCTGCAGGCAACCATGGATCATATAGAAGCCCCAGCCCATCGCCAGCATGCTGGCGAATTGCAGCTTCCAGCCGGGACCAAAAGCGAGCGCGCCGAGCTGCAACGCCACGAGGCTCGCGCCGGCAATCATCATGCCCTTGACGCCGAGCCGCGGCAGCATGCGCGAGACGGTGAGCGTATAGAGCAACCCGCCGACCGCAAATCCAGCGATCACGATGCCCGCGATCGACAGCGATTTCTCGCCGAGATCGAACAGGAACGCGGCGATGAAGGGAAACAAGCCGAACACGCAGCAACCTTCGACGAAGACGGCCGAATAGCTGTAGCGCGTGTTGGGATTGGAGAAGATGGTGCGGTAGCCCTGCCGCAACGTCCTGAAGTCGGTCTTCGGCGGCGCCGTCAGCGCGGCACCGCGAAAGCCAGCCGCAACCGCCACGGCCGCGATCAGGCCGAGTGCGCCGAGGATCACGAGCACGCCGCGCCAGCCGATGAAATCACCGATGATTCCGCTGGCGGACGAGCCGAGCAGATTGCCGGTCATCGAGCCCGCCATCGTGCGCCCGATCGCAACCTGCCGCTTGGCCGGTGCAACGAGATCGGCGGTGAGGCCGAGCGCGACGGGGAACACGCCGCCCGCGGCGATTCCGGCCAGGATGCGGCTTGCGAACAATCCGGAGAAGGAGGTGGCGAGCGCGCCGAGGATGCAGGCAACGCCGAGCAGCGCCAGGCACGCCGTCATCAATCGCGCCTTGCCGAACAGATCGGCGGCCGCTCCGATCGCCGGCTGAACCAGCGCGTAGATCAGGGCAAAGCCGGCCGCGATGCTGGCGGCCGTCGTGATGCTGATCGCGAAATCGTCCGCGACATGCGGCAGGACGGGATCGAGCGCACGCGTCGACAATGCGGCCGAGAAGCCGGCGAGCGCAATGATGTTGATCGCGGGCGGAAATTTCTGATCGGACGACGGCCTGGTCACAGGCTGGTGCATCAGCGCGTGGTGCTCTGTGACGTGTTCTTGGCCAGCGCGTCGAATGCCATCAGCCGGGCAACCAGCCCCTCGAACTCGCGCAGCGGCACCATGTTGGGGCCGTCCGATGGCGCACGATCGGGATCGGGATGGGTCTCGATGAAGACGCCGGCAACGCCGACCGCGACCGCTGCACGCGCCAGCACCGGCACGAACTCGCGCTCACCGCCCGAGGACGTCCCCTTCCCGCCCGGCTGCTGCACCGAATGGGTGGCATCGAAGATGACGGGCGCGCCGGTGGTGCGCGCCAGGATCGGCAGCGCGCGCATGTCGGACACGAGCGTGTTGTAGCCGAAGGAGGCACCGCGCTCGGTGACGAGCACGTTGGGATTGCCGGCGCTGGTGATCTTGGTCACGACATTGGCCATGTCCCAGGGCGCGAGGAACTGGCCCTTCTTGACGTTGACGACCTTGCCGGTGGCAGCCGCCGCCAGCAGCAGATCGGTCTGCCGGCACAGGAAGGCTGGAATTTGCAGGATGTCCACCGCCTGCGCGACCTCGGCGCATTGCGTGGCCTCGTGCACGTCGGTCAGGACAGGCAAGCCGAGCGAGGATCGGATCTCGGCGAAGATCGGCAGCGACTGCGCAAGGCCCAGTCCGCGCGCCGCCGCCGCGCTGGTGCGGTTGGCCTTGTCGAACGAGGTCTTGTAGACGAGGCCGATGTTCAGCCGCGCCGCGACCTCCTTCAGCGCGGAGGCCACCTCCAGCGCATGCTGGCGGCTTTCGAGCTGGCAGGGCCCGGCAATGATCGCAATCGGCAGGTCATTGCCGAATTTGACCCCGCCGATCGTGACGACCGGCGCCGCTGAATTCGAAGAGCTCAAGACAATTCCCTCGTTTCGGCGCGACCATAGCCGCCATGAGGGTCGGATCAACCCTATTCGGCCCGAGCCGTTCGAATATCAGGGTTGCGCCAGAGCTCGCCGCTGCGGGGGATCGCTACTTCACCGCCGAGAAGGCGGTCGGCGCCAGGATCTGGCTGACGATGTTGGCGACGATCTGGCCGTCGGCTTCGCTCTCGGTGCGCGCTTTCGTCCAGTCGGGATCGGCGATGAACTTGCCCCACTTCGTCTCGCGCTCGGCGAGCGACTCCCAGGCCAGGAAATAGGTCAGATCCTGGTTGGATTCACCGATTACGGTCGTGAAGAACCCGGCCTGCTTGATGCCGTGCTTCTCCCAGATCTTCAGCGTGGCGGTCTCAAAGCGCTTCAGGAGCGCGGGCAGGCGGCCGGGCACGCAACGATAGATCCGCATTTCGTAAATCATCGACTTCATTCCCTGCATTGTTGTTCTTGCAGGGACCTTGTCGCAACAAAACGCGCGATCGTCAAAGGGAGAGCGTGCGCTACACTAGCCGGCTCTGCACCATCGCCGCCTGAATGAACGAGGCGAACAGCGGGTGCGGCTCGAAGGGGCGCGACTTCAGCTCGGGGTGGAATTGGACGCCGATGAACCAGGGATGATCCTCGTACTCGACGATTTCAGGCAGCACGCCGTCAGGCGAGAGGCCTGAGAATTTCAGCCCGTGCTGCTCGAGGCGGTCCTTGTAGGCGGTGTTGACCTCGTAGCGATGGCGGTGACGCTCGGAGATTTCAGTCGCGCCGCCATAGACCTGCGAGACGCGGCTGCCGCGGCTGAGCGTTGCCGGATAGGCGCCCAGCCGCATCGTGCCGCCGAGATCGCCGGCCTGCGAGCGCTTCTCGAGCTCGTTGCCGCGCAGCCATTCCGTCATCAGGCCGACCAGCGGCTCCTTGGTCGGGCCGAACTCGGTGGAGTTGGCGTCCTCAATGCCGACGAGGTTGCGCGCGGCCTCGATCACCGCCATCTGCATGCCGAAGCAGATGCCGAAATACGGCACGTCGCGCTCGCGCGCGAACTGCGCCGCCTTGATCTTGCCTTCGGCGCCGCGCTGGCCGAATCCGCCGGGCACCAGGATGCCGTTGACGTGCTCGAGGAACGGCGCCGGATCCTCCTTCTCGAAGATCTCGCTCTCGATCCAGTCGAGATTGACCTTCACCTTGTTGGCGATGCCGCCATGCGAGAGCGCCTCGATCAGCGATTTGTACGCATCCTTCATGCCGGTGTACTTGCCGACGATGGCGATGGTGACGTTGCCCTCGGGGTTGCGGATGCGCTCGTTGATCTCCTGCCAGCTGCGCAGCTCCGGCCGAATCCGCGAGGCGATGCCGAAGGCGGCGAGCACTTCGTCGTCGAGGCCCGCATTGTGATAGGCTTCGGGCACCGCATAGATATTGTCGACATCGCGCGCCTCGATCACGGCGCTTTCGCGCACGTTGCAGAACAGCCCGAGCTTGCGCCGCTCCTCCTTCGGGATCTCGCGATCGGTGCGGCAGAGCAGGATGTCCGGCTGGATGCCGATCGAGCGCAGCTCCTTCACCGAGTGCTGCGTCGGCTTGGTCTTCAATTCGCCGGCGCTCGGAATGTAGGGCAGCAGCGTCAGATGGATGTAGACGGCGTGATCGCGCGGCAGCTCGTTCTTGAGCTGGCGGATCGCCTCGAAGAACGGCAGGCCCTCGATGTCGCCGACGGTGCCGCCGATCTCGACCAGCACGAAGTCATAGTCATCATTGCCGTCGAGGACGAATTCCTTGATGGCGTTGGTGACGTGCGGAACCACCTGGATGGTCGCGCCGAGATAATCGCCGCGGCGCTCCTTGGAGATGATGTCCTGGTAGATGCGCCCGGTGGTGATGTTGTCGGCCTTGGTCGCCGGCCGGCCGGTGAAGCGCTCGTAGTGACCGAGATCGAGATCGGTCTCCGCGCCGTCATCGGTCACGAACACCTCGCCGTGCTGATACGGCGACATCGTTCCGGGATCGAGGTTGAGATACGGGTCGAGCTTGCGGAGGCGGACCTTGTAGCCCCGGGCCTGCAGCAGGGCACCCAGTGCCGCCGAAGCCAGACCCTTGCCGAGCGAAGAAACCACGCCGCCGGTGATGAATATGTACCGCGCCATGGGACTTAACCTCTAATCCCCCAAATACGATTCGCCAAAGCGATTCGTCTTCCACCCCAAAGATTTTGCGGGCCTGTGGGTGAGCCGAAACGAAGAGTGATGACAGTGCCTTGATGGGGATTGTTGATGCGGGACGGTAGCCACCGCCCTGCATGGCCCCCCTGCTTTATTGCGAACGTGGCACCTGCGGGCCTGTCGGCGCCGGTGCCTGCTGCTGCTCGTCGGCCTTCTTCAGCGAATCCAGGATGCCGCCCGAGGTCGGCGGCGCGATCGGCGATCCGCCGGCCGGCTGGGTCTGCGAGGGCTGGCCGATGATCGACGACGGCTTGCGGTCGTAACCGGCATACCAGGACAGGAACAGGCTGGTGAGGAAGAAGCCGACGGCCAGGATCGCGGTGGTCCGCGTCAGAAGGTTCGCCGTGCCGCGGCTCGACATGAAGCCCGCGCCGCCGCCCATGCCGAGGCCGCCGCCTTCCGACTTCTGGAGCAGGACGGCGCTGATCATGACGGCGACGATCATGAGGTGGATGACGATGACAACGGTCTGCATGATATCCTTCCGTCACAAGCGGGCGGCGCCTGACGGCGGCCGATCGCGCTTCGCGGGTTTTCCTGAAGTTGCGCGGTGTTACACGATCGGAAGTGGCATTGCCACCCCGATCGTGCCTGGGACCCACGGTTCGGGTTCGCAGCGTTTAGTTAGGGCAGCCCTTGGCTATGGCAAGGAAATCGGCCGCTTTCAGGCTGGCACCGCCGACCAGCGCCCCGTTGACGTTCCTCACCGCCATCAGCTCGGCTGCGTTCGAGGGCTTGACTGAGCCGCCGTAAAGGATCCGCATCTTCGCGCCCTCAGCCTTGAACCGGGAGGTCAGGAGTTCCCGGATAAACTCATGAATCTGCTCGACATCCTTGGCTGTTGGGGTCAGCCCGGTGCCGATCGCCCAGACCGGCTCATAGGCCACGACCAGATTGGCCGCCGTCGAGCCATCCGGCAGCGAGCCGGCGAGCTGGCCGCGCAGGATGTCCAGGGTCTGGCCGGCGTCGCGCTGGCCCTGCGTTTCGCCGATGCAGACGATCGCAATGGCCCCCGCGCGCCAGGCCGCCTCGGCCTTTTGGCGGATCAGCGCGTCGCCCTCGCCGTGGTCGGCGCGGCGCTCGGAATGGCCGACGATAATGGCGGTCGCGCCCGCATCGGCGAGCATTTCGGCGGCGATATCGCCGGTGTGAGCGCCGGAGGCCTTGGGATGGCAGTCCTGGGCCCCGACCGCGACCTTCTTGCCGCGCGCCTTCTCGGCGAACGCCGCAACCAGGGTCGCCGGCGGGCAGACCAGCAGATCGGCCTTGCCAGCCACGTCTGCCGCGCCGTTGAGCATGGCGTCGAATTCAGCAGCCTGGGCTTTCAGGCCGTTCATTTTCCAATTGCCCGCGATCAGCGGCCGGATGGCGTCGGTCATGTCAATATCCAGCAGAATGAGTTTGGTTCATGCGCTAGCAGAGGTGCTCCCGCAGTTCCAGAGACCAGAGGCTCTTTCGCCGCAGCGCCGCGCCTTGGCATGAGGCAAGGTTGCGGGGGGAAAGCCGCCACTTTATGATGATTGATCAATTTGGTGACGCGCTTTTGTGGAATCTGCATTAAGACGCGCTCCGTTCCCCTCCTGACCAAACAAGTTGGACCAAATGCTCCGAGGAATGCGCAAGGCCTCATCGAACTGGCTCGGCAAGACCATTATGGCCGTGGTGATGGGCGTGTTGATCGTCAGTTTCGGCATTTGGGGCATCGCCGACATCTTCCGCGGCTTCGGGCAGTCCACGGTGGCCAAGATCGGCCGCACGGAAATTTCGCTCAACGAGTTCCGTCAGATCTACACCGACCGCCTGCAGCAGATCAGCCGCCAGTTCGGCCGCCCGCTGACGCCCGACCAGGCGCGCGCCTTCGGCCTCGACCGCCAGGTGCTGCAGCAGACCATTGCCGAGGCCGCACTCGACGAAGAGGCGCGCCGGCTCGGCCTCGGCCAGTCCGACGAGCAGATCCGCCAGCTCATCATGAACGACCCCAACTTCAAGGGCGTCGGCGGTAATTTCGACGCCAATCGCTTCCAGGCCTTGATCCGCAATTTCGGCTACACCGAGCAGCGCTATGTCGCCGAGCAGCGCAAGGTATCGCTGCGCCGGCAGATCACCGGCACGATCGGCGCCGGCCTCGAGCCGCCGAAGGCCATGATCGACGTCCTGACGCGCTACCAGAACGAACAACGCGCGATCGAATTCGTCCGGCTCGACGCGGCGCAGGCCGGTGCGATCGACCCGCCCTCGCCCGAGGCGCTTGCCGCCTATTTCGAGGATCACAAGGTCCAGTTCCGCGCGCCCGAATATCGCAAGATCGCCTTCGTCGTGATCTCGCCGGAAGAAATCGGCAAATGGACCGAGGTCTCCGATGAGGACGCCAGGAAGTTGTTCGAGCAGCGCAAGGACCGGCTCGGCACGCCGGAAAAGCGCCAGATCCAGCAGATCGTGTTTCCGAACGTTGCCGAAGCGCAGGCCGCTCGCGAGCGCCTCGTCGGCGGGACGTCGTTCGAGGACATCGGCAAGGAGCGTGGGCTGAGCGCCTCCGACGTCGATCTTGGACTGGTGACCAAGTCTTCGCTCACGCCCGCCGTCGGCGATGCCGCGTTCGCGCTGCCTGCCGGCGAGATCAGTCAGCCGATCCAGAGCGGGCTCGGCGTCGCGATCGTCAGGGTCGACAAGATCGAGCCGGGCGCCGAGGCCGATTACGCCAAGCTTGCCGGCGACATCAAACGTGAGATCGCGACTGAGCGTGCGCGCGTCAAGGTGGCCGACCTCCGCGACAAGATGGAAGACGAGCGCGGCGGCGGCTCCAGCGTGATCGACGCGGCGCAGAAGCTCGGCCTCACCGCCGTGACCATCGACGCCGTCGACCGCTCCGGTCGCGCTCCGAACGGCCAGCCGGTCGCCAATATTCCGCAGGGCCTCGACGTGGTGTCGCAGGCCTTCAACACCGACGTCGGCGTCGACAACGACGCGATCTCTTTCAAGGGCGGCTATGTCTGGTACGACGTGCTCGCCATCACGCCCTCGCGCGACCGCAATCTCGACGAGGTCCGCGATCAGGTCGAGGCGCGCTGGCGCCAGGACCAGATCGCGGCCAAGCTGAAGGCCAAGGCGACCGAGATGGTGCAGAAGCTCGAAGCCGGCGGCAAGCTCGCCGACGAGGCCGCCGCTGTCGGCGCCAGGGTCGAGACCACGACCGGCTTCAAGCGCGACGACTCGCCCGCCGGCGTGCCCGGCACCGTCGTGGCGGCCGCCTTCCGCACCGCCAAGGACGGCATCGGACAGACGGCCGTGAGCGGCGGCAGCGAAGTGATCCTCTTCCGCGTCACCGACATCGTCGATCCCGCGGTCGACTTTGCCTCCGACGCGGTCAAGAAGCTGAAGGAGAGCCTCGACCGCGCCCAGACCGAGGAGCAGGTCGCTTCCTACGTCAACAAGCTTGAAACCGACATCGGGACCACCATTAATCAGGCCGCCTTCGCGCAGGTGACCGGCGCGAACCAGTGAGTTGAAAGCACGCGATGGACGACCTGAAATCGATCATTGGAAAAGTGGCGACCGGCGCCAGCCTGTCGCGTGACGAAGCCGCTTCCGCCTTCGATGCCATGATGAGCGGCGAGGCCACGCCCTCGCAGATGGGCGGGCTCTTGATGGCGCTGCGGGTGCGCGGCGAGACCGTGGACGAGATCACCGGCGCGGTCGCGGCGATGCGCTCGAAGATGCTGACCGTCCAGGCGCCGCCCGAGGCGGTCGACATCGTCGGCACCGGCGGCGACGGCTCCGGCTCGGTCAACGTCTCGACCTGCGCGTCCTTCATCGTCTCGGGCGCCGGCGTGCCGGTGGCCAAGCACGGCAACCGCGCGCTGTCGTCGCGCTCGGGCGCCGCCGACGTGCTGGCCTCGCTCGGGGTGAAGATCGATCTCAAGCCGGAGCAGGTCGGCCGCTGCGTGCGCGAATGCGGCATCGGCTTCATGTTCGCCCCCGCCCACCATCCCGCCATGAAGAACGTCGGCCCGACCCGGGTCGAGCTCGCCACGCGCACGATCTTCAATCTGCTCGGCCCCCTCTCCAACCCGGCCGGCGTGAAGCGGCAGATGGTCGGCGTGTTCTCCAGGCAATGGGTGCAGCCGCTGGCGCAGGTGCTGAAGAACCTCGGCTCCGACTCCGCCTGGGTGGTGCACGGCTCCGACGGTCTCGACGAGATCACCCTCACCGGCCCGACCTTCGTCTCCGCGCTGCACAACGGCGAAATCCGGAATTTCGAGGTGACGCCGGAGGAAGCCGGGCTCTCGCGTTGCGAGGCCGGTGCGCTCAAAGGCGGTGACGCCGACGCCAACGCGATCGCGTTGCAGAGCGTGCTCGACGGCAAGCCGAGTCCCTATCGCGACGTGGCGCTGTTCAACGCAGCCGCCGCACTGGTCGTGGCAGGCCGCGCCAAGGACCTCAAGGAAGGCGTCGCGATCGGCGTCCGCTCGATCGACAGCGGCGCGGCCAACGCGAAGCTGAAGCACCTGGTCAAGGTCTCCAACAGCTGAACTCCCGCATGTCCGACATCCTGACCAAGATCGAGACCTACAAGCGCGAGGAGATCGCGGCCGCGAAGCGCGCACGTCCGCTCTCCACCGTCGAGGCGCAAGCCAATGCCGCCTCCGCGCCGCGCGGTTTCCTGCGCGCGATCAAGGCCAAGCACGCCAAGGGCGGCTACGCGCTGATCGCCGAGATCAAGAAGGCCTCGCCCTCCAAGGGTCTCATTCGCGCCGATTTCGACCCGCCAGCACTCGCAAAGGCCTATGAGGCCGGCGGCGCCGCCTGCCTGTCGGTGTTGACCGACACGCCCTCGTTCCAGGGCCATCTCGACTTCATGGTGGCCGCGCGCACGGCGACCTTGCTGCCGGTGCTGCGCAAGGATTTCATGTTCGACACCTATCAGGTCGCGGAAGCGCGCGCGCATGGCGCCGACTGCATTCTGATCATCATGGCGGCGCTCGATGACGCCACCGCAAGAGACCTCGAAGACGCCGCCCTCGCCTACGGTATGGACGTGCTGATCGAGATCCATGACCGCGCCGAGCTCGACCGGGCGCTGAGACTTCGCTCGCCGATGATCGGGGTCAACAACCGCAATCTCAGGACCTTCGAAACCACGCTCGCGACCAGCGAGGCTTTGGCTCCGCTGATCCCTTCGGACCGGCTGATGGTCGGAGAGAGCGGCATCTTCACGCCCGCCGACCTCGCCCGGCTCGAGCGCGTCGGCATGTCGACGTTCCTGGTCGGCGAGAGCCTGATGCGACAGGCCGACGTCACGGCGGCGACGCGCGCGCTGCTCGCGCGCGAGGCGACGGCGGGCACGCACTGACATGGCACGCCAGCCAGCGAAGAGGCCAGCCAGGGCGAAGCAGGCCGAGGCCGGCCCCGGCCCCGCCCTCACCCATATCGGCGCCTCCGGCGAGGCGCGGATGGTCGACGTCTCGGACAAGCCCGCGACGGAGCGGCTGGCGGTCGCCGAGGGACGTGTCGTCATGACCAAGACGACGCTCGATTTGATCGTGTCCGGCAACGCCAAGAAAGGCGACGTGCTCGGCACCGCGCGCATCGCCGGCATCATGGCCGCCAAGCGCACCTCGGAGCTGATCCCGCTCTGTCATCCGCTCGCGCTGTCGAAGGTCATTGTCGATATCCTGCCTGACGCCAAGCTGCCGGGCTGCGTGGTACGGGCCAGCGTGAAGGTAACGGGACCGACCGGCGTCGAGATGGAGGCGCTCACGGCGGTGTCGGTCGCCTGCCTCACCATCTACGACATGATCAAGGCAGTCGAGCGCGGCGTGCGCATCGAGGGCATCCATCTCGTCGAAAAGCTCGGCGGAAAATCCGGCCATTACCGCGCCTGAGGCGGGCCTGCGTTAGCACCCCACTTCGCGCCGCACGCATGGATCGCTTTTGCGCGCGAGCATTCACGTCTCGTTAACCGCGCTTCCTAACTTTACCTCCACATCGTCGCCGTAAACCAACGGATGTTCTCAGGCTCATGAATTGATCCTGACGTGTGCGCGGCAACGATCCAGCATGAAGATGAAATTCGGCAGTCGTCTCTTTGACCAGGTCTTCGTGCGCAGCGGACCGATCCGCTGGCTGGTGGTGGGCGGCACACTGCTGATCGCGGCCATCGCCGTAGGCTCGGTCCTGATGGCGCAGAACTTCCGGGAGCGGGCGCTGCGCAATTCGGGCCGCGAGCTGGAGAACACCGTGCTGCTGCTCGCCCATCATTTCGACCAGCAATTGCAGGATTTCGCCGTCATCCAGAAGGATATTGTCGACCACGTCCGCAGCACCGGAATTGCGACCGGAGAGGACTATCGCAAGCGCCTCGCGGGCGAGGACGTGCACCGGATGCTGCGGTCGAAGATCGAGGCGCTGCCCTATATGGGCGGCGTCAACATCATCGATGCCGAAGGCAATCTGATCAATTCGTCGACGGCATGGCCGGCTCCCAAGGTGAACGTCGCCGATCGTGCCTACTTCCGCACCTTCAAGTACGATCCCAAAGCGCCTGACGTCCTGATCGAGCCGCTGCACAGCCGCATCTCCGGTGCATGGACCATTCTGGTGGCCCGGAGGGTCGTCGGGCCACGCGGCGAGTTCCTCGGTGTGGTCGGACGCGGAATCGAGCCCGCCAACTTCGAGAAGTTCTTCGCCTCCGTGGTGCTCGGCGAAGGCGCGACGATCTCGATGCTGCATCGCGACGGAACACTGCTCGCCCGCTATCCGCATTCCGGCGAATTGATGGGACGAAATTTCAAGACCGGTCCGTTGGTGCATCAGAGGGTGTTCGGGCTCGATCATTTCGCCGGCCGCTTCAACAGCCCCATCGACGGTGAGGACCGGCTGATCTCCTCCCGCGCCCTGCCCCACTTCCCGATCCTGGTGATGGCCACCACGACGCGCGCGGCGGCCCTGGCGGACTGGCGCGAGCAGATCGGCATCCTGATCTCGATCGCAGCCTCTTCCGCGCTCGCGATCGCAGGCGTGCTGATTGCGGTCGTGCGCAAGCTGCTGGAGCAGCACCGCCTTTCGCGCGAACGGCTGACGCTGGAGAAGCAGCGGCTCGACCGCGCCGTCAACAACATGACCCAGGGTTTGCTGCTGTTCGACGCGGACCGGCGGCTCGTGGTGTGCAATCAGCGCTATATCGACATGTACGGTCTGTCGGCCGCTGTGGTGACGCCGGGCTGCAGCTTCCGCGACATCGTCGCTCATCGCAAGACGACCGGCTCGTTCACCGGCGACGTCGATCAATATGTCGAACGCGTGCTGCGCGACATTCATGTCCGCAACTCCATGGTGGTCGAAACCGCCGACGGCCGCTCAATCCACATCCTCAACGAACCGCTCGCGGATGGCGGCTGGGTGGCGACCCACGAGGACATCACCGAGCGCCGGCGCATCGAGGAGCGCATCACCCACCTCGCCCACTATGACGCGCTGACGGACCTGCCCAACCGCGCCATGTTCCACGAGCATCTGCGGCAGGAGCTGGCCGCGGCCCGCGACGGCGAGCAGATCGCGGTGCATTACATCGACATCGACGAGTTCAAGGGCGTCAACGACGCGCTCGGCCATCTCGTCGGCGACGAGCTGTTGAAATCGATCGCGACCAACCTCCGCCGCTGTGCGGGCCCGGGAGACTTCGTGGCGCGCCTCGGCGGCGACGAATTCGCCATCGTGCAGGGCGCGGTGACGTCGCTCGATCAGGTCAACGAGCTCGTCGGGCGCATCTTCGAAACCATCCGCACGCCGTTCGACTGCATGGGCCACCATCTCACCAGCGACGCCAGCATCGGTATTGCGCTCGCGCCGGAGCACGGCACGGCGCTGGACCAGATCCTGAAGAACGCGGACATGGCAATGTACGCGGCCAAGTCCGCCGGACGCCGCACCTACCGCTTCTTCGAGCCGGACATGGACGCCAAGGTCCGCGAACGCCGCCAGCTCGAGGGCGACCTGCGCCACGCCATCGCGCAAGGAGGTCGCGAAGGCGGGCTCGAGGTCTATTACCAGCCCTGCCTCGGCCTGAAGGACGACCGCATCACCGGCTGCGAGGCTTTGGTGCGCTGGCGCCATCCCGAGCGCGGCTGGGTCTCGCCGGCCGACTTCATCCCGATCGCCGAAGACACCGGCCTGATCAACGAGATCGGCGAATGGGTGCTGGCGACCGCGTGCCGGGACGCGGCAAGCTGGCCCGACGACATCCGCCTCGCCGTCAACGTCTCGCCGGTGCAGTTCAAGAGCGGCACGCTGGCACTGAAGATCATGGCGGCGCTCGCCGCGTCGAACCTGCCGGCGAGCCGGCTCGAGCTCGAGATCACCGAGGCGGTCCTGATCCGCGACGACGATGCCGCGCTCGCGATCCTGCACCAGCTCCGTGCCATCGGCGTGCGCATCGCGCTCGACGATTTCGGCACCGGCTACTCGTCCCTGAGCTATCTGCACCGTTTCCCGTTCGACAAGATCAAGATCGACCGCTGCTTCGTCGAGGACATCGCCCGCCCCGACGGCTCGGCCAGCATCGTTCAGGCCGTCGTCAACCTGGCCGCCGCCCGCCGCATGACCACGACGGCCGAGGGCGTCGAGACCGAGGAGCAGCAGCGCCTGCTGCGCACGCTCGGCTGCTCCGAGATGCAGGGCTATCTGTTCAGCGCCGCCAAGCCCGCCGACAAGATGCTGGAGCTGTTCGCGCTGCACCGCGGCCGGCGCGGCCGGCGCGAAGGCAGCGAGAGCCGCCGCCGCGAGGTCGGTTAGCTCTTCGAAGCGGCGCTGCAAACGAAATCGCCCGGAAACGGTCATCCGTTCCCGGGCGATCCATCATCTGGAGCTAGTAAGATCTAGTTCGGCACTGCAGCCTTCGTCGCGCGCTTGGCGGCGACGGCATTCGCGGTGACGCCGTGGAGGAAGTCGTAGGCCGCGTGCAGGGCCTTGTCGTCCTTCTCTTCCGGCGGGACGTAGGATTGCGATCCGGTCTGCTCGCCGCCCTCGCCGGCCGACAGATGGCCGCGCATCTGGGATTCCGCCATGGTGTCCATCCGGCCCTTCAGCTCCGGTGGCACGTCCTGGAGGATCTCGATATCGGGCGCGATGCCCTGGGCCTGGATCGAGCGGCCCGACGGCGTGTAGTAGCGCGCCGTGGTCAGCGCCAGCGCGCCATTGCCGGAGCCGAGCGGAATGATGGTCTGAACCGAGCCCTTGCCGAACGATCGCGTGCCGATCAGCGTCGCGCGCTTGTGGTCGTGCAGCGCGCCGGCAACGATCTCCGAGGCCGAGGCCGAGCCGCCGTTGATCAGCACCACGATCGGCTTGCCCTTGGTGAGGTCGCCGCCATGGGCGGTGAAGCGCTGGGTTTCTTCCGGACTGCGGCCGCGGGTCGAAACCACCTCTCCGCGCTGCAGGAAGGCGCTCGACACCGAGACGGCCTGGTCGAGCAGGCCGCCCGGATTGTTGCGCAGATCAACCACGTAGCCGGCGAGCTTCTCCGGCGGGACCTGCTTGGAGACGGAGGCGATCGCCTTCTTCAGGCCGTCGGTGGTCTGTTCGTTGAACGATGTGACGCGGATATAGCCGATGTCGCCGTTCTCGACGTGAAAGCGCACCGGGCGCACATGAATGATCTCGCGCGTGATCGCAACGTCGAGCGGCGCATCCGCGCCCTTGCGGATGATGGTCAGCTTGGTCTTGGTGTCGACCGGTCCCTTCATCTTGTTGACCGCCTGCTCGAGCGTCATGCCCTGTACGGCCTCGCCGTCGATCTTGCTGATGAGGTCGCCGGACATGATGCCGGCTTTCGAAGCGGGCGTGTCGTCGATCGGCGAGACGACCTTGACGAGGCCATCTTCCATCGTGACCTCGATGCCGAGCCCGCCGAACTCGCCGGAGGTGGTCTCCTGCATCTCGGTCCAGGCCTTGGCGTTCATGTAGCGCGAATGCGGGTCGAGCGAGGTCACCATGCCGGTGATCGCCCCCTCGATCAGCTTGGCATTGTCGGGCTTCTCGACATAGCTGGCCTTGACCCGCTCGAACACCGCGCCGAACAGATTGAGCTGGGAATAAGCATCATCCGCGCTCACTGCCGCCCGCGCCGCCCATACGCCGCCCTGCGGGCTGGCTACCAGAAGGGTCAGACACGCTCCGGTGAGCGCGCCCAAGGGGAACAGCAGGGTTTTCCGCATGGATGAGGGTGCCTTTTGCTTGGCGGTTCTCTTGAGGCTGGGAGGCGCCATGCAAATGGCGATCCAGCCCATCTCTCACAATACCATTCTGTTTTCTTCAAGGCCGGGATGCCACCGCCGCCGGGGAGGCCGAAGAAATCCCTTCGCCTTGACCTAAACTTTTGGCAACGTTCCGAAACTGTTTCGAAGCAACACCACACCGGTCGGGCCGGCCACGCTTCGCAGCTATGCGATTTTAGGATGGTTTTGGAGGGCCGGACGCGATAGGCGATGGCGACAAGACTTCAAATTCTCGGGAGGACAACAATGAATGAAGCGCCCCGCATCCGGCCGGAACGGAACGTCGAGCTCGGTGCCAGCGACGAGCCGTTCCAGAACCTGCACGAGTTCATCCGGAAGGCGCGCGCCAACCTCAACCAGAACGCGTGGGACTACATCGTCGGCGCCGCCGAGACCGAGACCACGATGCGGCGCAACCGCATGGCGCTCGACGAGATCGCCTTCCGCCCGCGCGTGCTGCGCGACGTGCGCAGGGTCGATGGCAGTGTCGAGCAGTTCGGCCGCAAGCTGCGTCTGCCGGTGGTGCTGGCTCCCGTCGGCGCACTCGAGATCTTCGATCCGGATGGCGCGGCGAGCGTCGCGCGCGCTGCAGGCAGGTTCGGCGCGGCGCACATGCTGAGCTCGGTGTCCGAGCCCGGCCTCGAGAAGACCGCCGAGGCCGCCCCCGATGCACTGCGTCTCTATCAGCTCTATGTCCGCGGCGACGATGCCTTCGTTGCCGACGTCGTCAGTCGGGCCGAGAGGAACGCTTATGCCGCCTTCTGCCTGACCGTCGATACCGCCCATTACAGCCGTCGCGAACGTGACATCGCCAAGCGCTACGTTCGCGAGAGCCGCCTGCGCGCCACGGGCGGCGATTTCCAGAAGGGCCTGGAGTGGCGGACCGTGAAGATGATCAAGGACAAGTTCAAAATTCCGCTGATCCTCAAGGGCATCGCCACGGCCGAGGATGCGCAGATCGCGCTCGATCACGGCGTCGAGTGGATCTACGTCTCCAACCATGGCGGACGCCAGCTCGACCACGGCCGTGGCGCCATGCACGTGCTGCCGGAGATCGTCGAGGCCGTGAAGGGCCGCGCCAGGATCATGGTCGACGGCGGCTTCTGTCGCGGCACCGATATCGTCAAGGCGATCGCGGCGGGCGCCGACCTCGTCGGCATCGGCCGGCTGCAATGCTGGGCGCTCGCGGCAGCCGGCGAAGCCGGCGTCGCACGGATGTTGGAGCTGCTCGAAGACGAGGTGCTGCGCTGCCTTGGCCTGCTCGGCGCCACCTCATTCGCCGAGATCGACAAATCCTGCCTGCATCCGGCGACCGCCACCAACGCGCCCAGCGTGTTCAGCGCGTTCCCGCTGTTCGACCACGAGCCCTATCGTTACTGACGTGCCATACTGAAGTGAAAAGGACGCAATGACATCGCTCTCTCCCGGCAGCGCGGATGCGCTGCTGTTCGACCTCGGGCGCGTGGTGCTCGACATCGACTTCTCCAAGGCGATCGCCTGCTGGGCGGGACATGCCGGCTGTCAGCCCGAGGCCATCATCGCGCGCTATGTGCGTGACGAGGCCTACCGCCTGCACGAGATGGGCAAGATCAGCGATGCGGACTATTTCGCCTCGCTGCGGTCCTCGCTCGGGATCGGCATCTCGGATGCGCAGTTCCTGGAAGGCTGGAACGCGATCTTCGCCGGTGAGATGCCTGATATCGCCGAGCTGCTGCCGCGCGCGGCGAAGCAGATGCCGCTTTACGCCTTCTCCAACACCAATCGGCCGCACGTCGACTTTTTCTCAAAGGAATATGCCGGTCTGCTCGGCCATTTCCGCGAGCTGTATTTGTCGTCCAGCATCGGCCTGCGCAAACCGGATGCCGAGGCGTTCGACCATGTCGTCGCGGCGATCGGCGTGCCGGCCGAGCGCATCGTGTTCTTCGACGACCTCGCCGAGAACATCGAGGGAGCGCGGGCGCGCGGCTTGACCGCCGTGCATGTCACCTCGCCGCGCGATGTCGGGAACGCATTGAAAGAACTGGGGATCTGAGCCGCGGAAGGCCCGGATCGTGCTCAGTTCCCGGAGCTAAATTTGCTGGAGATGAGGAACCCAATCACTTTGTGCATTTTTATACAGAGTTCCGGGAACGGAATACCGCCTGTCGGACTCATGAGTCCGTTGGGACTTCTACATTGGACTGATCGACGTGCTGGGCAAGACCTATCTCACCAAGCAAGCCTCTCTCCTGCTCGAATTCGCCAGAACCACCTCGGATTCTGACCTCTCCGCCAAGCTGATCAGCAAGGCCGCCGACCTGAAATCCCAGGCGGATCCGCTGCCCGATAAGGATCAGGGCCCCAAGGCGCCCGACGTCGCGGACATCAGTCCGGGCGATCCGACGGAGCGATGACCGATGTTGGCCGTGGCACTCGTCGTTCTCGTCCTTGCCATGGCGATCCTCGTGCCGGTCTGTCTCGCCTTCCGCATCATGCCGCGGCGGAGTTGAGCCGCCCTCCACTCACCGGCGATCACGCAGGCACAAATCATCCTGCGCGCTGCTTTGCCTCACGCCTCCGCTCGGCTAGAACTCTCGCCGTCCATTGACTGATGCGCCCAGCAGGAGTTCGCCCGTGGCCCTGATGCCGGTTTCTGACGCGCTCGCCGCGGTGCTGGCCGGCGCCGAGCCGCTGGCTGAAGAGATGGTTGGCCTCGACGAGGCCTACCATCGTGTGCTCGCCCGCGACGTCGCGGCGCGGCGCACGCAGCCGCCGGAGGCGATGTCGGCGATGGACGGCTATGCCGTGCGCGCGGCCGACGCGGCCATCGATTCCAGGTTGACCATCGTCGGCGAGGTCGCGGCGGGCCGGCCGTTCGCGGGAAGGGTCGGCCCCGGCGAAGCGGTGCGGATCTTCACCGGCGGCGTCGTTCCCGACGGCGCCGATGCCGTCGTGATCCAGGAGGACACGATTGCCGACGGCAAGCATGTCACGATCAAGGAAGCCGCCATTTGCGGCCGGCACATCCGCCCTGCGGGCGTCGACTTCCGCGAAGGCGACGTGCTGCTGCGCAAGGGCATCCGCCTCACCGAGCGCGATCTCGCCCTCGCCGCCGGAATGAACCATCCGCAGCTCGCCGTCATCCGCCGCCCGAAAGTCGCGATTCTCGCCAGCGGCGACGAGCTGGTAATGCCGGGCGCCGCGCCCGGTCCCGGTCAGATCGTCTATTCCAACGGCTATGCCCTGCACGCGCTCGCCCGCAGCGAGGGCGCCGAGACCATCGACCTCGGAATTGCCGCCGATACGCTGGAGGCGACGTCCGCAGGCATCCGCCGCGCACGCGAGAGCGGTGCCGACATCCTGATCACGACCGGAGGTGCGTCGGTCGGCGACCACGATCTGGTCCAGCAGGCGCTCAAGGGCGAAGGCATCGCGATGGCATTCTGGAAGATCGCGATCCGGCCGGGCAAGCCGATGATGCACGGTCGAATAGGGGCAATGCGCGTGATCGGCCTGCCCGGCAATCCCGTGTCGTCATATGTGTGCGCCTTCCTGTTCATGGTGCCCTTGATTCGCGCCCTGACGGGCCGTTCAGCGGTTCATCATCAGCGCGAGCGTGCCGTGCTGGGTCGCGATCTCGGCGCCAACGACCAGCGCGAGGATTATCTGCGTGCTCGGCTGGAGGTGCGCGACGACGGCACGCGCGTCGCCCTTCCCGTCAGCCATCAGGACTCCTCTCTGCTTGCGAATCTCGCTGCGGCACAGGTACTTCTGGTGCGCGCACCGTTCGCACCGAAGGCAGAGGCCGGCACGCCTTGCGAGGTGCTCCGGCTGCCCGTCTGAGCTGCCCGGCCACACGTATTCCGCGAGTTTGGCCTCGTTCACCGTAAATTAAGCAGTTGCGGAACACATATCGAACATATAGTGTCCGTTCATGATTTGTTTCGAGGATGTAGCGGCTTATTGCCGACTTCATCGTCTCGGAATCGAACGACATCAACCGGGGGACTTTGGTCGAGATGTTGACGCGCAAACAATACGAGCTTCTGCGGTTCATCAGCGAACGTCTGAAGGAAAGCGGCGTGCCGCCCTCCTTCGACGAGATGAAGGATGCGCTCGACCTGCGCTCGAAGTCAGGCATCCATCGCCTGATCACGGCGCTCGAGGAGCGCGGCTTCATTCGCCGCCTGCCCAACCGTGCCCGTGCCATCGAGGTGATCAAGCTGCCCGAGCTCCAGGCCGCCGCCGGCAATCGCCGCGGCTTCACCCCGAGCGTGATCGAGGGCAATCTCGGCAAGGTGCGCGCGAGCTCCAGCCCGCCTGCGGACGAGGGCGAGCGCCCCGTCGCGGTGCCCGTGATGGGCCGCATCGCGGCCGGCACGCCGATCGAGGCGCTGCAGACCCGCAGCCACACCATCAGCGTACCGCCGGATATGCTCGGCTCGGGCGAGCACTATGCACTCGAAGTGCGCGGCGATTCGATGGTCGAGGCCGGCATCCTCGACGGCGACATGGCGCTGATCCAGCGCAACGAAACCGCCGATACCGGCGACATCGTGGTGGCCCTGATCGATGACGAGGAAGCCACGCTGAAGCGCTTCCGCCGCCGTGGCGCCTCGATCGCGCTCGAACCCGCCAATGCCGCCTACGAGGTCCGCATTCTTCCGCCGAACCGCGTGAAGATCCAGGGCAAGCTGATCGGGCTTTACCGGAAGTACTGAGCGGTCCTGCGGTCGTTCGACACCTGTTGGAGCGTATCATTTCCGCTCCGGCTGGATGGTTTTTCCGTTCTGCTCAGATTGTCCGGCCCCTGCTCCGGCGCAGCATCCTCGACACGCCACGCGAAGCAACATCGCTTCGCGACCTGAGAGTTCGAGGAGACGCCATTGGCATCGCAAGCCATTGCCACACAAGCGCACCGCCATGTGCGCGAGCAATCGGCGACCAACGAGCATATCCGCAAGGCGCGGAATGCGATCGCACAGCCTCCGAATTCGAGTGGGCAATATTCGGATTGGTCGGCGCCCGCGGGGCGCTGACATGGTGCCTTCAGAATGCACAGACGTCGGCTTTGTTCCTATTGGATTCGGGAAAGATAATGTGATTGCAGCTTGCAAATCGCAGCCGTAGATTTGCCTATAACCAAGCAGAGCGTTGCATACTTCCACTCTGATAGAGGCCTGCGCCTCAGAAGAGGCGCGGGTTGCTATCTTCGCAAGAGGAGCACCCCGATGTGTGACTACAGCCTGCACGCCGTTGCGACCCGCCCCGCACAAGTCGGCGAGACGATCGTCACGACAACCTTCCGCGGCACCTCGACACGCGGCTTCGCCTCCGAAGCCGATCTCTCTGTCGCGGTCTGCCTGCTGCCGGGAACGGAGCTCGCTTTCGCCGACAACGTTCGTTACGACAACCGCTGGATCTGGACGCGCACCGTCAACTCCCGCGTTGGCAAGTTCGGCAAGATCGACCCGCACATTCCCGATCGCCATCACGATGCGATCGAATTTCCCGACGGCAAATACGTGCTGGTGACCCAGCTCGTCGAAGGCCAGCGCGCGACCGTGCTGCAATTGCCGGTGACGCAGCCAGCCCCCGAGCGCGAGCACAAGCCGCAGATCGTCGCCGACACGCGGCCCACGATCACGCGCCTGCCGATCGGCTGACGCCGTTGCCCTCCGGCTGAGAAGTCGAGGGCGAGATTTACATGCCATCGCCGGCCGAGGCCGGCGAGATGGTATGGTTTTGCCTCCCGCGGGAATCCCCCTCGGACCGATTTCCCCTGCATCATCCTCAATCGTCGGCCTGCAAGTCGGCCTCTGATGGCGTTGCGTCCCGGTTGCGGGGCACGGCTGTCTTTGGCACCAGGCTGCCGTCGAAATCCCCCTCGCCGGCGCCGGCAGGCAGCCAGGGACGGCTTGCTCCCCTCGCCCTCACCGCCTGCACCGAAAAACCCTCTCCGCTCCGCATCAAGGCCAGCGCGCCCTGACTGGCAAGACGCGCCCGATCGACCACCATCGCCGCGCAATCGGACGGCGCGGGCCGCGCCGTCACCACCAGCGCGGCGCGGCTGCAATCATCGGCGAGCGTGTCGATGCGCATCGCCAACGCGATCAGCCGTCCATCCGCGAGCGGCGCTACGCAACCGGACTCGTCACACGACACGCCGCTCGCCAATGAGGCGTTGCCGGCATCTCGCGGATCGGCATCGGCGGCCAACCACTCCTTCAGCAGGAAGCCGTCCTTGCCGGCGCGGATCACATGCAAGCGTCCATCCCCGCCCCGGACCGCGACGCTCGCGCCGTCCCCGGCAATCAGGATGTCGGGCTGCCGCACCGACAGCCCCCAGAGGATCGCTGCCAGCAGCACCAGGGCGCCGGACCAGCGCAAAGGCGTGCGCAACAGCCCCATCACGATGAGCCCGAAGCTGGCTGCGATCAGCGGCGCGATGCCGAAGGCGGGAATGCGGCCGACCGCGCCCGGCAGGGCCGCCACCCAGCGCGCGACCTGGACCATCCACTCGATGCCGATCCCCATCAACCACCAGAACACGCCGTCGAGCCCGAAGGGTGCCGCGAGCAGCCCCAACAGCCCGGCCGGCATCACCAGCGCCGAGACCACCGGCATGGCGCCGAGATTGGCGAGCACGCCGTATGGGGTCACGCGATGGAAGTGGAACGCGGCGTATGGCGTGGTCGCGAGCCCCGCGATCAGCGAGGCCAGGAACAGCATCGCGATCTCGCGGCCGCCCCACAGCGCGATCCGCGCTGTCGCCGAATGATCGGGCGATGCGAGCAGGTTCGGCATGCCGATCTGCACCAGCGCCACCAGTCCGAGCGTCGCGGCAAAGGACATCTGGAAGCTCGGATGCACCAACGCCTCCGGCGCGACCGCGAGCACGATCAGCGCCGCCACCGCCAGCGTGCGGAAAGTGATGGCACGGCGGTCGACCATGACGGCGATCAGCACCACCGCCGTCATAAAGAACGAGCGTTGCGTCGCGACCTCCGCGCCCGAGAGCAAGAGGTAGAACGCGGCCGCGACCAGCGCCGCGGCCGCCGACCATTTCTTGATGGCAAAGCCGGCCGCCAACCCCGGGATCAAGGCCAGCAGCGCGCGCACCGCGAAGAAGATGACGCCGGCGACGACCGCCATGTGATAGCCGGAGATCGACAGCACATGGCCGAGCCCCGAGACGAACATGGCATCGTTCACGGGCGCGGTGATCGCATCGCGCCGGCCGGTGAGCAACGCTGTTGCGATCGCGCGGTTGTCGCCTTCGAGTATTGCGCGGATGCGCGCGTCGATCGCGTCGCGCAGGCCCTGCATGAAGGCGGCGTAGCGCAGCCGCAAGCCGCCGGCATCCGGCGGCGTCGATGCCGTGATCGCACCCATCACGAAGCCGGAGGCGCCGATGCCCTGAAAGAACATGTCGCGCGAGAAATCATAGCTGCCGGGGCGCACCGGCGAGATCGGCGGCAACAGCCGCGCTTTCAATTGCACGAAGCTGCCGACCTCGGGCGCCGTGCCCTTGCGCACCGACAGGCGCACGCGCTCGAGCCTGACGTCGCTGCGCTGCGCCTCCATCGCGCTGACGCGCAGCACGAAGCGATCGGTGCGCTCGCGGATGTCGCGCGCTTCGACGAAGCCCGACAGCGACACCGAGTAGAGCGGCTTGGCCAGCACGGGATGAGCGATGCGCGCCGTCTTCCATGTCGCCATGGCAAAGCCGGCGGCGACCGCCGCGAGCATGATGGCGGGCGCAAACAGCCGGCTCCGCCGCAGAAGCACGGCGCCAAAGGCGAGAACGGCCGCCGTCGCGACGACCACCCACAGCACCGGCTCATGATCTGCGGCGAAATAAAGCGCGATGCCGCCGCCGAAGGCGACGGGCACCCAGGGCAACAGCCGGCCAGGCCCGGCCTCGGCGCGCGCCCATTGACGCAGCGTTTCGACGATGGCCGGCCAGACGCCAAAGCCCGCCGGCGCAAAGCCGCCAGCCGGTGCGGCGCGGCCGACCGGCCACGTCCCGGCAACTCCCTGGGAGCGTCCTGGCCGCCCCGGCTCCGCCATACCCCTGCACCCAACGATACACGACGGGTACGCAGGCTACCGGACCGTGCAGCTGTGCGAATAGCGGTACAGATCAGGAACGAGCGGCGGAGCGCCCTACTTTTCCTTCTCCATGGTCACGGCCACCGACGCCTTGCCGGACAGCCTGACCCTGTTGCCTTCGACATCGGCAACGAGCCCCTTGTCGATGAAGTGATTGTGCCCCTTGTGGCTGCCTTCCCCCGCTGTGCTTCTTGATCAGCTTGATGCGATCACCCTCGACGCGGGGGTCAGCCTCGGTTCGGTCGATTGAGCCGAAAGTCTCATAAGAGGCCAGCGCGAGCGGGATTACACTGCTTCTATACCTCCCCGGCAGACGGGCAGGTCGTGATAGCTCGCGGCATCGAAGAGACCGCTGGAGCTTTTTCTCAGGTGACTCGAGCGTCCCTGAGACCAGGCGTTGCGGACGCAACTCGCAATTCTCGCCTGTAGCGTCGCGCACCAAGCGTACTCCGCGAGCGAATGAGCGCTGAAGAGGCGCCCGGAGTAGCGTTTGAATTGATAGGAGCAGCACATGGCAGTTCAAGTACCGAGCGATTTTCGCCGCGTGATTGTTGCCGCGTCGGTTGGAAACGTCATCGAATGGTATGATTTCTATATCTTTGGCAGCCTGGCCGCAGTTCTGTCGGTCAAGTTCTTTGAGCCGTCCCACCCGGTTGCGGCTCTCCTCAGCACGATCGCGCTGTTCACTGCAGGGTTCCTGATCCGTCCGTTGGGAGCTTTCCTCTTTGGATGGATGGGCGATCGGGTCGGGCGAAAATATACCTTCCTCATCACACTGAGCGGAATGGGACTGGGTACGGGGGCAATCGGGTTGATCCCGACCTACCAATCCATCGGTCTCACGGCGGCGTTCCTTCTATTCGGCCTGCGCATGATCCAGGGTCTGTGCCTGGGCGGCGAATATGGCGGCGCCATCACATATGTCGCGGAGCATGTGCCGGATGACAAGCGCGGCTACTACACGGGCTGGCTGCAGACTTCTCCGACTCTCGGGATCGTGGTGTCACTCGCGGTGATCATCCTGACACGGACCTGGTTCGGCAACCAGGCCTTCGACGAATGGGCTTGGCGCGTTCCGTTCCTGGTGTCCTTCCTGTTGGTAGCCATCGCGATCTACATTCGACTCCAGCTCCAGGAGACGCCGATCTTCCAGGAGATCAGGGCCCGTGGCCAGATGACGAGGAATCCCTGGAAGGAGGCATTCCTCAGCGCGAACGTCAAATTCATCGGGATCGCAATCGTGGTCCTGATTGGACAGGGCGTGGTCTGGTACAGCGGTCAGTTCTGGGCGCTGTACTTCCTTCAGCAGGTCTCCAAGGTCGACCCGCTGACCTCCGCCTACATCGTGGGAGCAGCGCTGTTGATTGCCACACCGAGCCTGATTTTCTTCGGCTGGCTGTCGGATCAGATCGGCCGCAAGCCGGTCATCCTGGGCGGCATGCTGCTCGCCGCGATCACGTACTATCCGCTGTATCTATGGCTGGGAGCGGTCACGCAGCCCGGCAACATCAACTATCCGACCGCGATCTTCATCATCTTCATCCTCGTTTGCTACGTTGGGATGGTCTACGGGCCGGTCGGCGCGTTCCTGGCGGAATTCTTTCCGGGCAGGATCAGGTACACGTCGGTTTCGGTGCCGTACCACATCGGCAATGGCTGGGGTGGCGGACTGGTGCCGTTCATCACGTCGGCGGCATTCGCGGCGACCGGGAGCATCGGCTACGCGTTGATCTATCCGATCGCGGTCCCCGCGGTATGCTTCCTGCTCGCGCTGTTCCTGATGCCGGAGACGCGCAAGATCAGCATCTGGCAGCCGATCGAGCCGAGGGCAGCATCGTGATGGGTTGATCCTGGTGCAGGACCGCGGGGCCCTGCACCGGCGTTCGCGTCGAGGCGTCGGCAACGCGCCCGAGCGAGCCGATCTCGAACTCCCGACCGCCAGCAAATGGCGGTCGGCGAGCGCCAGACTAGCACCTCTTTTCAGCCGGCCAGGCGATGCCAGCGATCGTGCCACCAGGTGCTGAAATCGCGATCGGTCATCAACTCCCAGCCAGCGAGCAGGATCACCAGTATACCGGACAGCACGCTGCTCACCGTGGCCGATACCGGCTCATAGCCAAAGGTCCAAGGTGCCAGTAGCAGAGCCAGGCCCAGCAGCATTTCTCCCCATTCTTCCAGATAGGACGGGATGACAAATGCCTCGATGGCAAACAGCACGACACCGAGCCCGAGCGCGATGGAGACCCAGACAGGCGCCCCGGACCAGCCCAGGATAAAGGAAGAAAGGACCAGCCAAAGGCCCACGAGCAGGCTTGCAGCGTCTTGCCAATGTTGGATGCGCATGATGCTCACCTCCCTTCTTCCGGTTAGATGGTGACGCAACTGCGAAAATGCATCCCTCCGACCTGCGCCGTGTCGCCGCGACTGGAGCCGCATCCAAATCCTCGCGGCCCATGCCCCGGAAAGAGCCCTTGCGAGTGCCTGCACCAGGATGCAGACTAGCCGCGCTTGATAGGTGTCGACGTCTATCGTCCCGGGCCGCACGTCATTCGTATTGCGCCGAGGACAAGAGGGAGGTGACGCCATGCGAGAAATCGAAATCCACGACTATGCTCGGCAGTTGCTGGAAGCACATGGCCCCAAGGCCATTGCGGAAGCCGCCCAGAATGCCATCGAGCTCGAGTCGAAGGGCGAGCTTGAGCTCGCCAAGACCTGGCGGCATATCGAAGACGCCATGAAGCTGATGCGAGGGCCTCACCAAAGCTGAAGCAGCTGGCGTGCCGCTGACTGCAAATGCCGCCAAGCCGGATTGAGGCTGGAGGGGCGGCAACGGAGTATGGACCATAATCCGTCGCAAGCCGTTCGGCTGCGGCTGAACGGCAACGCGACCCGCAAGACGCGCATCTCAATGATGCAGGGAGCGAGCCATGTTTCCAAAATGTGCGACGGCGGAAGATCTCGTGAAGGCGATCAAGGACGACAAGATCGAGATGATCGATCTGCGGTTCACTGACCTGCCGGGGGTATGGCAACATTTTTCCGTCCCGCCGAGCGCGGTGAGCATCGATGCGCTCGAGGAGGGCGTCGGGTTCGACGGCTCATCGATCCGCGGCTTCCAGGAGATTCAGGAGAGCGACATGCTGGTCGTCGCCGATCCGACGACGGCCTTCCTCGACCCCTATAGCCCAGCAAAGACGCTGGTCCTCATCTGCAACATCCGCGACCCCGTGACCGGCCAATCCTATAGCCGCGATCCGCGCCATATCGCTCAGAAGGCTGAAACCTATCTCAAGGGTACTGGTCGCGCCGATACGAGTTACTTCGGCCCGGAAGCGGAATTTTTCGTCTTCGACGAGGTGCGCTACGGTCAGGGCATCAATTACGCCATGCATGAGATCGATTCCAGCGAAGGCAGCTGGAACACCGGCGCCGAGGAGGGGCCGAATCTGGGGCACAAGCCGCGCCCCAAGGAGGGGTATTTTCCCGTTCCTCCGACCGACAGCATGCAGGCGCTGCGCACCGAAATGGTGCTGACGATGGAATCTCTGGGAATCCAGATCGAAGCCCATCACCATGAGGTCGCGACCGGCGGCCAGAACGAGATCGACATGCGCTTCACCACGCTGACCCGCATGGCCGACAATTTGATGATCTACAAATACGTGGTGAAGAATACCGCGCATCAGCATGGCAAGACCGCGACCTTCATGCCGAAGCCGCTGTTCGAGGACAACGCTTCGGGCATGCACGTTCACCAGTCGCTCTGGAAGGGCGAGACCAATTTGTTCTACGATAAGGGCGACTACGCCGAGCTGAGCCAGCTCGCGCGCTACTATATCGGCGGGCTCTTGAGCCACGCCTGGGCGTTGTGCGGGCTCTGCGCCCCCACCACGAACTCCTACCGGCGCCTCGTGCCGGGTTATGAAGCTCCGATCAACCTCGTCTACTCCCAGCGCAATCGCTCCGCCTGCTGCCGGATTCCGATGTATTCGCCGAATCCGCGCGCAAAGCGCGTCGAGTTTCGTTCACCCGATCCCTCCTGCAATCCCTACCTGGCCTTCGCTGCAATGCTGATGGCCGGCCTCGACGGTATCGACAAGCAGATCGACCCTGGCAGCCCGATCGACAAGAATCTCTACGACCTCCCGCCTGCGGAGGCGAAGGAGGTGAAGTCCACGCCGGGATCGCTGGACCAGGCGCTCGACGCGCTCGAGCGCGACCACGCATTCATGCTACGCGGGGACGTCTTCACCACTGACGTGATCGAAACCTGGCTCGACTACAAGCGCAAGAAGGAGGTCGACCCGATCCGGCTGCGACCGCATCCTTACGAGTTCCATTTGTATTACGACATCTAGAGCATGATCCGGAAAAGTGCGTGGCGGTTTTCCGAAGAGATCATGCTCAAACAATAACCTAAAGTGCGATGACGATTGATCCCGATCGCATCGCTCTTTAGGGCATTCTTTCGCCTACCTCTCGTACCAACCGACGAGGGTCGCCTCCGCGATCACGTGCTTGCGCGCCTCTCGCTCGATGTCGGCGCAGGATGCATTGGCCTTTGTCGGCAGGCCCTCCATCGAGAGGGCAAGCAGTCGGAAATGATAGTGATGAGGCCCATGGCCATGCGGCGGACACGGGCCGCCATAGCCCACCTTCCGAAAATCGTTGACGGCTTGCTTCATTCTGGCGTTCTGCGCGGCGTTGATCGCAAATTCCGTGACCGCCGGCGGAATGTCGTAGACTGCCCAATGATGCCATTTGCCGGCGGGCGCATCGGGATCGTCGCAGAGCAGGACGAGACTCCGCGTCCCCTCCGGCGCGTCGCTCCATTGCAGAGGTGGCGAAAGATTTTCGCCATCACAGGTAAACCGTCGCGGAATTGCGGCACCATCGGCGAAGGCGCTTGAAACGAGTTTCATGGCTCTCTCCTCGATCCGATTGATGTATTCTAGCTCGATCCTGCCCGGTGCGGAATCCATCCCCGTCCCCTAAGATGAGGGGAGATGCATTTGGAACTGTTGCAGCAGAATTGTTGTCATGCGACCGCTTTTCCATCCTAGCCTGGTCAACGGTCGCTACGGCGATCCGACGGTCTATGTCGAGACACTGTTCGAGAAGCGAAGCCTGCTGTTCGATATCGGAGAGATTGCTTCATTGGCGCCACGGAAGATCCGACGCGTCGATCAGGTCTTTGTCTCGCATGCGCATATCGATCATTTCGTTGGCTTCGACCATCTGCTGCGTTTGCTCGTCGGGCACGAGAAATCGGTACAGCTGTTCGGTCCGCCCGGCTTGGCCGAGCACGTCTTTCACAAGCTTCAGGCCTATCGCTGGAACCTGGTCGAAAACTATCCCTGCGATCTTGTTTTCGACGTCAGCGAACTTGGAGCGCAAGATTCCATCTCCACCACGCGGTTCCGGCTGCGGAAAGGCTTCGCGGCAGAGCCATCCGCCTCTCGCAAGACCACTGCGGGCGTACTCTGCGATGAACCGACCCATCGCGTGTCAGCCGCGATCCTTGAGCATGGCACGCCCTGCCTCGGTTTTGCGCTGCAGGAAGCGGCCCATGTCAACGTATGGAAGAATAGGCTGGCGGAGCGTGGACTGCCCGTCGGTTCCTGGTTGCTGTCGCTAAAGAAGGCCGTCGTCGAGCGTCGCGCGGAAGATCATTTGATCCGTATCGAAGAAGCGGCCAAGTCGGATCGCCTCGTGCCACTCTCAAGCCTGCGCGATCTTGTGACGGTCACTGCCGGCCAGAAAATCGCCTATGTGACCGATGTTGCCGACACGCCGGCCAATCGTGCCGCCATCGTGGCGCTGATTCAGAATGCAGACATCCTCTTCATCGAGGCGGCGTTTGCGGACGCGGACGCCACAATAGCGAAGCAGCGGGCTCATCTTACCACCACGGCTGCCGGAGAAGTTGCACGGGAAGCCAATGTCCGCCGCGTCGAGCCCTTTCATTTCTCTCCGCGCTATGGGGGAGAGCAGGAGCGGATGCTGGCCGAGGTGATGGCGGCGTTCGGGGCCCCTCGCGCCTGAGACTCGGAGAGGTGACGCCCGATGTTGACCCAGATCTATGAAATCTCCACCCCCGAAGAGGCGTCAGCACTTTCGGCCATTGGCGTCGATCATATCGGCGTGCTCGTCGGAGACGGCCAATTTCCGCGCGAACTGCCGATCTCGGCGGCTTCCAGGATCGGCGCGGCAATTGTACCGCCATCGAAATTCTCGGCACTGTTTCTGACCCGGGATCTTTCCTTGATTGCGTCTTGGGCGCGCGAGCTCAACCCCGCAATCGTCCATTTGGGAGCCAGCGCCGAACTGCTTTCCCCGCAAGATGTTGCTTCGCTCAAACGCATGTTGCCCGGGATCGTCGTGATGAGAAGCATACCGGTGTTCTCCGAGGAAAGCGTCGCGATTGCCGAGAGCTACGTCGGCATTGCAGACTTTCTGCTGCTCGACAGTTATCGATCCACCGACAAGCAGATCGGCGCGCTCGGCGTGACGCATGATTGGAATATCAGTCGCCGCATCGTGGACGTTGTCCGTATTCCGGTCGTCCTCGCAGGCGGCCTCGGACCGGACAACGTCGCAGGAGCGATCCAAGCTGTCCGCCCGGCAGGCGTCGACTCCAAGACGAAGACGGATCAGGACGGTTCGCACGCCAAGGACCTGGAGCGAGTCCGCCGGTTCCACGAAGCGGCTCGGGCGGCGGCTGACAATCGCTTTCCGTCGGCCTAACATGAATCGTCCTCTCCTGGAGGAGCGCGGCCATGGAACTCACCGTCGTACCCATCGTCAAGCCGGACGCGGCCAACTTCATCTTCGGTCAGTCGCATTTCATCAAGACCGTGGAAGACCTCCACGAGGCGCTCGTTGGCACGGTTCCGGGCATCCGCTTCGGGATCGCCTTCTGCGAAGCCTCCGGCAAGCGGCTGGTGCGCTGGTCGGGCAATGACGAAGCGGCCCTCACCCACGCCCGCAACAACGCATTGGCCATCGGCGCCGGCCACACTTTTCTGATCTTTCTGGGCGACGGCTTCTTTCCGGTCAACGTCCTGGTTGCCGTGCGCTCGGTGCCGGAGGTCTGCCGCATCTACTGCGCGACGGCCAACGCCACGCAGGTGATCGTCGCGCAAACCGAGCTCGGCCGTGGCGTGCTCGGCATAGTGGATGGCGCCTCACCGCTGGGTATCGAGACCGACGCCGACATTGCGTGGCGGAAGGACCTCCTGAGAAAGATCGGCTACAAGCTGTAGCGACCGGATGAAAGCGGATGCGATGAAGTACGCCTCCGGCGCTAGATCAGCGGCGCCTTGGCCGAAGCATGGTGATTGACGATCCTCCAGTCGTCTTCCTCGCGGATGATGACCCAGCTCATCTTCACGACGAGATCGTCCCGCTCGCCGGCGAGATCGAACGTGATGGTCGCGGCCATGTTGATCAGGTCAGGGCCGGCCTGCGCGGCGTTCACCTCGGAGAAGGTCGCGCTCGGCCTTCGCCAGCGTGGCAGGCCATTGAAATAGTCGGCGACGCCATCTCGGCCGCGATAAAGCTTCGGGTTGGAGCCGAAGAAGAACGCGTTCCTCGCATAGAGCGATGACAGCGCGGCCGCATCGAGCGTCGCGAAGCCGGCGCACCATTTCGCGATGATGGCGGAAACGATGGCGTCGGCTTCGCTGCTCATGCCCTCGCCTCAGCCTTTCGCGACTTCCTTCGCGAAAGTATCGCGCAGGCCGATGGTGCGCGAGAACACCGGCTTGTCCGGCGTCGAGTCCTTGTCGCGCACGAAATAGCCCTGGCGCTCGAACTGCATCGGGTCGGTCGAATTGCTCTCCGCAACTGACGCCTCGACCCGCGCATCGGCGAGGATCTCCAGCGAGTTCGGGTTGAGATCGGCCGCGAAATTCGAAGCATCCGGGCTCGGATTGGCGAACAGCTGGTTGTAGATGCGGATCTCCGCCGGCTTGGAGGCCGCCGCCGGCAGCCAGTGCATGGTGGCCTTGACCTTGCGACCGTCGGGCGCATTGCCGCCCTTGGTCGCGGGATCATAGGTGCAGCGCAGCTCCACCACTTCGCCCTTGTCGTTCTTGATCACGCCCGTGCACTTGACGAAATAGGCGTAACGCAGCCGCACCTCGTTGCCCGGCGACAGGCGGAAGAACTTCTTCGGCGGGTTCTCCATGAAATCGTCCTGCTCGATATAGAGCTCGCGGCCGAACGTGATTTTCCGCGTACCGGCCGATGCATCGTCCGGATGATTGATCGCCTCGAGCTCCTCGGTCTGCCCTTCCGGATAATTCTCGATCACGACCTTGAGCGGCCTCAAGACCGCCATGCGCCGCTGCGCCGTGCGGTTCAGCTCCTCGCGGATGCAGAATTCCAGCATGCCGACATCGACGACGCTGTTGGCTTTGGCGACGCCGATGCGCTTGACGAACTCGCGCAGGGCCGCCGGCGGCACGCCGCGGCGGCGCATGCCGGCCATGGTCGGCATGCGCGGATCGTCCCAGCCCGCGACATGGCCGTCGCGGACGAGCTGGGTCAGCACCCGCTTGGACAGCAGCGTGTAGGTCAGGTTGAGCCGCGCGAATTCATACTGGTGCGGTTGCGACGGCACCGGCAGCTTCTCGATGAACCAGTCGTAGAGCGGCCGGTGGTCCTCGAACTCCAGCGTGCAGATCGAGTGCGTGATGCCTTCGATTGCGTCCGACTGGCCGTGGGCATAGTCGTAGCTCGGATAGATGCACCATGCGTTGCCGGTGCGCGGATGATGCGCATGCAGGATGCGGTACAGCACGGGATCGCGCAGGTTGATGTTGCCCGCGGCCATGTCGATCTTGGCCCGCAGCACGCGTGCGCCGTTGGGGAATTCGCCGGCCTTCATGCGGCGGAACAGGTCGAGGTTCTCCTCCACGCTGCGGTCGCGGAACGGCGAGTTCTTGCCGGGCTCGGTCAGCGTGCCGCGCGAGGTGCGGATCTCCTCCTGGGTCTGGTCGTCGACATAGGCGAGGCCGTCGCGGATCAGCTTCTCCGCCCATTCGTAGAGCTGGTCGAAATAGTCCGAAGCGAAGAACAGGTTCTTGCCCCAGTCGAAGCCGAGCCAGCGCACGTCGGCCTGGATGGAATCGATATATTCCTGCTCTTCCTTGACCGGGTTGGTGTCGTCGAAGCGCAAGTGGCAGCGGCCGGGAAACTCCTGGGCGATGCCGAAGTTGAGTGCGATCGCCTTGGCGTGGCCGATGTGCAAATAGCCGTTCGGCTCCGGCGGGAACCGGGTCACGATCTCCTTGTACTTGCCCTGGTCGAGGTCGGCCTGGATGATGTCACGAATGAAATCGCGCCCAACCTCAGCTGCCACCGGTTCTGTCATTACGAAAATCCTGTAGGGAAATCAGCGGTTCTTCTGCCAAATTCGCGTGGCCGCGCCAAGAGCTTAAGCAAGGCCTGTCAGGTCCGCCGTCGCCCTTTAGTTATGTCCCGTTCCTGCTATACACCACCGCCTCCAATGCATAGGCCCTGCCAAGAATGTCCGATTCCGTCGTCACGCGCTTTGCTCCCTCGCCGACCGGCTTCCTCCATATCGGGGGCGCCCGCACGGCGCTGTTCAACTGGCTTTACGCCAAGAAGCACGGCGGCAAGATGCTGCTCCGGATCGAGGACACCGACCGGGAGCGTTCCACGGAAGCCGCTATCGGCGCCATCCTTGATGGGCTGAAGTGGCTGGAGCTCGGCTGGGACGGCGAGGTCATCTACCAGTTCGCCCGCGCCGCCCGCCACCGCGAGGTCGCCGAGCAGCTGCTGGCCGACGGCAAGGCCTACCGTTGCTACGCCACCGCCGAGGAGCTCGCCGCCATGCGCGAGAAGGCGCGCAGCGAGGGGCGCACCCGCCTCTATGACGGCATGTGGCGCGACCGCGACCCGGCGACGGCTCCGGGCGACGTCAAGCCCACCATCCGCCTGCGCGCGCCGCAGACCGGCGAGACCGTGATCGAGGACCAGGTCCAGGGCCGCGTGGTCTGGCAGAACGAGAACCTCGACGATCTCGTCCTGCTGCGGGGCGATGGCAACCCGACCTACATGCTCGCCGTGGTGGTCGACGACCACGATATGGGCGTCACCCACGTGATCCGCGGCGACGACCATTTGATCAACGCCGCCCGCCAGAAGCAGATCTACGATGCGATGGGCTGGGCGCTGCCGAGCATGTCCCACATCCCCCTGATCCACGGCCCGGACGGCTCGAAACTGTCCAAGCGGCACGGCGCACTCGGCGTCGATGCCTACCGCGCCATGGGCTACCTCCCGGCGGCGCTGCGCAACTACCTCGTCCGGCTCGGCTGGAGCCATGGCGACCAGGAGATCTTCTCGACCGAGGAGATGATCGAAGCGTTCGATCTCGCCAGCGTCGGCCGCGCCGCCGCCCGCTTCGATTTTGCCAAGCTGGAAAACCTCAACGGCCACTACATCCGCCAGGCCGACGATCAATCGCTCGTGAGGATGTTCGAGGACGTGCTCGACCACATCGTGCCGAGCCGCGACGAGATTAAGGCCAAGTTGAACGACACCACGCGCGCGCAGCTGCTCAAGGCCATGCCGGCCCTGAAGGAGCGCGCCAAGACGTTGATCGAGCTGATCGACGGCGCCCATTTCATCTTCGCCGACCGGCCGCTGGCGCCCGATCCCAAGGCGCAGGCGCTGCTGACGCCCGAAAACCGCAAGCTGATCGGCCAGCTACATTCCGCGCTGGAGAAAGTCGAGACGTGGAGCGGCGCCACCACCGAGGCCGCGCTGCGCGCCTTTGCCGAGGAAAATAGTCTCAAGCTCGGCGCGGTCGCCCAGCCGCTTAGGGCGGCGCTCACCGGACGGACGACGTCGCCTGGTATATTTGAGGTTTTGGACGTCCTCGGACGCCAGGAGAGCCTCGCCCGGCTCGAGGACCAGTCTACGACGTAAGTCGAGCATGCGAGTGGCCATCTTGCAGCGCACATAGCAATAATATACCCATCTCCCCCGTACATTCTGGAACATCCGGCCTGCCCCATTTTCTCCCTTGGGGGACTCCGGCTCCGGCCCGTTTCACCACACATCGGGGACCTCTGATGGACGCAAAAGAAAGCCCAAAGACCGCGACGCTGACGGTCGGAAACAAGAATTTCGATCTCCCGATCCTCAGCGGCAGCGTCGGGCCTGACGTCATCGATATCGGCAAGCTCTATGGCCAGTCCGGCCTGTTCACCTACGATCCGGGCTTCACCTCGACCGCGAGCTGCCAGTCCAAGATCACCTATATCGACGGCGACGCCGGCGTGCTGGAATACCGCGGCTATCCGATCGAGCAGCTCGCCGAGCACGGCGACTTCCTGGAGACCTGCTACCTTCTGCTCTACGGGAACCTGCCGACCGCCGCGCAGAAGAAGGATTTCGACTATCGCGTAACCCATCACACGATGGTGCACGAGCAGATGGCCCGCTTCTTCCAGGGCTTCCGCCGCGACGCTCATCCGATGGCGATCATGGTTGCGGCCGTCGGCGCGCTCGCCGCGTTCTATCACGACTCCACCGACATCAACGATCCGAAGCAGCGCATGATCGCCTCCATGCGCATGATCGCGAAGATCCCGACGCTGGCTGCGATGGCCTACAAGTACACCGTCGGCCAGCCCTTCGTGTATCCGAAGAACTCGCTCGGCTTTGCCGAGAACTTCCTGAACATGTGCTTTGCGGTGCCCTGCGAGGACTACAAGATCAGCCCGGTGCTCGCCGACGCGCTGGAGAAGATCTTCATCCTGCACGCCGACCACGAGCAGAACGCCTCGACCTCGACGGTGCGCATCGCCGGCTCCTCGGGCGCCAACCCGTTCGCCTGCATCGCAGCCGGCATCGCCTGCCTCTGGGGCCCGGCCCACGGCGGCGCCAACGAGGCCGCGCTGAACATGCTCTATCAGATCGGCACGGTCGACAAGATCCCCGAGTTCATCGCCAAGGTGAAGGACAAGAACTCTGAAGTCCGCCTGATGGGCTTCGGCCACCGGGTCTACAAGAACTACGATCCGCGCGCCAAGATCATGCAGAAGATGTGTCACGCCGTGCTCAAGGAGACCGGCCATGGCGACGATCCGATGCTGAAGGTGGCGATGGAGCTCGAGAAGATCGCGCTCAGCGACCAGTACTTCATCGAGCGCAAGCTCTACCCGAACGTCGACTTCTATTCGGGCATCACGCTGAAGGCGATGGGCTTCCCGGTCTCGATGTTCACCGTGCTGTTCGCAGTCGCCCGCACCGTCGGCTGGATCAGCCAGTGGAGCGAGATGATCGAGGATCCGCATCAGAAGATCGGCCGTCCGCGCCAGCTCTACACCGGTGTCGCCAAGCGCGACTACGTGCCGATCGACAAGCGCTGAGGTCAGGCCATCACGGCTTTCGAAGCGGCGCCATCGCAAGATGGCGCCGTTTTTCGTTTGCGAGGCGGATCGCGCAACTCATCCATGCTGCCGCGCACAACAACAAGTCGGGTCATCTCGCTCACCGATGCTTGACAGCCGAAACGCTTCGCGCGCAAATTCTTACACTAAGTAAGAATGACGACAGAGATGGAAATGCCGGAGCAGCCGAGAAGTCGGCGGCAGACACGCGCTGCCATTTTGACTCATCTGCTTCAGTCGGGCGGCTCGTTTCGTCCGCCTCTGGCCAAGGCCGTGCGCCTGTCGGAAGCGAGCCTGTCGCGCATCCTGCTTGACTTGAAGGCCGAAGGCCTGATCGAGGAAATACGGCGCCCTGCCCCTTACGTCGGCGGCCCGACGGGCCTCGTGTCGCTCGACGGCGCGGTGGCGCTGGCGGCCTTCGAGCTGACGGCGCAGCGGCTCAGTGTCGGTGTCGGTGGCCTGTCGGGCGAATTGCACTACACCGAGCGCGTGCCGCTGCCGAAGACGCCGAATGTCGAGACCGTTGGCCGGGCGTTTCGCGAAGCGATGACGTTGCTGCGCGACTGGACGCGGCGCCGCCGGATCACCCTGTCGCAGATCGGCGTCTCGATTCCCGGCCTCGGCCGCCTCAGCATTTCGGTCAACCCGATCATTCCCTGCGACCTCGCTCGCATCAGCGACATGTTCGGCGAGATGTTCGCGGGCGTGCCGATTGAATTCACCAATTCGGTCGTCGCGCATGCCACCTTTCACTGCTGCCGCACGGAAAACTATCCGTTCAACGACACGCATCTGTTCGTGCTCGTCAGCCATGGCGTCGCCGGCGCCTGGATGGATAATCCGGCCGAGGCGGATGCCCTGCAGCCGATCGAGCTCGGCCACATGGTGTTCGGGCCTGACGGACCGCGCTGCCGCTGCGGACATCATGGCTGCGTCGAGGCCTATGCGTCGATTCCGGCGCTGGCCGAGCTTCTCGGCGTGTCCGAAGCCGAGCTGCTTCAGCTCGGCAACGAATGGGTGAACACGGTCCCGATCTCATCGCGCGTGCGGCAGGAATTGCGCCGGCGGCTGTTCCGGCTTGGCCTTGCGATCGGCAACACGCTGAACGTCAAGCCCTGCGGCGGCGTTGCGATCAGCGGCTGGCCGTCGCTTCTCTCTGAAGAGGATCGAAAAGCACTGGTCGACGGGATCGACGCCTGCCTGCTGGGCGGACGCGAATTGGCGCAGGTCTCGCTCGCCTTCGTGCCGCCGTCGACGGGCAACGACCCGCAGGCTGCGCTCGCCTTCGCCGCCTTCTGCCTTGCCAGCCGCGGCGGTATGCCCGCGGCGTCGACGGAGGCGGCCTGACATGCGCTGAGCCTGAATGGCCCGCAAGGGCGAAAGATTTCACACCGGGAGGAACTGCCATGCCGATCACAACAACAAGGCGTCGTCTGCTCGCTGGATCCGCTGCCGCGCTCGCATTTCCGGCCTTTGCCCGCGCGCAAGGCACGGCCAAGCCGCGACTAACCGCGATCTCGCAATGGTCGGCGGGCAGCGATGGGGCCGCCATCACGGCGCTCGGCAAGAAATTCGAGGAGAAAGGCGGTGTCTGGCAGCACTCGCCCGTCCCCGGCTTCACCACCGAGATGATGAACAAGCTGCGGGCGCAGATCATGGCCGGTGATCCGCCTGCCTGCTCGCAGCTCAAGGGTCCCGAGATTGCCGCCTGGTCGAAGATTGCCCCGACCGTCAATCTCGACGCGCTCGTCGCGGCCGCCGGCTATGAGAAGGTCGTCGCGCCGGACCTTGCAAAACTGCACAAGCCTGGCGGCAAATGGATTGCGCTACCGCTGCAGATCTACAGCACCAACATGCTGTTCCTGTCCAAACGCGCGATGGACAAGGCCAAGGCGGACAAGGTCCCTGTCACCTGGGCCGACTTCAACGACCTCGCCGAAAAGATGAAGACGGGCGACGTGGCCTTCCCTATCGCCAACGGCGGCACCCGCCCGGACGACGGACAGAAATTCGAGGCGGCTCTCGCGGGCATCAGTCCCCTCGCCTATCGCGCCGCCATCATGAATCTGGAAAAGAAGGCCCTCGAGGGTCCCGAGATCAAGGCCGCGTTCGTCCAGGTGCGCAAGATCGCGGACTGGATGGATCCCAACGTCGGCGCCCAACATTTTTCGACCAACCTGAAGCGCTTCATCGACGGCGACATGGGCATGATGATCATGGGCGGCTGGGCCCAGGGCGTATTGCGCAATGCCGGCTTCAAGCTCGAGGACTTCATGATTGCGCCAGGCCCGAGCGACAACGGCAAGCCGGTCTTCCTGTTGAATGCCGATGCCTTCATCTTCTGGCAGCGCAAGGAGCCCGACCTGCAGGCCGGCCAGACGCTGATGGCCCAGCTCGTCATGGATCCGGCAATCCAGACCATGTATTCGCAGATCACGGGATCGATTCCGGTGCGCACCGATGTCGATCTGTCCGGCGAAGGCTGGTCCGAGGGGCAACGAACGACCGCAAAGGCCCTGAAGGACGCCATCGCCAGCAATCAGGCCGTCCTCAGCATGGCGCACAACATGGCGCAGGAAAACGGCATGACGGCAGCGATGATCGACGTGATCACCGAGTACGTGAAGAACAAGACGATCAAGCCGGAGCAGGCCGCCATGCGCCTCGCCGAGGCCGTCGAGGGCGCGCGTTGAGCAATGCCGCCACGATGAGACCGGGCCGGCCGGCGCTTCCTGAATGGGTGCGCCGGCTACCCGAATATCTGATGATCTGGGTGCCGCTGCTGCTCTCCGCCGCGCACCTCGTCTCGTTTTCGCTATGGACGATCTGGATCTCGTTCACGCCGTCCACGCTCGTTCCCGTTGCGGGCTGGGTCGGCTTGCGCAATTATTCCGCGGTCGCAGCCTCACGCAACTGGCAGATCGCCTTCGACAATCTCTTGCTGTTCGGCAGCGCCTTCGTGCTGCTGAGCGCAGCGACCGGCCTCATTCTCGCGATCCTGCTCGATCAGCGCATTCGCGGCGAGAACGTACTGCGATCTATTTTCCTCTATCCCCTCGCGGTGTCGTTCGTCGTCACCGGCACGGTCTGGAGCTGGCTGCTCAATCCTGGCCTCGGGATCCAGAAGCTGATCCACGACCTCGGCTGGACCTCCTTCAAGTTCGACTGGCTGATCGACCGCGACATGGCGATCTGGACCATCGTCATCGCTGCGATCTGGCAATCGTCGGGCTTTGCCATGGCGCTGTTCCTCGCCGGCCTTCGCTCCGTCGACAGCGACATCATCAAGGCCGCGCAGATCGACGGCGCGGGTCCGGTCCGAACCTACCGGCGCATCATCCTGCCGTCGCTGTGGCCGATCACCGTTACCGTCGTGGTGATCCAGTTGCAGTTCGCGATCTCGACCTTCGATCTCGTGCGCGCGCTCACCAATGGCGGACCGGGGATTGCGACCCAGCTGCCGGCACTCGTCGTCTACGACCTGATGTTCCAGCGCAGCCTGCTCGGCCGCGGCGCAGCGGCGGCCGTGCTGATGTTGCTCATTCTTCTCGCCGTGCTGCTGCCCTATGCGGCGTGGCGATATGTCCAGCGACGGCGGGCCGCCCATGCCTGATCGCAGCTTCGCACCAAGCCGGATCTTGATCTATCTCGCCGTTGCCCTGATCGCCGCAGCCTGGCTCGCGCCTCTCGTCGTTGTGGTGCTGAACTCGCTCCGGACCAACGAGGAGATCGCGCAGGGATCGATGATCGGCTGGCCGCAGCATCTGGCCTGGAGCAACTACGCCGCAGCCTGGAGCGGTTTCTGTGTCGCCGAGACCTGCGCCGGCATCCGGCCCTACATGCTGAACTCCGCGCTGGTCACGATTCCGGCGACGATCATCTCGACCCTGCTCGGCGCAATCGCCGGCTACGCCGTGTCGCTCTGGCGCTTTCGCGGCGACAACTGGATCTACGGCATCGTGACGCTCGGCCTGTTCCTCCCCCAGCAGATGCGCCTGTTGCCCTGGACCATCGTGCTGCGGGACATCGGCCTCATCAACACGCTCACGGGCCTCGTGCTGATTCACACCATTCAGGGGCTCTCCTTCACCACGCTGTTCTGCCGCAACTATTATGTCGCCATTCCCCATGAATTGATCAGGGCCGCGCGCATCGACGGCGCGGGCTTCTTCCGCATCTTCTGGCGCATCATCCTGCCGCTCTCGGGACCGATCCTGATCGTCACGGTGATCTGGCAGTTCACCCATATCTGGAACGAGTTCCTCTATGGCGTGACGTTCACCACCGGCCAGCAGCAGCCCGTCACCGCTGCCCTCATCGCGCTGTCCGCCGCGGTCGCCGATATCCCGCAGCATGGCGTGCAGAGCGCAGCGGTGATCATCGCCGCGCTGCCCACGCTGTTGATCTACCTTCTCGGCGGCAAGTACTTCGTCCGCGGCCTGACTGCCGGGGCCGTGAAATGATGGAGTTGTCATGGCAGCACTGAGCATTCGCGCCCTGTCCAAGCGCTACGCCAATCTGGAGGTTCTGAAGGACATCGCGCTCGACATCGAGAGCGGCGAGTTCACCGTGCTGGTGGGCCCGTCCGGCTGCGGCAAGTCCACGCTGCTCAACATCGTCGCCGGGCTCGACCGGCCGAGCGCGGGAACGATCGAAATCGGCGGCCGCGTCGTCAACGACGTCGCGCCGAAGGACCGCGACATCGCCATGGTGTTCCAGTCCTACGCGCTCTATCCCTCGATGACCGTGCGCCAGAACATCACCTTCGGCATGGAATGCCGTCACGTTCCCAAGGCCGAGCAGGACGCTGCGGTCGCGAATGTCGCAAAGCTGCTCCAGATCGAGCCGCTGCTCGGCCGCAAGCCGTCGCAATTGTCCGGCGGCCAGCGCCAGCGCGTGGCGATGGGGCGCGCGCTGGTGCGCAATCCCCTGCTCTTCCTGTTCGACGAACCGCTCTCCAATCTCGATGCCAAGCTGCGCGTCGAGATGCGGATGGAGATCAAGCGCCTGCACCAGCGCATCGGCGCCACCATCGTCTACGTCACCCACGACCAGATCGAGGCGATGACGATGGCGACACGGATCGCCGTGATGCATCAGGGCAGCGTGCAGCAATTCGCCGATCCCGACACCGTGTATCGCTATCCCGCCAATCTGTTCGTCGCGCGCTTCATGGGCTCGCCGCCGATGAACACCATGCCGGCGCGGCTCGAGGCCGAAAATGACGGCCCGGTCGTCGTGATCGGCGCGGGACGGCCCGACGAGCTTCGTCTGCGCCTGAGGGGGTATGACGCCGCAGCACCCTTTGTCGGGCGCAAGGTGGTGTTCGGAATCAGGCCGGAATGCATTGCCGAAGGCAGCCGCACGTTTTCCAGAGAAGCGCCTGTCCTGGTCGAGGCGCCGGTGGAGCTGGTCGAGCCGACCGGTGCCGAGACCATGGTGCTGCTGCGGCTCGGCGGCGAGCCCGCGATGGCGCGGGTCTCGCCGGATATCCGCCCCGCGCCCGGCACGTCTGCCGCCTTCGCCCTCGACACCCGCCGCATCTGCCTATTCGACCCCGAGACGGAGCGACTGATCGCATGACGAAGACGACCTATTCCAGCCTTGCGGGCCGCGTGGTCTTGATCACCGGAGGCGCCAGCGGCATCGGCGCCGCCTTCGTCCGGGCCTTCGCGGGCCAAGGCGCCCGGGTCGCCTTCCTCGACATCGATAGAGGCGCCGGCGAAGCCCTGGCGCGGGAGATTGCGGCTTCGTCCGGGCCCGCGCCGCAGTTCGTGCCCTGCGATCTCCTCGACATCGATGCCTTGCGCGCGGCGATGGCGGAGGCCCACCGTTCGCTCGGCAATGCCGCCGTTCTCGTCAACAACGCCGCCAACGATCAGCGTCAGGTTCTCGCCGAGGTGACGCCGGCCGAGTTCGACTGGATGATCGGCGTCAATCTCAAGCACGTCTTCTTCGCAGCGCAAGCGGTGGTGCCGCAGATGCAGGCGCGCGGCGGCGGCTCCATCATCAACATGTCCTCGATCGCCTGGATGCGCGGCGCGCCGGCGCTGCCGGTCTATGCCGCGGCGAAAGCAGCGATCGTCGGCTTCACCAACTCGCTGGCGCGGTCGGTCGGTCCCGACCGCATCCGCGTCAACGCGATCGCGCCGGGCATGGTGATCACCGAGCGCCAGCGCCGGTTGTGGTATCCGGACGATCGGGTCATCGCCGAGATGCGCTCGCGCCAGGCGGTGCCCGATGCGGTGACGCCCGAGGACATCGCCAACATGGCGCTGTTCCTTGCATCCGACGAAAGCCAGCGCATCACCAGCCAGTGTTTTCGGGTGGATGGCGGACTTGCGTAGAGCGGGTGCTCATAAAAATCGTTTCGGGTCCGCATTGTTGTCCGAGTGAGACGCACACACACACACATCAATGCATGCCGCTGGACCAATCGGCGTCTTGAGTGCAACCCTCCTGATCGCAAGACGTGACTTTCGACAATAGCGATTGGAACTAGGAAACCTTGGGAGGTTCGCGCGTTTAGGGGCCGGAGCAAGCGATGGAGGACAAACATGCGAACAGCACTTCTCGCATTGATTGTAGTTGCCGGAAGCACAATGACCTTCCAAGCAACGGCCCAAGAGCAAAAGGCCGCACCCAGTGAGCAAACCAAGGAGGAGATGAACCGCGATGTAGACCAAGGCCTCAAGGCTGGCCAGCCCAACGAGCAGATGCAGCGCGATGCGGACAAGGGCATCAAGACCCGCAACTCCGGAGAATCCGGATACGTGGCCGATCAGGATAAGCCGGCCGCTTCGGCGAATCCTCCGGGCCGGCCGGGAAGTGGGCAGACCACCGGTTCGGGCCAGACGGGCACTCCGAAATAGAACACTTGGAGCGCGCTCTGCGTCCGTACACACCCTAACTCGTTCGCCGGCCGTGGCGCATCGTTGCGAGCACGATGTCGGCGGCGAGTACGCTGGGTGACGCGTTGCCGGTCGACATGATCTGATCGAGCTTGGCGAAGGCCTCGACCTGCGCGCGGCGGAGCGGCGAATCCTTCAGCAGCGCGGACAGCGCAGGTGCCAGTTTCTCCGGCGTGCAGTCCTCCTGCAGATACTCCGGAATGACATCCTTGCCGATCACGAGATTGGCGAGGATCACCGAGGAGACGCGGATCGCGCGGCGCAGGATGAAGGCCTCGACGGCGCCGACGCGATAGGCCGTCACCATCGGAATGCCTGATAGCGCGAGCTCGAGCGTCACCGTGCCGGATTTCGCCAGCGCGACATGCGCGATGCGGAAGGCCGCACGCCTCTCGTTCTCGCCGATCACGATTTGCGGCTGGACCGGCCAGCTCGCGGTGCCTTCGCGGATGGTGGCTTCGAGATGCGGCATGGTCGGCAGCATCAATTCGAACGCGCAGCCCTCACCCCTTAAGCGGCCAAGCGTTGCGCCGAACACGTCGAGATGATGCCTGACCTCGCTGCGGCGGCTGCCGGGCAGCACCAGCAGCACCGGGGGGTCAGCGTCGCGGCGCTTCTTCTCCTCCGCACTCGGCCGCAGCGAGCCCAATTGCTCGATCAGGGGATGGCCGACATAGCTGCAGGGCGGCCCGCCGAGCTTGCGGTATTCCTCCGGCTCGAACGGCAGCAGGCCGAGCACGTGGTCGACATAGCCGCGCATGGTCCGCGCCCGTCCCGGCCGCCATGCCCACAGCTGCGGCGAAACGTAATCGACGATCGGGATCGCGGGACTGCGCGAGCGCACGCGGCGGGCGACGCGGTGGGTGAAGTCGGGGCTGTCGATGATGACGAGCGCGTCGGGCGCGGCCTCGGTCACGGCATCGGCCGTCTGCCGGATCAGCCGCAGGATCTTCGGCAATTGCTGCACCACCGCGGCAAACCCGACGATCGATAGCTCCTCGATGGGAAACAGCGATTCCAGGCCCTCGCGCGCCATGGTGCGGCCGCCGACGCCGACGAACTGCACGCCGTCGCCTAGGCGCTGGCGCAGCACCTTCATCAGGGCGCTGCCGAGCCGGTCGCCGGATTCCTCCGTCGCGATCAGGAAGATCTTGCGCTGGGGATCACGCGACATCACGCGGGCAGGCCGATGACGAAGAGATACTTCGCATCCGCAAGCGCGATCATCGCCTGCGGCTCGGCGGCGACGGTGTTGCCCGCGATGACGGCGATGCCGGCAAGGCCGGCGGCCGCGACGCCCTCGATGGTGCGCGGACCGATCGTCGGCAGGTCGAAGCGCAGGTCCTGGCCGCTCTTCGGCGCCTTCACCAGCACGCCGCGCCCGGTGGGGGCGCGGATGCGGCCCTCCTCGCGCAGCCGCGCGACGCGCGCGAGCAGCGCGTCGGTGCCCTCGATGTCCTCGACCGCCACCACGTGGCCGTCGATCACGACCGCAGCCTGGCCTATGTCGAACGGACCGAGCGCGGTCAGCACCGCCCGCCCGCGCGCGATGTCGCTCTTGCTGGCCTCGCTCGGCCAGGCCCGGCTGATGCAGCCCTCGGGCATCAACAGATCCGGCGCAATGTCCTTGATGCCAACCATGCGGAAGCCGTCCTGCTCGAGGATGCGGCCGACACCCGACAGCAGATGATCGTCGCCGCCGCGGAAGGCGCGGATGACGTTGCCGAGCAGGCGCAGCGTCTTGAAGTCGAACCGGATCTCGGACAGCGAAGGCCGCACCAATGTGCCGATGAAGATCAGGTCGCGGCAGCCCTCCTCGCGGAACAGCCGCATCGCGCGACCGAGCTGGCCGACCGAAATCCAGCGATGCCGGAATTTTTCGACCTGCACCGGATCGCAAGCCCCTCGGAGGGGAAACAGCACCGGGGTGATGCCGCGCGCGGCGAGCGAGTCGGCGACCGCGAACGGCATGGCGCCGCCGCCGGCGACGATGCCGACCGGTGACGAGACCTGCAAAGCCGCCGATGTCGTGCCCGCGGCCATCCCAACATCACTTCGCGATGGCGGGAAGACAGAGCGGGCGCTTGCCCTTGCCGATGAAGTCGAGGATTTCGGCGATGGCGGGATCCTCGCCCGCCAGCGGCCGCGTCGCTTCCAGCCGCTCGGCGAAGGTGCCGGGGCCATGGAAGAGTTTTTGGTAGAACGCGCGCACGGTGGCGAGGCGCTGCTTGGTGAACTTGCGGCGCTTCATGCCGATCAGGTTGAGGCTCTCCAGCACCGCGTACTGACCATTGACCAGCCCGTACGGGATGACGTCGTCACGCACGCCACACACCCCGCCGACCATCACGTATGGGCCGATGCGCGTGAACTGATGCACCGCGGACAGGCCGCCGATGTAGACGGCATCGCCGATCTCGCAGTGCCCGCCGAGCGTCGCCGAGGTCGCGAAGATCACGTTATCGCCGACCATGCAGTCATGGCCGACATGGCTATTGTTCATGAAATAGCCGCCGTTGCCGACGCGTGTCAGCCCTCCACCCTTGATGGTGCCGACATTCATCGTGGCGCCTTCGCGGATGACGTTGCCGGAGCCGATCTCGAGCGTAGTCGGCTCGCCCTTGTAGCTAAGGTCCTGCGGCGCGCCACCGAGCACCGCGAACGGCGAGATGACGCAGGAATCGCCGACCGTGGTATGCCCGATGACGGTGACCTGTCCGATCAGCTTGCAATTGGCCCCGATCCGGGCGTTGCGGCCGATGATGCAAAAAGGCCCGATCTCGGTGCCTTCGCCGATCACGGCGCCGTCTTCCACCCGCGCGGTGGGGTCGATCTTACTCATCAAGCCAATCTTACTCGTCAAGAAGGTCTGGTTATGTATTGAAGTCGCTCGGGTTTTCGGCTGGTTAGCGCGACTATGCCCGATCTGTCCAGTGACGTATCATCTCGGCGCATTTCAAGGCGAATGGCGAATAGGGAGTAGCGAATGGAAAGTGGACTACTCGCCATTCCCTATTCGCTATTCGCCGAGCCGTCTCAGTCCGTCAGCATTGCGCCGACGTCGGCTTCAGCGACGACCTGACCGTTGACCTTGGCATCGCCGTGAAACCACCACATGGTCTTGCGGCGGCCGAGCGAGCGCATGTGATACTCGATCGTATCGCCCGGCAGCACCGGCTTGCGAAACTTGCACTTGTCGATGGTGAGAAAGTAGACCGCCCGCGGCTTCTCGGTGCCCTCGACCGACTTGATGCCGATCACGCCAGCAGTCTGCGCCATCGCCTCGATCATCATGACGCCGGGATAGACCGGACGCTCGGGGAAATGCCCCTGGAACGCCGGCTCGTTGAAGGTGACGTTCTTGATGCCGATGCCGCTGTAATCGGCGCGAATGTTGATCACGCGGTCGATCAGCAGCATCGGAAAGCGGTGCGGCAGCGTCTGCAGGATCGCGTTGATGTCCACCAGCTCGAACTTAACAGGTGATTCCGCCGTCATTCCCGTCCCTCGTCCTTCGGATCGGCCTTGCTGTCGCGTACCAGGCGCTCCACCGCGATGATCTCCTTGAACCATTGCTTGGTCGGCTTGGCGAAATGCCCGCCCCAGCGGCCGCCCGGCGGGATGTCGTCCTTGACCGCGCTCATCGCCGTCACCTGCGCCCCGTCGCCGATCTTGAGGTGATTGTTGATGCCAACCTTCGCTCCGAGCGCCACGTTGTCGCCGATGGTCAGGCTGCCGGCGAGGCCGATCTGGGCCGCGAGCAGGCAGTGCCGGCCGATCGTCACATTGTGGCCGATCTGGACCTGATTGTCGATTTTGGTCCCCTCGCCGATCACGGTGTCGCGCAGGGACCCCCGATCGATCGTGGTGTTGGCCCCGACCTCGACGTCGTTCTGGATCAGCACGCGTCCGGTCTGCGGCACCTTCAGATGGCCTTCAGGGCCGAAGAAGATGAAGCCGTAGCCGTCCTGGCCGATGGAGCAGCCGGGATGGATCAGCACGTTGTTGCCGATCAGGGCGCACTGGATCGCGGTCCGGGCGCCGACATTGCAATCCCGGCCGATCTTGACGCCGGGACCGATCACCGCTCCGACGCCGATCACGGTGCCGCAGCCGATCTCGACGTCCGGGCCAATCACGGCCAGGGCGTCGACGATCACGCCGTCCTCGAGCCGAGCCGTGGGATCGATGATGGCCGACGGCGCGATACCGTCGTTGCCGACCCAGGATTGCGGCCGCAGCGCGTCGGCGTGCCATTCCCGCGCGATTCGGACGAAGGCGCGGAATGGCTGCGCCACCCGCAGCACGGCCACGTGTTCGGGCACCTCGGCCTCGAAGCGCGGACTGACCAGACAGGCCCCCGCCCTGGTCGCCCTGAGCTGATCGGCATATTTGAGGTTGTCGAAGAACGCCAGATGCATCGGGCCCGCTTCGTCGAGCGAAGCAAGGCCCGTGATGACGTGGCCGCCCCTGGCGGGATCGACAAGCTGCGCCTTGGTCAGTGTGGCAATGTCGGCCAACGCTGCGGCAGGCGGCTTTGTGAAGAAGGTCGGCTGCGCCATTCCACCCCGCCGCGGTCCGGCTTCGGCATGAAGCGGTCAGGCCGCATCATGCCCCATATCTTGGATCGGCACGATCCCTTTCGGAAACCGGCTCCGGTGATCCGGATCGTGCCGTGCTGATCGAACTAGAACGTGGTGCCGCCGCCGAACCGGAATTCCTGCGTGCGGTCGTACTTGCCCTTGCTGAGCGGCACGGCGTAGTCGAAGCGCAGCGGTCCGAACGGCGACTGCCAGATCACGCCGACACCGACCGACGAGCGGACGACCTTGCTGTCGTCATACACGAGACCTGTGCAGGTCCCCGTGCTCGAGGGATTGATGGTCGACGGGATACAGCCCGGTGTGTTGACCTCGTTGGTGGCGGTCCAGCTCGTCGGTCCCCTGTAGTCGTAGAGGCCGCCGGCGTCGGCATAGACCGCGCCCTTCAGACCCACTTCCTTGGGCAGGAACCAGAACGGCATCTGCAATTCGAACGAAGCACCCCAGTACTTGGTGCCGCCGAGCGCATCCTGCGTGCCGAACGGGTTCAGATCGCGCGGACCGATGCCGTTCGGGGCAAAGCCACGGACGAGGTTCGGGCCCATCTGGAAGTGGTCGAGCATGCGCAGATCGCTGCCGATCTTGTTCAGCATGCCGCCTTGCACGCGGACGAGGCCGACGATGTCGGAGACGAGCGGGGTGTAGTACTTCGCGTCGACGACCGACTTCAGATAGGAGACGTCGCCGCCGACGCCGGCGAAGTCCTGCCGGAAGTCGACGAGCAGACCGTCGGTCGGGTTCTTGTTGTTGTCGAGCGTGTTGTAGGTCAGCGTGTAGCCGAGCGCCGAGGTCAGCGTCTTGCCGTTGGCGAGCTCCTTGCGCACCGGCAGTGAGGCTTCGCCATCGTTGTAGCACCCGAGGCCGTTGGTGGACGCGGCCAAGGGGGTACCTGTCAGCGCCGAATAGGCCGGACTGGGGTTGAACGCCGATGAGAGCGGGTCGTTGTTACAGTTGGCCAAATAGCTCGGCAGCGTGATCTCCTGCCGATAGACCGAGTAGCGCAGCTGGAGCGCGAGATCTTCACGCAAGGAGAAGCCGAGGCGCGGCGAGAAGCCGAGCGTCTTGGTGCCGTAGGAGATGTAGCTGTTGGACTTCTGCTCACGCTGATAGAGGTCGAGGCCGAGCGCGACGCGGTAGTCGAGCAGATACGGCTCGACGAACGACAGCGAATAGCCGCGCGCATACTGGCCATAGGTCACCGAAGCCTTGGCGAACAGGCCGCGACCGAGCAGGTTGCGCTCGGCGATCGAGACTTCGGCCAGCGCACCGTCGGTGGTGGAATAACCGCCCGAGACCGAGAAGTCGCCGGTCGATTTTTCTTCCATGTCGACGATCAGGATGACGCGGTCGCTCGACGAGCCCGGCTCGGTCGTGATCTTCACGTTCTTGAAATAGTCGAGGTTCTTCAGGCGCCGCTCGGCACGGTCGACCAGCGCGCGATTGTAGGCATCGCCTTCCGAGATGTCGAACTCGCGGCGGATCACGTAGTCGCGCGTGCGGGTGTTGCCGCGCAGGTTGATGCGCTCGATATAGGTGCGCGGGCCCTCGTCGATGTTGAACACGACGGACACGGTGTGCGCTTCGAAGTTGCGGTCGCCGCCGGGCCGGACTACGGCGAAGGCATAGCCGCGGCGGGAGGCCTCGATCTGCATCTCCTCGACCGACTTCTCGACCGATTCGACGTTGTAGAGCGAGCCGACATTGACGCGCGAATAGCCGCGCATCGAGCTCGGATCGAAGTTCGGAATGGAGCTGCGGAAATCGACCGAGCCGACACGGTATTGTGCGCCTTCCTCGATCTTGAAGGTGACGTTGAAGCCCTTCTTCTCCGGATCGTACTCGGTGAGCGCCGCGACGACCTGCACGTCGGCGAAGCCGTTCTTGAGGTAGAATCGGCGGATCAGATCGCGATCGGCTTCGACGCGGTCGGGATCGTAGACGTCGCCGCTGCCGAGAAAGCTCAGCAGATTGGTTTCGCGCGTCTTGATCACGTCGCGAAGGCGGTAAGACGAGAAGGCATTGTTGCCGACGAACTCGATCGACTTGACCCCGGTCTTGACGCCCTCTTCGATCGTGAAGATCAGGTCGACGCGATTGTTCGGCTGCTCGATGATTTCGGGCGTCACGCGAACGTCGTAGCGGCCGGAGCGGCGGTAGATTTCGGCGATCCGGAGCGTGTCGGACTGCACCATGGCGCGGGAGAAGGTGCCGCGCGCCTTGGACTGGACCTCAGCGGTGAGCTGCTCGTCCTTGATCTTCTTGTTGCCCTCGAAGGCGATGCGGCCGATCACCGGGTTTTCAACCACGGAGACGATGAGCTGGCCGCCGGAACCGCGGTTGATCCGGACGTCCTGGAACAGGCCGGTCTCGATCAACGCCTTGAGGCCGTCGTCGATGGCGGCCTGATCCAGCCGGCCGCCGGGACCCGGCTTGAAATAGGACCGGATCGTCTCCACCTCGACGCGGCGATTCCCCTGGACGGTAATCGACTGAACGGTCTGAGCGAGCGCAGACGAAGACACGAAAACAGCCCCAACCGGGGCAACCACCGGCGCGCCGAACAAGATCAGGGTTGCGAGCAAGCCCCCCCGGAGTCGCAGTCCAAACTTCATCGCGCAACGCGCCCTTATCATTCCGTGCCAGACCCAACCCCAACGCCGGTCCGGAGATTCCCCAAGTTCAGGCCGCTTGTAGCCAATTTCCCCGACGCCGCAAACGGCCGAAAGCGCCGTAATTTCAATTTCATTGCAAGACGTTGCTCAACAGCAACGCCACAAAAAAGCCCCTATCAGGAAGCGGCCATCCGCAGGATGTCGTTGTAGGTCGCAAACACCATCAACATCAGTACGAGGCCAAGCCCGATTCGGAACCCCATTTCCTGGGTCCGCTCGGACAGGGGCCGGCCCCGGACCACCTCGGCCGCATAGAACATCAGGTGGCCGCCATCGAGCAGCGGGATCGGGAACAGGTTCAAAAGGCCGATCGAGACCGACAGCACCGCGCAGAGATTGATCACGAACTGGAACCCGGCGCTGGCCGCCTGCCCCGACATTTTCGCGATTCCCAGGACGCCGCTGACCTCGTTCGGATTGCCGTGGCCGACGAACAGGGAGCCCAGGAACTTGAAGGTGCTGGTGATGATGAACCAGACCTGCTCGACGCCGATCTTGAGCGCTTCACCGATCCCGACCGGGGTGGTCGAGGCCTCACCGGCCTGCGACTTGTGCTCGACACCGAGAACGCCGAGCCGGTGGCTGTTGCCGAACGGGTCCTTGCGCTCCAGCAGCGCCGGTGTCGCCGTCAACGAGACGAGGGCGCCGTCGCGCTTCACCTGGAAGGTAAGCGCCGAACCGGCGTTCATCGCAACGATTCGCTGCATGTCGGCAAAGCTCTCGATCGGCTTGCCATCGATCTGGACGACGACGTCGCCGACCTTGAAGCCGGCGGCGGCCGCCGCGCCGTCAGCGACCACACCATCGACCCGGGCGATCGTGCTCGGCTTGCCGTAATAGAGCGCCATTCCGGCGAAGATCAGCGCGCCCAGGATGAAATTGGCGATCGGTCCGGCCGCGACGATCGCCGCCCGGGGGCCGACCTTCTTGTGGTGGAAGCTGCCGGCGCGCTCCTCGGCCGACATGGCCGCCAGCGTCTGGGCCGACGGGGTCGAGGCCTCGCTCTCGTCGCCGAAGAACTTGACGTAGCCGCCGAGTGGGATCGCCGAGATCTTCCAGCGGGTGCCTTGGCGGTCGTTGAAGCCGACCAGTTCGGGGCCGAAGCCGAGCGAAAAGGTCAACACGCGCACGCCCGCCCAGCGCGCGACCAGGAAATGGCCGAGCTCGTGGAAGAACACGACAATGGTCAGGACGAACAGGAAGGGAACCGCGTAGCCGAGGAGCCCATTGCTCAACGTATTGAAACTATGGACGAAAAAATCGATCATCGAATTCCCTCACCCAGCGCCGCAAGGCCCTGGTCCGAACCAACTAGGATGCCTTTAAGGCAATTTGAGGCAATAGGGCGGCAGCCCTATTTCGCGCAACATGGTCAACAGAGATTGCATCGTCGGCGGAGGTCAGGGGCGCCTGGTTGCCGCCTTTGATCCAATCCTCGAGGGTCGCCTCAACCAGCCGGGCAATCGCGCCGAACCGGATCTTGCCGGCGATGAAGGCGGCCACCGCGACCTCGTTGGCAGCGTTGTAGACGGTGGTCGCGCCCTTCCCGGTCCGGAGCGATTCGTAGGCGAGCCGCAGTCCCGGGAAGCGCTCGAAGTCCGGCGCTTCGAAGGTCAGCTGGCCGATCTTGGCGAGGTCGAGCTTGGCCGCCGGGCCCTTGATGCGATCGGGCCAGCCGAGGCAATGGGCGATCGGCGTCCTCATGTCGGGCGCGCCAAGCTGGGCCACAACCGAGCAGTCGGAAAACTCGACCATGCCGTGAATGATCGACTGCGGATGCACCAGCACGTCGATCTCGTCCGGCGAGAGCGCGAACAGATAGGAGGCCTCGATCACTTCGAGCCCCTTGTTCATCATGGAGGCCGAATCGATCGTGATCTTCTGGCCCATGCTCCAGTTCGGATGCTTCAGGGCCTGCTCGAGCGTCGCCTGCTCGATGTCTACGGGCTTCCAGGTCCGGAACGGACCGCCGGAGGCCGTGATGATGACGCGGACGAGCTCGTCGCGATTGCCTGAGCTCAGCGCCTGGAACAGCGCGTTGTGCTCGGAATCGGCCGGCAGGATGCAGGCGCCCGCTTTTGCCGCACGCTGCATGAAGAAGTCGCCGGCGCAGACCAGGCACTCCTTGTTGGCGAGCGCGACATGCGCGCCGCGATCGACCGCGGCAAGCGCCGGCTTCAGCCCGGCAGCGCCGCTCACCGCCGCCATCACCCAGTCAGCCGGACGCGCGCCGGCCTCGATCACCGCGCTTTCGCCGGCGCCGCATTCGGTGCTCGTGCCCGCGAGCGCAGCCTTGAGCTCGGCGAGCTTGGAGGCGTCGGCGATCGCGACATAGCGGGCGTTGAATTCCTTGGCGAGCTTGGCCAGCGCTGCGACGTTGCCGTTCGCCGTCAGCGCCTCGACACGGTAGCGCTCGGGCGAGGCGCGCAAGAGATCCATCGTGCTGTCGCCGATCGAGCCGGTGGCACCGAGGACCGTGACGCTGCGAATGTCGGACGCAGCAAGCCTGTTGTTACGCAAGGGAACGGCGCTCATATCATCACCAAACCATAAGACCGCTTCCGGCGCTATGCACACCATGGCGGAAAAAGCCGATAATCCAGGCCGCCAGGATGGCGGCGACAAAACCGTCCAGACGGTCCATAAGCCCGCCATGGCCGGGAATTAAGTGACTGGAATCCTTGACACCGAAGCGCCGTTTCACGGCGGATTCGAAGAGATCGCCGAGCTGCGACACCACCGACAGGACGGCGCCGACGAGCAGCAGTGGAACCGGCTTTCCGATCCCGCAGGCGGCAAAGCCGGCCGCGACCGCAAGGCTCGCCGCAAAGCCGCCGAGCGCGCCGGCCCAGGTCTTTTTCGGGCTCACGCGCGGCCATAATTTCGGACCGCCAATGCTGCGTCCGGCGAAATAGCCGCCGATGTCGGTCGCCCACACCACGAGCAACACGAACATCAGCGCTGAGAAGCCGTTGACGAGATCCTTGCGCAGCAGGATCGAGGCCAGCAGCGCCGCCGCCGCATAGGCGAACCCGCTGGCCGCCCACAAGAACTTGCCTCGGGCGATCAGCGTCACGATGGCACCGCCGATGAGGCCGGTGACGACGGAGGTCTTGAGCGCGCCGAAAGCGACGGAGGCTCCCATCATGGCGATCACGACCGTCCCTGCCCCGGTCAGCACGGCCGATCCAGCGCCGACCACCATCAGCCATTCCGCGAACAGCCCGATCGAGACCAGGGTGACGAGAAGCGCCCACAGCCACCCCCCGGCATAGGCGATCGCGATGGCCAGCGGCGCCAGCACCAGTGCTGCGAGGACCCGCATCACCAGATTGCTCGGGGCAGGCTTGGCGCCCGCCGGTGCAGCATCGGGTTCGTTCACGAGGCGGTCTTCGCGACCAGGCCGCCGAAACGGCGCTCGCGCCTGCCAAATTCGGCGATCGCGCTTTCCAACGCCGCCTTGTCGAAGTCGGGCCAATGCATCGGCACGAACACCAGCTCGCTATAGGCGGCCTGCCACATCAGGAAGTTGGACAGGCGCTGCTCGCCGCTGGTGCGGATGATGAGATCGGGATCGGGGATATCGGGCGCATCGAGATGCGCGCCGAGCGTCTCGGCGTCGATCGTGGCCGGATCGCGCCTGCCCTCCGCGACCTCGCGGGCCAGCTTCTGCGCCGCTTTCGCGATCTCCTGCCGCGAGCCGTAGTTGAAGGCGACGACGAGCGTCAGGCGCGTGTTGTCGCGCGTCAGCTCCTCGGCCTCGTTCAGCAACGCGCAGATGTCGCTCTCGAGCCCCTCGCGCTCGCCGATGATGCGGACCTTGACGCCGTCGCGATGCAGGCTCGCCAGGTCGTTGCGGATGAAGCGCCGCAGCAGGCCGAACAGGTCGCCGATCTCGCTCGCCGGGCGCGACCAGTTCTCCGACGAGAACGAGAAGATGGTGAGATAGCGGATGCCGAGCTCGTGCGAGGCGCGCACCACGCGGCGCAGCGCGTCGACGCCGCGGCGATGCCCTTCCGCACGCGGCAGACCGCGCGCGGCTGCCCAACGCCCGTTGCCGTCCATGATGATGGCGACATGCGCAGGCGCCTCGGACCTGTCAGGTCCTTCCGTTGCGGGCGCGGCGGCGTTGGACATGAAGGCGATGCCTTAAACGGTGAGGATTTCTTTTTCCTTGGCGGCCAGCAACTGGTCGATCTCGGCGATGGTGCCGTCGGTCGCCTTCTGCACCTCGTCGGCGTGTCGCTTCTGATCGTCCTCCGACATTTCGTGATTCTTCTCGAGCTTCTTGAGCACGTCGAGACCGTCGCGGCGGACATGGCGCGCGGCGACCTTGGCCGCTTCGGCATATTTGTGCGCGACCTTCACCAGCTCCTTGCGGCGTTCCTCGTTGAGCTCGGGAATGCGCAGGCGCAGCACCTGGCCCTCGGTCGCGGGCGACAGACCGAGATTGGAATCGACGATCGCCTTCTCGACGGCCTTGACCATCGACTTGTCCCAGACCTGCACCGAGATCAGCCGCGGCTCCGGCACGCTGACGGTGGCGAGCTGATTGAGCGGCATGTGGCTGCCATAGGCCTCGACCTGCACCGGATCGAGCATCGAGGCGGAGGCGCGTCCCGTGCGCAGCCCGCCGAGCTCGTGCTTGAGGGACTGGACGGCGCCCTGCATGCGGCGTTTTACTTCGTTGAGGTCGAAATTACCCGTGGCCATCACGTTTCTCCTTCAAAATCCCGGCGACCGCCCCGCGCCGTCCCTTTCGGCGCGCCAGATGAGCCGTCAGCCGGCGACGATGGTTCCGCGGCCGACGCCACGCAGAATCGCGCCGATCGAGCCCGGCTCCGCGATCGAGAATACGATGATAGGCAGCGATGTCTCGCGGGCAAGCGCGAAGGCGGTCGCATCCATCACCCTGTAATCGCCCTCGATCGCCTGCGAATGCGTCAGGCGGTCGAACCGCGTCGCGGTCGGATCCTTCTTCGGATCGGCCGAGTAGACCCCGTCGACATTGGTGGCCTTCAGGACCGCCTGCGCGCCGATCTCGGCGGCCCGCAGTACCGCGGTCGTGTCGGTGGTGAAGAACGGATTGCCGGTGCCGCCGCCAAGCAGCACGATCCGGCCCTCGGCCAGGTATTTGTGCGCCGCAGTGCGGGTGAACAGCTCGGAAATCTCGGGCATGACGAAGGCCGACAGCGTCCGTGCCGGCGTTCCCTTGCGCTCGATCGCCGCTTCCAGCGCCAGACAATTCATGATGGTGGCAAGCATGCCCATGGTGTCGCCGGTGGTGCGCGACACCCCGCGGGATGAGACCTCGACGCCGCGGACCATGTTGCCGCCGCCGATCACGACCGCGACCTCGGTGCCGAGATGGCGGGCGGCGATCAGATCGTCCGCAACCCGGTCGACGGTCGGCTGATCGATGCCAAAGCCTTGCTGTCCCGCGAGATATTCGCCGGACAGCTTGATCACGACGCGACGATAGACCGGATCAGTCATGAGCACTTTCCTTCTCCGGGCGCCGCTTCCGGCGGCTCGCCGGAAGGAGGTGTTCCGGCGCTTACTTCTTGCCGCTGGCCGCGGCGACCTCGGCCGCGAAGTCGCTTTCCTGCTTCTCGATTCCCTCGCCGAGAGCATAACGCACAAAGCCGGCGATCTTCACAGCGCCGCCGACCTTGCCCTCGGCCTCCTTCACCGCCTGCGCCACCGACTTGCCGGTGTCGTGGATGAAGGCCTGCTCGAGCAGGCAGACTTCCTTGTAGTAGGTCTTGAGGCCGGACTCGACGATCTTCTCGATCACGTTCTCGGGCTTGCCCTGCTGACGGTACTTGTCGGCCAGCACGTCCTTCTCGCGCTTGACCACGGCCGGATCGAGACCGGACGGATCGAGCGCCAGCGGGTTGGCGGCCGCAACGTGCATCGCGATCTGACGGCCGAGCGCGGCGAGCTCATCGGCCTTGCCCGGCGATTCCAGCGCCACGATCACGCCCATCTTGCCTGCGCCCTCGATGACGGCACCGTGGACGTAGTGCGAGACCACGCCCTGGCTCACCTCGAGCTGGGCGGCGCGGCGCAGCGTCATGTTCTCGCCGATGGTGGCGATCGCATCATTGATCGCGGTCTCGACCGTGACGTCGCCGACCTTGGCGGCCTTGATCTTCTCGACGTCGGCACCGACGTCGAACGCGACCTGCGCGATCATCTTGACCAGGCCCTGGAACTGGCCGTTGCGCGCCACGAAGTCGGTCTCGGAGTTGACCTCGACCACGACGCCCTTGGTGCCCTTGGTGAGCGCGCCGATCAGGCCCTCGGCCGCGACGCGGCCCGACTTCTTGGCGGCCTTGGACAGCCCCTTCTTGCGCAGCCAATCCTGCGCCGCTTCCATGTCGCCATTGGTCTCGGTGAGCGCGGCCTTGCAGTCCATCATGCCCGCGCCGGTCGATTCGCGCAGGTCCTTGACCATCGCAGCAGTGATCGTTGCCATCGTTGAAAATCCTTTGTGCCTGCCGGTTTGCCGCAGCGTGGCGTCGAGGCGCCCCGCCGCGGTCCATCTCAGGAATTCGAGTCAACTGAAATGGTGGCCGGATCCTATCCGGCCAACCCATCGCTCTTTTTGACTATTCCGCTTCCGCGGTCAGCGCCTTGGCCTTGGCCACCCAGGCATCCGCGCGGCTCGGCAGACCGACTTCCTCGCCGATCGTGTGCGCGGTGTCGTGGTCGAGCTCGGCGAGCTGCCAGTAGTGGAAGATGCCGAGATCGTTGAACTTCTTCTCGATCGCGCCCGACACGCCCGGGAGCTTCTTGAGGTCGTCGGCTGTGCCGCGGGGACCCGCAAGGCCCTGGAAGCCGCTCGAGGAAGCCGCCGGCAGCTCTTCGGCGACCGGCTCGGCCGCAGCGCCGACGTCGATGCCCGAATCGCCCTGGGCCCGCGAGATGCCGTCGATCGCCGCACGCGCCACGAGATCGCAGTACAGCGAGATGGCGCGGCCGGCGTCGTCGTTGCCCGGCACCACATAGGTGATGCCCTTCGGGTCCGAATTGGTGTCGACGATCGCTGCGACCGGGATGTTGAGCCGCTGGGCTTCCTGGATCGCGATGTCTTCCTTGTTGGTGTCGATCACGAAGATCAGGTCAGGCAGACCGCCCATGTCCTTGATGCCGCCGAGCGAGCGGTCGAGCTTGTCGCGCTCGCGCTGCAGCGTCAGGCGTTCCTTCTTGGTGTAGGAATTGGCTTCGCCGCCCGAGAGCACGTCGTCGAGGTGACGCAGGCGCTTGATCGAGGCCGAGATCGTCTTCCAGTTGGTCAGCGTGCCGCCGAGCCAGCGCGAATTGACGAAATACTGCGCGCAGCGCTTGGCCGCGTCCGCGACGCCATCCTGCGCCTGGCGCTTGGTGCCAACGAACAGGATGCGGCCGCCCTTGGCCACCGTATCGCTGACGGCCTGGAGAGCCTGGTGCAGCATCGGCACGGTCTGGGCGAGGTCGACGATGTGGATGTTGTTGCGGGTGCCGAAAATGAACGGAGCCATTTTCGGATTCCAGCGGTGGGCCTGGTGGCCGAAGTGCACGCCAGCTTCGAGCAGCTGACGCATGGTGAAGTCGGGTAGCGCCATGGTTTGAATTCTCCGGTTGGTTCCTCCGGAAACGTGTGAGCAAAACGGAGCGTTCTCGCCCCGGCTGCCACCGGACGGCCTTGTGAGCCATGTTTCCGTGTGAGATGGCGCGCTATATAGCGCCATTTCGGCCAGAAGCAAGGAAATAACGGCCGTTGGGGACGCTTCTAGGCTGCTGTCGCAACCCAGCGCCCCCTCCTAACACTCCTAACACTTCCTAGCACTTGGGCTGGCCCGGCGGGCAGCTCTTCGGTGGCGGGCCGGCCGGCCGCGGAGGAGGCGGTGCCGGACGCGGCGCGGCGGCCATCGGCGGCGGCGCGGCTCGGGCGACCGGAGGTGGTGGCGGCGGCGGCGCTGGCCGTGCGACCGGCGGCGGAGGTGGTGCCGGCCGCGCTATCGCTGGCGGCGGCGGCGCCGGACGGGCAACAGGCGGTGGAGGCGGCGCCGGCCGGGCCACGGCCACGGGCGGCGGCGCCGCTCGCGGCGGTGGAGGTGGCGGAACGCGCGGCGGAGGCGGCGGCGTCGGCCTTGCCAGAGCCTGGGGATGCGGCGGCGGAGCGGCGGGTCTGGTGGCCGGCGGCGGCGGTGGCGCGGGCCGACGGTCCTGAACTCCGGGCGGTGTCCGCGCCGCCACGGGCGGCGGCGGAGGTGTCGCGGGTTTGACCGCACTCGGCGCGACGGGCTTGCCGGTGGCCGCGCTCGGCGGCGGCAAAGCGCCCGGCTGCGGCCCGCCCGGCCTGCCGCGCAGGTCGGGCGCGGGCGGGGTCGTCGTGCCGGGCGGCCTGGGGAGGGCCACTGACGGGGGCGTCGCGTTTCCGGAAGCCGGCGGCTGATTGGGCGTCGTTGCCGCCCTCGGCTGCTGCGCCGGCGGGACGTTGCCGCTCGGCGCCGTGGCGGTCGCGGCGGGCTTGCCAGGGGACGGGACAGTCCCGTGCGCGGCCCCGGCCGGCGCCGGCGGCCCGCCGGGGGTGCCGGGCACTGGCAGCGTATTGGCCGCCGGCGGCTTGGCCGGCGCCAGCGCTTGCCGGGTTGCTGCGGCGGTGCCGGCGGGAGCGTTCGCGGTCGGCTTGGGTGTGCCGCCCGGTGTCCCAACCCCGGGCGGTGCTCCGGCCGGCGGGCTGGCGGGAGCTCCCGGCGCCGGCACGGTATTGGCCTGCGGCAGCTTGGCGCCTGCGGGCGGCGGCGCGGTCGTGCCAGGCGTGACATTGGCCGGAGCCGGTGTCGCGACACCCGGCCGCGCCGGCGGCTGGATCGCCGCGCTCGGCGGCATCGGCGCCTTGCCCTGCTGAATCAGGGCGGCGCGCTGAACGACCGCCTGCGGCACGGCGGGGCCTGCCGGCGTGGCGCGGCCGGCAACGGCCGGCGCCAGATTGGCCGGTCCGGGCGCCGCCCCCGCTGCCGGCGGCGGCGCCGGCGGCTGGTTGATCACGGTGTTGATGACCGTGGTGTTGTGGATGTTCTGGTAAATGATGTTGTTCAGCGGCGGCGCGACATAGGCCGGCGGACTGTAGAACACCGGGATCGGCACGAACACCGGCTGCGGCAGCACGAACAGGCCGACGACGGGCAGCGGCGGCGGCAGCACGACGAAATCCGGCGGCGGCGGCGGCAGGTAATAGACCGGCGGCGGCGGTGGCGGCGCGAAGCCGAAATCGGGATCGCTGAAGTACAGCACGGGACGGTCGACATAGACCACCTCCTCCGGCGGCGGTGGCGGCACGTCGTAGTCGATCATCGCAAAGGTCGGCGGCGGCTCGGGCGGCGCGGTGAGGATCGCAAGGCGCCGACGCGCGTCCGCCGCATGCGGCCCGCGCGGATAGCGGCGCAGATACGACCAATAGGCCTCCGGCGTGTCGGTCCGGTAGGTCCGCCGCCAGGTGATGGCTTCGCGGCGCGCGGCAACGATCGCCATCACGCGCTTGGCGAGCGGGTCGTTCGGATAGGCCGCGAGAAACTCCTCATAGGCCGGCAGCGTGTCGCGCTCGAGCGCGGCGGCATAGGCGTCCTGCACGCCGAGATCGCGGATCGGCTTGCTGCGGATCGCGGCGACCTGGTCGGGCGCAGCCGCCGGCGGCGGCGCATCGGGCGCGCGCTCGAAGAACGAGAACGGCGAGGAGATCTTCTGCTCGTTCCAGGGCACCTGCGCGCCCTTGGAGGCCTCGTTGACGCGCAGGCGGACGCGGTCGAACACCTCGGGCAGCGGCAGGCCGCCGGTGCGGATCATCTCGGCGAGCGACTGTGCGTAGATGCCGTAGGGCCCCGGCTCCTCCGGGGCCACCGTGCCGGGCGCGGCATTGAAGGCGATCAGCATGTTCGGCTCGGGCTCGACCAGCGCCAGACCGCTTGCGATCGGCTGTCCGCCCTCGATGAAGGGCTGCGCGCGGGCTGCATCGAGCACGACGATATTGGCTTTGAGCGGAATCGAGGCGAGCTGGCGCGCGTAGTCACTGATGCGCAGCGCCTCGGTCGGTATGTCGGTGTCGCGGCTGATGTTGGAATCGACCGGGATGAAATAGTTCTCGCCGGCAAGCTGCACGCCATAGCCGGCAAGATAGATCATCGCCACGGTGCCCGGGCCGGACGCCTGGGCCTTCTGGATGAAATCGCGCAAGCTCTTGCGCAGCGTGTCGCCGTCGAGATCGCGCGCGCCGACCACGTCGAAGCCCGCCGCCTGGAGCGTCTGCGCGATCAGACCGGCATCGTTCGCGGCGGTCGCCAGCGGCGATTTGGCATAGGCGCCGTTGCCGACCACAAGCGCGATGCGCTTTTCCTGCGCTTGCGCGCGAGCCTGATGCGGCGCGCCCGCGGCAAGGACCGCCATCGGCAGGAGAAGGCAGAGAAAGACTTTGAGCGTCCCGCGCATGGCTGTGCCCGCTTTTGTTGTTGAGGTTGGCCACCGCGTATCAGGCGCGCGGCCAGCTGAATGGCACTTGAACGAGATGCCCGGATTGAGGCAGCGACATGGCCGGGCCTCACCCGCCGTCAAGCGCGGGGCCTGTACTGTCGCGGGGTCAGCGAACGCGTGAGCGAACTGCCGCTACGGCGCGAGGCGAAGCTCGGCAATCGTGGTGCGGGCGGCATCTTCCTCCAGGGGAAAGAAATCGAGCGGCCCGGGATTACTGTTGTTGGACGTGACTGCGGCCCCGACAAGCAGGCCGGCGACGCCGCCCGCCATTGCCATTCCACCCAGAACTTTCGACCTCTCGCTCGGTCGTGCCAGAAAGAAATAGGTGCGGCCAGCTTGCGTGGAAAACTCCCGCTCGCTTGTGCCCGGAAACATCGCAGCCGTCGCCGAAAGCTGATGCTGCCCCGCTGGACGATCGAGATAAACATAGGTTCCGGTCTTGAGGTCGGCCATTGGTCCGCCGTCCAGCTTGACGTCCCACCCGGCATCGCCGATGCCGGCATACCCCTTCTCGCGAAGCACGACGATGCGCGACCGTCCCGCGGCGGGAGGTCCGACTCGTTGCATCATTCCCGAAAAGTCCAACCCTTTTCGTTCAGTCTCGCAGCCGCCCAGCCAAACCGCGATGAGCAGCGCGAACACCCCCCGCCAGAACGTCATTACCCCATGCCCCAATTCGCCCGATTGCGAGCATATCGGACAACATCGCGTGGTTGCAATGGATCTTTTGCAAACCGTGGATGAGGCTCACAACTGCTGCACGTCGACGACGCCCGCCACCGCCTTGATCGCGCCGGCGATCTGCGGCGAGACCTTGAAGCGGCCGGGCAGCTTCATCTCCACCTCGGTCTCGAGGTCGAGCATCATCACCAGCGAGACCTCGCCGTCGCCGTTTCCGCGCGGTGCGATGCCGGGACTGCCGACCTTCGGCGCGCCGCCGTTGGACGCCGCCATCTCGGGCCCGGCGAGCCGCTTGGCGATCGAGTCCAGCGGCTTGGTGTCGCGCAGGAAGATGCGCAAGCCCTTCTGCGTCTTGGCCGCGGCATCGTCGAGCGGCTCGGCGTGCAGCACGCGGGCGCGGACGTCCTCGCCCTGGAGCTCGGCCCCGAGCTGCAGCAGCACGGCCGCGCCCGGCTCCAGCACGTCGCGGTATTGCGCAAGGCCTTCGGAGAATAGCACCGCCTCGAAATGGCCGGTGGGATCGGACAGGCCCATGATGCCCATCTTGTTGCCGGTCTTGGTGCGCCGCTCCATGCGCGAGACCACGGTCGCCGCGACCTTGCCGGCGGTGGCGCCGGTCTTCACCGCGCGCGAAAACTCGGCCCAGCTCTGCACCCGCAGGCGCTTCAGCACGGTCGCGTAATCGTCGAGCGGATGTCCGGACAGGAAGAAGCCGATCGCGTCGTATTCGCGGCGCAGCCGCTCGGCCGGCAGCCACGGCTCGACCTGCGGCAGCATGATGGTCGGCGCATCCGCCGACATGCCGAACATGTCGTTCTGGCCGATCGTCGCCGCTTCATGCGCGCGCTGGCAGGCGGCAAGGATCGCGTCCGCACCGGCAAAGACGCGCGCCCGGTTCGGCTCCAGCGTGTCGAAGGCGCCGGCGGCGGCGAGGCTTTCGATGATGCGCTTGTTGATCGCGCGCGGCGAGACGCGCGCGGCGAAATCGGCCAGCGAGGTGAACAGGCCGCCTCTGTTGCGCTCCGCGATGATCTGCTCGATCGCCTGGATACCGACGCCCTTGAGCGCGGCGAGCGCATAGTAGATCGTGTTCTCGCCGACCTCGAAGGTGGCGCCCGAGCGGTTGATGTTCGGCGGCTCGACCTTGATGCCGAGGCGCTGCGCCTCGGAGCGGAATTCCGACAGCTTGTCGGTGTTGTTCAGATCGAGCGTCATGGACGCGGCGATGAACTCCACCGGATAATGCGCCTTCATGTAGGCGGTGTGGTAGGACACCAGCGCATAAGCCGCCGCGTGGCTCTTGTTGAAGCCGTAATCGGCGAATTTTGCGAGCAGCTCGAAGATGGTCTCGGCCTGCCCCTTCGGCACGCCGTTCTTCACCGCACCCGCAACGAAGATGTCGCGCTGCTTGTCCATCTCGGCGCGGATCTTCTTGCCCATGGCGCGGCGCAGGAGGTCGGCGTCGCCGAGCGAATAGCCCGACATCACCTGCGCGATCTGCATCACCTGCTCCTGGTAGATGATGACGCCGAAGGTCTCCTTCAGGATCGGCTCCAGCACGGGATGCAGATATTCCGGCTCCTCGTCGCCGTGCTTGCGGGCGCAATAGGTCGGGATGTTCGCCATCGGGCCCGGCCGATAGAGCGCGACCAGCGCGATGATGTCCTCGAAACGGTCGGGCCGCATGTCGATCAGCGCCCGCCGCATGCCCTGGCTTTCAACCTGGAACACGCCGACCACGTCGCCGCGCGCCAGCATCTGATAACTCTCGGCATCGTCGATCGGCAGCGTGGCGAGATCGACATCGATGCCGCGCGGCTTGAGCAGCTTCACTGCGACGTCCAGCACGGTCAGCGTCTTCAGGCCGAGGAAGTCGAACTTCACGAGCCCCGCAGGCTCGACCCATTTCATGTTGAACTGGGTCACCGGCATGTCGGACTTGGGATCGCGGTAGAGCGGCACGAGCTCGCTCAACGGACGATCGCCGATCACGATGCCGGCCGCGTGGGTCGAGGCGTGGCGGGTCAGGCCTTCGAGACGCTGGGCGATGTCGAAGGCGCGCGCCACCACGGGATCTTCGTCGCGGAACGCCTGCAGCTTCGGCTCGCTCTCGATCGCGGCCGCCAGCGTCACCGGTGCGGCAGGATTCTGCGGCACCAGTTTTGTGAGTTTGTCGACCTGGCCGTAGGGCATCTGCAGCACGCGGCCGACGTCGCGCAAGACGCCGCGCGCCTGCAGCGTGCCGAAGGTGATGATCTGCGCGACCTGGTCACGGCCGTAGCGCTGCTGCACGTAACTGATCACCTCGCCGCGGCGGTCCTGGCAGAAGTCGATGTCGAAGTCCGGCATCGAGACGCGTTCGGGATTGAGAAAGCGCTCGAACAGCAGGCCGAACCTGATCGGGTCGAGGTCGGTGATGGTGAGCGCCCACGCCACCAGCGAGCCTGCGCCAGAGCCGCGGCCCGGCCCGACCGGAATGCCCTGGCTCTTCGCCCATTTGATGAAGTCGGACACGATCAGGAAGTAGCCCGCGTATTTCATGCGCGTGATGACGTCGAGCTCGAAGGCGAGCCGCTTGGCGTAGGTCTCCTCCGTCGTGCCCTGCGACAGGCCGTGGACGCTGAGGCGCTTGGCGAGGCCCTCCTCTGCCTGCCGCTTCAATTCGGCGGCCTCGACCGCGGCCGCATCCGAGCTCGAGGCGGCGCCGACGGTGAAGAACGGCAGGATGGGCTTGCGCGTCATCGGCCGGAACGAACAGCGCTCGGCGATCTCCACCGTCGAGGCCAACGCCTCCGGAATGTCCGCGAACAGCACCGCCATCTCGGCGCGCGTCTTGAAGCGATGATCCGGCGTCAGTTGCACGCGGTCGGTCTCGGCGATCAGCCGGCCGCCGGCGATGCAGAGCAGCGCATCATGCGCTTCGTAATCGTCGGTGGTCGCGAAATACGGCTCGTTGGTCGCAACCAGCGGCAATCCCTTGGCGTAGGCGATGTCGATCAGGCCGCCTTCGACGCGCCGCTCCTGCTCGGTGTTGTGGCGCTGCAATTCGACGTAGAGACGATCGCCGAACAGGCTGGCCAGACGCTCGCACCGCGCGCCGGCGAGCTCGGCCATGCCGCCGGCGAGCGCCAGCGAGATCGGCCCGTCCGGCCCGCCCGTCAGCGCGATCAGGCCCTCGGTCTCGCCCTCGAGCCAGTCGAGCTTGATGAACGGAGCGTGGCTGTCCGGCGATTCCAGGAAGGCGCGCGAGTTCAGCCGCATCAGGCTGCGATAGCCGCGCTCCTGCGCGGCGAGCAGCACCACGCGCGAGGGCCCCATCGCGTTGCGCGCATTGGGATCCTGATCGCCGAAATCGATGGCGAGCTCGCAGCCGACGATCGGCTGGATGCCGGAGCCCGCCATCTTGTCGGAGAATTCCAGCGCGCCGAACAGATTGTCGGTGTCGGTCAGCGCCAGCGCCGGCTGGTGATCCTTCTTGGCGAGCTCGGCGAGCTTGGCGATCTTGATCGAGCCCTTGAGCAGCGAATAGGCCGAGTGAACGTGAAGGTGAACAAATCCGGCGCTCGGCATGGTGGCGTGACGGCCTCTTGCAGATGAGATGGAGCGGTCGCCGGCTCCTCAAGGCATCATGCACTCGCGCGGCCGACTCGGCATCACAATGGTGGGGTCTCGCGCCGCCAGAGTCCACGCCGGAGCGGCCGCTTCGCCGCGTCGTCCGGCTTTTCCCCAGCCGGCCCTGCTCCGGAGCCGCCGGATCAAAGCTGCGGATGATCAAAGCTGCGGGATAACCTGGGCCCAGATCGCGATCATCCCGACGAACAGCGTGATGGACGCCAGTGCAGCCGCCTCTTCCACGAAAATCTTGAACATGGTCGCTTCCTCGCTAGAACGTATGAAGAACATTGTTCTCATTTCGTTCTCAGGAGTCAAGCCTGACCGGGGATCTCGCAGCGTGATGGTTAACTTGCTGAATTCACGCAATAAAAAAGCCCCGGCCGACGGCCGGGGCTTTCGATGACCGCTCGCAGAGAGCGATCGGTATTAGTAACGGCCGACGAGCGGGCCGCCGAACTTGTAGTTCAGGCGGACGAGGCCCATGTCGACGTCCTGACGGATGCGCTCTGTACCGGCAAAGCCGGCGAAGGTGACGTCCTTGTCGGCCAGGAAGATGTGGTTGTACTCGACGCCAACCGACCAGTTCGGTGCGAAGCCGTACTCGAGGCCCGCACCGACAGTGCCGCCCCAACGGGTCTCGCTGGTCGACGCCAGCAGCGGACCACCGAGGCCGTAGATCTCGTACTTGTCGCTGACCACAGCCGCACCACCCTTCACGTAGAGCAGCACGTTGTTCCAGGCATAGCCGACCTGGCCGGTGATCAGACCGAACGCGTCGATCTTGGTCCGGTTGCGGGTGGCAAACAGCGCGCTGATGTTGTCGCCCGAGAAGTCAGCCCAGTTGCCCTGGCCTTCCAGGCCGAACACGAACTGGCCAGACTGCCAGCGATAGCCGATCTGGCCACCGACCGTGCCGCCGGTCGCGTCGTGCGAACCCTCACGACCGACACCAACAAAGTCCCAGGTCGTGTGAGCCCAACCGCCGCCGCCGTTGAGACCGATGTAGAAGCCGCTCCAGTCGTAAACGGCGGCGATCGCCGCCGGCGGAGCCTTGGTGTAAGGCCGTGCCGCGAGATCGGCAGCCAGCGCCGGCGCAGTCGCGCTGAGCGCGACAAGGCTGACAGCGGCGAGCAACAACTTCTTCTTCATTTGATTCCCGTTCCAGTTTCTTCAGAGGCCCCCGGGCCGTGGCGTGGTCATAACAGCGATCGACGGAATTGCTGTAACCGCGACGCAACAGTGCGATCGAAAGGACCTCGCTCGTCAACGAATGTTTATCGGCACGTGCGCGGAAACCCTTTGAAACAAGGGTTTTCAGCAATTCCAATGTCGACGAGGCGAGACAAACTGCATGCGCGCGCAACATCGTCGCACGCACATTCGCGTGATGGGAGAATCGAGAGACGCGCTCGAGTTCCTCGTCGAAATGTCGCCATATTTTCGCTCGCTTTCATCACATTCGTGACCGCATCGATCGCACGCTCGCCCGCGCGCGTTCGGACGATCATCCCTTCTGCCTCATGGGGGATGATAGCCGAGACTGAATAATTGCAGGACCGACACCTACGCGCTGAGAACACCGCGCCGCACGCATGCTTGCCCTCATCGGCATGCTTCGAGCAAGCGGAGCTGCGCGCGCGAACCTATGATCCGAGCTAACGGATCTGCATGCGCATCCCCATCCCTCGCCGTTGGGGCCGCGCCGCCGCTCGCGGGTGATCAGCTCGCTGCAGCGACGCGCGAGCCGCGCGGCGCCGGCACGTTCTCGAACGCAGCATTGGCGGGCCGGACGTCTGTCCGAAACAATGCGCATCGCGCGGCCGCAAGTTGTGACCGCGCCAGTCATCGTATAGCGTCCATCCCGGCCGTCCTTCGCGCAGTCGATCCTTCCATGCTCGCCCGCATCCTGCTCCTCGTTGCCTTGCTCTTGCTTCCGGGCACCTTGCGTGCCGAAGCAACGCCGGGCGAGAAAACCGGATTTGCCTCCAGGCTGACGATCTATCTCGCCAAGGGACCACCCGATGCCTGCGGGCCGGGCTGCGACCGCTGGATCGCCATCGAGGGCGAGATCGATCGGGAGGCTGCGCTGCGCATTCGCCGCTTCCTCGCCGCCGTCAAGGACCTGCAGCGTCCGATCTATCTCCATTCGCCCGGCGGCAACGTCGAGCAGTCCTACGCGATCGCGCGGTTGCTGCGCAGCCGCAAGGCGATCGCCAGGGTTGGCCGGACGATCGCGACCGCCTGTGCGGCGGGCACGCAGGTGGATGGCGCCTGCCTGAAGCTCAAGAACGCAAGCGGCGAGGTCGAGGCCGAGCTCACCACTTACCGTGCCATGTGCAACTCGGCCTGTGGATACATGTTTCTTGGGGCGACATCGCGCGAAGTTGCCCCCGACGCCGCAATGGCGGTGCATAATTCCAGGCTGGTGCTCGCCTTTGCCGGACGGCCTGATCCGGCGGCCGTCGCGGAATACAGGCGTCGCCGGCTCCTGGCGGCCGATCGCGATCGCGCCGCGTTCATCGCAGCGATGGGAATTAGTCGCGAGCTCGATTCCCTGATCCGGACGGTGAAGTTCGAAAGCCTGCACGTGCTGACGCGATCCGAGCTCTACGGGTTCGGCATCGACACGCGACCACTCGCCGAAACGATGTGGCGGCTGGAGAAAGGAGCGCGGCCCTTCATCAGCAAGATGGCCGCGGTGAAGAAGGAAAGCGATGCGTCGTTCCGGACCATGGAATGGCGCCTGTATTGCGAAAACAAGAAGCGCGTGCCGCTGCTGTTCATGGGCGAGATCGACGCAGCCGGCACCGGCCAGAGAACGATCCAGATGGCAGCCAGTGCCGACCTCAGCAAGCAAGCGGGAGGACCTCCGGTGCGGTTCGGAAAGTACGAGGTCTGGAACGGCGCCGTCGATGCCGACATGGTCAAAGCGGTGCTGGCCTCGCACTCCCTGCAGGTCCGGGAAACCACTCCGGAACCAGTGGGTAAGGCGGACATCACGCGCTTCAACATCGATTTGACCGGTTTGCCGTCGGTGTGGACGCAGCTCGGGACGTCGTGCACATCGGCGACGACATCCCCGGCAAACGCCTGGCCAGCGAATCCTCTGCAGCCCACGAACTGGACGGACAGTCCCTGGACAGCAGGTCCCCTGCCGAACGCCAGCGCAGCGCCTTCCGCCGCAGCCGCGCCATGAGCGCGCTGCGAGCGACGAGGCTTGCCAGTCGCTGTTCAGAAGCTGAAGCCTGCGTCGATCAGTCCCCACCCTCGACCGGCGTATAGATCACGAGCTTCAGCGCCGGGTCGTCGTTGGCCTGGAAGCTGGTGTGCTCGAAGTGCAGCACGCCCTTGGTCGGATGGTGCATGGTCTTGCTGCCCGAGATGGTGCTGCGGATGTCGTGCGCCTCCCACCATTCGACGAATTCCGGACTGCCCTCGCGCAGTCGCGTCAGCAGCTCCGTGAAGGCGGGATCTCCGGCCCAGACGTCGTGCGTGGCGCGGAACATCGCGACCATGCGCTTGGCGACCTCGGTCCAGCTCGCGCCGTAGAATTTTCTAGTCTGCTTGTTCGTCAAGACCAGAAGCAGCGTATTGCGATCCCGCTCTGGGAACTGGCTAAAGCCAAAGACCTCCTCCGCCGCCGCATTCCAGGCCAGCACGTCCCAGCGCCGCCCGGTGATGTAAGCCGGCTGATGCAGACTCTCGATCATCCGCCGGATCGACGGTGGCACGATTTCGCGCGTGAACGCGCTTCTTGCACCATCACGGGCCAGCGCCTTCAGATGCGCATGCTCCGTCTTGCTGAGACGGAGGGCCCGGGCCAGCGCATCCACGGTGGTGACGGACGGGCTGACCGTGCGGCCCTGCTCGAGACGGATGTACCAGTCGACGCCGATGCCGGCGAGCTGCGCGACCTCCTCGCGGCGCAGCCCTGCGGTGCGCCGACGCCTGCCCATCGGGAGTCCGACCGCTTTTGGCGACAGCTTTTCGCGGCGGGACCTCAGGAAATCCCCGAATTCGACGCGGCGTGGATCGGCCATTGATTTCGCTCCTCGATGGAGGGCCCCCAGAATACTAGGATAATACCAGGCCTTCCTGCCGCACAACAGCCCTCGCATGTTCCGTGCACCTCACAATGAGGTGCGAACGAAGGTCAACATCATGAAGGCTGCCGTACTCAAATCTTTCGGATTCCCACTGGCCGTCGAGGAGGTTCCCGAACCTGTGCTCGGCACCGGCGAGGTGATCGTCGATGTCGTCGCCACCCGCGTGCTGTCCTATTCCAACGAGGTGTTCAGCGGCGAACGCAAATACGCGTTGGACTTGCCTGTCATTCCCGGAGCCGGCGGCGTCGGCCGCGTGCGCGCGATCGGCCCGGACGCAACGAAATTGTCCGTGGGCGACTGGGTGCTCTGCGATCCGACGGTGCGCTCGCGCGACGACGCGATCGCTCCCGACATTCACCTGCAGGGTGTGAGCGCGCGCGGCGAAGGCGGCATGCGGCTGCAGAAATATTTCCACCACGGCTCCTTCGCCGAGCGGATGAGGGTGCCGACAGAGAACGTGACGCGGCTCGGCGAACTCAGCGAGGCCGAGGCCACCCAATGGAGCGTGCTCGGCACCATGCTCGTGCCCTATGGCGGCTTCCTTGCCGCAAGGCTGCAGCCCGGCGAGACCGTGCTCGTGAGCGGCGCGACCGGCAATTTCGGCAGCGCCGCCGTGGCCGTGGCGCTCGCGATGGGCGCGGCCTGTGTCGTGGCGCCGGGCCGCAACGAGAAGATGCTCGCCGAACTCGTGCGTCGCTATGGCGCGCGCGTCAGGCCGGTGAAGCTGACGGGCAACGAGAATGACGACCGCGAGCTGATGAAGCGCACAGCGCCTGGCCCCATCGATTGCGCGCTCGATATCATGCCGCCCTCCGTCGCCACGACGGTGGTGCGCGCCGCGATCATGACGGTGCGGCCCAATGGCCGTGTCGTGCTGATGGGCGGCGTCAACATGCAGGGCGGCCCGGGCCTGGAGCTGCCCTACAACTGGATCATGCGCGAATGCGTCACGATCCATGGCGTCTGGATGTATCCGCGCGATGCCGCGGCTCGCCTGATCGCGCTGGTGCGCGCGGGGTTGCTCAAGCTGGAGGAGTACGAGACCACAGCCTTCGACCTCGATCATGCCAACGAGGCCGTGGAGCACGCAGCGGCCAATGGCGGGGCGTTCAAATTGACGGTGATCAGGCCTTGAAGCACCGAGGCGGCGGCGGAGCGCCGCCGCCGATTTTTTTCGCAAGTCCCATCAAGCACTTGGCTACTGTGCATGGGGTTGTTTTCGAAGGTTTTTAGTCGAGCTCGACCACTTGGCCGTGCGATAGCGACACGCGCCGGTCCATGCGACCGGCGAGCTCCATGTTGTGGGTCGCGATCAGCATCGACACGTGCGTCGCCTTGACCAGCTGCATCAGGGCCTGGAACACGTGCTCGGCGGTAGCAGGATCGAGGTTGCCGGTCGGCTCGTCCGCAAACAGCACGCGCGGCGCGTTGGCCACTGCACGGGCGATGGCGACACGCTGCTGCTCGCCGCCCGACAGCTCGGCGGGGCGGTGGGTGATGCGGTCTCCGAGGCCGAGATAGCCCAGGATCTCCTTGGCGCGCTTGATGCTCTCGGACTTCTTCAGGCCGCGGATCATCTGCGGCAGCATGACGTTCTCGAGCGCCGAGAATTCCGGCAGCAGCCGGTGCGACTGATAGACGAAGCCGATATCGGTGCGGCGCAGCTGCGTGCGCTCGATGTCTGGCAGTTGCGAGGTCGGCGCGCCCGAGACATAGACCTCGCCGGAATCGGGCGCTTCCAGAAGGCCTGCGATATGCAGCAGCGTCGACTTGCCCGAGCCCGACGGCGCCACCAGCGCGACCGACTGTCCCGCCCACAGCGCCAGCTTGGCGCCGTCGAGGATCGTCAGCGGTACTTCGCCCTGCAAGTACTGCCGCTTTATCTCGTGGAGATAAATGACCGGTACATCTTCCGCCCCCTGCTGCTGCTCCATCAGGCCCTCACTCGTACCGCAGCGCTTCGACGGGATCGAGGCGCGCGGCGCGCCACGACGGATACAGCGTCGCCAGGAACGACAGCGTCAGCGCCATGATGACGACGGCCGTGGTCTCGCCGACGTCGATCTCGGCGGGCAGTTTCGACAGGAAGTAGAGCTCCGGCGAGAACAGCTCGGTCGAGGTCAGCCAGGATAGGAATTGCCGGATCGACTCGATATTGAGACAGATCACGAGGCCGACGCAGAAGCCGACCAGCGTGCCCACCACGCCGATCGAAGCGCCCGTGATCAGGAAGATCCGCATGATCGATCCCTGCGAGGCGCCCATGGTGCGCAGGATCGCGATGTCGCTGCCCTTGTCCTTCACCAGCATGATCAGGCCGGAGACGATGTTGAGCGCGGCGACCAGCACGATCATGGTCAGGATCAGGAACATCACGTTGCGCTCGACCTGGAGCGCGTTGAAGAAGGTCGAGTTGCGCTGCCGCCAGTCGACCAGGAAGACCGGCCGGCCTGCCGCCTCCGTCACCGCCTTGCGGAAGGCATCGATCCTATCGGGGTTGGTGGTGAACACCTCGATCGAGGTGACGTCGTTGCTGCGGTTGAAATAGGCCTGCGCTTCGGCGAGCGGCATGAACACGAAACCGAGATCGTACTCGGACATGCCGATCTCGAACACCGCGACGATCTTGTACGGCTTGATGCGCGGCGTTGTCCCCATCGGCGTCACCGCGCCCTTCGGCGCCACCAGCGTGATGCTGTCGCCGGCATGCAGCGACAGCTGGTCGGCGAGGCGCCGGCCGATCGCAACGCCCTGCCCTTCATCAAACCCCTCGAGCGAGCCCTGCTTGATGTTCTTGGCGATCGAGGTGAGATTGTTGAGATCGTCGGAGCGAATGCCGCGCACAAGGACGCCCGAGGCGTTCCACGGCGATGACGCCAGCGCCTGACCGTCCACCACGGGTGCCGCAAGACGAATGCCCTCGACCTGGCTGAGGCGGTCGGCGACGTCCTTCCAGTCTGTCAGTGGCGATTCCAGGGGCTGGACCAGGATGTGGCCGTTGAGGCCCAGGATCTTGTCGAGCAGCTCCTTGCGGAAGCCGTTCATCACGGCCATGACGATGATCAGCGTCGCGACGCCGAGCATGATGCCGAGAAAGGAGAACCCGGCGATGACCGAGATGAATCCCTCCTTGCGGCGCGCCCGCAAATAGCGCGCCGACAGCATCCACTCGAAGGGCGCGAAAGGCGCGGTTTGCACGGTTTCGGTCATGGTCTCATCCATCGCTCGATAATCCCATGATTCGGGGTCAATTGTGGCCGGATTGGCGGCCGCGATATCGCGCGATGAACAATATTCAGCCGGCCAGCCTGATCAGCCCACAAGTCTTGCGACCGCGTCGGCAGGCGACATAGTCTCGCGCGCGCCGTCACTGCGCCGCTTGATCTCGACCTTGCCGTCGGCGAGCCCCTTCGGCCCGATCATGATCTGCCAGGGGATGCCGATCAGGTCGGCGGCGGCAAATTTGGCGCCGGCGCGTTGGTCGGTGTCGTCATAGAGTACGTCGACGCGCTTGGCCGTCAGCTCGGCATAGAGCTTCTCGCAGGCCGCATCGACCGCGGCATCGCCCTGCTTCAGGTTGAGGATCGAAACGCGGAACGGTGCCACCGCCTCCGGCCATTTGATGCCGGCATCGTCATGGCAGGCCTCGATGATGGCGCCCAGCAGGCGCGATACGCCGACGCCGTACGAGCCGCCATGGATCGGCACGTCGACGCCGTCAGGCCCGGCCACCAGCGCCTTCATCGGCTCGGAATATTTGGTGCCGAAATAGAAGATCTGGCCGACCTCGATGCCGCGGGTGTTCACGCGCTTGTCCACGGGCACCTCCTGCTCGAACCGTGCTGCGTCGTGGACGTCTTCGGTCGCTGCGTAGAGCGAGGTCCATTGCTTGATGATCGGCGTCAGGTCGCTCTCATAATCGACGTCCTCGCCCGGCACCGGCAGGTCCAGCACGTCGCGATTGATGAACACGCCGGATTCGCCGGTCTCGGCGAGCACGATGAATTCGTGGCTGAGATCGCCGCCGATCGGGCCGGTCTCGGCGCGCATCGGGATCGCCTTCAGCCCCATCCGCGCAAAGGTGCGCAAATATGCGACGAACATCTTGTTGTAGGCGACGCGTGCTGCGGCCTCGTTGAGGTCGAAGGAATAGGCGTCCTTCATCAGAAACTCGCGACCGCGCATCACGCCGAAACGCGGACGCTGCTCGTCGCGGAATTTCCATTGGATATGATAGAGATTGAGCGGCAGGTTCTTGTAGGACTTCACGTAGGCGCGGAAAATCTCGGTGATCATTTCCTCGTTGGTCGGCCCGTACAATAGCTCGCGCTTGTGGCGGTCGGCGATGCGTAGCATCTCCGGGCCGTACGCATCGTAGCGGCCGCTCTCGCGCCAGAGATCGGCGAGCTGAAGCGTCGGCATCAAGACCTCGATCGCGCCGGAGCGGTCCTGCTCCTCGCGGACGATCTGCTCGATCTTCTTCAGCACGCGAAACCCGAGCGGCAGCCAGGCATAGATGCCCGCCGCCTCCTGCCGGATCATGCCGGCACGCAGCATCAGCCGATGCGAGACGATCTCCGCCTCTTTGGGGTTTTCCTTCAGGATGGGCAGAAAGAACCGCGACAACCGCATGGTCATACTCTGGGAATCAGTGATCGCCTGCAGTGAAACCGGATTGGGAGCGAAAACACAAGGCGGGAATGAGGAAAAGCCGCTAACGCGGCGAAATACTTGTCATTTTTCCGTTGCCTTCAGGTTTGACTTGAGGAGCAGCGTGCTCTGCGAAGCCGGCAAGCCTAGGGCGGCGGCACCTCGAGTTCATCCGAGAGCGAGATCTTCTCGAAATCGCTCACGAGCGCCTCGATCCGCACACGCCAGCGGCCGGCAAAGGGCAGCTCGACCTTGCGCACATGCCAATAGCCATCCGGCCCGAGCGAGGCGCCCCGTTCCATCGGCTCGATGCCGCGTTCGGGCAGGCTGAGCGTCAAGATCACCTCTTTGGCCGCCAGGGGCACCCCCTCGCCGGTCATGAGCTGGAGCACGAAATCGTCCTTGCCCGCCTTTCCAGGAGACACCAGCACCTGGAACATTGCCTTGTCGCTGTGGATGTGGATGGCCAAAGGCGTCTCCGGAACGATCGTTCGCGGCGGTGGCGTGAAGCGCCAGCCGGCGACAACGGCGAAGATGGCGAGGGAAATCATGCATTCGAGGAGGATCGATCGCTTCAGGATGATCTGGGCTCCGCGACGTGCGAGTACCGGAGTGAGGCGGAAACGATTGAGCGCCGCAAGTGCGAGCAGCATGAGGACCAGCGCGAGCTTGACCGAGAGGATGAGGCCATAGCGGGTCTCGACCAACGCCGAAGCTTTCTCGAGCTGAACAATCGCAAGGGCAAGGCCCGTCAATGCCAGCACGCCGACCGCCGGCATGGCGACTCCCGAGAAGCGCTTCACGACGGCAAGCGCTGCTGGCGTCGGCTTCGACAGCAATGCCGCCAGCGGAGCAAGAGCGCCGATCCACAGCGCAACGCACAAGCCGTGAAGTAATATCGCCAGTCGCATTATCACTTGAGGCGGCGTCGTGGCGGCGTGCCCGCTCATGGCGAGCGACAAGCCCACACCGACCATGGCAATGATCGCAAGCGCCCGCGAAGACCATGTGCTGCGCAGCGCCAGCAGAGCGAACAGCATCGCGGCGGCGGCAACAAGAGACGCGCGGCCGGCACTGGTTGCGACCGCGACCTTCCAAGGCGCGAACGCCGCGAGCGCCGCCGGCGGCAGGCCGAGAAGATCGAGACCCAGCGCACCGAGGGACACGACCGCGCTCGAAAGGCCGACCGCGAGCGCCACGCGCGGCACGGTCATGCCGGCCAGAGACCATGATATCCAGCGCGCGAACCACACACCGCCGACGCCAACGAACAGACCGACATAGAGGCCAACGCGCGCCAGCCAGATCAGCGCGCCCAACCAATGGTCCGTACTCGCGGGCAGCTTCGTCTCCGACGGCATGCCGATCGAAAACATCAGCGATCCCACGACCGGATGGCCATCCTGCGAGACCACGCGATAGCTGACGACCGCGGTCCCTTCCGGCAGATCCGACGGCATCGCGATCGAAATCGTCTCGCCCGACGCAGTGACGCGTGTCTCGTCCCGCGCCCTGCCGGCCCCGTCGATCAGCCTGATCGCGCCCGGCGTCACCGGTTCATTGAACCGCAGCTCCACCACCTTGGGCGCGGTTGCTAGCGTGCTGCCGCTCGCCGGCTCGACCGAGATCAGCGCCGCATGCGCGAGCGCACCGCTTGCAAAGCCCGCAGCGAAGAGCAGCGTCGCGAGCGCGGCGAGGAGACGCATCAGGGTTTCGGCAGGAGCTTCACGCCAGGCGCCGGCGACTTGCCCTCATGAGAATGCCCTGCCCCTTCGGCTGGGATTTCGATCCAGCGGCTGACGCCGGTCTCGCATTCCTGAACCACGGGGAAGTACAGGGTCGTGTTCGGCTTGAGCCTGTCGGTCAGCACCGTGTGCATGATGAACTCGTCATAGTACTTGTCCGGCAGCCTGCCGCCGGACCACGCCACCTCCTTGACGCCGGACGAGAGCTTATTGCCGTGATAGTCGTATTCCCCGGCATATTTGCCCTCGACGAGGTCGATGGTCCAGCCGGCCTTCGGCATCGGTTTCACCGCGATGACCCCTTCCGGAATCTGCACGCGGATCTTCACCGTCGGCGAACCCGCGCAGCCATGCGGCACGGTGAAGACGGCCTTGTAGGATGCACCGATGGTGGCTTGCTTGGTCTCGAGCGAGACGTGCGCCGCCACTGGTGATGCGGCGAGCGCGGCTATCAGGATCAGGCAGGATCGCATATTCGGTCTCCCGAGAGTCCAGAACAGCCTCATTTCATCTTCATTCCCGAATGATCCGGCATTTTCTTCATGTCCATGTGACCCGCGTGTCCGCCATCGCCCGGCGCCTGTGCGCCGACGCCCTGGACGTCGAGTGCAACAGTGACCTTTCCGGCCTTCTCGAACTGAAGCGTCACCGGCACCTTGTCGCCCTGCTTGAACGGTCCCTTAAGCTCCTGCAGCATCAAATGATTGCCGCCGGGCGCGAGCTTCACGGTCTTGCCGGGATCGATCGCCAGTCCCTTGTCGAGCGGGCGCATCTTCATCACGCCATTGTCCATCGCCATCTCGTGAATTTCGGCCTTGCCTGCGATATCGGCGGACACGCTGACCAGCCTGTCGGCCGCGCTGCCCTTGTTTTCGATGGTCAGATAGCCGCCGGCGACCTTGGCGCCGCCCGGCGTCGCCCGGCTCCAGGCCTGCGAGATGACGAGATCGCCGGTCTTGACGTCCTCGGCTGCGCCCCCCGCGCTGGTGCCAAGCAGCATGGCGACGGCGAGAAGTGATAGCTTGATCCTGTTCATTTGGTTTCCTCGGCTTTGATCTGATCGAGCATGGTCGGTCGTGGTGGTTTTCGGCAGCCTCAGTGCGCTTACCATCGATACCTCATTCCGGTGTAGACGGCCCGGCCGGCGCCTGGCTCAAACAACGCCGACGTCGCGGTGGCGCGATCGATGATATTGGCGCTTGCAATGTAGGTCCTGTTGGTGAGGTTTCGACCCTCGATATAGGCGGAGAACGGCCCGCCATTGTCGAAGCCCGCTTTCAATCCGAGCAGCGCATAGGACTCCGTCGTCAACGTGTTCATACTGTCGACAAAATAGGCTTGCGGCACCCATTCGACGTTCGGACCAGCATAGAACCCAGTCGGATGCTTGTAGAGCAATTCGGCGCGTAAATAGTGACGTGGCGCACCGGGCAGCTGGTTGTTGCCGAACCTCGTGTCGCTATCGAAGCGAAAATCGCTATAAGTATAGGCCATGTTGAGCCACAGCTTGTCGGGCGCGCCTCCTGTCACGAAGATGTCGCGGAAGATTGCTGCCCCTGCCCCAGCCTCCACGCCCTGGTGGAAGGTTCGGTCGGCATTGGTCACGTTGCAATTGCCGAAGGCGCTGTAGAGGCACAGCAGTTCATCGCGGATATTGGCGCGATAGGCGGTCAGCTCCCACGTGTAGTCGGGCCGTCTCATGCGCGTCCCGATCTCGTAGGTCGTCGCAATCTGCGGGCGGATGCTGGTGAACGGAATCGTCGGAATGCCAGGACCGCGCGCGCTCTCGCCGAAGCTCGGCACTTCGGCGCTCCGCGAAACGTTGGCGAAGGCCTGCCAGGTCGGGGCGATCTGCCACAGCAGGCCCGTCTTCGGCGACCAAAGATCAAAGCGGGTTGCTCCCGACTGGTCGCCGTCGCTAAGAAACCGGTCCCGCCGATTGCGGGTCGCATGCAGAAATTGCGCGCCGGCAATCGCGGCGACGTTCGGCAGAAAGTAGAAGCTGTCCTCGACGTAAACCGAGGTGTTCTCCGAGCGATCGAACGACGACGACAGCAATGCCCCCTTCTGTCCGGCAATGTTGGCGAATTGCTGGTTGTCGATGCTGCCATTCAACAGGTTGACGCCCGCGACCAGCCTGTTGCGGTAGCCGCCGATGATGCGGTCGTCCGTAACCTTCGCGAAGCCGCCGTAATCCTTGTAGCGATAATCGAGCCACTGGAAGATCGGATGCATGAGGTGCCGGTCGACGCCGAAGGCGCCGAACTCGAACCTGGTGTCGTCGAACCGGATCGTCGTTTTGTTTGCCAGCCTGACCGTGTCGATGTTGCGCTGCTGGTCCAGGGCAACGTTCGCCGGAGCCGCGGCCTCCGGATTGGTCAAGGCAGACGCCTTGGTGACGGTTCCTGGAATGCGTTGCCGCACCTCGTTGGCGCTGAGATAGAACCGCGTCTCGAAATCCGGCGAGAACTGGTAGCCAACATTGCCGCTCACGCGGTTGGCTGAGCCGAAGCTGTGATCGCGGAAGCCGTCCGTGGCCTGCGTCGATGCGGTGACGAAACCATCCCACGGCCCGTTGGCGCCCCCCGCATTGGCCTGCAGCCGCCTGAAGCCGAAGGCTCCCACGTCGAGCGAGACGCCATTCGGAAATCGGTCGCGTCCCGATGGCGTCACGAAGTTGACGGCGCCTCCCAGCGAATTGGCTCCGAACTGCAGCGCATTCCCGCCCTTGTACACCTCGACGTATTTGTAGGCGGTCGGGTCGATCTCCTGGAAATCGCCGTAGCCGTCCGCCGTGTTGATCGGGATGCCGTCCATGTAAAGCTGCACGCCACGCAGATGGAAATTTCGCGACAGGCCGGATCCGCGGATCGAAAGCCGTGTGTCGTCGCCCCATTTCGGCTGCGCAAACACGCCGGGCACGTAGTCCAGGATGTCCTTGATCGTGCTTGCGGGAGTAGAATTCCGGTAGGCCTCCGCTGTGACCAGCGCTACGCCGCCCGGCGTCTGGTTGATCTCGCTCAGCGCCTGCTGGGCGGTGAGAACCGTCAGGGCACCAGGGCCCGCGATCCCTTCGGAAGCTGCCGTCGGTTGCGCAGGCGCAGTTGCAGGCGCGCGGGCCCGCGTTGATCGCGCGGCGGTTCGCTGTGCGCGGGGTGGTGAGGCCCGTTTCTCCCGCGGCGCGTCGACGGTGACAGGGGGAAGTTCGCGTCGGTTTTCCTCCGCGATTGCATTGGACGGCATAACGAAGGCAGAACCTGAGGCAAGCAGAATTCCGGGTGCGGAAAGCAGTCGAAAGAAGCCTGAACGAGGCATGAGGTCATTCCTGATGCCGGCAGAGAGCCGGCGCATTGCGATCCCGGCACGGCCGAAGCCGGCGCGGAGCTGAAGGTTTCGCGGATCAGGAAATGCGAGGGGGAGCGCGTGCCCGGGCGCTCGAACCGTCGACGGGGGCGAGGACGGGCGCGTTCGCCACGTGCCAGACGATGCGGGCGATGGGGCGGACGGGAGTTGAGAACGCCGCATGAGGCGGCGCGTCAAGCGAGGCGTCGGCGTGCGCGAGGCAGCAAAGCGCACAGGTGCCAGCTTTTGCGGCCGGTGTCCCGGTCTCGTCGACCGGGCCGCCCTGCTCGCTTGCACTATGGCAGATGACGGCAGCTGACAGCGGATCGGCCGCAGCTTGGCCGGCCGCGAGACAGGCGGCGATCGGCGCCAGCACCTGCATCACCAGGGCGAGCAGGACCAGGGGCAGGAATTTTTGCAGGCGTGCGCGCATCCGCCGGACCATTCGTTCGTGCGCTAACTAATCACTCGGGTGCAGCCGAGTCGAGGCCAGTTCAGCCGCCTGCTTGGCCCTGCGCAAATTGCTCGAAAACTGTGGTCGGACGACCCGACCCTCCCGTGGGCCGGCATCTAAGGCAGGGGAAACCGCCCGGCCATCCACAAATTTCTTATACTTGTCATATATTTAGCTGAGCGGAAGCCCGATCGTTTCGTCAGCTGCTCCTATTTTGAACATTCGTTGCCGAAAATGATGACAAGTGAGAAAAGTTGATCTAGCATCCCTCTTGCTCAGGCGCTGACCGCGAGGTCGAGGCCTAGTGGTCCAAGTCTCGGGAGGAGCCCCTGGCGCGCAAAACGCAGCGTCGCCCCGTCAATCAAGATCAATTCTTAAGATCGGGGATAATAGGGTCGACACAATTTTTGAGCGGGGCCAGGGCCCCGCTCTTTTTTTGCCCGCGCGGCTGAACTGTCGATGAACGCGGCCTTTCATCCGATCGACGACGGCCTCGACCGCGCGGCCTCGCACTGCGCCGATCTCACGCCGCACGTCCACAACCTCTGTTCGAACCGCTTCCGGAAACGCAGGCGGCCATTCTGAATTTCGCCGGCGAGTGCCGCGGGAATTTCCAGCTGATCGCCTCGCACGATGCACTCAGGCTGCCGCGATCTCGCGGCTGATTGAAGATTGAGTGCGAACAACTCTTGTGAGAGACTTTAGGACATCGGTCGCGCAACCAATGACGCGCCGACGACAAATATATGGGAGCGAGCGATGTCCGGGACGAAAGATTTCTCGACGACGAGGCGCGATCTTCTTCAGGCGGCAGCGACCGCCGGCGCCGGAGCTGCCCTCCTCGGCAGCATGGGCATAAACCCCGCGCTGGCGGCCGAGGTCGGACGCAGCGAAAAGCCGCTGAAGGCGGCCTTCTCCAATGCCGGCCTTCAGGCGACCTGGTGCGCGCAAGGCAAGCAGGCCGCGGAATTCTGGGGCAAGCTGTTCAATGTCGAAGTCACGTGGTTCGACGGCCAGCTCGATGCGGTGAAGCAGCGCGCGGCGATCGACAACATGGCCTCGCAGAAATGGGATTTCGTCGCGATCCAGGCCTTCGGCATCGGCACCCTCACCCAGCCGGTGCAGAAGATGATCGACGCCGGCACGCCCGTGATCGACATGGACACGCTGATCGCGCCGCTCGATCAGATCAACGTCCATTCCTTCCTCGCTCCCGACAACGAGTTCATGGGCGCCTCGGTGACGCAGGCGCTGTGCAACGCCATGGGCGGCAAGGGCAAGATCATCATGACGCAGGGCGCGCTCGGCCATACCGGTGCGCAGGGCCGCGCCAAGGGCTTCAACTCGGTGGTCAAGCAATTCCCCGGCATCGAGGTGCTGGACACCCAGCCGGCCGATTGGGACGTGTCGAAGACCGCGCGTCTCTGGGAAACGTATCTCACGAAATATCCCCAGATCGACGCGGCCTTCTTCCACAATGACGACATGGCGCTGGCCGCCTACAACATCATGAAGGCGCGCAATCGCACCAACATCCTGATCGGCGGGGTCGACGCCATGCCGCCGGCAATCCAGGCGGTCAGCGAAGGCCGCATGTTCGCGACCGTCCGCAATCCGTCCTGCCGCATCCATGGCGGCGCGATCATCGCGGGTGTCTCAGCCGTGGTCGGCGGCGAGAAGAGCGGACAGGGCATCCCGAAGAACGTCGTCACCGATGGCCCGGTGGTGACCAAGGCCAATGCCGCCGGGATGCAGTGGATGCAGGATCACTTCCTGATCTGAGCCTCCAGATCTTCATGAGCGTGGGACAACAGCCCATCCTGGAACTGCAGGGCATCACGAAGAGCTTCGGCGGCGTCGAAGCGCTTCGTGGTGTCGACTTCGCGCTCTATCCCGGCGAGATCCATGGTCTCGTCGGCGAGAACGGCGCCGGCAAGAGCACGCTGATGAAGATCATCGCCGGCGTGCACACCGAGTTCTCCGGCCGCTTCCTGGTCGACGGCCGGGACATGCATTTTCGCTCGGCGCGCGATGCGCACGCCGCCGGCATCGCCATGGTGCACCAGGAGCTCAGCGTCGCGCCCGACCTGACGGTGGCGGAGAACGTCTTCCTCGGCAACCAGCCGACCAACGCCCTTGGCCTCGTGCAATGGCGGCGGATGGCGCGCGAGGCGGGCGAGCAGCTCGCCCGCTTCGGCATCGACGTCGACCCGATGGCGCGGCTCGGCGACCTTCCGATCGGGCTGCAGCAGCTGATCGAGATCGCGCGCGTGCTGTTCTCCGGCGCGCGCATCGTCATCCTGGACGAGCCGACCTCCGCCCTTTCCCCGCCCGAGGTCGAGCGCCTGTTCACAACGCTTCGGCGGCTGCGCGAGGAAGGCACTGCCATTGTCTTCATCTCGCATTTCATCGAGGACATCCTGCTGGTGTCCGACACAGTGACCGTATTCCGCAACGGCCGGAAGGTTGCGGAGACGGCGAGCGCCGCAACCAGCAAGGGCGCGCTGATCGAGGCCATGATCGGCCGCGGCGGCGAGGCGCTCGAGCATAGCTACACCGACGATCTGATGCTGCCGCAGCCGAGCGGCAGCAAGGTCGTTCTCGAGGCGGACCAGCTGTCGCTGTCCCGCAGCCTTCAGGACGTCTCGTTCGAAGCCCGCGCCGGCGAGGTGCTCGGCATTTACGGCTTCATGGGTTGTGGCCAGCAGGAGCTGTCGCGCATCCTGTTCGGCAAGCTGAAGCCGGACAGCGGCACGCTAGCAGTCGAAGGCGTGCCGAAAATCTTCGCCAGCACGGCGGCGGCACGACGCGCCGGCGTGGCGCTGGTGCCGGAGAGCCGGCGCGACATGCTGTTTCACCAGGAGCCGGTCTACAAGAACATCTCGATCAGCATACTCGACCGCATCTCCTCGCTGCTGCTCAAGCCGGCGCAGGAGCGCGACATCGCCAAACGGCAGGTCGACCAGCTGCAGATCAGGCCGCCGGTGGTCGGCCTCGATCTCGGCATGCTCTCGGGCGGCAACCAGCAGAAGGTGGCGCTGGCGAAATGGCTGACCTACCCGCCCAAGCTGCTGGTGCTGTGCGAGCCGACCCGCGGCATGGATGTCGGCGCCAAGAACGACGTCATCAACATCGTCCGCGACCTCAGAACGAGGGGGCTCGCGATCATCGTGCTGTCGACCGAGCCGGAGACGGTGCTGTCGCTGGCCGACCGCATCCTCGTGCTCAAGCGCGGCGCATTGGTGCGTGAATTCAAGAACGAGCCGGTCAGCAAGGACCGCCTGCTGGAAGCGGCGTGACGGAGAAGCACATGAGCAGCGAGACGGCCATGGCGACGGGACAACGGACGCGGGGCCTTGCGCCCTTCCTGCGCTCTCAGATGCGCAACATCGCCCCGTTCCTGACGCTGATCTTCCTGTCCGGCTTCTTCGCCTTCGCCAGTCCCTCCTTTGCGACGCTCGACAATCTCGGCAACATCCTGACCCAGGTGTCGGTGACGGGCATCATCGCCGTCGGCCTCACTTTCGTGATCCTCTGCGCCGAGATCGACCTCTCCATCGCCAGCATCGCCAACGTCACCGGCATTGCGGTCGCCTACTTCACGCTGCAGGAATCCTACGTCAACATCGCCAACATCCCCCTACCCGGCGCGGTCGCGATCATCCTGTCGCTCCTGCTCTGCGCGCTGCTCGGCCTCGTCAACGCGCTGGGGCTGACCGTGATCGGCATCCCCTCCTTCATCATGACACTGGCGATGATGCAGATCGCGGCCGGCATCTCCGCGCTCCTCGTCCGCGGCCAGATCGCCTACAAGGTGCCGAGCCTGATCACGACGCTCGGTTCGGGTTCGATCGGCGGCATCCCCTGGATCGTCATCGTCGCCGCCATCATGCTGCTCGCGGGCCATCTGGTGCTGACCTACACGCGCTTCGGCCGCTACGTGTACATGGTCGGGGGAAACCGCGAGGCAGCCGAATATTCGGGTCTCAACGTCAAGCTGATCCTCGGTGCGGTCATGGTGATCTCCGCAGTGTGCGCAGGGATCGGCGGCATGCTGGGCGTTGCCCATTTCGGCAGCGCGCAGCAGAACGAGTTTGACACCTACCTGCTCGACTCCATCGCCGCCGTCGTGGTCGGCGGCACCAGCCTGTTCGGCGGCCGCGGCGGCATCGGCAATACCATCGTCGGGCTGTTCGTGCTCGGCGTGCTCAACAACGGCCTCGACCACGTCAACATCGACAGCTTCCTCAAGATCCTGATCCGCGGCCTGATCCTGTTGGCGGCGCTGGTCATCAATGTCTATGCGCAGCGCTTGAGGGAGAAGGCGGCGGAGTAGACGGCCGCCAAACAAAAAGTGCGAAAACAACCCCATGCACAGTAGCCAGGGCCAGCGGAATCAATGACTTGCCGGCGCGCGTCATGGGCTTACGGATTTACCGAAGCCGCTTTGACTCGTCGGGCAAAACAGGGCTAGGATGTCATCATCGGCAGCGGCTTTGAAAGGCCGGTGCATCCTCCGTCATTGCGAGCGCAGCGAAGCAATCCAGGACACTGTCCGCGGATGCATTTCTGGATTGCTTCGCTGCGCTCGCAATGACGATGTGGCGGCAGAAGGGCGATCGGGGATCAGCTGTATCGCCGAGAGTCATGCATGGAGACTAACGCTCCGCCTTCACATTCAATGGCAACCGCGAGAAGCGGAAATTGCAGTAGGTTGCGCCACCCGCCAGCGCCTGGGCGACGCCGCTTCATTCCGCGGCGATCGCCTCGATCTCCAGCAGCCATTTGCTATCGACGGTCTCGACGACCACGACCGTCAGCGCGGGCTCGTGCTCCCCGAGCATCGCGCGACGAATGGCGCGGTTGGCGACGAGTTGACCGCGGTCGGTCAGGAACGTGGTTACCTTGACCAGGTGCTCGACGCCGAGACCTGCCGCGGCGAGCACTTCCCTGACATTGCGCCAGGCCTGCTCGCATTGCGCCTCGAAGCCGTCGGGCACGGTGCCATCGGATTTTTCAGGGACCTGGCCGCTGATGAACAGCAGGCGGCGATGCTGCTTCAGCTCTAGTCCCATGCTGTAGCCGCCGGCGGGCGGGTGAACCGTTGCGGGATTGTGGCTGACGATGTGGGCTGGGGACATGGCGTTTCTCCGGATTTGCGGGTCAAACGTATCCGGAGGCATCACGGCCGCGCAAAGCATCATTCCTGCAGTTCAGCGCAAGAAAATCTATTGCAAGCCCGCGGCCCATCGGTGTCAAAGTGCGGTTGCGATGACATACGCCCTTCCCCCGCTCAACGCGCTCCGCGCCTTCGAGGCCGCGGCGCGCCATCTCAGCTTCAAGCTGGCCGGCCACGAACTGCACGTCACGCCCGCGGCCGTGGGACAGCAGGTGAAAGCCCTGGAGGCGCGCCTCGGCGTGCAACTGTTCGAGCGGCTGCATAAGCAGCTCATCCTGACCGAAGCCGGCCAGGCCTATCTGCCCGGGATCTCCGAAGGCTTTCGCCAGATTGCCGAGGCGACCTCGCAATTGAAACCATCAGGCACGGTGCTGCTGCAATTGGGGGTCCATGGCAGCCTCGACCTGCGCCGCCTAGACCTGGCGGCGTTTCGCAGCGCGCATGCGGAGATCGGTTTGCGCGTGCTGCAGCCCGCCGGCCTGCACGAGCTGGTCGAAGGCAAAGTCGACCTGTTGATCGCCCGCAGTCTTGGCCGGCATCCGGGCTATCGCTGCGACAGGATCGATGAAGGATCGGGTCTCGGTGATTGGCTGATTGCGCCCGAGGGCACGGCGGATTGTCCCGAAGTCGTGAGTTTCCGCGCGTGGCTGCGCGCCCTGCTGGCCGAGAAGCCGCGCGCAAACCGGCGCCCGCGCCTGGTCAGCGGCGTCGGGAGTTGAGGTGACCGCAAACCGTAATAACTCGGCGTCTAGCTACCCCGGCAGCGGTGTTCCTTGTAGCAAAGCGGAATCAACCGGCCGACAATGCCCGCTGCATTGGTCGAAAATGACCCAACTCGACATCCGAGTCGCTGGTTTTGACCGGATTTGTTTGTGCGACATTCTGGTCAAAATGGACGTCTTTTGAAAAGTCGTTGGATCTTGTAGGCTTCTTTGGAGCTGCTTTCGAGACGTGCCGACGTCTCCTTGTCGAATGGCAGCAGGGAATGCCGTCGGCTGGCATCGCACGCTCAATAAAACCGACAGTCCTCTTGTGCCGGTCTCTCACCGAGCGCTAGCCGTGCGCGCGGGCAACGAGATGCTTCAATTGACCGCGATAAGCGAGTGCTGCTCATGATCAGAAAAACACATCCCGAACTAGTCGATCCGGCGGCGGGCAATGGAATTCTAAGCCGCCGCGTCTTTCTCGAAGGCACGCTCGTTGTCGGTGCGACCGCTGCGGGCTTATCCTGCGGATCGGCAGAACCCCTTGCGGTGCAGCCTTGGATGAAGGTGCCGGGTACGGGATTTGCGGGCTATGGGCAGCCGTCACCGTTCGAGAGCAAGGTGGTCAAAGTATTTCCGCCGCCTCCGAACCCACCCGGTGTCGGCTCGTCACGCACGCCGCTGCACATGCTCGAAGGAATGATCACGCCATCCGGTCTGCATTTCGAACGTAGCCATTCCGGCGTCCCAGAAATCGATCCCGATCAACACCGGCTGGTGATCCATGGACTTGTGAAGCGCCCGCTTGTGTTTACGCTCGAAGCGCTGTCGCGCTATCCGATGCAATCGCGCATCGCCTTCATCGAGTGTGGCGGCAACAGCCTGGCGCTCAACGCGCCTCAGGCCCAGCCGCTCAATGTGGCGGCTATTCACGGCCTGCTGGGTTGCTCGGAATGGACCGGCGTGCGGCTGTCCACTTTGCTCGATGAAGCCGGCATCGAACCTGAGGCACGCTGGGTGATCGCCGAGGGCGCTGATGCTGCCGCCATGAGCCGTAGCATCCCCCTCACCAAGGCGATGGATGATGCGCTGCTCTGTCTCTATCAGAACGGAGAGCGAGTGCGGCCTTCGAACGGCTATCCGTTGCGGCTGCTGCTGCCTGGTTTCGAGGGCAACATGAATGTGAAGTGGCTGCGCCGGCTCAAGCTGACTGCTGGCCCCGCCATGACCAAAGACGAAACATCGAAGTACACGATCCTGCTCAAAGACGAAAAGGCCTGGCAGTTCGTGTTTCCGATCGAAGTCAAATCCGTCATCACGCGGCCGTCGCCGGGGCTCGCGCTGAGGGACCCGGGATTCTACGAGATCTCCGGGCTTGCCTGGTCGGGCAACGGCAGCATCCGGCAGGTCGACGTGTCGGCTGACGGCGGACGAAGCTGGGCGCCGGCGGCTTTGCAGGGCCCGATCCTGCCAAAGGCGCCCGTACGCTTCCGCACGGCATGGCAATGGAACGGCGGTCCCGCCGTGCTGCAGAGTCGCGCCACTGACGACACCGGCATGGTACAGCCAACACGCGCGCAGTTCGCGGCTGAACGCGGCTTTCGTGGGGTCTACCACTACAACGCCATCGCAAGCTGGCGAATTGACGAGATGGGGGAGGTCAGCAATGTTTACGCTTAAACCCATTGCAGTGTGCATATCCATGCTGACCATCGCACCGGCGGCACAGGCCCAAGCCCCGCAGCTCGGGCAGCCGATCGCGCCGGCCGATATTACCCCGTGGGACATCAGCATCGGACCGGATGGCGCAGGTCTGCCGCCTGGCCGAGGCACCGCAATCGAGGGTGAGGCCATCTATGTAGCGAAATGTCAGGCCTGCCACGGCGAGAAGGGAGAGAGGCCCAAAGTCGCGCTCGCTGGAGCGCTCGTCGGCGGCATCGGCACACTGGCGCCGGATAAAACACCGATAAAAACTGTGGGAAGTTTCTGGCCCTATGCAACAACCCTGTTCGACTATGTCCGTCGCGCAATGCCATTCCAAGATACAAAATCGCTCACCGCGGACGAAGTCTACGCAGTCTCGGCCTACATCCTCCATCTCAACGGGATCATTGGGCCGAACGATGTAATCGATGCGCACTCGTTGCCGGAGGTGCGAATGCCGAACCGGGACGGGTTCATCCCGTTCCCGCGCAATCCGAAGTAGCTGCGAAGCCGGACCTTTGTGCGATTATGGCCCGGTGTTGCCTAGCTCAAAGCTTGCCCAAGCGTCGGCTGTCTCGTGTAGACCGGAAGCGGCTTGCAGGCAGCGTAGACTGCCGCTTTTGACCCAAGCGGAATTAACAGGGCAGCCAAGGGGCTTCAATCCACCTCTCACGCTGCGACCTTCTTTCACGAGCAGGAACGCGGGTGTAGCGTGCCGTTGCTAGGCGGAAATCGAACTTTTAGGAGGACCGTCGCATGATCGATAGACGAAGGCTCATTACGAGCGCGATTATCACTATGCTCGTGCCGCAATCGGTTAGTGCGCAGCAATCAGGAAAGGTATGGCGAGTTGTTTTCTTTTCGGTTGCGGCTGGTCCGAACCCACTTGCGGATTCCTTCAGACGAGGATTGAAGGAGTTAGGCTATAGTGAGGGACACAATCTTGCGATCCAGTACCGCTGGATGGCTGGCCATGAGAGCCAGTACGAGGAGGTCGCGCGCGAGCTGGCGGAAAGCGAGCCGGACGTGATTGTCACGGCCGGTCATCCTCCGGCTGTTGCCGCCAAGAAAGCTATAGTACAGACACCAATCGTCGCGCTTGCCGTTGTTAATCCCGTGGGAGGCGGCTTAGCTGCGAGCATCTCCCATCCCGGTGGCAACTTGACGGGCTTCTCCTTGGAGGTCACGCCCGAAACAAACGCCAAAATGCTCCAGCTTCTGCACGAAGCCGCTCCTAAAATTACTCGAATTGGTGCGCTTTGGAACTCTGCAAATCCTGGCAGCCGTTTCTACCTCGATGCGGTAGAGCGGGCAGCGCAATCGGAAAAGCTTACTCTCAACGCGTACGATGTGCGCCGAGCGGAAGACATTGATGTTGTGTTCCGTTCGCTTCGCGGAAACGTTGAAGGGCTCATTGTGTTTCCAGAAGGACTCCTATGGACGTATCGGCGCAATATCGTTGAGGCTGCGCGGGAAGCACAACTAGCGACGATCTTTGGTTATCGCGATGCTACCGAAATGGGAGCGTTCATGAGCTACGGCCCGGACCTCGTTGATCTTTTCAAGAGAGGCGCAGCTTACGTCGACAAGATCATCAAAGGCGTCAAACCAGCCGAGCTTCCAATTCAACAGCCGGCAAAATTCGAGCTGGTCATCAATATAAAGACGGCTAATGCCTTGAAAGTTGTTGTGCCTCCATCCTTGCTCGCCCGTGCGGATGAGGTGATTGAATAAGCGTGTTAGCAGCCGCTGTGTCCGGTTATGGCCCATCGCCCCTTTGACGCTGTGTAGCTAGAAATCCGTTCACAGGGATAGAGCGGAAAGTTCGCGTCCCGCGCGCGAACCGGCGTCCGCGTCTGGTGGGCGGCGTCGGAAGTTGAGGTGACTGCAAAATCGTAATAACTCGGCGTCTAGCGACCCCTCTAGACCGAGACCAAATGGGTGCATCCCCGAAAGTATGGCAGGGACATTTCCCGTTTCTATATGACCCACCAATCTGTTGCTGATTTTCCGGCACTTGACCTCGGCCTCGCACGCGGCCGTCAGCTTACGCACTGAGGCCTGGAGCTTTTCAGCGCCGCTAGGCCGAGGCCGAGATGCGACCGCCTGAGCCGCCTTCCCTCTGGCGCCTGAAGTGCTAGCTTGAGCGCGCGGGTGGGCCACGCGGAGGAATAGCTATGCGCACAGTAGCTCAAGTCGCAAATGTCATATCGTTCTTCATGATGTTCTCCGTTGTAGGTTTGCCGGCGTGGGCTGCCGGACCGGAGGCGGAGGTGAAGGCACTCCACGCGGCCGATCAGGCTTGGCTAAAAGGCTTCACGGCCGCCGACGGCGATGCGATGGCGAAGTTGTACGACGAACGCGCAGTGTTGATGCCGCCCAACGCACCGGCTGTGACGGGTCGCGACGCCATTCGCACTTTCCTGGCGAACATGTCTTCGGAAGCAGCCAAGGCCGGTCTTGTGTTCAGTTTCGCCGACAAACAGGATGGCGGCGCCAACGGCAACCAGGGCTGGTCTTCGGGCTCCTATACGATCAAGGACAAGGCAGGGAATGTGGTCGAGACCGGCAAGTTTCTGTCAGTATCGAAAAAGGTCGGCGGTAAATGGCTCTATTGGCGCGACACTTGGAACGCCGACAGTCCGCCACCAAAATAGGCCCGCTACATCGAAAAATCTTTAATGTCGCCTCTCGGCCCATCGCGTCACTTCGCGGCGGCACAGCAATTCGGTCGCTTTCGGGTCGAAGCGGACATTGAGCAAGTCGCTACGTCGCGGCCAATGCCGTCTGACTGGCGATCTCGTCAACTCGCAAGCACCTCACCGCATGCCCGTCGCCCCGCGTCTCCAACGCCGGCCCCGGCTCGCTCCGACACACCGCTTCCGCATACCGACAGCGCGGGCTGAAGGCGCAGCCGTTCGGCGGGTTGAGCGGATTGGGCAGGTCGCCGCCGGTCGTGGCCAGCGGGGCGTGGCGCAGCGGATCGGGGATGGCGGCGATCAGGGCCTGCGTATAGGGGTGCGCGGGACGCTCGAAGATCTCGCGCCAGTCGCCGTTCTCCACGATGCGGCCTAAATACATCACGGCGACGCGGTCGCTCATGTGCTCGACGACGCCGAGGTCGTGGCTGATGATGATGTAGGACAGGCCGAGCGTGTCCTTCAATTCCAGCAGCAGGTTGATGATCTGCGCGCGGATCGAGACGTCGAGCGCCGAGACCGGCTCGTCGCAGATGACGATTCTGGGGTTGAGGATCAGCGCGCGGGCGATGCCGATGCGCTGGCGCTGGCCGCCGGAGAATTCATGCGGATAGCGGTCGGCCTGCTCGGGGCGCAGGCCGACGTGCCTCAGCATCGTCGCGACGCGGTCCTCGATCTCGCTTTTCGCCCTCACGCCGTGCACACGCAGGGGATCTTCGAGCGTGCGGCGAACGGTCTGGCGCGGATTGAGCGAGGCGTAGGGATCCTGGAACACGATCTGCACGATGCGGGCCAGCGCCTTCCGGTCGCCGGATTGCCGGTTCGTGACGACCTGCCCGTCCAGCACGATGCGGCCGCGCGTCGGCGTGAGCAGGCCGAGGATCGAGAGCGCGACGGTCGACTTGCCGGAGCCGGACTCGCCGACAAGGCCGAGGCATTCGCCGCGCTTCAGCCTGAGGTCGACGCCGTCGACGGCGCGGAGCAGCCGGCGGCCCCGGCCCAGCAGGCCGCCTCGAAGCGGAAAATGGACGGCGAGATCCTCCACGCTGAGGATCACATCGTCATCCGTTCGCCCCTGCGGTTCATGCATGGTGGTGACACCGGACGAAACCGCCCGCCTCCAGCCCATCCGCCTGCGGCGCGGTGGTTCGGCAAATGTCCGTCGCCTGCGTGCAACGCGGATTGAACCGGCAGCCATCCGGGAAGCGCGTGATCGCAGGCACGACGCCCGCGATCTCCTTCAGCCTGCTGCGGCCGAGCGCAGCGCGGCTGCCAAGCCGCGGCAGCGAGTCGACGAGGCCCTGCGTATAGGGATGGGAGGGCGCGCGGAAGATGTCGGCCGAGCCGCGCTCCTCGACGATGCGGCCGGCATACATGACGGCGACGCGGCGGCAGACATTGGCAACGAGGCCGAGATCGTGACTGATCATCAGGATCGCCGTTCCGCGCTCGGCGCACAGATTACGCATCAGCTCGATGATCTCGGCCTGCACGGTGACATCGAGCGCCGTGGTCGGCTCGTCGGCGATCAAGAGGTCCGGACCGCAGGCGAGCGCAATGGCGATCATCACGCGCTGGCGCATCCCGCCGGACAGCTGATGCGGATAGTCCTTCACGCGCCGCTCGGGCGCGGGGACGCGGACGCTCGCGAGCGCCTCGACCGCCAGCTGGTTGGCCTCCCGCCAGCTCTTGCCCCTGTGCAGCACGAACATCTCGGCGATCTGCCGCCCCACCGGCGAGACCGGGTTCAGCGCCGTCATCGGCTCCTGGAAGATCATGGCGATGCGATTGCCGCGCAGCTGCCGTTGCCTGGCGGCGGAGAGGTGCTGGATCTCCTGTCCCTCGAACCGGATGACGCCGCCGCCGATCGACAAGGGCGGCCGCAGCAGGCCGATCAAGGCGAGCGCCGTGATGCTCTTGCCGCAGCCGGACTCGCCGACCAGGCCGAACGTCTCGCCGCGGTCGATGCGGAACGAAACGCCTTCGGCCGCGGCAACGCGCCTCGATCCGTCATCGAGATCGATGCGGAGATCCTCTACCTCGAGCAGCGGCCTGCCTGTCATGTGCGCCGGCTCCGCGATTGCGGATCGAGAATGTCGCGCAGACCGTCGCCGAGCAGATTGAGGCCGAGCACGGTCAGGAAGATGGCAAGACCGGGAAAAATCGAAAGCCACGGCGCCGTCGTGATCTGCTCGCGCGCCTCCGACAACATGCTGCCCCAACTCGGAAAGGGCGGGCGGACGCCGAGGCCCAGGAACGACAATACAGCTTCGGACAGCACCGCGCTGCCCATGCCCAGCGTGCCGATGACGACGATGGGCCCCAGCATGTTCGGCAGCAGCTGCGTGATCATGATGCGCGCATCACCGTAGCCGAGGACGGTGGCCGCCTGCACGTAGCCCTGGCTCCGCAGCGACAGCGCCGAGGCCCGTGCGAGGCGGCAGGTGAACGACCAGTTGGTCAGCCCGAGCGCGATCAACAGGCTGGTCAGGCCGGGACCCAGCACCGCCATGATGGCGAGCGCGAAGATCAGCGAGGGGATCGCCAGCATGAGATTGGTCAGGGCGTTGACGATATCGTCCCACCAGCCGCCGAAGTAGCCGGCGCTCAGGCCGAGCGCCACGCCGATGACGCTGTTGATGAGCTGGGAGACGATGCCGACCGTCAGCGAGACGCGCGCGCCGTAGAGGACGCGGGAATAGATGTCGCGGCCCTGCCCGTCCGTGCCGAACCACCAGGTCCAGCTCGGGGGCTCCTCCGCATTCATGAGGTTGGCGTCCATGACGGGATCGGTGTGTGCCAGCCAGGGCGCGAGCAGGCCGACGACGATCGCCAGCGCGAACAACGACCCGCCGATGACGAGATTGGCGCGGAGCTTCATGCGTATCTGATCCTGGGATCGATCACGCCGTAGAGCACGTCGATCAAGAGATTGATCGCCAGAAAGAACAGCACCACGACGAGGATGGAGCCCTGGACGGCGGGAATATCGCGCTGGAGCACGCTGTCGACCAGCAGCGAGCCGATGCCCGGCCAGGAGAACAGTTTCTCGACCACGACAGCCTGCCCCATCAGCGCGCCGAATTGCAGGCCCATGGTCGTGAGGATGAGAACGAGCGCATTGCGCATCACGTGCCACTTGACGACCCTGGTCTCGCTCATGCCCTTCGAGCGCGCCGTGCGGACGAAGTCCGCGGTCATGATCTCGAGCACCGCGGCGCGCGTCGTTCGCGCCAGCAGCGCCATCGGCGAGACGCCGAGCGTCACGGCGGGCAGGATCAGATATTTGAGGCTGCCGTCGCCATAGCCGAAACTCGGCAGCCAGCCGAGCTTGAGCGCGAACAGGTACATCAACAGCAGTCCGAGCCAGAACTTGGCCAAAGACAGGCCCGACACCGCCAGCATCATCGAGACGGTGTCGACGAGGCTGCCCGGCCGCAAGGCCGCGACGAAGCCGAGCGGCACGCCGAGCAGAACCGCAAACGCCATGGATGCGAAGATCAGCTGCAGCGTCGGCCAGGCCCGCTTGGCGATCATGGCCGTGACAGGCTCACGGGTCCGGAACGAGGCCCCGAGATCGCCGGTCGCGAGTCGCGCGACATAGGCGCCGAAGCGCATATAGACGGGCTGATCGAGGCCGAGCTGCTTCTTCATGCGCAGCTCGACTTGCGGATCGCTGTCGTCGCTCATGGTCGAGACGATGCTGCCGGGAACGACGCTGAACAGCACGAACACCAGCAGCACCACGGCGAGCACGGTCGGGATGGTCTGCAGGACGCGGCGGATCAGGAACGCGAGCATCTCAACTTTTCCCCGCTCCCTCCCTCGCCTTTGGCGCTAGGCGGGAGCGCGCGTGTCACTTCGCGGGCGAGGTCTCGTCGACCCAGAGGTCCTCGACGTTCTGGTGGGTCAGCTCCGTCGCGTTCCGCTGAATGCCCTTCAGCCACGGCTGCACCGCCATGACCGCCTTGTTGTAGTTGAAGAACCAGACCGGCGCCTCCTCGTAGAGCAGCGCATTGGCCTTCTGCAGCAGCTGGATGCGCTTTGCGGGATCGTCGGCCTGTCCGGCCTCGTCGAGGATCTTGTCGAAGTCGGCATTCTTGAAGGCCGTGTAGTTACAGGCCGACTGCGGCGTCGACGAATGGAAGCATTTCAGCGCGGCTTGCGGATCCGGGCCGCTTGCCTGGGAATAGATGAAAGCCTGGTAATCGCCGGTGCGAACCACCTCCGCCAGCACGGCGGTCTCGACCTGCTTGACCTTGGCCTTGATGCCGACCTTGTCGAGCATCGGGATGACGGCCGAGACGATCGGCAGGCCCCAGCTCTCATTCTGGCTGGTGGTCCATTCGAACTCGAAGCCGGACGCGTAGCCGGCCTCGGTGAGCAGCTGCTTGGCCTTGGCGGGATCGTAGGGGTAAGGCTTCATCGCCTTGTCGTAACCCGGCGCGGTCAGCGGCAGCCAGCTGGTGGCGCGATAGGCCTTGCCCTTGACCAGCTTGTTGATGATCAAGTCGGTGTCGATGGCGTAATTGATCGCCTGCCTCACGCGCTTGTCGGAGAACGGCTTGAATGTGGGATTCATCCCCATATAGCGCGTGAACACTTCGGCGACCTCGACGATGGTGCCCTTGAGGTCGGCATCGGACTGGTAGGCGACGTATTGCGCAGGGCCCAGCACCGAGGTGTCGATCTCCTTGTTGCGGAAGGCAACGTCGCGCGCCGCGGCCTCGCCCATGACCGACACGACGATCTTGTCGGCATAGGGCTTGCCGGGCTTGTAGAACCGGTCCCAGCGCTCCAGGACGATGCGCGATCCCGGCACGTGCTCGACGAACTTGAAGGGCCCGAGACCGATCGGCTTCTGGATGAAGCTCTCCTTGGCGGCCTCGTCGGCGGGATAGATCGAGGTCAGCGCGGTGAAGAAATAGAAGCCCGGATCGACCTTCTCGGTCAGCTTCATCTCGATGGTGAAGTCGTCGATCTTCTTCAGGCCGGAGATCTCCTTGGCCTGGCCCTTCTCGACTGCGGCCGCGCCCTCGATCACACGGACGTAACGCGCGCCGGGATAGGCCTTGCTGCCGTCCATGATGCGATTGTAGGACCAGATGACGTCGTCGGCGGTCATCTTGCGGCCGCTGTGGAAATAGGCATCGTCCCGCAGCTTGAAGGTGTGAACGAGGCCTCCGCCCGAGACCACGTCCTCCTTGGCGAGCTCCAGCACCGGCTTGCCTTCCGCCGAATTCCAGATGTAGAGCGAACGGTGCAGGGCCTTGGCGTAGATCTCGTCCTGGGCGCGCTGCGTGGTGTGAATGTCGAGGCTGGTGAAGCTCGAGCCGTAGGGCGCCGTCATGCGGATGGTTCCGCCCTTGCGCGGGGCCTGGGCCTCCGCTGTGGCGCTGAGCGCCAGTCCCAAACCGGCCACGATCGCAATGGTCTTGAATATCATGTGTCCCCCCGACAACGCAGGCGAATTCCGACACGCGATTTGATCATTCGTCGGCGGCCGAAGGCAAGCTTCGTTTTGACGGCAGGCGATGCCGGTTCCTGAGGCAGTCCTTTGGCGGAGGCATTGACGCGGTGCGTCATCGGGCGGGCATGCCGAGGGGCGCCCTGACTGAGCGTGGAGCGCGCGCGAGCGAAGTCCTCTCAGCCTGACAATTCCGGCATCCAATCGCGCAGATTTCGCGCGGCGGCGGTGACGTCGGCGATCACAGAAAATGTCCCCGGCTCCGCCATCATCGCGCGCGCCAGCCGCACGGCACGGGCCTCGCTGACGGCGCGTTTCTTTGCATCCTCGATCAGCTCGAAGTCGATGTTGTGGGCGAGACCGAAGATGCGGCGGATGATTTTTGCAGCGGCGAACCCGACCGCATCGCTGAACAGGCGCTGCATGGTGGCCTGCCGCTCGGCCTCCAGCCGCGCGGCCCCCTTCTCGCCCGGAAAGAGAGAGCGCGGATAGGCGTCACCGGCCGCGCCGGCGCGCCAGAGGTCGAGGAATTTTCGGGCAAACTGGTTCCAGACCTGCTCGACCGTCTCCAGCACCCAGCCCTCGAACGCGTGCCGCTCCCCAGGCGTGCGCTCGTGGCCGGCGGAGGCGAAATAGGCCATCAGGAGATTGGCGAGCACGGCGCCGACGTCGAAACCCATCGGACCGTAGAACGCGAATTCCGGGTCGATCACCCGGGTCTGGCTGTCCGTGACCATGATCGAGCCGGTGTGGAGGTCGCCATGGATCAGCGCTTCCGGGCTCGCCATGAATTTCAGCTTCAGCCGGGAGACCGCAACGTGCAGCTCCAGATCGTCACGCAAGCTCGCGGCGAGGCCGTCGAGATAGGGCGCGGTCCAGCGGTTCTGCTCGGCGATGCGGTAGGGATCGGTGAAGATCAGGTCCTCGGTGATCTTGCACAGCGCGTGGTTGCCGGCAAAGGCCGCGATGGCCTCCTTCTTCTCCGCCGCTGATAGCGCAAGGTCGGAGGTGAAGAACAGCGTCCGCGCCATGAAGGTCGTGATGTCGTCGACGAAGCGCGGATAGCGCGTTGCCGCGACCAGCCCCTTGCGCATGATGATGTGGGGCTCGAGCAGCTCCATCACGGTCAGCGCCAGGGCCTCGTCGTGATGCAGCACGGCCGGCACGAGGCCGGGCGCGAGCTGGGCCTGGCGCGACAGCGCGAGATATTCGTAATGGGCGCGCGACAACGGCAAGGGCCAGCTCTCGCCGACGAGGCGGACATAGGGCAGCGCCTGCTTCACGGCGATGCCGCCGCGCGCGCCCTTGACGATGAAGACGAGGTTGAGGTTGCCGTCGCCGACCTCGGTGATCGCCCACGCGGCCGGCTCGCCGCCGAGCAATCCCTTCAGGTCCGGCAGGCCCGCGAGATAGGCCCGCAAGTCGGCCTCATGCAGAATCCGGTAGTCCCCCTGCCCCATGACGATCCCATCCCATGCTTGGCATGGTCGGATCGTTACTCCCGCTCCAGGAAGCTCGAGCCGATCCCAGCCGTTCTTTTGACCGGATCGTAATCACAATCGACGCTGTCCGCCACCAGCGTGTAGCCGAAGTGAGAGATGAAACTAAAACGGCATTCCCATCAATTTCGACAGGCGCTCGATCGAAAGATAGCCGGCCTGATAAGCGGCGACGCCGACGCCGTAGATCACGGCCGAGATGATCGTGGTCCAGATCAGCTTGCGGCCCATCCGCGTCAGGATCGGCGCGCCGGGGTCGGTGCCGGGCGCGCCGACGCCCTCCTCGTGCTGGCTGCGCACGCCGAACGGCAGCGTCAGGAACAGCGCGACCCACCAGATGACGAAGTAGATCGCAAGCGCGGTGGAGATCTGGATGGCCATGACGCGGCCTTACGCCTGCTCGATCTCGACCAGGGCGCCGGAAAAATCCTTGGGGTGCAGGAACAGCACCGGCTTGCCGTGGGCGCCGATCTTCGGCACGCCGTCGCCGAGCACCCGCGCGCCCTCCCTCACCAAGGTGTCGCGCGAGGCGATGATGTCGACGACCTCGTAGCAGACATGGTGGATGCCGCCATCAGGATTGCGCTCGATGAACTTCGCGATCGGCGAGGCCTCGCCGAGCGGCTCGATGAACTCGATCTTGGTGTTGGGCAGGGTCGCGAACACGGTGGTGACGCCGTGCTCCGGAAGCGGCACGGCCTCGGAAATCTGGGCGCCGAAGGCCGCACCGTAGATCTTCGCGGCCTTGACCGCGTCCTTGGTCGCGATCGCGACATGGTTGAGCCGGCCCAGCATATTCCCCTCCCTATACCGTCAGTACATGTACCAGACAGGGGGGCTTTTTGCCCCAATGTTCGTTGATCACGGCCCGGACAGCGCGTCGCACCGACTCAGCCACAGCGTCCGGATCGCGCCGGCGTGCCCTCGGCAGGCCTTCGATGGTCGACATCACGACATCGAAGACGATGTCGTCGAAGGCCTCGCCCGCCCTGTTCTTCTCGGGGATGCCGACCAGATCGAGCTCGGGTTCGTCGGCGAGTTCGCCCTGCGCGGTCATCGCGATGGCAACGAAGGCGCAGCCGGAAAAGCCCATGCGCCGCCGCTCGATCACGGCACGGGATTTGGAATCCTCCAGGATCGTGCCGTCCTTGTAGAGACGCCCCGAGGGCACCTCGCCGACGATGCCGGGATCGCCGGGACCGAGCTTGACGAGGTCGCCGTTGCGGCAGACCAGCACGCGCGGCACGCCGGCGGCGCGGGCGAGCTTGGCGTGCTCGTGCAGGTGCAGCGCCTCGCCGTGGACCGGGATCAGCAGCTGCGGCTTCACCCAGGAGATCAAATCGCGCAGCTCGTCGCGGCGGGGATGACCGGAGACGTGGACCAGCGCATCGCGGTCGGTGATGACCTCGACGCCCTGCAGCACCAGATTGTTGATGATCGAGCCGACCGCCTTCTCGTTGCCGGGAATGGTGCGCGAGGAGAAGATGACGCTGTCGCCGCGGTTCAGCGTGATCTCAGGATGGTCGTCATTGGCGATGCGGGCCAGCGCGGCGCGCGGCTCGCCCTGGCTTCCCGTGCACAGCGCCAGCACCTTGTCCTGCGGCAGGTGGCCGTAGACCTCGGGTGAACGGAAATTCTGCACGCCCTCGAGATAGCCGGTCTCGCGCGCGACCTGCACCACGCGCTCCATGGCCCGGCCGACCACGACCACCTCGCGGTCGGCGGCTTTCGCGGCGTCAGCCACCGCTTTGACACGGGCGACGTTGGAGGCGAACGTCGTCACCGCGACGCGGCCCTTTGCGGATTTCACGAGGTCGATGATGGTTTTGGCGACCTCGGCCTCGGAGGGCGAACGACCGTCGCGCACGGCATTGGTGGAATCGCCGATCAAAGCGAGCACGCCCTCTTCGCCCAATTCGCGCAGCCGCTTCTCGTCGGTCGGCGCGCCAAGCGTCGGGGTCGGGTCGATCTTCCAGTCGCCGGTGTGCAGCACGATGCCGGCGTCGGTGTGGATCGCGAGCGCATGCGCCTCAGGAATCGAATGCGCGACGGGAATGAATTCGACGTTGAACGGGCCGATATCGACACGGCCGCCTGAAGGCACCACAGTGACCGGAATCTCGGGCGCATTGCGCTCGGCGGCGCATTTGGCCTCGAACAGCGTGGCGCTGAACCTGGTGGCGTAGATCGGGCATTTCAGCTTCGGCCAGAGATCGATAATGGCGCCGAAATGATCCTCATGGGCGTGCGTCAGCACGAGGCCCATCAGGTTCTTGCGTTCCCTCTCCAGGAAGGAGATATCGGGCATGATCAGGTCGATGCCCGGCAGATGCTCCTCGTCGCCGAAGGAGACTCCGAGATCGACGGCGAGCCAGGCGCGCTGGTGGCGGTTGCCGAGGCCGTAGATCGACAGGTTCATGCCGATCTCGCCGACGCCGCCGAGCGGCGCAAACACCAATTCGTCCGGGCTTGCCATCACGCAGCTCCCACCGAGGCGACGGGGCCGAAGAACACCTCGCCCGCCGCCACCGGCACAAGGCGGCCCTCCGCGGTGCGGACGATCAGGCAGCCGGTGTCGTCGATGGTGTCAAAAACACCTTCCAGCGTCATGGTTCCCGTGTGGATCGCAACCTTCTCGCCGAGGCCGGCGGCGCGCTCCAGCCAGAGCTTGCGGATCTCGGCAAAGCCGCGGCCATTGTCCCAGATGCCGCGGAACTCGACCCAGGCATCCGACAGGGCCGCGAACAGCTCTTCGGCGTTGATCTGGACGCCGAGGGCGGCCAGCGACACCGCAGGCGTCGGGGTGCCCTCGGGCGCGGCGACCACATTGGTGCCGATGCCGACGACGACGGCGAGGCCGCCACCGACGGCCTCGGCCTCGAGGCCGATGCCCACCAGCTTCTTGCCGCCGGCGAGCACGTCATTCGGCCATTTCAGGGCGTAGCAGGGACGGCCTTCGCCGAGACGGAGCGCGGCCTCGAGGCTCACCTTCTCCAGCGCCGCCTCCTCGGCCAGCCCTGCGGCAAAGCCGAGCGTGGCGGCGACGGCGGGGGCGACGTCCATCACTTCGAGAATGCTGGCGGCGAGATTGCCGCGCGGCGCGATCCAGGCGCGCTGGCGCCGGCCGCGACCGGCGGTCTGCTCGGAGGTCACGAACCACATCGGGCCACGCTCGCCGGAGCGGGCGTGCTCGATCGCCTCGGTGTTGGTCGAGCCGGTCCGTTCGAACGCCGCGAGCTTGTAGCCCGCGGCCGATGCGCGAGGACCGAGCGCGAAACCCATGCTAGAACAGCGACTTTGCCGCGGCGGAGGCGACGCTCACCACGGGCCCCGCGAACAGCGCAAACAGGATGTTGAACAGGCCCGCGACCGCCAGCACCGTCCGCACCTCGATGCGCACCGGATCGACCTGGCCGGCCGGCTCGTCGAAATACATCGTCTTGACGATGGCGAGATAATAATAGGCGCCGACGACGCTGGTCAGCACGCCGATCACGGCGAGCGTGAACAGGTTCGCCTTGATCGCAGCGACGAACACGTACCATTTGGCGAAGAAGCCGGCGAGCGGCGGGATGCCGGCAAGCGAAAACAGCAGCATCGCGAACATGAAGGCGAGCAGCGGATTGGTGCGCGACAGGCCGGCGAAATCGCTGATCTGCTCGACGGCCTGGCCGTTGCGCTTCATGGCGAGGATGATGGAGAACGAGCCCAGCGTCATCGCGACATAGATCACGATGTACATCAGGACGCCCTGCGCGCCTTCCACCGTGCCGGAGGCAAGGCCGACCAGCGCGAAGCCCATGTGGCCGATCGAGGAATAGGCCATCAGGCGCTTGATGTTGCTCTGGCCGATCGCGGCGAAGGAGCCCAGCGCCATCGAGGCGATCGACACGAACACCAGGATCTGCTGCCACTGCGAGACGATGCCCGGGAATGCAGTCAGCGTGACGCGGGTGAAGACGGCGAGCGCGGCGACCTTCGGCGCCGAGGCGAAGAAGGCGGTGACCGGGGTCGGCGCGCCCTCGTAAACGTCTGGCGTCCACATGTGGAACGGCACGGCCGAAACCTTGAAGCAGAGGCCGACGAGCAGGAAGACAAGGCCGAACACGAGGCCGACATTCGAGACCGTCGCGGCCGCGGCGATGCCGGTGAAGCTGACGGTGCCGGTGAAGCCATAGACCAGCGATGCCCCGTACAGCAGCATGCCCGAGGACAGTGCGCCGAGCACGAAATACTTCAGGCCGGCTTCGGTCGACTTGGCGTTGTCGCGGTTCGAGGCCGCCACGACGTAGAGCGCCAGCGACATCAATTCGAGGCCGAGATAGAGCGAGATCAGGTCGCCGGCCGAGATCAGCACCATCATGCCGAGGGTCGAGAGCAGCACCAGGATGGAATATTCGAAGATGCGGCGCGACGGGTCGGACAGGAACTCGGTCGACAGGATCAGCGTCACCGCCGAGCCGATCAGCGCAAGGATCTTCATGAAGCGGGCGAAATCGTCAACGATGAAGCTGCCGCCGAACGTCACCTGCTTGCCCACGGGCTGCATGTAGACGAGCGCGCCGACCACGATCAGAAGCACCACCGCCAGCGACGTCACGGTCCTGGTCGTCTCCTGCCCGCGATAGGCCCCGAGCATGAGAAGCGCCATGGCGCCGACCGCGAGCACGAGCTCGGGCAGCACCGGCGCCAGTTGATAACCTGCAGTCGAAAAGCTCATGGCGATATCCTGACCTGCCCGATCACTGGAGCAGTGCGGCGGCCTTCACGGCCGTCACGGCGGAGTTGTAATTGTTGACGAGTTGCTGGACCGAGGCGGCCGACATGTCGAGCACCGGCTTCGGCCAGACGCCGAACAGGATCGTCAGCGCGATCATGGGAAACAGCGTCAGGCACTCCCGGAAGGTGAGATCCTTCATGCTCGCCAGCGACGGCTTGACCAACGCCCCGAACACGACCTTGCGGTAGAGCCACAGCGCATAGGCGGCCGAGAGGATCACGCCGAAGCTGGCGAAGAACGCGGTCGGGATCGAGACCTTGAAGGTACCGAGCAGCGTCATGAACTCGCCGACGAAGCCGCTCGTGCCGGGCAGGCCGACATTGGCCATGGTGAACACCATGAAGGTCATCGCGTAGAGCGGCATCCGATTGACGAGGCCGCCATAGGCCGCGATCTCGCGGGTGTGCAGGCGGTCGTAGACGATGCCGACGCAGAGGAACAGCGCGCCGGAGACGATGCCGTGCGAGATCATCTGGAACATACCGCCGGCGACACCCTGCATGGTGCCGGCGAAGATGCCCATGGTGACGAAGCCCATATGCGCGACCGACGAGTACGCAATCAGCTTCTTCATGTCCTCCTGCATCAATGCCACCAGCGAGGTGTAGATGATGGCGATGGCCGAGAGCGTGAAGATCAGCGGCGCGAAGTCGTGCGAGGCCAACGGGAACATCGGCAGCGAGAAGCGCAGGAAGCCGTAACCGCCCATCTTCAAGAGGATCGCGGCAAGGACGACGGAGCCCGCGGTCGGCGCCTCGACGTGGGCGTCGGGCAGCCAGGTGTGCACCGGCCACATCGGCATCTTCACCGCAAAGGAGGCGAAGAAGGCGAGCCATGCCCAGGTCTGCAAGGACCGCGGCACGGCGGTGTGCATCAGGGTCGGGATGTCGGTGGTGCCGCCGTTCCAGTACAGCGCCATGATGGCGAGCAGCATCAGGACCGAGCCGAGCAGCGTGTAGAGGAAGAACTTGAACGAGGCGTAGACCCGCCGCGGGCCGCCCCAGACGCCGATGATCAAGAACATCGGGATCAGGCCGCCCTCGAAGAACAGGTAGAACAGCACCAGATCGAGCGCCGAGAAGGTGCCGACCATCAGCGTCTCCAGGATCAGGAACGCCATCATGTATTCGCGGACGCGGCTCGTGATCGCCTTCCAGCTCGCGATGATGCAGAACGGCATCACGGCGGTGGTGAGGATCACCAGCGGCAGCGAGATGCCGTCGACACCCATGTGGTAGGTGATGCCGGTGGCGAGCCAGTTCGCCTTCTCGACGAACTGGAAGTCGGGATTTGCGGGATCGAAGCGCATGACCAGGATCACCGACACCGCGAAGGTGATCAGCGTGGTCCAGAGCGCGATCCAGCGCGAATTGCGCTTGGCCGCCTCATCATCGCCACGGCTGAGATAGACGATCAGCGCGCCGACCAGCGGCAGGAACGTCGTGACCGAAAGAATGGGCCAGGTTGTCATTTACTGGCCTCCAAAGCCGAACATGAACCAGGTGATCAGGCCGGCGGCGCCGATCAGCATGGCGAATGCATAGTGATAGAGATAGCCGGTCTGGATCTTGACGACATTGCGGGTGACGTCCAGCACGCGGGCCGAGACGCCGTCGGGGCCGAAGCCGTCGATGATGAAGCCGTCGCCCTTCTTCCAGAGCTGGTAGCCGATCCACTTCGCCGGACGGACGAAGATGAAGTCGTAGAGCTCGTCGAAGTACCATTTGTTGAGCAGGAACTGGTACAGCCCCGGCTGCTCCTTGGCGAGTTGGACCGGGATGTAGGGCCGCTGGATATAGAACAGGTACGAGATCAGGAAGCCCACCACCATCATCACCGTCGGCAGGAAAGCGATGGTCGCGGGGATGTGGTGCATCTCCTCGATGATGTGCGGGTTCATCTTCACGGACTCACGGAAGAACTCCTCGATGCCGTGGCCGGCGAACAGCTCCTTGAACGGGAAACCAGCCAGGATCGAGCCGACCGCGAGCACGCCGATCGGGATCAGGATCCAGAGCGGAGCCTCATGCGCGGCCTCGTAATGATGCTCGTCATGCGGCTCGCCGTGGAAGGTCTTGAAGATCAGGCGCCAGGAGTAGAACGAGGTCAGGCCGGCGGCGACGACCGTCATCAGGAAGCCGTACACCGCGAACGGATTGTGCGAGGCGTAGGCGGACTCGATGATCGCGTCCTTGGAGAAATAGCCGGCCGTGAGCGGGAAGCCGGTCAGGGCCAGCGTGCCGACCATCATCACCGCATAGGTGTAGGGGATCTTCTTCCAGAGGCCGCCCATGTTGCGGATGTCCTGCTCGTGGTGCATCGCGTAGATCACCGAGCCGGAGCCTAAGAACAGCAGCGCCTTGAAGAAGGCGTGCGTGAACAAATGGAACATGCCGACCGAATAGGCCCCTGCCCCCATCGCCACGAACATGTAGCCGAGCTGCGAGCAGGTCGAGTAGGCGACGATGCGCTTGATGTCGTTCTGGACGAGGCCGATGGTCGCGGCAAAGAACGCCGTGGTCGCGCCGAAGAACATCACGACGGCCTGGGCGGTCGGCGCGAGCTCGAACAGCGGCGACAGACGCGCCACCATGAACACGCCGGCGGTGACCATGGTCGCGGCGTGGATCAGCGCCGACACCGGGGTCGGGCCTTCCATCGCGTCCGGCAACCAGGTGTGCAGCAGGAACTGGGCGGACTTGCCCATCGCGCCCATGAACAGCAACAGGCAGGTCAGGGTCAGCGCGTCGGCGTGCCAGCCCAGGAAGTTGATGGTCTTGCCGGTGAGGCCGGGCGCGGCGTGGAAGATGGTCTCGAAATCGGTCGAGCCGACCAGCATGAAGACCGCGAAGATGCCGAGCGCGAAGCCGAAATCGCCGACGCGGTTGACCACGAAGGCCTTGATGGCGGCGGCGTTCGCCGAGGGCCTCTGATACCAGAAGCCGATCAGCAGGTAGCTGGCTAGGCCCACGCCTTCCCAGCCAAAGAACAGCTGCACCAGGTTGTCGGCCGTCACCAGCATCAGCATGGCGAAGGTGAACAGCGAGAGATAGCCAAAGAAGCGCGGCCGGTTCGGGTCCTCGTCCATGTAACCGATGGAATAGAGGTGCACGAGCGAGGACACGGTCGTCACCACCACCAGCATCACGGCCGTGAGCGTATCGACGCGCAGCGTCCACCAGACCTGGAGGTCGCCGGAGAAGATGAAAGGCATCAGCTGGATACGGGCGTCATGGTGCATGAAGCCGACATCGACCAGCGTCATCCAGGACAGCGCCGCCGCGACGAACAGCAGTCCGGTGGTGATCAGCTCGGCAGCGCGCGAGCCCGCCGCAGGCGGCTCGGCCGGACCGTGACCGTCATGCCCGTCACCGGGCTCGTGATGCGTCTCGTGAATGACGGATGCATCCTCGTTGATCGTATCGGACGCATGCGCATGCGCGCCGTTGCCGTGGTCGCCGTGATGCTCGACCTCGTCGCCCGAGGGGTTGCGGGCATGCGCGCCCACAAGCGCGATCAGGCCGGCCAAAATGGCGCCCAGCAGAGGCAGGAAAACGATCGCCTGAACCATTTGAGAGCTCAGCCCTTCATCAGATTGACGTCCTCAACCGCGATCGAGCCGCGGTTGCGGAAATAGACCACCAGGATGGCGAGGCCGATCGCAGCTTCCGCAGCAGCGACCGTCAGCACCAGCAGCGCAAAGACCTGGCCGACGATGTCGCCGAGGAAGGTCGAGAACGCCACGAGGTTGATGTTGACCGAGAGCAGGATCAGCTCGATCGACATCAGGATGACGATGATGTTCTTGCGGTTCAGGAAGATGCCGAGGATCCCGAGCGTGAACAGGATCGCGCCGACCGCCAGATAATGTCCGAGCCCGATCGTCATTTCACCCACTCCGCAGCATCGGCGTCCGAGAGCCCCTGCCCCGACGCGACCTTGCGCATCGCCATCGCCATGTCGGGCGTGCGTGCGTTCTGAACGTTGATGTCCTGCCGCTTGACCTTCGCCTTGTGCCGCAGCGTCAGCACGATCGCACCGATCATCGCGACCAGCAGCACCATGCCGGCGAGCTGGAAGTAGTGGATGTACTTCGTATAGAGCACGAGACCGAGCGCCTCGGTATTGCTGACATTGGCCGGGATCGCCGCCGTGATCGCCTTGGAGACGCCGGGGTTGATGACCCAGAAGCCGACGGTGAGCAGCAGCTCGAACAGGAAGATGCCGCCGATCACGAGGCCGACCGGCAAGTACTCGATGAAGCCCTCGCGCAGCTCGAGGAAGTCGACATCGAGCATCATGATCACGAACAGGAACAGCACCGCGACCGCGCCGACATAGACGACGATCAGCATCATGCCGAGGAACTCGGCGCCCATCAGCACGAACAGGCCGGAAGCGTTGACGAAGGCCAGGATCAGGTACAGCACGGAGTGCACGGGATTGCGCGAGACAATCACCATCACGGCCGAGGCGACGCAGACGCCGGCGAAGAGGTAGAAGAACAGCGCGGGAAGGATCATCGAGAAACTCCCGTCATTCCGGGGCGCGCGCCAGCGCGAACCCGGAATCCAGAGATTGTGGCGCGAGATTCCGGGTTCGCGCTTCGCGCGCCCCGGAATGACGAGAGGATGGCGGGAAGGATCATGCCCTCACCTCACCGGTACGGCGCGTCGAGCTCGATCGCCTTCGCGATCTCGCGTTCCCAGCGGTCGCCGTTGGCGAGCAGCTTGGCCTTGTCATAATAGAGTTCCTCGCGGGTCTCGGTCGCGAACTCGAAGTTCGGGCCTTCGACGATGGCGTCGACCGGACAGGCCTCCTGGCAGAGGCCGCAATAGATGCACTTCACCATGTCGATGTCGTAGCGCACGGTGCGGCGGGTGCCGTCGTTGCGGCGCGGGCCGGCCTCGATGGTGATGGCCTGTGCCGGGCAGATCGCCTCGCACAGCTTGCAGGCGATGCAGCGCTCTTCCCCGTTCGGATAGCGGCGCAGCGCGTGCTCGCCGCGGAAGCGCGGCGAGATCGGATTCTTCTCGAACGGATAGTTGATGGTCGGCTTCGGCTGGAAGAAGTAGCGCATGGCGAGGAAGAACGCCGAGACGAATTCCGACAGCAGAAGCGAGCGTGCAGTGGCGTTGACGTTGATACCCATGACGGCCCTCACTTCGGCGCGATGCCGGCGAAATGCAGCACGCCGGCCACCACGACCACCATCACAAGCGACAGCGGCAGGAACACCTTCCAGCCGAGGCGCATCAGTTGATCGTAGCGGTAGCGCGGCACAATCGCCTTTGCCATCGCGAACAGGAAGAACATGAAGAACACTTTGAGCGAGAACCAGATGATCCCCGGAACCCAGTTGAAGGGCGGCAGGTCCACCGGCGGCAGCCAGCCACCGAGGAACAGGATCGTCGCCAGTGCGCACATCGTGACGATCGCGACATACTCGCCGAGCATGAACAAGAGGTACGGCGTCGAGCCGTATTCGACCATGAAGCCGGCGACGAGCTCGGATTCGGCTTCGACGAGGTCGAAGGGCGGACGGTTGGTTTCCGCCAGCGCGGAGACGTAGAACACCACGAACATCGGGAACAGCGGCCAGACGTACCAGTTCAGGATCGTCAGCTGCGGCAGCCCGATCAGGCTGGCAAGGCCGCGCGCATGCTGGGCCTCGACCACGGCCGAGAGGTTCAGCGTTCCGGCGCAGAGCAGCACGGTGATGATGACGAAGCCGATCGAGACTTCGTAGGACACCATCTGCGCCGCCGAGCGCAGCGCGGCCAGGAACGGGTATTTCGAGTTCGACGACCAGCCGGCCATGATGATGCCGTAGATCGACAGCGACGAGATCGCGAAGATGAAGAGGACCCCGACATTGATGTCGGAGATCACCCAGCCGAGATTGGTGGGGATCACCGCCCAGGCGGCGAGCGCGAGCACGCAGGACACCAGCGGCGCCAGCAGGAACACGCCCTTGTTGGCGCCGGCCGGGATGATCGGCTCCTTCAGCACGAACTTCAAAAGGTCGGCGAAGGACTGCAGCAGACCCCAGGGGCCGACCACGTTCGGGCCGCGGCGGATCTGCACCGCCGCCCAGATCTTGCGGTCGGCGAGCAGGATGTAGGCGATCGCCACCAAGAGGACGACGAGCACCAGGACGCTCTGCGCGACCATGATGATCAGCGGCCAGAGAAATCCGGTCCAGAATGCGCTTTCGAAGAATTCCATCAGATCACGCTCACTCCGCTGCGGTCAGCATCTGCCCGGAGGCGAGGCGCGAGCATTCCGCCATCACGGCGGACGCACGCGCGATTGGGTTGGTCAAATAAAAGTCCTCGACCAGGGGCTTGAACGGCGCCTTCTCGGGCGAGCCGCCCTTCCCGGCCAGCTTCTTGACCTGGTCGGCCGATCCGGCCTCGATCTGATCGAGACGGATCAGATGCGGCACGGCCTTGAACACCGCCTGGCGCAGCTGCGCAAGCGAGTCGTAGCCGAGCTTCTTGCCGAGCGCTTCCGACAGCGCACGGATGATCGCCCAGTCCTCGCGGGCCTCGCCCGGCGGGAACGCGGCGCGGCCGGTCATCTGCACGCGGCCTTCGGTGTTGACGTAGATCGCGGACTTCTCGGTGTAGGCGGCTGCCGGCAGGATGACGTCGGCGCGGTGTGCGCCGCGATCACCATGGGTGCCGATATAGACGACGAAGGTGCCGTCCGGCGCCTTGATCTCGTCGGCCCCGAGCAGGAACAGCAAGTCGAGCGTGCCGAAGGTCGTCATCTGCGCGGCATTGAGGCCGCCGCCGGTTGCGGCAAAGCCGATGTCGAGCGCGCCGACGCGCGAGGCGCTCTCGTGCAGCACGCCAAAACCGTTCCAGCCGTCCTTCACTGCGCCGACATCGAGCGCGAGCTTGGCAGCGGCAGCAAGAATGGCGGCGCCGTCGTGACGGGCGGCCGCGCCCGCCCCGACCAGGATGACCGGGGTCTTGGCGTTCTTCAGCACGTCCATGAAGGAATGCTTGCCGGCCGCGAGCTCACCCAGCGTCTCGGTGCCCGCGCCGAGATGGTCGTAATCATAGGTCAGATCGGCCTTGGCACCGATCACACCGACCTTGAAGCCGCCGGCGCGCCAGCGCTTGCGGATGCGGGCGTTGAACACGGCCGCCTCCTTCCGCGGGTTCGCGCCGATGATGAGCAGCGCGTCGGCCTGCTCGATGCCGGCGAGCGTCGGGTTGAAGATGTAGGAGCCACGGCCGAGCGCCGGATCGAAGGCGTCGCCGCCCTGCACCGCCAGATTGGTCGAGCCATATTTGCCCAAGAGATCCTTCAGCGCGAACATCTCCTCGACGCCGGCGAGATCACCGGCGATCGCGCCGATGCGCTTGCCGTCGGTGCGGGCCGCCTTGGCGGCAATGGCGGCGAAGGCCTCGGGCCAGCTCGCGGCGCGCAGCTTGCCGGCTTCGCGGATATAGGGCCGGTCAAGACGCTGGGTGCGCAGGCCGTCGACCACGTGCCGGGTCTTGTCCGAGATCCACTCCTCGTTCACGGCCTCGTTGATGCGCGGCAGGATCCGCATCACCTCACGGCCGCGGGTGTCGACGCGGATCGCAGAGCCAAGACCGTCCATGACGTCGATCGACTGGGTCTTGCCGAGCTCCCACGGGCGCGCCGCGAAGGCATAGGGCTTCGAGGTCAGCGCGCCAACCGGGCAGATGTCGACGAGGTTGCCCTGCAGTTCCGACGTCAGCGCGTGCTCGAGATAGGTCGTGATCTCCATGTCCTCGCCGCGGCCGGTGGCGCCCATCTCGGGCGCGCCGGCCACTTCCGCCGAGAAGCGGACGCAGCGCGTGCACTGGATGCAGCGGTTCATCGAGGTCTTAACCAGCGCGCCGAGATACTTGTCCTCGACCGCGCGCTTGTTCTCGGCGAAGCGGCTGGTGTCGACACCATAGCCCATCGCCTGGTCCTGCAGATCGCACTCGCCGCCCTGATCGCAGATCGGGCAGTCCAGCGGATGGTTGATCAGAAGGAATTCCATCACGCCTTCGCGTGCCTTCTTCACCATCGGCGACCGCGTCGAAATCTCCGGCGGCTCGCCCTTGGGGCCCGGACGGCAGTCGCGCACGCCCCAGGCGCAGCTCGCGACCGGCTTCGGGCCGCCCTTCACCTCGACGAGGCACATCCGGCAATTGCCGGCGATCGACAGCCGCTCGTGATAGCAGAAGCGCGGAATCTCGGCGCCGGCCGCCTCGCACGCCTGAAGCAGCGTGTACTCGGCGGGGACATCGATCTCTTTGCCGTCGATGATGAGCTTGGTCATACGTCAGTCTTCCTCAATGCGGCTGCTCGACGAGATCGAGCCTTCGCTCGATCCGCTCGACACGTGCTTCGAGACGGTCGAGCCGACGGTTCACACCAGCCAATCCTTCCTCAACCGAGGTCAGCCGAACCTTCACGTCAAGCATCTCATCAACCACGCGATCAAGCTTCTCATCGAAGCGACGCAGGTACTGAAGCACGATGTTGTCGGGCTGGTCCGTCATCACCCTCTCCTACTCCGCCGCGACCATGTTGACGGGATCGCGGACGCCGATGTCGTCGACATCGGCCTTGTGCGAATATTGGTCGATGCGCGCTTCGATCTCGTGACGGAAGTGCGTGATCAGGCCCTGGATCGGCCAAGCCGCGGCATCGCCGAGCGCGCAGATGGTGTGGCCTTCGACCTGCTTCGTCACCTCCAGCAGCATGTCGATCTCGCGCTTGTGGGCGCGGCCCTCAGCCATGCGGGTGAGAACGCGCCACATCCAGCCCGTGCCCTCGCGGCACGGCGTGCACTGGCCGCAGCTCTCGTGCTTGTAGAAGTAGGAGATGCGGGCAATCGCACGGATCAGGTCGGTCGACTTGTCCATCACGATCACGGCGGCGGTGCCGAGGCCCGAGCGCAGCTTGCTCAAGGAGTCGAAATCCATCGGCGTGTCGATGATCTGCTCGGCCGGCACCATGCGCACCGACGAGCCGCCCGGGATCACGGCCTTGAGGTTGTCCCAGCCGCCGCGAATGCCTCCGCAATGCTTGTCGATCAGCTCACGGAACGGGATGCCCATGGCCTCTTCGACGTTGCAGGGCCGCTCGACATGGCCGGAGATGCAGAACAGTTTGGTGCCGACATTGTTCGGACGGCCGATGCCGGCGAACCATGCCGCGCCGCGGCGCAGGATATCAGGCGCAACGGCGATGGACTCGACGTTGTTGACCGTGGTCGGGCAGCCGAACAGACCGACGTTCGCCGGGAACGGCGGCTTCAGCCGCGGCTGGCCCTTCTTGCCCTCGAGGCTTTCGAGCAGCGCGGTCTCCTCGCCGCAGATATAGGCGCCGGCGCCGTGAGCGACGTAGAGGTCGAACGGCCAGCCGTTGACGTTGTCCTTGCCGATCAGCTTGGCTTCATAGGCCTGGTCGATCGCGGCCTGCAGGCGCTCGCGCTCGCGGATGAACTCGCCGCGGACATAGATGTAGCAGGCATGCGCGTTCATCGCGAAGCTCGCGATCAGGCAGCCCTCGACCAACAGATGCGGATCGTGCCGCATGATCTCGCGGTCCTTGCAGGTGCCGGGCTCGGACTCGTCGGCATTGACGACGAGATAGCTCGGCCGGCCGTCGGTCGATTCCTTCGGCATGAAGGACCATTTCAGACCGGTCGGGAAGCCGGCGCCGCCGCGGCCGCGCAGGCCGGAGGCCTTCATCTCGTTGATGATCCAGTCGCGGCCCTTGTCGATGATATTCTTGGTGCCGTCCCAGGCGCCGCGGCGCCGCGCACCCTCCAGCCCCCAATCATGGAGGCCGTAGAGATTCTTGAAGATACGGTCCTTGTCCTCGAGCATATCAGTGCTTTCCGATCAACGATTGGACTGCTTGTAGGCAAGTCCGGCGGCGCAGACGGCGAAGGTCAGCGCCCAGAGCGAAGCCGATTCCAGCGATGCGTTCAGGCCGAAGCGCTGCAGCAGGAAGATGAAGGCGGCCGCCACCGCGGCGTGCATCGCGATGAAGCTCCACTTCTTCATGCCACCGCTCCTCTGCACCAAAGGCTGCGAGAGATCACGCATCAGGTGGTCTCCTTGAGCGTGGTCGGCCCGGTGATCGGCGCCGAGAACTGGCGGCCGTTCTGCGGGCCCGGCTTGGGCGGATTGCCCGAAGCGAAGCCATCGAGCACCTTGCCGAAGCTTTCCTTGGTCAGGTCCTCATAGGTGTCCTTGCCGATCAGCACCATCGGCGCGTTCACGCAGGCGCCCAGGCACTCCACCTCTTCCCAGCTGAAATTGCCGTCCTTGGAAAGATGAAAGGGCTCGTGATGGATGCGGTGCTCGCAGACGTGGATCAGGTCCTCGGCGCCGCGCAGCCGGCACGGCGTGGTGCCGCAGACCTGGATGTGGGCCTTCTTGCCGACCGGGGCCAGCTGGAACATGGTGTAGAAGGTCGCGACTTCCAGCACGCGGATATAGGGCATGTCGAGCATGTCGGCGATGACGCGGATGGCGGCTTCCGACACCCAGCCCTCGTTCTGCTCCTGCGCGCGCCAGAGGATGGCGATGACGGCGGAAGCCTGGCGGCCGGCGGGATATTTCGCGATCTGCTGCCGGGCGAATGCGAGGTTCTCCTCCGTGAACGCAAAGCTCGCGGGCTGGACTTCCTTCGGTGCTAATCGGCGAACGGACATAGCTTGATCTCTCACTGCATGCGGCGCGCGGACTTGGCATTCAGATTTTTGGCATTCAGGTTCTTGGCGTTGAGGGCTTCGATCCTGTCCTGCCAGAATGCGCTTGCGGTGCCGAAAACGTTGTAGCCGACGTGGGTCGAGACCTTGATGCGGTCGAGGATCGACAGCTCGGTCACGGTCTCCATGCGGTTGCTGCGCGGATCGAACACGATCAGCTTCAGCGGGGTCTGTTCGAGGATGAAGCGCGACACGGCATGAGAACGGTCGCTGCCGTGCTCCTCGCACATGACGACGCTGTCGGCCTGAAGCAGCCGTGCCCCGCCCTTGATCGCCTCGATCTCGACGCCCTCGACGTCGAGCTTGATCAGGTACTTGCCGGTGGCCGCGACCTTGCCGTCCTCGATCAAATTGTCGAGCGCGATCACCGGCACCTCCTCGCCGCCCGCCGACTGATCGCCGGCGATGCTGAAGGCCTCGTGCTTGGTGCCCGACAGACGCGCGGTGCCGCGCGCCGCGCCGATGGCGCATTTCACGGTCTCGAAGCGGCCAGCGTTGATGCGGGCATTGTTGGCGAGCTTCGGGTAGTTCTGGCCCGACGGCTCGATCGCGATCGCCTTGTGCGCGCCGAACGGCTTGCTCGAGACCAGCACCGACCAATAGCCGTAATTGGCGCCGCAATCGAGCAGCGTGTAGTCGACATCGATGGAGTCGGCGAACAAGAGCTCGAGCTCGTCCTCGTAGATGTAGGAGCGGTTGAGCAGCTTGCTCCAATAGCCGTCGCCGTAAGGGAATTCGAACACCGCGTCGGGATTGAGCCTGATGGCGATGTTGCGCTCGGGCAGCGTCTTGCGCAGCAAATTCGCGCAGGCGATGTAGCCCATATGCGAGAAGTGCGAGGAGATCTTCGATCCCGTCACCAGCGCCAAGGCAGCCGTCCGCTCCCACAGGTTGGCCCCTTCAAGGGCCCCCGACGCGCGGTCAAACTGGATTGGCGCCTGCGCCATCACCGATCGACCTCTCCGAACACGATGTCGAGCGAGCCGAGGATCGCCGAGACGTCGGCCAGCAGATGGCCGCGGCAGATGTGATCCATCGCCTGCAGATGGGCAAAGCCCGGCGCGCGGATCTTGCACTTGTAGGGCTTGTTGGTGCCGTCAGCGACGAGATAGACGCCGAACTCGCCCTTGGGCGCCTCGACCGCGGCATAGATTTCGCCGGCCGGCACGTGGACGCCTTCGGTGTAGAGCTTGAAGTGGTGGATCAGCGCTTCCATCGAGCGCTTCATCTCGCCGCGGCGCGGCGGCGCCACCTTGTTGTCCTCGACGACGACGGGGCCCTTGCCGTCGGGCGCATTCAGCTTCTGGATGCACTGCTTCATGATGCGCACGGACTGGCGCATCTCTTCCATGCGGATCAGATAGCGGTCGTAGCAGTCGCCGTTCTTGCCGATGGGGATGTCGAAATCCATCTCGGCGTAGCATTCATAGGGCTGCGACTTGCGCAGATCCCAGGCCGCGCCCGAGCCGCGCACCATGACGCCCGAGAAGCCCCATTCCCAGGCTTCCCTGAGCGGGACCACGCCGATATCGACGTTGCGCTGCTTGAAGATGCGATTGGCGGTAAGCAGCCGGTCGAGATCGTCAACGACCTTCAGGAACGGATCGCACCAGGCCTCGATGTCGTCGATCAGCTTCTGCGGCAGGTCCTGGTGCACGCCGCCGATGCGGAAATAGGCTGCATGCATGCGGCTGCCCGAGGCGCGCTCGTAGAACACCATCAGCTTCTCGCGCTCTTCGAAGCCCCACAGCGGCGGGGTCAGCGCGCCGACGTCCATCGCCTGTGTGGTGACGTTGAGCAGATGCGACAGGATACGGCCGATCTCGCAATAGAGCACGCGGATCAGCTGGCCGCGGCGCGGCACCTCGATGCCGAGCAGCTTTTCGGCGGCGAGGCAGAAGGCGTGCTCCTGGTTCATCGGCGCGACGTAGTCGAGCCGGTCGAAATAAGGGATCGCCTGCAAGTACGTCTTCTGCTCGATCAGCTTCTCGGTGCCGCGATGAAGCAGGCCGATATGCGGGTCGACGCGCTCGACGACCTCGCCGTCCAATTCGAGCACGAGACGCAGCACGCCGTGCGCCGCAGGATGCTGCGGCCCAAAGTTGATGGTGAAGTTACGGAGGTTCTCAGGTTGTTGATTCATGATCAGACCTTCGGCCCCGCCTTTTCATCGCCCGGCAGCGGATAGTCCGCCCCTTCCCACGGCGACAAGAAATCAAACTTGCGGAATTCCTGGTTGAGCCGGACCGGCTCGTACACCACCCGCTTCTCCTGGTCGTCGTAGCGGACCTCGACGAAGCCGGTGAGCGGAAAATCCTTGCGCAGCGGATGGCCCTCGAAGCCGTAATCCGTGAGGATGCGGCGCATGTCGGGGTGGCCGACGAAGAACACGCCGTAGAGGTCATAGGCTTCGCGCTCGAACCAGTCGGCGCCGGGGAAGACGTCGATCAGCGACGGCACCTGCGTGGTCTCGTCGGCCTGCGCCTTGAGCCGGATCCGCGCGTTCAGCGTCGGCGACAGGAAATGATAGATCACGTCGAAGCGCTTCTCGCGATCCGGGTAGTCCACCGCCGTGATGTCGGTGATGTTGACGAAACGGCAGTTCGGGTCATCGCGGAGGTACTTGACCACCTCGACGATCCTGGCGGCCTCGACGTCCACGGTGAGCTGGTTGAAGGCCACCGAGTGACCGGTCGCGGCGCCCGGAAGCGCGCTAACGATCGTCTGCCCCAGGGCGTCGAGCTTGGCGTCGTCCATGACGTTAAACCTTAGCGTTCGATGGTGCCGGTGCGCCGGATCTTCTTCTGCAGCAGCAGCACGCCGTAGAGCAGCGCTTCCGCCGTGGGCGGGCAGCCCGGCACGTAGATGTCGATCGGCACGATGCGGTCGCAGCCGCGCACGACCGAGTAGGAATAGTGATAATAGCCGCCGCCATTGGCACAGGAGCCCATCGAGATGACGTAGCGCGGCTCGGGCATCTGGTCGTAGACCTTGCGCAGCGCCGGCGCCATCTTGTTGGTCAGCGTTCCCGCAACGATCATCACGTCGGACTGGCGCGGCGAGGCACGCGGGGCGAAGCCGAAGCGCTCGACGTCGTAGCGCGGCATCGAGACCTGCATCATCTCGACGGCGCAGCAGGCCAGACCGAAGGTCATCCACATCAACGAGCCGGTGCGCGCCCACGTGATGAGGTCGTCGGTCGCGGCGACGAAGAAGCCCTTGTCGGACAGCTCGGAATTGACCTCAAGGAAGAACGGATCATTGGCCCCGACCGGCTTGCCGGTGGAGGGATCCAGGATGCCCTTGGGGGCCGGCGCAACGACCGGAGCCAAGGACTGAGTAGGAGGGTTCAATCCCATTCCAGAGCCCCTTTTTTCCATTCATAGGCGAACCCGACCGTCAGCACGGCGAGGAACACCACCATGGACCAGAAGCCAGTCGCGCCAAGCTTGCCGAACGCCACCGCCCAGGGAAACAGAAACGCCACCTCGAGGTCGAAGATGATGAAGAGGATGGCGACCAGGTAGAAGCGAACGTCGAACTTCATGCGGGCGTCGTCGAAGGCGTTGAAACCGCACTCATAGGCCGACAGCTTTTCGGGGTCCGGCTGCTGGAACGCCACGATGAAGGGCGCGATCAGCAGCACGAGGCCGATGAGGCCCGCTACCCCTATAAAGACGACGAGTGGAAGATAGTTCTGCAGAATGCCGCTCATTGGCGAGCCCTCTTTCCCGCAGCCTCGGGACAGCCACGGATTCGTCCGATTTGGAATTATTCTGAGCCTTAGCGCAGTGCACCAATGGGCGCAAGACACGCTGTTTTCAGGCCCTTTGCCGCCCCCAGAACGGTGAAAATCCCGGAATCACCCCGCGGCAGGTATGGAGCAGATCGCCATGGCCAGCAAGGGCCACGGTCTCGCAGGTCAGCCGTTCGGGCATTGCGGCGCTCGCGCCGAGGCAGCTATTCGCTGTGTGCTGACCGACCAAAATGCTTAGGCTTTGGTGCGGCTGCGCACCCGGCCCCGGCAATCGCCGCCGCGGGGGCGATTTCCCCCGCTTGTCGCGGCGACATAGTTTGCCGATGGTCCTTTAAGCCGGCGCGACCAGGAGACCAATGCTGGTGCCGCCGCCTCAGGTGCAGGACCTGTCCACAGCCCTGAGTAATCAGAGGAGCCATGCGTCATCACAGGACCGGGGCTCGTCCGGCGAATGTGCCCGCAATTGGCTCCGAGCCGGCCGCGAGCGCGGCGGCGACCTGCCCGTCGCGCGCGCCGCGCTCGGATGAGCTTCGGGCCGGGGGGCATGGCCCGCGAGCTCATCGTGACGGCGGATCAGCGGACGCCCGGGCAGTGCCGAGCGAACGTCACCATCAGTTGCGCTTGGTCCCAGAGCCTTCCGGCCCTGCCCTCGCCTGTCCTCACCATTTGTAGGAGACGCTGGCGGTGACGCGGCGACGGTCGCCGTAGAAGCAGGAGGAAGCCGACGCGCAGCTTGCGACATAGATCTTGTCAGTCACGTTGATCACGTTGAGTGCCGTCCGCCAGTTCTGCCATTCGTAGTGGAGCGCGAGATCGCCGAGTACGACGGCGGGAACTTCGAGCGTGTTCGCCGTGTCGGCCCAGGACGAGCCGATATAGCGGACGCCGCCGCCGAAGCCGAAGCCCTCAAGCGGGCCGTCCTTGAAGGTGTAGTCGGCCCAGCCCGAGACCAGGAGCTCCGGCGTGTTGGTCGGCGTCTTGCCGACCAGCGCCGGATCCAGATCCTTGCTGTTGAAGAGATGATAGGCCGTGAAGGCGCCGATGAACTTCAGCTCCTTCGTGGCATTGGCCACCGCTTCCAACTCGATGCCGCGCGACGTCACCTCTCCTGTCTGGTTCTGCAGCACCGGAACGATCCCCGCGCCCGTGGTCGTCGTCACGTTCTGGCGCACCAGATCGAACACCGAGGCGGTGAAATAGCCGTCGAACCCCTTCGGCGCGACCTTCACGCCGATTTCGGCCTGCTTGCCGGTCTCCGGCAGGAACAGCTGGTTCTGCGCGTTGAGACCGATAATCGGGTTGTAGCTCGTCGAGTAGGAGACGTAGGGCGCGATGCCATTGTCGAAATTATAGATCAGCCCGGCACGGCCGCTGAACCTGCTGTCGTCGCGGCTGGCAACGGTCGCCCCGGTATCCCGGGCTTCCTGTGTTGTCTCAACCCAATCGTTGCGGCCGCTCAGCACCAGCGTGAAATTGCCGAGCTTCATCTGGTCCTGCAGATAGGTGCCGGCCTGCTTCTGCGTGATCAGGAAGTTGCGGAACGGCGAGCCCGGCAACGGAACCTCGGCTCCGCCATAGGCCGGATTGAAGACGTTGATCGCGGGCACACCGAACCCGAAGGCCTGGTAATCGTCGATCTGATAGCCCCGCAGATCGACACCGAACAGCATCGTGTGCCTGACCGGACCGGTGTTGAAGCGATACTCGAGCTGATTGTCGAGATTGGCCTGATTGGCCGTGTTCTTCGCATACCAATTGTAGCGATTGAGCGTGGCCGTGTTGATGTTGGCCCAATCGTTGCCGACATAGCCGCGGTAGGTGATGTCGACATGCGCGAACCGCGCATTCTGGCGGAACGTGAGGTCGTCGGTGAGATGACGCTCGAACTGGTAGCCGAGCATCTCCTGCTCGCGCTTGAACTTGTCGACGCTGGGATCGCCGGCGAAGAAGCTGGTCGGGATCTTGCCGAAGGGCGCGCTGGTCACCGTGCCCTGATAGGGCAGGAAGTTGATGCCGCGGGTATCCTGCTTCGAGGCAGAAGCAAGCACCGTGAAGCTCGTGTCGGCATCCGGCTTCCACGTGACCGACGGCGCGATGAAGTAGTTGTTATCAGGCGTGAAGTCGACCTGCGTGCCGCCGTTCTGAACCTGACCGACCACGCGCGCGAACAGCTTGCCGTTGTCAGAAGAGGTCGCGACAGGGCCGCCCATGTCGAAGCTGACATAGGCGTTGCCGAAATTGTTGACGCCCGCCTCGATGTAGCGGATCGGCTCGGCCGGCGGCATCTTGCTGATGACGTTGACGATGCCGCTCGGACTCGATCCGCCGTAAAGCACCGCCGACGGCCCGCGCAGCACCTCGACCCGCTCCATGTTGGGAGTCTGCAGCTTCCAGCTGGCATAGGAGGTGTAGAACAGCTGCATGCCGTCGAGGAACAGGCCGATATCCTCGGACTTGAAGCCGCGGATCAGCCACCAATCGTTGCGGGTGTCCGTACCGAAGGTCCCTGCCCGCACGCCGGCGGTGTAGCGCAGGACCTCGTCGAGCTTGTTCGGCTTCTGGTCCCGGATCTGCTCGGCGCCGATCACGGACACCGCCTGCGGCGTCTCCATGATCGGCGTGTTGGTCTTGGTACCCGACGAACTGCGGCCGGCGACGTAACCGTTCACCGGACCGCGCGGCGTCTCGATGAAGCCGACTTCGCGCCGTGGCTGCGGCCTGTTCCTGTTGGCCGTCTGCACCGACGATGACCGCGGCGTACGGCGCTGAGGGGACGTGGCGGCCGCGCGGCGGCGCGCTTCCGGCGCCGTGACCGTCACCGACGGAATGTTCTGCGCGCCACTCTGCGCGGACGGTTGTGCAAGCGATGCCTGAGGCATCAAAACCCAAGCGGATGCGGTCGCCAACACGGCCGACCGCAGCATTCCAAGACTGTACAACGCGCCACCCCAAAGCTGCATGTTCGATGCGTCATGCCGCCTGTCCCGGAACGCCATGCGCTTGGGGTGACGCTTATGTGAGGGCGCGCGAATTCCCTAATTGAAAGCCTCTTAGAACGACTCTTAGAAGCACTCCAACGTTTTCCGGCGTGGCGGCAAACGTGCAGTCGGGCAAATTCAGATTTTCGGAATTCTCGTCGGGAGCCGGCCGCTCGCCTGGTCTCCCCTCCCCCGGCCCATGCCGCCGCACCGGCGATCTCGGGCTCACGGGACAAAACTCGCCGGTTGGGGCAGATGAAACCATTTTGCGGAACCCGCGAAACCATCCGGAAACAGATGGTCCTTAGAAGATGAGCCCATAGACGGCGGCAAAGCCCGTCGGGAGGCTCTGATGAACCACTCAATTCATTCTGCTGATCGTGCGACCCACCTGAAGATCGTGGTGGTGGCGCTGGTGGCCGGCATTGCCGTGGCCGGCTTCGGGATCGCGGCCCGCACCCATGCCGATTACAGCCAGACGGCCCAATCCACACACGTCGTCAAGGCCGGCAAGCCGGTGGTGGTGACCAGCGCCGGCACGTCCGAGATTCGCTGATGCCTGCCTTTTGGGCTGACCATGGGCCGCCGCCGGGCGGCCTTTTTCGTTTTCCAGAGCAACGCTTAGCAGGGACGGCCGGGGGAAGCGCAACGTCCTTGACTTCACCATGTCCCCCCTTTAAGTCCCCCCTCGTTCCGCGCGCGTTCAGCGAACCACGCGGGAGTAGCTCAGTTGGTTAGAGCGCCGGCCTGTCACGCCGGAGGTCGCGGGTTCGAGCCCCGTCTCTCGCGCCATTTTTGGCAATCCCCTCATCATCTTAGCCCGAACTTCTCGACGCCTTTCGCGGCTCCGCGCGCCATTTCAGGCGGCCGCCGGGAACTCCAGGCATAGTCAGCCCGCGCCCGAATCGTCTACGCCTGGAAGGACTTAGAGGGATCCCACATCATCGGCTTTTCTGGGACTCCCTGTCATTGGACGATGAGGAGGCCAGACATGGCTAAGAAGGATCCGGCCAAGAAGGAGTCGGCGAAGAAGGCGGCCGCGCCCGCCACGATCACACTCAAGCACCTCGCCGCCGACATTGCCGAGCGCCAGGATGTCTCCAAAAAGCACGCCGAGGCCGTGCTGACCGACATGGTCGATCTGATCGCCAAGCACCTCAAGAAGGGCGACCGGGTCCGCATTGTCGGCCTCGGCATCCTCCAGGTCCGCAAGCGCGCCGCCCGCACCGGCCGCAATCCTTCCACCGGAGAAGCAATCCCCATCAAGGCCACCCGGAAGGTCGCGTTCCGCCCGGTGAAGGAACTGAAGGAGGCGATCTGAGGCCACCTAACCCTGAGCCGAGCCCGTTCCGGCCGCATCACGGCCCGCTTTTCTGCTATACCGCCAGCTTCCCGACACCCGGCGGTTTGACCAGAAATGTCCTCCCTCACTTTTTCGCATACCGTGACCGAGCGCTTCCTGCGCTACGTCACCATCGATACCCAGTCCGATCCGGAATCTCCCGGCTCGCCGTCGACCGAGAAGCAGAAGGATCTCGGCCGCGTGCTCGCTGCCGAGTTGCGGGCCATGGGCGTTGCGGACGCGCATCTCGACGATTACGGCTACGTCTATGGAACGATCCCGGCCAACACCGACAAGAAGGTGCCGGTGATCTGCTTCTGCTCGCACATGGACACCTCGCCCGACGTCACCGGCAAGGACGTCAAGCCGCAAATCGTGAAGGACTATCGCGGCGGCGACATCGTCCTGCCCGGCGACACCAGTCAGGTGATCCGCTTCAACGAGCACCCCGCGCTGAAGCACCAGATCGGCAACGACATCATCACCACCGACGGCACCACGCTGTTGGGGGCCGACAACAAGGCCGGCGTTGCCGAGATCATGGATGCCGCGCATTTCTTCCTCAACAACCCCGACGTGAAGCACGGCACCATCAAGATCCTGTTCACGCCGGACGAGGAGATCGGGCGCGGTGTCGACAATGTCGACCTGAAGAAGCTGGGCGCCGATTTCGGCTACACGATGGACGGCGAGAGCGCCGGCTGCGTCGAGGACGAGACCTTCTCGGCCGACGGCGCCACCATCACCATCAACGGCGTCAGCGCCCATCCCGGCTACGCCAAGGGCAAGATGGAGCACGCGATCAAGATCGCCGCCGCCATCGTCGAGCGTCTGCCGAAGGAGGGCTGCTCGCCCGAGACCACCTCGGGCAAGCAAGGATTTCTGCATCCGATCGGCATCGACGGCGCGCTCGAACAGGCGACGCTCTCCTTCATCGTCCGCGACTTCACCGAGGAAGGGCTGAAGGAGAAGGAGGTGCTGCTCGAGGGCATCGTCAAGGACGTGATGAAGGACTATCCGCGCTCGACCTACACGTTCGAGGTCAAGGAGCAGTACCGCAACATGAAGCAGGTGATCGATCGTCACCCGCACGTGCTCGAATACGCCATCGAGGCGATCCGCCGCGCCGGCCTGCGCCCGATGCGCACCGCGATCCGCGGCGGCACCGACGGCTCCCGCCTGTCGTTCATGGGACTGCCCTGCCCCAACATCTTCGCCGGCGAGCACGCGTTCCATTCGCGGCTCGAATGGGTCAGCCGGCAGGACATGGAAAAGGCGGTGGAGACCATCGTGCATCTGGCGATGATCTGGGAAGAGAAGGCCTGACCCTTCCTGCAGACGTCGACGATGGCCGGGCTTGCCGCCCGGCCATTTCCATTTGCTCCATTTGCGTGAGCGCTCCTACGGCACCGGCATTGCGCGCGGATTGCGATGGAAGCGGTTGGCGCTCGCCATCCACTTCGGCAGCGGCTCTCCATCACGATGCCGGCCGCCGGCAACGGCCGCAGCCCAGGCCACCGCGGCGCCGATCAGGGTCGCGGCGGCGACCGAGAACGCCACGATGATCGAGTTGCGTCGCGCGCGGTTGATGGCCGTCTTGGATTCTGCGATCAGCGCATCAACCCGCCGCTCGGCATCGGGGGCCGCCAGTCCCGTGACGCCGGCGACCTGTTGCACGAGATAGGCTCGGTCATCGGTGCTGACGCCGCTGTGGCTGGACGACGTCATCAGGATACGTCCCGCTTCTGCCCGCGCTTCCCTCAGGTCGGTGTTCGGTGCGCGGCGCGGCGCGCGGAACAGCTTGTCGAGCTCGTAGCTCAGCAGCGGCTCGGCCGCCGAGGTGTTGCTCGCCGAACTGCGCATCGGCGAGCGGTCGATCGCGGCAGCGCCGAGAAGCGCCAGCAGCGCTGCGCCGGCCAGGACCGCCAGCGCCCAGGCGGTCAACCCGTGAAGCCCGTCCCGCCGCTCGCGGTCATCTTCGATGGTTGTGAGCGCAGGCTCGGACCGGGTCGTCCGGCCGGCGACGTAACCGCCGAACCCGAAGCTGACGATCGCCTGGATGATCAGATACAGCCCGGAAAGCAGCGCCAGCGCCGCCGAGGCATCGCGCCAGCTCGGCGAGGCCGAACTGACACCGAGACCGATCGCGACACCAAATCCGATCAGGATGAACGACATTGCGCTCGCAGCAAGCGCGCCCGCGAACACCGAGCTCCACTGGATGGTTCGAGGCGCCTCGCCTGCCAGCCCGCCTTCCATGACCTCTTCCCGCATCAGAGTTTCGACCGTCATCGCGGCGCACTCAGCGCAGGCCGAAGAACGACAGGATCGCCATGATGACGACGATCAGGCCGATCAGATAGATCAATCCGTCCATAGTCCGTCCTCCTCAGTTCTTCTGCTCGCTAATCGCGAGCTATGAGGAACGTTCCTAATTGGACAGATCGTATGGAACGAACTTGGTAGATGCGGGTTGTCTGTCCAAGTCCCAAGGATAGAGATTGTGAGCACATGAGGCCTCAGCCGGCTCGTCCGGCTGGGGCCTTTCCGCGTTGCGGCCGGCTCGTCCCCTCCTGTCGTATGTTAAGGACGCCGGAGCCGGGATCATCAATGATGCGATCAGGGCGGAACCTCCAGATCAGGAGAGGCGCGTGGACCGCAGAACGGCGTGCCTGCATCAGGCGAATGCATTCCGGGAGAAGGCCCTCGCCGATCCCGAGCACCACGACCAATGGATCGACGAAGCCATCAAATGGCTGGAACGGGCGATGGAAGCGAGCTGTCGGGCCGTTATCACCATGGAAAGCGACGATGGCAGCGAAGCTCCGGCCTCCACGATCGAAGCCGTGGCGCCACTTCGGCGCGCCATTGTCCGCCAGTGAGAGGCGCTGGCAAACGTATACACTGCTGCGGCAATTGTTCCAGAGACGTAACAATGTTGCGGGTCGACACTGTTCCCGCACCCATGCTAGGGCGGGCACAGACCGCAACCAGAGTGACCTCGTGCTCGCAAACCGCCGGCCCTCAGGATCCTGCCGCTCGCGCTCCTGGCGCGGGCTGCTGTCCGTGCTGATCGCGGCGGTCTATCTGCTCGCGGGCGCGCTGCACGGCGCGCACGACATCGACGTCACCACGCCCCGCGGCGGTTCGGAGATCGCCGCGGCCCTCGATGGCGCGGCCGGCCATGGCGACCACAAAGCCATCGGCGGACATCATTGCCACGGTTGCTTTTCGCTGACGGTGGCACAGCCGGCGCCGTCGACCGCGGCGATCACGCTCGTGTCGGCACCGGGCCCACAAAGGGCCCCTCGCCTCGCCGGAATTGCTCCCGAGACCGACTCTCCCCCTCCCAGACCTATAGCCTGAACGGATTGGTCGGGCGCCGCGCGCCCATTAGGTTCATCCTTTACAGGTCGGTTTCATGTTTCGCAGGGGAATGGCCGCGCGCCTCGCGCGTGCGGCAGCGTGTCTGATTGCAGCATTGGCGCTTGCACCGGCTCATGCCCAGACGTTGACGATGCCAACCGCGCTGGCGCGCGCGCTGGCGGCGAGCCCGCGCCTGACGGCGGCGGAGCGCGACGTCGGCATCGCCACGGGCCAGCGCATCCAGGCGGGCGCCTGCTCAATCCGGAACTGTCCTATGAGCAGGACGATTCATTCGGTTCCGGCAAATATCGCGGGACCCGATCGGCCGAGACCACGCTCCAGATCAGCCAGGCTTTCGAGCTGTTCGGCAAGCGCGAGGCGCGGATCGCAGCCGGAGCCGCCGGCGTCGAGGTCGCCGCGATCCAGCGCAAGGCGATCAGGCTGGAAGTGCTGTCAGAGACCGCGATCGCCTTTCTCAGCGTGCTCGGGGCGCAGCGGCGCATCCAGATCCTCGACGAGCAGATCGCCGCGATCGACCGGCTGACACCGCTTTTGCGCCGCCGTGTCGAGGCCGGCGCGTCCTCGCCGGCCGAGACGGGCCGCGCCGAGGTCGCCTCCGCCCTGGTGAAGGCCGACCGCGAGCGCTTCAAGGCGACGCTGGCAAGCGCCCGGCGCGAGCTTGCGGTGCTGATGGGCGATGCGTCCGCCAAATTCGGCGAGGTGTCCGGCCGGCTCGACACCATGGGCAAGCCGCCGACGTTCCAGTCGGTGGTTGCCGCCATCGACGCCAATCCGCAGCTGGTGCGGTGGACCGCGGTCTATGCCCAGCGCAATGCCGAGCTCTTGCTGGCGCGGCTCAAGCCCTATCCCGACGTGCGCATCGCGGCAGGCTGGCGTCACTACAGCGAAACCAACGACGATGCGGTGCGGCTCTCCGTGTCGGTGCCGATCCCCGTGTTCGACCAGAACCAGGGCAACATCCTCTCGGCCCAGGAAAGCCTCGCCAAGACCAAAGCCGAGCGCGAGGCCAACCGCAACGCGCTGATCGTGATCGCCGGCCGTGCCTACGATTCGCTCCAGGGCTCGCTGCGCGAGCTCGCGGTGCTGCGCGAGACCGCGATCCCGAGGGCTGTCGAGGCCTCCGAGGCGATCTCGCAAGGCTATGGCCAGGGCCGCTTCACCCTGCTCGAAGTGCTGGACGCCCAGGCCAGCGTCACCCAGGCGCGGCTGCGCGAGCAGGAGGCGCTGCAGAATTTCCATGCCGGCGTCGCGACCATCGAAGGTCTCGTCGGCAATCCCTTCACGCTCGCGCGGGAGAGCGCACGATGAGGATCTCCTCCACGATTCTCGTGGCCGTCATTGCCGCAGGGCTCGGCGCTTACGGCTATTCCCTGCTCGCGCCGGCAAAGCCCGCGCACAGCGAGCATGCCGAGCATTCCGAGCCGAAGAAGCCGAACGATCATGTCGAGCAGGACGAGCACGGCGCCGACCGCATCCGCATCTCCGACGTCAAGCTGGCAGCCGCGGGCGTCACGCTGGCGGAAGCCGCCAGCGCCACACTGACCGACACGCTGGCCTTCAACGGCATCCTGCGCGCCAACCAGGAAGCCGTGGTGCAGGTGACGCCGCGCTTTCCGGGCCTCGCCAAATCCATCCAGAAGCGCATCGGTGACAAGGTCGCCAAGGACGACCTGCTCGCCGCGATCGAGAGCAACCAGAGCCTCACCGTCTACGAGCTGAAGGCGCCCATTGCCGGCACCATCATCGAGAGGCAGATCTCGCTCGGCGAATACGCCTCGGAGCAGAAGCCGGCCTTCGTCGTCGCCGACCTCGCCACCATCTGGGTCGACCTGTCGATCTACCGGCAGGATCTCCGCCGCGTCCGCCTCAACGACGAGGTGCTGATCGATCCCGACGACGGCCGCGGCGAGATCAAGGGCACGATCTCCTACATGGCGCCGATCGGCAGTAGCGAGACCCAGACCGCGCTGGCGCGCGTGGTGCTGCCAAATCCGGACGGACGCCTGCGTCCCGGCCTCTTCGTCACCGCACGGCTGATCCTCGCGGCGCGCAATGTCGCGGTCGCGGTGCGGCGCAGCGCGATCCAGACGCTGGAGAACAAGACCATCGTGTTCGTGCGCGAGGACGGCGACAAGATCGAGGCCCGCCCGGTCGAGCTTGGCGATTCCGATCCGCGCCATGTCGAGATCAAGGCGGGCCTTGCGGCCGGCGAGCATTACGTCGCCGAGAACAGCTTCGTCGTGAAGGCGGAGATGGGCAAGGGCGAGGCCGAGCATGATTGAGCGCCTCATCGCCGTCTCGCTTGCCCAGCGCTGGCTGGTTCTCCTGCTCGCGCTCGGCGCCATCGCGTTCGGCGCCTGGAATTTCCAGCGCCTGCCGATCGACGCGGTGCCCGACATCACCAACGTCCAGGTCCAGATCAACACCTGGGCCCCCGGCTATTCGCCGCTCGAGACCGAGCAGCGCATCACCTTCCCGGTCGAGACCGCGATGGGCGGCCTGCCCAAGCTCGACTACACCCGCTCGCTGTCGCGCTACGGCCTCAGCCAGGTGACGGTCGTGTTCAAGGACGGCACCGACATCTATTTCGCCCGCCAGCTCGTCGGCGAGCGCATCCAGCAGGCCAAGGACCAGCTGCCTGTTGGCGTCGAGGTCGCGATGGGTCCGGTCTCGACCGGCCTCGGTGAAATCTTCATGTACACCGTCGAGGCCAAAGCGAGCGCGAAGACGCAAGGCGGCCACGACTATTCGCTGACCGATCTGCGCACCGTGCAGGACTGGATCATCCGCCCGCAGCTTCGCTACGTGCCTGGTGTGATCGAGGTCAACACGATCGGCGGCTTCGAGCGGCAATTTCACGTGCTGCCCGACCCCGGCAAGCTGATGGCCTACCGGCTCGGCTTTCGCGACGTGATGACAGCGCTCGCCGCCAACAACGCCAATGTCGGGGCCGGCTATATCGAGCGCAACGGCGAGCAATACCTGGTTCGCTCGCCGGGCCAGGTCGGCAATGTCAGCGAGATCCAGGACATCGTCATCGGCTCGCGCGGCGGCAATCCCGTCCGGATCAGGGACGTCGCTGTTGTCACCGAGGGGCGCGATTTGCGCACGGGCGCTGCGACGTGGAACGGCGAGGAGACCGTGCTCGGCACCGCCATGCTGCTGATCGGCGAGAATAGCCGGACCGTGGCCCGCCGCGTCGCGGCACGTTTGGAGGAGATCGCCAAGTCGCTGCCCGAGGGCATCGTGACGCGGACCGTCTACGACCGCACCGACCTCGTCGAAGCCACCATCCGCACGGTCAGGAACAACCTGCTGGAAGGCGCGGCGCTGGTGGTGGCCGTGCTGTTCCTGATCCTCGGCAACATTCGCGCCGCGCTGGTCACGGCCTGCGTCATTCCGTTGTCGATGGCGATGACCATCACCGGCATGGTCGAGACCAAGGTCAGCGCGAACCTGATGAGCCTTGGCGCAATCGACTTCGGCATCATTGTCGATGGTGCCGTCATCATCGTCGAGAACTGCCTGCGCATGCTGGCCGCGGCCCAACGCGAGAAAGGCGGTCTGCTCACGACCACTGAACGGCTGCGCGCGATCCTGCGCGGGTCGAGCGAGGTGATCAAGCCGAGCCTGTTCGGAACGCTGATCATCGCCGTGGTCTATTTGCCCGTGCTGACGCTGACCGGCGTCGAAGGCAAGATGTTCACGCCGATGGCGCTGACCGTGCTGATGGCGCTCGGTGCAGCCGTGCTGTTCTCCATCACCTTCGTGCCGGCGGCTGTCGCCATCTTGGTGACCGGCAAGGTGTCCGAGCACGAAAACCTGTTCATGCGGATGGCGAAGCGCGCCTACCTCCCCCTGCTCCATTTTGCCATCGATAATCGGGCCGCGGTCGCGATCATGGCCGTGCTCATCGTGACCGCGAGCGGCATCGCCGCTGCGCGGATGGGCGGCGAGTTCATTCCGAGCCTCGACGAAGGCGACGTCGCGCTGGCCTCGATCCGGATTCCCGGCACCAGCCTCACCCAGTCGCTGGACCTGCAGAAGGCGCTGGAAAAGCGCATCAAGCAGATCCCCGAGGTGAAGGAGTTCTTCACCCGCATCGGCACCGCCGAGATCGCCACCGATCCGATGTCGCCGGCGCAGACCGACGGCTACGTCATGCTGAAGCCGCGCGCCGAATGGCCCGACCCGGGCAAGTCGAAATCGGACGTGGTCGAGGCCATCGAGCATGCTGCAGACGAAATTCCCGGCAGCGCCTATGAAATCTCCCAGCCGATCCAGTTCCGCGTCAACGAGCTGATCTCGGGCGTACGCACCGATGTCGGGGTCAAGATCTTCGGGGACGACCTGGACATCCTGCAAGGCGCCGCAAGGCAGGTGGAAGCCGCGATCCGCGGCATCCGCGGCGCCAGTGACGTCAAGATCGAGCAGGTCGCGGGCCTGCCGATCCTCACGGTCCGGCTCGACCGCCAGGCGCTCGCCCGCTACGGCCTCAGCGTCGCCGAGGTGCAGGGCATCGTCGAGATCGCGGTCGGCGGCAAGTCGGCCGGCAAGCTGTTCGAAGGCGATCGCCGCTTCGACATCGTGGTGCGCCTGCCGGAGCACCTGCGCGGCAATCTCGAGGCGATCCGGGCGATCCCGATCCCGCTGCCGCCCGGCGAGGACGCGGCAATCGGCGCCGCCGTTCGAGCGGCGCTGGCCAGCTCTCCGCTCGCCCAGATGCGCTATGTGCCGCTGTCGTCGGTCGCCACCGTCGATGCGACGCCGGGCCCGAACCAGATCAGCCGCGAGAACGGCAAGCGGCGCATCGTCGTCACCGCCAATGTCCGTGCGCGCGACCTCGGCTCTTTCGTCGCGGAGGCCGAGGCCGCGGTCGCCGAGAAGGTCAAGCTGCCGGCGGGCTACTGGATCGGCTGGGGCGGCCAGTTCGAGCAGCTGGTCTCGGCAACCAAGCGGCTGACCATCGTGGTGCCGGTGGCGCTGCTGCTCGTGTTCCTGCTGCTGTTCATGGGCATGGGATCGGCGGCGGATGCGGCGCTGGTGTTCTCCGGCGTGCCGCTGGCGCTGACCGGCGGCGTCGCCGCGCTGCTGCTGCGCGACATTCCGTTGTCGATCAGCGCTGGCGTCGGCTTCATCGCGCTGTCCGGCGTCGCCGTGCTCAATGGGCTCGTCATCATCGCCTTCATCGAGCGTCTCCGCAGCGAGGGACGCTCGGTCGCGGAGGCCGTGCGCGAGGGCGCGCTGACGCGGCTGCGCCCGGTGCTGATGACCGCGCTCGTCGCCTCACTCGGCTTCGTGCCGATGGCGCTCGCCACCGGCGCCGGCGCCGAGGTGCAGCGGCCGCTCGCGACCGTCGTGATCGGCGGCATCATCTCCTCGACCGTGCTGACGCTACTGGTGCTGCCGGCGCTCTACGTGCTGTTCCGCCGTGACGTGGCAAGCGAAACGCCTACAATGGCGCCTGATTTGGCGGCGTCCGGGGAGCGCTAGAATTGGCCAGCCACGACCACCACGGTCATCACCATCACGATCATGCGGACCACTCGCATGCGCATGGAGACGATGATGGACATGGGCACGATCACGGTCATGGTCATCATGGTCATGGGCCCGGCCATGTCCACGCGCCCGCCAATTTCGGCAAGGCGTTCGCGCTCGGCATTACGCTCAACACCGCGCTCGTCGTGGCCGAGGCGGTGTACGGCTATGTCGGCAACTCCACCGCCCTGCTCGCCGATGCCGGCCATAATTTGTCGGACGTGCTCGGCCTCGTCATTGCCTGGGGCGCCTCGATCGCAGCCCGCCGCGCCCCCAGCGGCCGCTTCACCTACGGTTTTCGCGCCTCCACCATCCTGGCCGCGTTGGCCAATGCCGTGTTCCTGCTGGTCGCGACCGGCGCCATCGGCTGGGAGGCGATCCTGCGCCTGCGCGAGCCGGAGCCGGTCGCAGGCATCACCGTGATGGTGGTCGCCGGCATCGGCATCCTCATCAACGGTTTCACCGCCCTGCTGTTCGCAAGCGGCCGCAAGGACGACATCAACATCGAAGGCGCGTATCTGCACATGGCCGCCGACGCCGCGGTCTCGTTCGGCGTCGTGGTCTCGGCCGCGCTGATCATCTGGACCGGCTGGCTCTGGCTCGATCCCGTCACGAGCCTCGTCATCTGCGCCACCATCCTCTGGAGCACGACCAGCCTCCTGCGCGGCTCCATCGACATGTCGATGGCAGCTGTGCCGAAGGGCACCGACCTTCCTGCAATCAAGGCGTTCCTGCTGGCGCGACCGGGCGTCTCAGGGATTCACGACCTCCACGTCTGGCCGCTCTCGACCACGGAGACGGCGCTGACCTGCCATCTCGTCATGCCGGCAGGCAGCGACGACGCATTCCTGATGCAGACGACGCAGCTCCTCAAGACATCCTTCCGCATCGGCCACAGCACGCTCCAGGTCGAGACGCATCCCGACAACGGCTGCGCGCTCGCGCCGGATGATGTGGTGTGAGGGTGCCACGTCGTCATTGCGAGGAGCGAAACGACGAAGCAATCCTGACTGTCGCCGCGGAGGCATTCTGGATTGCTTCGCTTCGCTCGCAATGACGGTGGCGCGAGCTGCGGCCTACGCCACCTTCGCCGTCACGATCCAGATCGCGCCCTGCAACGTCACGCTCTGCCCCTTCAAGAACGGCTCGAGCATCTCGCGGACCGACACCTTGGCGGCCTCGTAGGTCTCCGGCGGATGGCCCTGGAGCGCGCGGCTGGCCGGGCCGATCTGCAGCGCGCCGTCCACGGCTGCATCGAGCCCGCTGCCGATCGCGATATCCATCGGAAGATTGTGCGGCTCCATTGCCACGTCTACGAAGCCTGCACCTTTGAGGATGCGCATCACGCGCTCTTCCGAGGCGAAGGCGAACGGGCCCGGCTCCTCCGGCCCGACCGGCGGCATCTTCGGCACGTGCTTGTAGACCGCCATCAGCGGCGCCATCATCCAGGGGTTTTCCTTCGGATCGCGCCAGCAGGCGAAGGCGAGCCGTCCGGTCGGCTTCAGCGCACGGCGGAGATTGGCGAAGGACGCGATCGGATCGGCGAAGAACATCACGCCGAAGCGCGAGGCGAGCAGATCGAAGCTCGCAGGTTCGAAGGGGTGGACCGTCGCGTCCGCCAGCACGAAATCGAGCGGCAAGCCCTTTGGCGCAAGTGCCCGCGCCTGCGCCAGCATCGGCTCGGAGACGTCGAGGCCGAGCGCAAGGCCATCAGGCGCCACCGCCTTCGCGAACGCCAATGTCGTCGCACCGGAGCCGCAGCCGACGTCGATCACGCGCTCACCCGGCCTCGGCGCGGCGCGCGCGATCAGGACGTCGGCAATGGGTCCGAGCAGCTTTTCCTGCACCGCGTGGCGATCGGCCCAGCGCTGCCCGCTCGGGCCGTTCCAATAGGCGATCTGGTCGGCATTCTGCTCGTGCCCGCTGGGTTGTTGCATGGTGTCCCCGGTCGTTGCCATTCGCGCGATGCGGCCGCCAGGTGGTATCCCGCGGTGCAGCAGCACAGCGGCCATATCACGTCGCGGGGGCCGATGCAGCCTTTAGGTCAGGACTAAGTCTGATGGAAGGTTGGGGAAGAGAGCTCAGCCAATGAGGGGCATCTGCGCTGTTGACGGCCCGTTCTTGTCGCAAAACCGAATTGTGCGCTGGGCCCGCCATCGAGCGCCGCGCCTTCTCCGCCCTCCCTCCGATCCGCAAGCTAACGCCAGAACAGCGCAAGCAGCAGGATGACCGGGAGCGGAATTCCTAGCAGCCACAATAGGGCGCCGCGACCAAGTGTCATGGTGTCCGGCCTCTTCTAGCTTTGCCGTAAACCAAGCCACGAAGCCGTCGGGAGTTCCAGATCCAGGAACGGAAGATTTAAGGGCGCGTTGGAACGGGAAATGGAAGTTCGTGGAGGATCTCGCCATGGTGACACGCGCAATACCCAACCCCTTCTTTGGCTGGACCTGGTCGGCCGTACTGGCTGGCATGTTCGCATCGTTGGTCGTCCAAATCTTGCTGACCATGCTCGGTCTCGGCATCGGTCTGCTCGCAATCGACATTCCCACAGCCTCGACGGCACCCGCTGGCGCTAGCTGGGCCGCATTCGTGTGGTGGGCGGTGTCGGGAATCATTGCTGCCTTTGTTGGCGGTGCCGTTGCGGCAGCCAACTCGCCGGATCAGTCCGGCCTCGGCCGCGTCGGCCACGCACTTGCCGCCTGGGCGGTCACGACTGTCGTCGTGGTGGCTGCGGCAGCGATGATGCCGGTGTCCGCGACCAGCATCGCCAGCAACCTGGTCGGCCCGTCATACACAGCGAGCGCCCGTATCGCCTATTGGACGAACAATACGGGTCGAGACACGGTCGGTGCGACGGCTCGGCCGGCGACGCCGGCCCAGCTCGACGAGGCCCGCAAACACTTCTCATACGTGATGTTTGCAAGCTTCTGCTCGCTTCTCCTCGGCGCAGGAGCTGCCTATGCCGCCGGCATGGCAACGACAGCGCAGGCGGTGAAGGAAACGGCAAGGCCGTTGACGTGACCGTACAACGCAGGGCTTGAGGAGTGGAGACCGGGCGAGCGCGGCAGGTGCGCGCAGCGAGTCGCATCTGCGCGCATTGCCACCGGCGTTCAGCTCTGCCGCAATCCAGCGGGCGAGTAGATCGCCAAGCCGACATGTCTTTTAGGAATGGTGGGCGGTCACGGATTCGAACCGCGGACCCTCTCGGTGTAAACGAGATGCTCTAACCAGCTGAGCTAACCGCCCCGTGCCGCCTCTTTATCCCTACCCGCCCTCGCTGGGCAAGCCCGACCTCAATCCTGCGGCCGCCCCGGCAGCAGCGGCACGGCGTCGATCCACACCGCCGCCGACTGGCACCAGATCTGCCGAACGGGCCGCAGCTGACTACGCTGGCGGATCGAGCCCCAACGGATGCCCCAATCGTCGGCCTGATCGCCCTCGCCGCTGGTGAACAGCGGGGAACCGCAGTCGCCGCAAAAATGCTGGAAGCGCATCCGGCCGTTGTCGCCGCGCTTGCCGTAGATCTTGGGCGCGCCGCGCGTCAGGCGGACGTCTGCGCCCGAACAGACCGCGGTCACCCGGAACGGCGAGCCGGTCAGGGTCTGGCAATCCGTACAGTGGCAGACCGACACCGCCTCCGGATCGACCTCGGCCTCATAGGTGATCTTCCCGCAATGGCACTGTCCGTCGATCCGCATCACCAGCTCCAAAACAAAAACGGCGCCCGAAGGCGCCGTTTTATCATTTGCGTTGAACCTCAGTGAGCGGTCAGGCCGCCCGCGGCCTCATCGCCGTCCGGCTTCACCGTCACCTTGGTGTCCTCTTCCCAGACGATCGGGACCGGCTTCTTGACCAGCGCCTTGGCGACGACGTCGTCGAGGCGCGAAACCGGGATGATCTCCATGCCGCCCTTGATCGCATCGGAAATCTCCGTGAGATCCTTGGCGTTGTCCTCGGGGATCAGCACCGTCTTGATGCCGCCGCGGGCCGCAGCCAGCAGCTTCTCCTTGAGGCCGCCGATCGGCAGCACGCGGCCGCGCAGCGTGATCTCGCCGGTCATCGCGACATCATGGCGGACCGGGATGCCGGTCATGACCGAGATGATCGCGGTGGCCATCGCAACGCCCGCGGACGGGCCGTCCTTCGGCGTCGCGCCCTCCGGCACGTGCACGTGGATGTCGCGCTTGTCGAACAGCGGCGGCTCGACGCCGTAGTTGATCGCACGCGAGCGGACGTAGGACGCCGCCGCGGAAATCGACTCCTTCATGACGTCGCGCAGATTGCCCGTGACGGTCATCTTGCCCTTGCCGGGCATCATGACGCCTTCGATCGTCAGCAGCTCGCCGCCGACGTCGGTCCAGGCAAGGCCGGTGACGATGCCGACCTGCGGCTCGCTCTCGATCTCGCCGAAGCGGTACTTCGGCACGCCGAGCAGCTCTTCCAGAGTCTTCTCGGTGACCTTGACCGACTTCTTCTTGGAGATCATCAGCTCCTTCACCGCCTTGCGGGCGAGTGTGGAGAGCTCACGCTCCAGGTTGCGCACGCCCGCTTCGCGGGTGTAGCGGCGGATCAGAAGCAGCAGCGCCTCGTCGTCGATCGAGAACTCCTTGGAGTCCAGGCCGTGCTTGGACACCGCGTTCGGGATCAGGTGCTTGCGCGCGATTTCGACCTTCTCGTTCTCGGTGTAGCCCGCGATCCGGATGATCTCCATGCGGTCCATCAGCGGCCCGGGAATATTGAGCGTATTCGCGGTGGTGATGAACATCACGTTGGAGAGATCGTAGTCGACCTCGAGATAGTGGTCGTTGAAGGTCCCGTTCTGCTCGGGATCGAGCACCTCGAGCAGCGCCGAGGACGGATCGCCGCGGAAATCGGCGCCCATCTTGTCGATCTCGTCCAACAGGAACAGCGGATTGGACGACTTCGCCTTGCGCATCGACTGGATGATCTTGCCGGGCATCGAGCCGATATAGGTGCGGCGGTGACCGCGGATCTCGGCCTCATCGCGCACGCCGCCGAGCGAGACGCGCACGAATTCGCGCCCCGTCGCCTTCGCGATCGACTTGCCGAGCGAGGTCTTGCCGACGCCGGGAGGCCCGACCAGGCACAGGATCGGCCCGGTCAGCTTGTTGGCGCGCGACTGCACCGCGAGGTACTCGACGATGCGTTCCTTGACCTTCTCCAGCCCGTAGTGATCGGAGTCCAGGATGGCCTGCGCGGCCTCCAGGTCCTTCTTCACCTTGGACTTCTTGTTCCACGGGATCGACAGCAGCCAATCCAGATAGTTGCGCACGACGGTCGCTTCCGCGGACATCGGCGACATCTGGCGCAGCTTCTTCAATTCATGCTGCGCCTTCTCGCGCGCTTCCTTGGAGAGCTTGGTCTTGGAGATCTTCTCTTCGAGATCGGCGAGCTCGTCGCGACCGTCGTCGTCGCCGAGTTCCTTCTGGATCGCCTTCATCTGCTCGTTGAGATAATACTCGCGCTGGGTCTTCTCCATCTGGCGCTTCACGCGAGAACGAATCCGCTTCTCGACCTGCAGCACCGAGATCTCGCTCTCCATCAGGCCCAGCACCTTCTCCAGGCGCGTGGTGACGGACAGCGTCTCCAGGATGCCCTGCCGATCCGCGATCTTGACGGCGAGATGCGAGGCAACGGTGTCGGCGAGCTTGGCGAAATCGGTGATCGCCTGCACGACGCCGACGACCTCGGCCGAGATCTTCTTGTTGAGCTTCACATAGCTCTCGAAGTCCGACACGACCGAGCGTGCCAGCGCTTCCGCCTCGACCGATTTCGCATCGGTGTCGGCGAGCGCGACGGCGGTCGCCTCGTAATAGTCGGCGCGATCGGTGTACTTCGCCACGCGCGCGCGCTCGAGCCCTTCGACCAGCACCTTCACCGTGCCGTCGGGGAGCTTCAAGAGCTGCAGCACGCTGGCAAGCGTCCCGGTCTCGTAAATCGCATCGGGCGCCGGATCATCGTCGGACGCGTTCTTCTGCGTGGCGAGCATGATCAGCGCGTCGTTCTTCATCACCTCTTCGAGCGCGCGGATCGACTTCTCGCGACCGACGAAGAGCGGAACGATCATGTGCGGGAAGACGACGATATCGCGCAGCGGCAGCACGGGATAGGCGTGCGCTTCGCCATGGACGATGGTTGGCCGGGGTTTGGGATTGCTCATGGCCTTTTCCTTTTGCTTTGCCCCCTTGCACGCAGCCCGCTGATCATGCGCAACCGCCACAAGGTGCCGAGATGATCCGCAGAGCCGGTCGGTCCTACAAGTTGGACCGGCTCGCCGGAACGGAACAGAGGCGAATCTTGAAGAGAATTTTCGCTCGCCGCCGACATTAGGTGGCTATCGACCCGGGAGGTGTCAAGTCATTGAAAGACACGCGCCATCAGGCGCTTACGCACGCAATAAGCGACGCAACACCAGCTGCGGACATACCAGTTCCGCAGCCTACTTTGAGGAAACGATTGGAGCGTTCCAGCGCCGTCAGATCAGGCGCTGGCGTTCTCGACGGCGCGATCGGACCGATCGGCGTAGATGTAGAGCGGACGGGCCGTGCCTTCCACCACTTCGCGGGAAATCACGACTTCTTCCACACCTTCCAGGCCCGGCAGGTCGAACATGGTCTCGAGCAGGATCGCCTCGAGGATCGAACGGAGGCCCCGCGCGCCGGTCTTGCGCTCGATCGCCTTGCGGGCGACCGCGCCAAGCGCCTCGTCGGCGAAGGTCAGCTCGATGTTCTCCATCTCGAACAGCCGCTGGTACTGTTTCACCAGCGCGTTCTTCGGCTCGGTCAGGATCTTCTTCAGCGAGGTCTCATCGAGGTCCTCGAGCGTCGCCACGACGGGCAGACGACCGACGAACTCGGGGATGAGGCCGTACTTCAGGAGGTCCTCAGGCTCGACGTGACGGAAGATCTCGCCGGTCCGGCGATCCTCCGGCGCGAGCACCTGGGCGCCGAAGCCGATCGAGGTCGACCGACCGCGTGCCGAGATGATCTTCTCGAGGCCGGCGAAAGCGCCGCCGCAGATGAACAGGATGTTGGTGGTATCCACCTGCAGGAACTCCTGCTGCGGATGCTTGCGGCCGCCCTGCGGCGGGACCGAAGCCACCGTGCCTTCCATGATCTTGAGCAGCGCCTGCTGCACGCCCTCACCCGACACATCACGCGTGATCGAGGGGTTGTCGGACTTGCGGCTGATCTTGTCGATTTCGTCGATGTAGACGATGCCGCGCTGGGCGCGCTCGACGTTGTAGTCGGCGGCCTGGAGCAGCTTCAGGATGATGTTCTCGACGTCCTCGCCGACATAGCCGGCTTCGGTCAGCGTCGTCGCATCGGCCATGGTGAACGGGACGTCCAGGATGCGGGCGAGCGTCTGCGCGAGCAGCGTCTTGCCCGAGCCGGTCGGACCAATCAGCAGGATGTTCGACTTCGCGAGCTCGACGTCGTTGTGCTTGGTCTGGTGGTTGAGGCGCTTGTAGTGGTTGTGCACCGCGACCGAGAGGACCTTCTTCGCATGGCTCTGGCCGATGACGTAATCGTCCAGCACCTTGCAGATTTCCTTCGGCGTCGGAATACCGTCGCGCGACTTGACCAGCGAGGACTTGTTCTCCTCGCGGATGATGTCCATGCAGAGCTCGACGCACTCGTCGCAGATGAAGACCGTGGGACCCGCGATCAGTTTGCGGACTTCGTGCTGGCTCTTGCCGCAGAACGAGCAATATAGCGTGTTCTTGGAGTCGCTCGTGCCGACCTTACTCATTCATGTCTCCGTCCGCGGTTCGATCCCGTTCCGCTCGATCGCTCCATTCCGACACGACAGTCGGCATGAAGCTTAAGTAGAGCAAATTCCGTACCAAAAAAGACCCTACGCTTTACTACGTCCGTGCGAATCACGGTTGTTCGATTCTCCCGCGATCATAGCCGATCAAGCGTAGCCAACCATGCTGTCACCCGACTATCAAGAATTCGCTAATCGGGGGTCGCCGGCTACCCGTGACAATACCGTGATTTCCGGTCTTGGCACGGGCGAAGTGATCGAAAACACCCCGGCGTTGCTGGATTGCCACGAAAAACAAGCACGAAAGCGGAACTTTCTGCTTGTCTCAGGACGCAAAACCGCGTTTTGCACCGCGCGCGCGCACACCTAACGTGAACGCCGCCCTGACGGGTCCACGGCAAACCGAGGGATCGTCGTGACGCCCCAGTAGTGCTACGGGACTTTCGCCGGCGCCGGCTCCTCGGCGCGCTTGTCGATCACCTTGTCGACCAGGCCGAACTCCTTGGCGTCGTTCGCAGTGAGGAACTTGTCGCGTTCCAACGCATCCTCGATCGACTTGTAGGTCTGGCCGGTGTGCTTGACGTAGATCTCGTTGAGCCGCTTCTTCAGGTTCAGGATTTCCTGGGCGTGCAGCATGATGTCGGTAGCCTGGCCCTGGAAGCCGCCGGAGGGCTGGTGCACCATGATGCGCGCGTTCGGCAGCGAGAAGCGCATGTCCTTTTCGCCGGCGGCGAGCAGCAGCGAGCCCATCGAAGCCGCCTGACCGGTGCACAGGGTCGAGACCGGCGGGCGGATGAACTGCATCGTGTCGTAGATCGCAAGGCCCGACGTCACCACGCCGCCCGGCGAGTTGATGTACATCGAGATTTCCTTCTTCGGATTTTCCGCCTCGAGGAACAGCAGCTGCGCGACGATCAGCGTCGACATGCCGTCCTCGACCGGGCCGGTCACGAAGATGATGCGCTCCTTCAGGAGGCGCGAGAAAATGTCGTAGGCGCGCTCGCCACGGTTGGTCTGCTCGACCACCATGGGCACGAGGTTCATGTAGGTTTCAACCGGATCGCGCATGAGTCACCTAGGGTTTCGGAGACGGACACCGCCGGGCGGGCTTGCCAGTTTTGGCTGGATTGGCCGGGAGGCGAATGGACGTCCTGTGATGCAGGAACTTGGGTAAGAGGTAGAAGGCGTAGCGACAGATATAGCCCAATTCGCTTCTGACAAGTGCGGAGCGCATTAAGGCTTAATCCGAGGGGCAGTTGAAGCTGATTCGCACAAAGAGGCCCAGCCGGCCACCTGGCTAGCTGGGCCCCTTCGTCGATCATCATTAATAGACAGCTGCCTCAAACCCTTCAGGCCGCGGTCTTTTCCGCGTCGTCGTCCTTGTAGAGGTCCTCGCGGGAGACCTTCGTCTCGGTCACGTTGGCGAGCTCGAGGATGAAGTCGACCACCTTGTCCTCATAGATCGGCGCACGAAGCTGGGCGAGCGCCTGGGCGTTGTTGCGGTAGAAGTCCCAGACCTCCTTCTCGCGACCGGGCATCGAGCGCGCGCGCTCGATCACGGCGCGGCCGACCTCGTCGTCGGTCACGGTGATCTTGTTCTTCTCGCCGATCTCGGAGAGCACGAGGCCGAGCCGCACGCGGCGATCGGCGATCTTGCGATACTCCTCCTTCGCCTTCTCCTCGGTGGTGTCCTCGTCGGCAAAGGTCTTGCCGGCGGAGTCCATCTCCGCCTTGACCGAGTTCCACATCAGATTGAACTCCTCGTCCACCAGCGAGGGCGGAGCCTCGAAGCGATGGGCCTCGTCGAGGCGGTCGAGCAGCGCGCGCTTGACGCGTTGGCGCGTGGCGGTGGCGAACTCCGCAGTCAGCCGCTCGCGTGCGGCCTCCTTCAGCTTGTCCAGCGATTCCAGGCCGAGCGACTTGGCGAACTCGTCGTCGATTGCGAGGTCCTGCGGCGCCTCGATCAGGGTCGCGGTGGTCTCGAACTCCGCCGGCTGGCCGGCGAGCTTGTCGTTCATGTAGTTCTTCGGGAACGACACTTTCAGCGTACGCGTCTCACCCGCGCCGATCCCGATCAGTTGCTCCTCGAAGCCCGGGATGAAGCTGTTCGAGCCGATCACGACCTGGATGCCCTCGCCGGTGCCGCCCTCGAAGACTTCACCGTTGATGGTGCCCTTGAAGTTGATGGTGACGCGGTCGCCCTGTTCCGCCTTGGCGCCCTCGCCTCTGGCGGCAAAGGTGCGGTTGGAATCGGCGATGCGCTTGATCGCCTCGTCGACGTCGGCGTCGGTGACCTCGGCAACGGGCTTCTCGACCTGGAAGCTCTTGAAGTCGGCGAGCGCGATCGCCGGCACCACCTCGATGGCGACCGTGTAGGTCAGATCCGTCTTGCCGCTCAGCAGCTCCTCGACGTCCTTCTGCTCCGTCGGCATGGTGATCTTCGGCTCGGTCGCGAGACGGAAGCCGCGCTCGGAGAACAGCTGCGTGTTGGTGTCGCGGATGGTCTGGTCGATGGTCTCGGCCATCACCGAGCGGCCATAGACCTTCTTCAGGTGCGAGACCGGCACCTTGCCCGGACGGAAGCCGTTGATGCGGACCTTGTCCTTGAGGTCGACGAGCTTGGCGCCGGCCTTGGCATCGAGATCAGACGCGGGAACGCTGATCTTGAACTCGTGCTTCAAACCTTCCGAGAGGGTTTCTGTGACCTGCATGGCGTCCAATCTTCTTTTCGTTCGGCCCCGGCACGTCGCGCGTCGGGACGCTGTCATTAATCGATCCGGCGCGAGGCAAACGCCTCCACGCCGGTGGTTCATCGGACCCGCTTCCTGCGGACGATCATCCGCGCGGAAGCAGGCCTCGTAATCCGTGCAAACGCGATAAGCGCTTGGTGCGGGCGGAGGGACTCGAACCCCCACAACTTTCGTCACTGGAACCTAAATCCAGCGCGTCTACCAGTTCCGCCACGCCCGCGTGAATTTGCATCAAGACCGGCCGCGATGCCGCGGGCGGCCGGGCTTATAGCATGCGCCTGACTGTTCGCAGCAAAAAAATGGCCTGACGGAGGCAGGCTTCAAATAGGCACGACGGCTGGACTTATCCAGCACGGCGTGGTCCGGATCGTGCCATGACAACGCGGATTTCTGACCCGAACAGACGGGAGGTTTTGGCAGGCCTCGGAGCCTCGGCAGCCGGGCTGATCGCCGGCGGCGCAGGCGGGCTTGTGACGGCCCAGCTCGCGCTGCAGGCGAGGCCGGCAACGCTGTCCCTGAGACCGGGTCAGTCGGCTACACCGATCTGGGAGCTGGCCGCCGTAAGCCATATCGGGGACGTGCGTCTCAAGCGCTTCGACCGCTGCCAGGTGGTCTTCAGCAACAACCTGCCTGTGCCGCTTGCGCCAGTCTGGTACGGCCTTCACGCGCCGATGGCGGCCGACCCGCTCCGCGGCCGCGCCCCGGCACCGCCGGATACGACGGAAACGTCAATTATTTCAATGTCTAATGCAGGGACCCTGCTGGCCGACTTCCGCCTCTTCGAGGACGGCCTGAGGCAGCCCGCACGCGCGCTTCCGATCATCGTGGCCGAAACCGGCGCGGTCGCCGTCGATCGCGACGAGATCCTGTTGATCGAGGAATGGCGGCTGCGGCCGGATGGCACCGCGGTCCCGCCGGGCCAGGACCCGAAGGACACGACACCGCTTTATACAATCAACGGCAAGACTTCATTCGAACTCTCAGCTTCGGCGGGCGAGCGGCTGCGGCTGCGCTTTATCAACGGCTCGCAACGCTCTGCTCTCGCGATCAAATTGGAAAACCACGAGGTCAACGTGATGGCCCTGGACGGCCAGCCGGCCGTGCCGTTTCCCGCGCGCAACGGCGCGTTGGTGCTGGCCCCGGGCGCGCGGGCCGACGCCTTCGTCGATGCGGCCGCCTCGGCCCCATTTCTGCTCCATGACGGCATGGAGGCGCGCCAGGTCGGAAACCTGACCATCTCCGGGAAGCTGGAGCGCGCCCCGCTGTCGCCGCCGCAACCGCTTCCGTCGAACGATCTCCCCGAGAAGCTCGATCTGAGAGGTGCCCTGCGGTTCGATGTCGCGCTCGGCGCTACCGATTCCGGCTGGGTTCGGCCCGCGACCTTCTCCACCGCCTCCGCCCCCGCCTTCCGCGCCAGAACCGGCCGCACCGTGGTGCTGGCCCTGCAGAACCCTGCCCCGATCACCACCGTGTTTCACCTGCACGGCCACCATTTCCGGCTGCTCGACAAGCTCGACGACGGCTGGAAGCCCTACTGGCTCGACACGCTCGCGATCGAGCCCGGGCAGACCCAGCGCATCGCGTTTGCCGCGACCTCACCCGGACGCTGGCTGATCGAATCCGTCGCGACCGACTGGGCCGCACCGCGCCTGGTGCGCTGGTATGGGGTGGAGTGAACGTTCAGTACTCCACGCCCAGCACATCATAGATCCGCCGGTGCACGGCCGGCAGCGTCTCGGCCAGATCCTCCGCGATCAGACCCGGGCCGGCTTCGCTCGCCGCCTCGCCGTGCATCCAGACGCCGATGCTGGCGGCCTCGAACGCCGGCACGCCCTGCGCCAAGAGCCCGGCGATGATCCCGGACAGCACGTCGCCGGCGCCGGCCGTGGCGAGCCAGGGCGGCGCATTGGTGGCGATGGTGGCGCGGCCGTCGGGGGCGGCGACGGTGGTGTCCGGGCCCTTCAGCAGCACGACGGCGCCGGAGCGCTCGGCGGCGGTGCGGACGCGCTCGAGCTTGGAGCGGCCGGGATGCTTGTTGCTGAGGTCGGAGAACAGGCGCGGGAACTCGCCTTCATGCGGGGTCAGCACCACCGCGTTGTCCTGCGAGGATTTGATCGCTTCAAACAGGTGCTCTGGTGTTGCCGCAAAGCTGGTCAGCGCGTCCGCGTCCAGCACCAGATGCCGTTGTGCGGCAAGCGCGGTGTGGACCATGTCGCAGGTGCGCTCACCGATGCCCGCACCGGGACCGATGATGCAGGTGTTGTAGCGCTTGTCGCCGAGCAGCTCGCCGAACTCGATCGCGCTGTCGACGGGGCGCACCATTACCGCGGTGAGCGCGCTCGCGTTGATCGCGAGCGCATCGCGCGGGCTCGCCAGCGTCACGAGGCCTGCACCGGCGCGCAGTGCGCCGCGGGCGGCGAGCCGCGCCGCGCCGGTTGCGGCTGCGTCGCCCGAGACCGCGAGCACGTGGCCGCGCGCGTATTTGTGGCCGTCGATGCGCGGGACCGGAAAGGCCCCGCCCCAGACATCCAGATCATTTTCGAAGGTCTGCGGCGCGATCTTCTCCAGCACCTGCGCATCGATGCCGATGTCGGCAACGCGCACGCGGCCGCAATGCACACGCCCGGGCAGCAGCAGGTGCGCCGGTTTCTTGCGGAAGAAGGTCACGGTCTCGGTGGCGTTCACCGCCACGCCCATCACGGCCGCGCTAGTGCCGTTGATGCCGCTCGGCAAATCCACCGCCAGCACCGGAGCACCGTTGGCGTTGATCGCCTCGATCATCTCCCGCGCCTCGCCCCCGATAGAGCGGCTGAGGCCCGCGCCGAACAGCGCATCGATGATCAGCGCAGGTCTGCCGATCGCCTGCGGGTTGAACGGCAGCACCGGATGCTTCCAGCCGCGCGCGGCGGAAGCGGCATCGCCCTGGAGCTGGTCGCGCTCGCACATCAGGATCACCGAGACCTCGCGCCCCTGCGCGGCGAGCTCGGCGGCGGCGACGAAGCCGTCCCCGCCATTGTTGCCGGGTCCGGCCACGATCAGGATCGGCCCCTCCTCCACCAAGCCACGGGCGGCCTCGGCGACCGCCTGGCCGGCGCTCAGCATCAGCTTGAAACCGGGCGTGCCGGCCGCGATGGCGAGCTGGTCGGCGCGCTGCATTTCGGCGTTGGTCAGAACTTCCATGCCACTTCCTAGTACAAAAGCCTCATGAACAGGCATTTTTGGCGCCGATCCGGCGGCGGGAACGTCGATCTGCACACAAATTGAACCGTTTGCCTATTTCGTAGTCTTCGGTATTTTGCGCAGGTCGGCACCATCACTCAGAGATGCTCGTTAAAGGGCTGATAACGCTCCGATAACCAGGGCATTTGCAACTTGGCATAGACCCTGCTTTCGAGGAAGCCGCTTCGGTTCGTCGTGCTCACTGACATCTTGAAGGGCGTGGCCGGCCGTTGTTGCCGGACTGGTCAGGGATCCCGGCATAGAGAAGACAAGATCGTGCGTTGAGAAATGCGCGTCCTGACGAAGACGTTGCTATTGGATCGAAAGGCCGGGAGTCGCGCAGTGAAGAAGATCGAAGCCATCATCAAGCCATTCAAGCTCGACGAGGTGAAGGAAGCGCTTCAGGAAGTCGGTCTCCAGGGCATCACCGTCACCGAGGCCAAGGGCTTTGGCCGGCAGAAGGGGCACGCCGAACTTTACCGCGGCGCAGAATACATCGTCGACTTCCTGCCCAAGGTCAAAATCGAGATCGTGATCGGCGACGATCTGGTCGAGCGCGCCATCGACGCGATCCGGCGCGCCGCGCAGACCGGCCGCATCGGCGACGGCAAGATTTTCGTCTCCAACATCGAAGAAGCGATCCGCATCCGAACCGGCGAATCCGGGCTGGACGCTATCTGAGCCGGGTGCTATCCCGCATTTTGCGACACTCTGACAAGAAATAAGGCTGCTTCGGCGGCCTGATTTCGTTTGTGCGGTCGCGCGAACTCGCCAAAAGCGAGAACAATCCTGCTCACCTGGAAACCGACCCGCAGAGCCATAAGGGGTATGCATGAAGACCGCCAAAGACGTCCTGAAATCGATCAAGGACAACGACGTGAAGTACGTCGACCTGCGCTTCACCGATCCGCGCGGCAAGTGGCAGCACGTCACGTTCGACGTCAGCATGATCGATGAAGACATCTTCGCCGAAGGGACGATGTTCGACGGCTCCTCAATCGCCGGCTGGAAGGCGATCAACGAGTCCGACATGTGCCTGATGCCCGATCCGGTGACCGCGACGATCGACCCGTTCTTCGCCGAGACCACCATGGTCATCACCTGCGACGTGCTCGAGCCGACCACCGGCGAGCCCTACAACCGCGACCCCCGCGGCATCGCCAAGAAGGCCGAGGCGATGGTGAAGTCGATGGGCGTGGGCGACGCCGTGTTCGTCGGCCCCGAAGCCGAGTTCTTCGTGTTCGACGACGTGCGCTTCTCGGCCACCCCCTACAACACCGGCTTCCGCCTCGACTCCTCGGAGCTGCCGACCAACTCCGACACCGAATATGAAGGCGGCAATCTCGGCCACCGCGTCCGCACCAAGGGCGGCTATTTCCCGGTTCCGCCGCAGGACTCCGTGCAGGACATGCGCTCGGAGATGCTGGGTGCCATGGCCAAGATGGGCGTCAAGGTCGAGAAGCATCACCACGAGGTCGCTTCCGCCCAGCACGAGCTCGGCATGAAGTTCGACACGCTCACGCTGATGGCCGACCACATCCAGATCTACAAGTACTGCATCCACCAGGTCGCGCACATCTACGGCAAGACCGCCACCTTCATGCCGAAGCCGGTCTTCGGCGACAACGGCTCGGGCATGCACGTGCACCAGTCGATCTGGAAGGACGGCAAGCCGGTGTTCGCCGGCAACAAGTACGCCGATCTGTCGGAGACCTGCCTGCAGTATATCGGCGGCATCATCAAGCACGCCAAGGCGATCAACGCCTTCACCAACCCGTCGACCAACTCCTACAAGCGTCTGGTCCCGGGCTATGAGGCCCCCGTGCTGCTCGCCTATTCCGCGCGCAACCGCTCGGCCTCCTGCCGCATCCCCTACACCGCTTCGCCGAAGGCCAAGCGCGTCGAGGTGCGCTTCCCCGATCCGCTCGCCAATCCCTATCTCGGCTTCGCCGCGATGCTGATGGCCGGCCTCGACGGCATCAAGAACAAGATCGATCCGGGCCCAGCGATGGACAAGGACCTCTACGACCTGCCGAAGGAAGAGCTGAAGCAGATTCCGACCGTGTGCGGCTCGCTTCGCGAGGCGCTTGAAAACCTCGACAAGGACCGCGCCTTCCTCAAGGCCGGCGGCGTGTTCGACGACGACTTCATCGACGCCTATATCGAGCTGAAGATGACCGAGGTCGAGCGCTTCGAGATGACCCCGCACCCGGTCGAGTTCGACATGTACTATTCGGGCTGAGCGGCCCGCTCAGGACGAGACAGGCAAAAGGCGCTTCCGGAAGGAGGCGCCTTTTCGTTTGAGAAGTCTCGACCGCTACCACGTCGCCGCTGCAGCTCGGCCGGAGCAGTGACGCCGCTCGCGATCAGCACCTCCGCTTTCTGTTACGGGTTGTTAGGCCGCGGCATCAAATGGTCGAGCAGGCCGGTGGGAAGCGGAAACACCACGGTCGACGAGCGTTCACCGGCGATGTCGTGCAGCGCCGCGAAGTAACGCAGCTGCATTGCCTGAGGCTCCTGCGCCAGGATCCGGCCGGCTTCGACGAGCTTTTCGGCGGCCTGCTGCTCGCCCATCGCATTGATCACCTTGGCCCGCCGCAGGCGCTCCGCCTCAGCCTGTTTGGCAATCGCGCGAACCATGGTTTCATTGATATCGACGTCCTTGATCTCTATGCCGGTGACCTTGATGCCCCAGACGTCAGTCTGCTTGTCGAGGATCTCCTGGATATCGGCGTTCAACCTGTCGCGCTCGGCAAGCATCTCGTCGAGCTCATGCTTGCCGAGCACCGAACGCAACGTGGTCTGGGCGAGCTGGCTGGTCGCCGCCATGTAGTCACCGACTTTGATGATGGCGCGCTCGGGGTCGACGATGCGGAAGTACAGGACGGCGTTGACCTTGACGGAGACGTTGTCTCGCGAAATCACGTCCTGCGGCGGCACCACCTGCACCATCACCCGCAGATCGACCTTGACGAGTTGCTGCACGATCGGAATGAGGAGGATGAGGCCCGGACCCTTCACACCGGTAAAGCGGCCGAGCGTGAAGACGACGCCGCGCTCGTATTCGCGCAGGATTCGAATAGCCTGGGATAGAAACACGATGACAAGCAGCGCAAGCGCCGCATACGTCAGATATTCCAGCATCATGATGTACCTCCCTCGCCCGTCCGGGCGGGTGTGCGGCGTATCAGCAGCGTCAGGTCGACGACATTGGCGACCTCCACCGTCTCTCCGGGCATGAAGGTTTCGGCGCCGCGCGCCTGCCAGCGCTCACCATGGGCGAAGACATGACCTTCGTTCCCGTTCCAGTCGAGAACCTCGGCGGGCAAGCCGCGCATGGCCTGTGCGCCGACCCGCGCAGGAGCTTTGCGGACGCGCCGAAGCGAACCAAGCACGACCAGAGCAAAGCCGCTGAACACGACCGCAGCGGTGCCGATCACCCACCACGACAGTTGGTACCCAGGCGCCTCGCTCCTGAAGAGCATCATTGCTCCCAGCACGAAAGCGATGATCCCGCCGAAGCCGATCACCACGGTCGGGTTGAAGGCTTCGACGGTGAGAAGCACGAGTCCCACCAGCATCAGGGCGAGGCCGGCATAGTTGATCGGCAGCAAATTGAGCGCATAGAGGCCGATCAGCAGGCAGATCGCGCCGGCGACTCCCGGGGCGACGGCTCCGGGAGACATGAACTCGAAGATCAGGCCGTAGATGCCGACCATCAGCAAAATGAACGCCACGTTCGGGTCGGTGATGACCGCCAGGAACCGGGATATCCGTCCGGGCTCGATGGCTTCGACGACAGCATCCTTTGTTGCGAGGCGTTGCGTCCTGCCGCCTGCGAGCTCTACCACACGGCCATCCACCTGCCGCAGCAATTCAGCCTGATCGCGCGCGACGAGATCAATGGCATGCGCCCCTAGCGCGCCGTTGGCAGAGAGTGTTGCGGCCTCGCGGACCGCCTTCTCCGCCCAGTCCGCATTGCGGTTGCGCAGCTCGGCAAGGCTGCGGATGAAGGCGACGGCATCGTTTGTGGCCTTCGCCGTCATCGCGTCCTTCGGCTCATCCTTCTTGTCTTTGCCATCCTTGTCGGGTGCGGCGCTCGGCAGGCCCGGCAGCGGCCCGCCAATCTGGACCGGCGTCGCTGCACCGATGTTGGTACCTGGTGCCATCGCCGCGATGTGGGTCGCATAAAGGATATAGGTCCCCGCACTCGCCGCGTGGGCGCCGGAGGGAGCGACGTAGCCAATGACAGGGACCGGCGAGGCGAGCACATCCGCGATGATCTCGCGCATGCTGGAATTGAGCCCGCCGGGCGTGTTCATTCTCAGAAGCACGACCTCGGCGCGCCGTTCGCTCGCCGTGGCCAAAGCCTCCCGCACGTAGCTGGCTGACGCCGGGCCAACCGCCCCGTCGATCGAAACAACCAGGGCAACACGGCTGCTCTCCTCCGCTGAGCTGGGAAGGAGGCAGCAGATCAAAGCCACGACGGTGATCGCCGCAACGAGGGCCGCCTTCATGGTCTGCACGGCACGGGCTCCCTTGCGGAGCATATGGTATTCTTCTCATGAACCTCAATGCTGCGCGTGGGGATCAACATTGCGATTGTGCAACGCAATGGGAATGCCCATGCAGGATGGCGATGTGATCGGCTGAGCGGACGCAGTGGCGGACCATGCCGAAGCCTGATCCGCCCTGCACCAGGCCGACGCGCTCGGTCTCAGCGAGCGTACGCTGAACCGCAAATTCCAAGAACTCACGCACGAGCCGCCGCAATCTTTCCTCATGCGTCGCCGTGTCGAGCACGCGCGCACGCTGCTGGAATCGACGACGCAGCCGATCAAGACCATCGCGCGCGCCGCCGGCTACGAGGACGAGAGTAGCTTTGGCAAGGCGTTCCGCAAGCTGACACTAATGTCACCGCAAACCTATCGCGCGCGACGGATGGAGCGGGCGGTGTGAGGCAGGCCGACATCGGCCTCCTTTGCGGCAACACCGGTTGCGCTTCCATGACTTCGTTCTGCGGCGAAGCCGAGTTGAACGAGCTGGATCGGGCTGAGGCCAGACGGCCGCCTGAGCGCTTCACCGATTCGACACGGTAGAGATAGACCTTGCGCCACGGAGCCTTCAGCTTTCGTTCTGCATCCGACTCCAGTTCGTTCCCGAAGAACAAATCAGAGCCGCGAAAATCGCGTCGGAGCAATTCCTACCGATTGGTTTATTCCGTCCGGGATAGTGCACCATCACCCCCAGATCGCTGTACCTGCCGCAAAGCAGGGACCGGGTTTCGCAAGGGCTCAACCCTGACGTCTGTGCGAGTCCGGCGCTTGTTCTCGGAGGACGGAACGACCAGGGCTGGGTTGCTACAATTGATGTCAGCGACGCTAGGTTGGTGATCGAGCTGCGGCATGTTCTCCTGGCCAGGAACACCGCCGTGGCGGCCGAGTTAAGCCAGCAAAACCATCTGTGAAGGAGACAAAGTCATGGCCCGCGCAACAGCCCACCCGGATCATCACTGCATCTCGAGCGAGGACGTTCAGGGAACGAAGGTTTATGGAGCTGATGGAACGAATATCGGTGAGATTGATCACCTCATCATCGACAAGGTGTCAGGCCGCGTGGCCTATGCCGTCATGAGCTTTGGTGGATTTGTTGGCTTGGGCCACAGCCACTACCCCATTCCCTGGGGCGCTCTGACATATGATACGTCGCTTGACGGTTTTCGAACCCAAATCACCGAGCAACAGCTGAGAGACGCGCCTGAGTTCAGCGATGATTCCTGGGAAGATCGAGACTGGGAAACGCGAACCCACCGGTATTATGGGATGCCCACCTACTGGGAAGGGCGAGGCGGCCTATAACGCCAGCCGGCGCCTTGAAGATCTCGGTGATGAGTGCCTGAACTGACCGGCCAGCCCCCATGGGATGCGGTCGGATTTGATCCTGGCAATCGGCGCTAGTGGTTCTTGTCGCAAGGTTTGGTGCTGACCTGCAAAGGGGCCAATTGAGGCGGCCCGCCTTGCGGCGGGTGTGTCGTTGAGGTTAGCCGCCGAGATCACCCGTTTGTCCCGCTTGCTGAAGCGGAACGGCACTGATGCCCGTCGAGTTATCCTCGGAGAGGCAAGCCGTGGACCTGACCGAAATCGAACGCGCGTTTCTGCAGCAGTTAACTTCCGAACCGTGGATCAGCACTCCGCTGTTCGATCACGAGCTCGTCGCGCGCCTGGTAGAGTCTGGCCTGGTTGAGGCAATCCCCCAAGCATCGGGCGACACCGAATACCGCATTACCGCGCAGGGCCGCGCGGCTTTGAACGGATAATGGCCACTCGCGAGCTACCTGCGCTCCAGCAAAATCGGGATCGGCCTCCCTTCCGAATTTCGGATTTGTGGCATACACGCGCCCATCGAGCCGGGGCCCATGTCGCACGAGGGGCCCTGGGTCCCGGCTCTGCGCAGCAACGCTCACGCGTTGCAGCTTGTCCGGGAAACGAGCGTGAAGTCACTGGCCGAGTGACTGCCCGAAGTCCTCTCGCTGCGCGCTCCGCCTACGCCGCCGCCTTCTGCCTTGTCACCATCGCCTCGCCAAAGGCCTCGAACAGCTTGCGGTTGATTGGATTGTGCTGCGGGTCGTACTCCGCGTGCCATTGCACGCCGAGCGCAAAGCTCGGGGCGTCCGCGATGCGGATCGCCTCGATGGTGCCGTCCTCGGCGATGCCCTCGATCAGCACGCGTTTGCCCGGCTCCAGGATGCCCTGCCCGTGCAGCGAATTGACCCGGATCTTCTCGCAGCCGAGAATCGTGGCGAAGGCGCCGCCAGGCGTCAGCTCGACGTCGTGACGATCGGCGAACACCACGGTCGGATCAGGATGGATCTCGCCGTTCTCGAGCCGGGGCATGCGGTGGTTCATGCGGCCGGGGATCTCGCGGATCTCGGGATGCAGCGAGCCGCCGAAGGCGACGTTCATCTCCTGCAGGCCGCGGCAGATGCCGAACAGCGGGATGCCGCGGGCGACGCAGGCGACCGAAAGCGCCAGAGCGACCTCGTCGCGGTGGATGTCGTAGGGCTCGTGCTTTTCGCAGGGATCGACGTTGAAGCGGGTCGGGTGAACGTTGGCCCGGGCCCCGGTCAGGATGATGCCGTCCACGGTATCGAGCAGCGCCGGGATATCGGTGATGTCGGGCGAGCCTGCGAACATCAGCGGCAAGCCGCCGGAGACTTCGGCCACGGCGCGCAGGTTTCGCTCGCCAACCATCTGGACCTGAAATCGATTTTCGACGCGATGGGAATTCCCGATCACGCCGACGACCGGCTTTCTCATCTGTCGTTCCGCGCCTCCTGATAAGAAGATTCCCCGAACATGCCCCTCCGATGGAACAAATTCAACAGAGGGGATCGCGGGACGGCAATGCTATTTTCGCGCAAATGCCGGGCCTGGACCGGGCCGGCACCCGAACCGGTGCGCGCCGCTTGATCCCTGCCGGGATTTCGCGAAAGAGTGCCCCAATTGCCGCCACCAAGAGACAGGATACGATGTGACCTTTCCCGCAGATGAACGATCCCGCGCCCGTGCCGACCTCGCGCGGGATCAGGCCTGGGCGATCACAGTCGGAGGCATCGGCGTCGTGCTGTTCACCGCGCTGCTCGCCTTCACCTGGTATTTTGCGGCCACCCTGCTGCTGATCTTCACCGGCATGCTGCTCGGGCTCGGTCTCAACGCGCTGGTCAATGCGCTCGGTCGCCGGGTCCAGCTGCCTCACACAATGCGGCTTGCTATCGTGTGCGTCGCGCTCGCTCTGCTGCTGGCGGGCGTCGCCTATCTCGGCGGCGCCACCATTGCCGAACAGGCCTCCCTCCTGAGCAAGACCATCAAGTCGCAGATCACCAATGTCAGGTCCTTCCTCGAGAACCACGGCATCGACACCAGCTTCTTCGATCTCGGCAACGCTGCGCCGGAGTCCGCAACCAACGCGTCCTCGGAGGCGACGCCCGCGCCGGCAACGCCTTCGCGGCCGCCGCTGCCTAGTGCCGGCACGCTCGCCTCGAGCGGCGGGGCGATCGTGAGCCAGACCCTCAAGCTGCTGCTCGGCACCATTCACGGCGTCGGCAACATCTTCATCGTGCTGTTCCTGGGCCTCGCCTTCGCCGCCCAGCCCAGCGTCTATCATGACGGCCTGCTGTTCCTGGCGCCGGCGCGGCACCGCACCCGTGTCGCCCTCGTCATCGACCGTATCGCCGAAACGCTCGAGCGCTGGCTGATCGCCCAGATCATCGTCATGATCGCGGTCGGCGCCGTGACCTGGATAGGACTTGCCGTCATCGGCATCCCCGGCGCATTCATCTTAGGGATCCAGGCGGGCCTCCTGGCCTTCATCCCGACCGTCGGAGCCATCATCGCCGGCGTCGTCGTGGTGCTGGCGAGCCTCGCCTCGGGCTGGATCGCGGCGCTATCGGCGTTTCTGCTCTTCATGGGCGTGCACGCCATGGAAAGCTACGTGCTGACGCCGATCCTGCAGCGGCAGGCACTCGACATCCCGCCGGCCACGCTGTTCGCGTTCCAGATCCTGCTCGGCGTCGTGTTCGGCATCTGGGGCCTGGCGCTGGCGCTCCCGCTGGTCGCGATCGCCAAGGTCATGATCGACCATGTCAAGACGTATGAGGCGCCGGCTCTAGCGGAGGCGGCCTAGAGCATGATCCGGACCCGAAGGGCCGCGTTAGCGCAAAGTGTGGAGCGGTTTTCCGACAAGATCATGCTCCCGACATAAAGCCTCAGGTCGTTAGCACGGTCTCGGTGTGCTCGACCTCGGGAGGCGCGGCAAAATACTGGCCGACCAGGCCGCGCCATTCCGTGAAATTCTCCGAGCCGCGGAAGTCCACGGTGTGGTTCTCCAGCGTCGCCCATTTCACCATCAGCCGGTAACGCTGCGGCTTCTCGATCGACTTGTGCAGCTCGAAGCCGTGAAAGCCCTTGGAGCGGCCGAAAGCGGCCTTGGCCTTGGCAACGGCCGCCTCGAAGTCCTTCTCGCTGCCCGGCTTGACATCGATTTGCGCGATCTCGGTGATCATCGGCTTTCCACCCTGTTTGTTCGATGCCCGTGTCTAGCGTAGCCGGCGCCAAAGAAAAAGGCGCCGAAACGGCGCCCTGCCCGGCCAAATTGCTGATACGTCAGGCAAACAGCAGGACGGTGCCCGTCACGATCAGCGCACAACCCGCGAACAACACGAACGGCCAGTAGCTGCGGTGCTGCGTGTAGCGTCCTTGCGCGCGGCGCTCGGAGATCAGCGCCGTCTCGTATTCATCCGCGGTGGAGAACAGACAGGCGAAACCGCCGCGGGCCGAGGCAGCCTCGGCCTCGAGCGACATCAGGGCGGCTTGCGGATTCTGTCGACGGATCGATTCCATGGCCACGATGGTAGGGATCGAATGGTAAACAGAGATTTACCGCAAGCCCGCCCTGCATTCTCACGCGGTGGCCGGGCGCGCCTGCGATGCGCCGGCCCGCGCCGCGCTCTGGCGTCGCCAGTTCTCCAGCGACAGCGGCAGCTCCTCGGCCGCCTCGACGCGGTTGCGGCCGCCGCGCTTGGCCTGGTAGAGCGCGGTGTCCGCCGAGGCCAGCAGCACCTCGAGTTCGGTGCCGGCCGGACCTCCGGCAACGCCGATGCTGACGGTGGTATCGACCGGACCTTCGTCGACGACGACGCCGGAGGTCTCGAACGCCTCGCGCACGCGCTCGGCGACAAGCACGCCCTCCTCCAGCGCGCACGGCAATAGCGCGGCGAACTCCTCGCCGCCGATGCGGCCGGACAGGTCGGAGATGCGCAAGTTGCTGACCACGACGGTCGAGAACAGCTTCAGCATCTCATCGCCCGCGGGATGGCCGAAGCGGTCGTTGATCGACTTGAAGTGGTCGATGTCGAAGATCATGACGGTCACCGGCCGCCCGGCCTTGGCCTCGCGCTCGATCACGCGCGCACAGGCCTCCGAGAAGCCGCGCCGGTTGAGCATGCCGGTCAAGGGATCGGTCGATGCCGCAGTCCGGTGCGCGGTGACGGTGCGTTCCGACACCAGCATGAAGATCACGAACACGGTACCGACGGCATAGAGGATGAGCTCGACCGCGAACACGGTGACCCAGATGCTGGCGGAGAAGCCGGCATCATGCGGGCGCAGGAAGCTGCCGATCAGGATCGGCAGCATCAACACGCAGCCGTGCATCACCGGCATCACGAAGGCGGGCCAGCGCCGTTGCACGCTCTTGCGCCGTTCGGTCCAGAGCTCGCTCGCAGTCAGCGCCGCGTACACCGAGACGATGCCGGCGCCGACGAGCATGCGCAGCATCGACGCTGTGGGATCGAGCAGCGTCGCAGCTGCGACCCAGGCGAGCGCGCCGAGGACGAGCCCCGGCCAGTTCGGCTTGCGGCCGTGGAAGACGCGCGCCGCGTTCCAGACCATGCCGCAGGCGACGAAACCGACGGCGTTCAGTGCGAGGCAAATTTGCGGGCCCAGCCTGTCCCCCGCCGCGGTCCATAGCGCGACGGAGACGGCACCGAGCAGATAGGCGGTGCCCCACCATTTCAGCGCCGGGCTGTTCTCCTGCTTGCCGAAAAACACCATCATGGCGCCGAGCAGTGCGGCGACCATGGTGGCGACCAAATAGAGCGTGATGCTATCGAGCGACATCATGTCGGCCCCCTCTAGAACATAGCAGTTACGCGATCGGCCCAGCCGATTTGCGCGCCCTTCCGAAAGCGACGCTAGGTCGCAGCGGGTTCCATTCAGGTTTTCGCCGATCCCTAAGTTTTCGGGAAACACGCTATGAATTTGCATACAAACGAACAACAAAAAGGGCGCTGAAATCAGCGCCCTTTTGCATCTCATTGAAGCCGCTTTCGCGGCGAATGCGACAGAAGCGATTAACGCTTCGAGAACTGGAAGGAGCGGCGGGCCTTGGCCTTGCCGTACTTCTTGCGCTCGACCACGCGCGAGTCGCGGGTGAGGAAGCCGCCCTTCTTGAGCACGCCGCGCAGCTCCGGCTCGAAATAGGTGAGCGCCTTGGAGATGCCGTGACGGACCGCGCCGGCCTGGCCGGACAGACCGCCACCGGCGACGGTGCAGATCACGTCGTACTGGCCCGAACGCTGGGCCACGGAGAACGGCTGCTCGATCATCATGCGCAGCACGGGACGGGCGAAATAGACCTCGACCTCGCGCGAGTTGACGGTGACCTTGCCGGCACCCGGCTTGATCCAGACCCGGGCGACCGCGTCCTTGCGCTTGCCGGTCGCATAGGCGCGGTTGAACTTGTCGACCTTCTTCTCGTGCTTGGGCGCCTCGGGCGCGGCCGCCGTCTTGAGCTGCGAGAGCTGGTCGAGCGACTGGATGGATTCGGCCATGTTATGCGGCCCTCATGTTCTTGCGGTTCAACTTGGCGATGTCGATCTTCTCGGGCTGCTGCGCCTCGTGCGGATGATCAGCCCCGCCGTAGACGCGCAAGTTGCCCATCTGGACGCGGCCGAGCGGACCACGCGGGATCATGCGCTCGATGGCCTTCTCGAGCACCCGCTCGGGATGACGGCCCTCGAGGATCTGACGCGCGGTGCGCTCCTTGACGTGGCCGACGTAACCGGTGTGCTTATAGTAGGTCTTCTGCTCGCGCTTGCGACCGGTGAGGACCGCATGCTGCGCGTTGATGATGATGACGTTGTCGCCGCAATCGACGTGCGGGGTGTAGGTCGGGAGGTGCTTGCCGCGCAGGCGCATGGCGACGATGGTGGCGAGACGGCCGACGACCAGACCCTTGGCGTCGATCAGCACCCACTTCTTCGTCACCTCGGCCGGCTTTGCCGAAAAGGTTTTCATGTCAGAATTTCCGTGAGGGAGACATCGGCGCGAACACCGCGCCGGACTGCGCGGGTTTCTAGAGAAGAGCGGCGCAACGGTCAATGCCTCAGAACGGAAATTAGTCGCGTAAAATCAATGACTTAAAAATATGGTGCGATATTACCTGCAAAAAGCTCAAACATTTGGAATGGAATAGGTCGAGGTGACATGGGCGATCGGGTCGGCTGAGGTTCCGGACAAGAGGTTCACCTCCCCGACCGCAAGGCGCTTGCCGAGCTTGAGCAGCCGGGCCTCGGCCAGCACGTCCTGCCCGGGCTGGCCCTTGCGCAGGAAGTTGATGTTGAGATTGGTGGTGACCGCGAGCCCGATCGGCCCGATCGCGGACAGCAGCACCACGTACATCGCGAAATCCGCGAGCGCCATCAGCGTCGGGCCGGACACGGTTCCGCCGGGCCGCAGCATCCGTTCGCTGTAGCGCTGGCGCAAGAGGCTGGTCTGGCCGTCTGCGCTCTCGATCGTGATGTCGTCACCGCTGAAGGCCTGGGGAAACTCGACACGGAGGAACTGCTCCAGCTCCGCCACGCTCATTTTCGCTAACGCCATGCCGTCCCCACCCTCGCTTCGCGTGCCCTGTTACATTAAGTTATCGGTGTCATCCAATTGCAATCATTTAGCGGAAATCGCGTCAATGTCCGTCCACGCCGCCCGCGCTCCCTCCCCGCAATCGCCGATCCTGCTGCGCGAGATCGTCGGCAGCGTCGCTGTGCTCACACTGAACCGACCAGCGGCGCGCAACAGCCTCTCGGAGGCGATGATCGGACAGCTGCATGCGAGCCTCAACGCCATCGCGGAAGACAAGCACATCCGTGCGGCCGTCATCGCCGCCAACGGCCCCGCTTTTTCCGCCGGCCACGACCTGAAGGAACTGACCGCGCGCCGCACCGATGCGGATCGCGGCCGGGCTTATTTTGCGCAGATCATGACGGCGTGCAGTGCCATGATGCAGGCGATCGTGCGTCTGCCCAAGCCCGTGGTCGCTGCCGTTCAGGGCATCGCCACCGCGGCGGGCTGCCAGCTCGTCGCCAGCTGCGATCTCGCGATCGCATCGGACGAGGCGAAGTTCGCCACACCCGGCGTCGACATCGGCCTGTTCTGCTCGACGCCGATGGTGGCGCTGTCGCGCAACGTCCCGCGCAAGCAGGCCATGGAGATGCTGCTGACGGGCGAGCCTGTCACGGCCGAACGCGCCCACGAGATCGGCCTCGTCAATCGCGTCGTTCCCGCCGGCACCGAACTCGGCGCCGCGATCGAGCTTGCGCAACAGGTCGCGTTGAAATCCGCCTACACGATCAAGCTCGGCAAGGAGGCCTTCTACCGCCAGGCCGACATGAGCCTTGCGGACGCTTATCGCTATGCCGCAGAGGTGATGACCGAGAACATGATGGCGCGCGACGCCGAGGAAGGCATCAAGGCCTTCATCGAGAAGCGCGCGCCGACATGGCGGGATGAGTGAAACACTAGCACTGTCATTCCGGGGCGGCTCGCAGAGCCGAACCCGGAATCTCGAGATTCCGGGTTCGATGCTGCGCATCGCCCCGGAATGACGAGAGAAAGAAAAAGATGAACCACGACGCCTATCCCGACAATTACATCCGCGGCATCCTCAACAGCGTGAAATCGATCGCGATGGTCGGGGCCTCGCCGGTCAACGTGCGGCCGAGCTATTTCGCGTTCAAATACCTGATGCAGCGCGGCTACGACATGATCCCGGTTAATCCCGGCCATGTCGGCAAGGAGCTGCTCGGCAAGCCGTTCGTCGCGTCGCTGTCGGACATCGGCCGTCCCGTCGACATGATCGACATCTTCCGCAACTCCAGCCACATCATGCCTGTTGTCGAGGAGGCGCTCACGCTCAACCCGCTGCCGAAGGTGATCTGGATGCAGCTCGGCGCGCGCGACGACGCGGCGGCGGCGAAGGCGGAATCAGTCGGTATCAAGGTGGTCATGAACCGCTGCCCCAAGATCGAATATGGCCGCCTGTCGTCCGAAATCTCCTGGATGGGCGTGAATTCGCGCACGCTCAGCTCCAAGCGCGCGCCGGCGCCGACGCAGGGCATGCGGCTGTCCCTCAATCGGATGAGTGTCGGCGGCGGCAACACCGCCGCATCGGATCGCGCTGCGAAGAACAAGACCGAGCAAAGCTGACGCAATCGCGAAGGTTTCGTTTCGCGAACGCGACAATGCGAAGCACGATCTCCCGATGTGAAGCCGCGCCTTGACGGCGGGCACGGCGCCGATCAGCATGCCGCGCGATTTTCAGACCACGCGAACAGGACGCCCAAATGAGCGATCGCCTTCCGGGATTTTCAACGCTCGCAGTGCATGCCGGTGCACAGCCCGACCCCACCACCGGCGCGCGCGCGACTCCGATTTATCAAACGACCTCTTTCGTCTTCAACGATGCCGACCACGCCGCCTCGCTGTTTGGCCTGCAGGCGTTCGGCAACATCTATACCCGCATCGGCAATCCCACCAATGCGGTGCTGGAAGAGCGCGTCGCCGCGCTCGAAGGCGGCACCGCCGCGCTTGCAGTGGCCTCGGGCCATGCCGCGCAGGTCGTGGTGTTGCAGCAGTTGCTCCAGCCCGGCGACGAATTCATCGCCGCGCGAAAACTCTATGGCGGCTCGATCAACCAGTTCACGCACGCGTTCAAGAGCTTTGGCTGGAACGTGGTGTGGGCCGATCCCGACGACGTTGCGAGCTTCGAGCGGGCGGTGACGCCGCGCACCAAGGCGATCTTCATCGAGTCCATCGCCAATCCCGCCGGCAGCATCACCGACATCGAGGCGATCTCGACGGTGGCACGCAAGGCGGGCGTGCCGCTGATCGTCGACAACACGCTGGCCTCGCCCTATCTGATCCGCCCCATAGACCACGGTGCCGACATCGTCGTGCACTCGCTGACGAAGTTTTTGGGCGGCCACGGCAACTCGCTCGGCGGCATCATCGTCGATGCCGGCACCTTCGACTGGTCCACGGGGGGCAAATATCCGATGCTGTCGGAGCCACGCCCCGAATATCACGGCATCCGGCTGCAGGAGACCTTCGGCAATTTCGCCTTCGCGATCGCCTGCCGCGTGCTCGGCCTTCGCGACCTCGGCCCGGCGCTGTCGCCGTTCAACGCGTTCATGATCCTGACCGGCATCGAGACGCTGCCGCTGCGCATGCAGAAGCACTGCGACAACGCCAAGGCCGTTGCCGAATATCTCGCCGGCCATCCGGCGGTGGCCTCGGTGAGCTATGCCGGCCTACCGAGCGACAAGTACAACCGGCTCGCGCGCAAATACGCACCGCGGGGCGCCGGCGCGGTGTTCACCTTCAGCCTGAAGGGCGGCTACGACGCCGGCGTCAGCCTGGTGTCGAAGCTGCAGCTGTTCTCGCACCTCGCCAATGTCGGCGACACCCGCTCGCTGGTGATCCATCCGGCCTCGACCACGCACAGCCAGCTCGACGACGCTGCCAAGATCAAATCCGGCGCCGGCCCCGACGTGGTCCGGCTCTCGATCGGCATCGAGGACAAGGAAGACCTGATTGCGGATCTGGAGCAGGCGCTGGCGGCGTAATCCTCATCGTCATTCCGGGGCGCGTAGCGCGAACCCGGAATCTCGACGTTATGCTGCAACCTCTGGATTCCGGGTTCGGTGCTTTGCACCGCCCCGGAATGACATTCATGATCGCCGGTTAACCCTCATTAACCATATCGGCCCCATACATCGTCTTTGGATCGCCCCTTTGATTCGGAGGCAATGATGCTGCGCTGGATGGTGCCCGCCCTGGCTATGATGCTGATGGTCCCGGCTGCCATGGCCGCCGATCTGCCGGTGTACAAGCGGCGCGCGGCCGGGCCGCCGCCGGACCCGCCACAAGTCTATGTCGAGACCGATCCGGATGCGCTGATCTCGCCGGCCTATGGCATCGGCAGCTACATCCACAACCTGCCGGGCACGCCGCTGCTGCCCGGCTCCCACACGCTGCCGGGCTATTACGGCCGCCCCTGGAGCTACGATTATCAGGGCGCCTATTACGGCGGGAAGCAGGTCGATTATTTCTGGCGCCTGCCCTATGCGTGCGGCGTCTACGGCTATTGCTGATCAGCCGGGCTGACTCACGGGCACCACGCGCGGCTGCGCCTGCGCAGACTGTCGTGACGCCAGCCGCTCGACCTGCATCACTGCAAGCGTCAACACCACGATCGCAACCGCCTGATGCGTCAGCGCGAGACCGATCGGCACCTGGTTGAGCAGCGTGAGGACGCCGAGTACCGCCTGCACGCTCACCGCCGCGAACAGCCACAGCGCGCCGCTGGCAGCCGCGCCTGCCCGCGAGCCCACCGCGTCGATCGCGTGCAGCAGCGCCAGCACGAACAGCGCGTAGGCGGTCATGCGGTGCTCGAACTGCACGGTCAGCACATTGTCGAACATGTTGCGCCACCACGGCGTCTCGAACCACAGCCGCTCCGCCGCGGGGATGAACGCGCCGTCGATCTCAGGCCAGGTGTTGTAGGCGCGCCCGGCACGCAGGCCCGCGACCAGCGCGCCGAAATAGATCTGCACGAAGGTCACCACGAGCAGCAGAGCGCTCGTGAATCTCAGCCGCGCGGGCGCTGCGATCTGCGGCCGCTCCTTGAGCCGCCGCACCGTCCAGACGATGCCGGCGAAGATCAGGAGCGCGAGCAAAAGATGCGTCGCCAGCCGATATTGCGACACCTCGACCCGCGCCGTGAGGCCCGAGGCCACCATCCACCAGCCGACCGCCCCCTGGAGGCCGCCGAGCGCGAACAGCAGCCACAGCCTGCGCTTCAGCTCACCCGACAATCCGCCGCGCCAGAGGAAGAACAGGAACGGCAGCAGATAGGCGACGCCGATGAAGCGGCCAAGCAAACGGTGGCTCCACTCCCACCAGAAGATCGTCTTGAACTCGGACAGGCTCATGCCTGAATTGAGCTCGCGATATTGCGGGATCTTCTTGTAGGCCTCGAACGCCTCGGCCCACGCCGCTTCCGACAGCGGCGGAACAGTGCCAGTGACCGGTTTCCATTCGACGATCGACAAGCCGGATTCCGTCAGCCGTGTCGCGCCGCCGACCAGCACCATCAGCGCGATCAGCGCGGCCACGCAGATCAGCCACCAGCGCACGGCGCGATGCGGCTCGGATGGGGCGGAAATCGTCGTCATTTCAAAGACAAAACCAAGCCTGTGGCAAAGAGACTTGAACCGGACTGCGTGCCCCTTATAGGACCTAATTTCAAGCGGTCTATAGAGAAAATTTCCCTGCGAAATCATCGTCGCATTGATGCAAATGCAGTGAGTGTCCCGGCCAGCAAAAGAAACCCCCGTTGCCGGCAAGTGGTTTGGGGACCAGTAGGCGTTGTAACCCTGAGCGAAACCCGCTCTGCCGATCTCACCAGCCCGGTGAAGATGAGAACGGGCGTCCTAGAGGCGCACCCCGTCTGGTCGCTTGATGTCCGCTCGTGCCCCGTTGGCCGCCCAAGAGCAAACACGCCGGAAGGTCCGAGATGGGCCAACAACAGTCCAAGCTGCCTCCATGGTTCCTCGCAGGCGTGGCCAATTCAACCCCGGCTATTTTTGTGCGAACACCTCTAAGAGGAACGCTTTCACATCCTCATGCGCCTTCTTCATCGCTGCTTCGTTGTAGCCTGCCGTCGGGCCCTTGCGCACGCACGGGTCTTCCGGCGTGAGGGGCTGCTTCGAGACGGCGTTCAAGATAGCTCCATTCTCGCCCTCTTCGAGCGAGCAGTTGATAACCGAATAGGCATCAGGAACCTTGATCTCGGCAGCAAGGGCCGGTGCGTCGAACGCATGAGGTGCGTCCGCGTACTCGATGAGGCTTACCTTCCGTCCGGCTTTTTGTAGCCGCGCTGCATACTCGCGGCACTTGGTGATTGGCAGCCAATCGTCAGCGACGCCGTGCAGCATGAGAAGTGGCTTCGTCAGACCCTCGTCACCGCGAAATCTGGTAATGCAGTAACTGTACACAGAAATGTACGCCGCGTATTGGAGATCCGGCGAGCCATATTGCTTTTGGAAGCGTTCGGTATTGGCGTAGAGGGCAGCATGACTGCCGTGCGAAAATCCCATGAGGACGATCCGAGTCGGATCGACACCGGGATGCTTCGCGAGAACCTGCAGCGCGCGGTACGCGTCTATGGTCCGCGAGATCGGCGTAACCTTTCCGAACGGAATGCCCACGTCAGCACGCGAAAAGGCGCCGCGTCCGTTGAAGCTGTCCACCGTGAACGTACCATATCCGGCCGTGTTCAGAACGGATGCCCACACTTCGACATAGTTTTTGGATCCGCCGATGCCGCCCCCACCGTGCATCAGCACCACTACGGGAAGTTTCTCACCGATTTTCGGGAGACGCAGCGCCCCCGCAATCGTAACGATCCTGCCTTTTTGCCCAGTCAGGAATTCCGCCTCCGTCATGTCCTCAATCGGTATCGGAATGAAGTCCTGCCGGGCAAACTGAGCATGTGCGATTGGCATACAGAGCATCAAGCCGACAATGATACCGGCCGTATTCTTCCACATTGCTCCCTCCCACCAACCAACATTGCGGACCCTATCATGGCTAGTGGAACCCTCCACGCAAAATGATGTGCTGCGTCGCGACAAGCTTATCTGCGTCAGGTCCGAGTCGGTTCAAAATCGGCGGTCCAGACCGCTGCAATCAGTTTCCGCTCTACACCCGACAGCCGACGCCCCACCGAGCATTCCGCTGGGCAGCGATGGGCCACAAAGGGACATCGATAGCGTCTAAGCTTTCTAAGGCGGGATCGGCGACACCGAAACTCATTCAGACGGCTGCGAATAGGCGCATGGGCTCGGCGAGACCTTTAAGCTCGACCCGTCCTTGGTCGACGAACTTGAGGCCGGCACCTGCCACTAGATCCTTTACCGTGCTCGAGGCCAGCACTTCGCTCGCATGCGCAAGCTGAGCTACCCGTGCTGCGATGTGCACAGCGATGCCGCCCACATCATCGCCCATCATCTCGACCTCACCCGTGTGGACGCCGGCCCGCACTTCGAGATCGAGCGGCCGCACCGCGCTGACGATCCCCTGGGCGCAGCGAACAGCGCGCGCCGGACCGTCGAACAGGGCCAGAAATCCGTCGCCCGTGGTCTTAACTTCGCGACCGCGATGCCGCTCCAGTTCCGAACGCACCGCGGCATGATGCGCTTCCAGAGTTGAACGCCACTGCCTGTCGCCCACCGAAGAGGCTTTCCTTGTCGAATCGACGATATCGGTGAACAGCACAGTCGAGAGGACGCGATCGACCTCGATGGCGGTAGCGGAAACACCCATGAACTGTCTGATCTCCTCGAGGAGCCGATTCTGATCTCCGAACCATGGGAGGTGATCGTTACCTGGTAGTTCGGTGTAGCGTGCGCCAGAAATTCTTTCACCAAGCTCACGGCCGGCGAGTGCGCGAATGCGCACGTCGTCGCGCCGATGCATGACCAGCGTAGGAACACGGACCGACGGCAGGATGGCCGTCACGTCGATCTCGCGGTTCATGCGCAACAAATTGATCACATCAGACGGGCTGGCCGCCGAGCGCTCGAACTTGGCGAACCGCTCAATGGCCCCGGGAGTTGCGGCTGCCGACGGGGAGAAGCTTGGCAGACTCTTGCCAGTTCCCCAGTTGGCCCGGATATCGCGCTCCAAGGCCGCAAAATCGTCAAACGGAACGGAGGCGCCCACTGTGCGCGCATACGTGCCGAACAGGATGAGACCAGCGACCCGCCCAGGATAGGTCGCCGTGAACAGGATAGACATCGGCCCACCCTCCGAGACACCGAACAAATAGGCTCTCTCAGAACCTGCGGCGTCGAGCACGGCGCGGATATCGTCGATCCTTTCATCGAGATGCGGGACACCGACACCACGATCACTGAGACCCGTGCCGCGTTTGTCGAATCGGATCAGTCGGGAGAACGAGCCGAGGCCGTTGAGGAAGCGCGCGACGTTGGGATTCTCCCACGCTTGCTCCAGATGCGATACAAAGCCTGGCGTCATGAGCAAGTCCGGACCGTCCTGTCCGGATATTTGATACGCAACGAAGACCTCGCCGCTGGTCACATAGCGCGTCTCGACAACCATGGCTTCCCTCAAGCCTACCCCGGTGGGGAGCTTACGGCTAACGGCCAAGCAGTGCAATTGAGCGGCGAGAAGCTCATGGCTTAGTGTAGCGATGGCCCCAGGTGCTCATGTCCGCTTTGGGTCAAAGTCGGAAAGACTTACGTCGAGCACAACTGATCTGCTGTCCGCCCGGAAGCGGATGTACTAGAACTCGTCTCGCACCCGACTGAACGCGGGATGCTCGCTGTTCTTGACCTTGCGCCAGTGCTCGCAGCGCCCGGCGCGGTAAGGTCGCTCGCGGTGCTTGGACACGATGCCCTCCAGGTTGAAGCGGCAGGCGGCGCGGAACAGGTCGGGGCCGCAGCTCCTTGCTGGTCAGCGCCTGCACCTCTGTCGCCAACATGCCAGGCTTTACATGAATGCGGATGTCGGTTGCATTGCGCACGCCGCCACCGCGGGCCTTCAGGTCATCCTCGTACAGATTGACCGCGTCATCGACGGTGAGCGGCGCCTTGCTGTGGTCGGCCTTTACATCGGTCTGCAGTCCACGGGCGCGCTCCTTGGCCCGCTCGATCGCCTGTTCGAACGTCAGGACCGTGTCCCCGTTCGCGTCCTCGTAATCGTCGGCGATGGCATCGATGCCGCGGAGCCAACTGTTGCCGGCTCCATCGGCGGCGCGAACGCACCAGGAGCCGGCGAGTTCAAGGCGGCGATAACCCAGGCTGATCCCAGGCGCGGTGTTCATGAAGTAGGGCTTCTTGCGGCGTTCCAGTTGGAGGCGCTTCGTCTTGGTCCTAAGGCTGGTCATTGGTGCTCGTTTCCCGTTCTGTTCTTCGAGTGTCCCGCCGAGAAATCGGAGGACGTCGAAATGCCCGGTAATTGCCTTGCGGAGTGTCCCGCCGAGTGTCCCGCCTTGCCCAAAACAGCGGTATGGACTTCGGTTTAGACGTATTGAAGGCCAGGAAGGAAACGTTCGCAAGATCAATTACTTGCCTGCGATCCATGTGGAGTCAGATGGATGCTTGCGAACACCAGAATGCCCCTTATAGTCCCCCGCTCCCGCAGCGCAAGTTACGCGAAAGCCTTAAAGTCCCCCCCATGACGATCCGCACCCGCAAGTTCCTCGGCGCCATCCTGCTCCTGGTACTGGCCACTGTCTGGTCCCTGCTCGGCATGGCGGCGGCGCAGATGCCGTGGATCGCGGAATCCGGCTGGCGGCAGGCGATCTACTACATCGTCATCGGCATGGGCTGGGTGCTCCCGGCGATGCCGATCGTGAGCTGGATGCAGCGGCCCGATCGCGTCAGGTCTGGCTCGTAGCGCTCCCGGTCGGCCTCACCGGCGCAAAGGCGACGCCCGACACCAGCACGCGCAGCATCCGCAGCGAGCGCACCCGTCCGTCCCAGGAGATCCGCGGCAGCGCGCGCAAGTTCGTGCGTCCCTCCGCCTCCACGATGCCCGGGATCGTCGAGACCGCGCTGGCGAAGCCCGCCTGCTCCGCCATCACGACATGGCTGCGCCGGAACGAAGCGCGGTCGCCGAACGGAAAGGCGAAATGCCGGATCTCGCGGCGAAAGGCCGCTTCCGCCACGGCCTTGCCCATCGTCATCTCGCGCAGTGCGGCTGCGTCCTTCATGTTGGCCAGCACCGGATAGTTCACCGTCGCGCTGCCGATCGTCACGCGCGGATCGGCAGCGAGCCTGACGAGGTCTTCCCAATCCATCGACCCCTCGCGCGTGAGCGCGGCGAGTTCGATCCGGTACCGCGTGCAGAGATCGGCAATCGCGGCCGACACATCCGCCGGCGGTAGCGAGCGCAGCCAGCTCTCCAGATACGAGAACAACGCCTGCTTCCCGGCCTTGTCGGCGACGGTGAAACGCTGCTCCTTCTCGCCCATCATCAGGCTGACGCGGCTCTCGCGCGCGATCACCTGTTCCAGCCCGAGCCACCAGGCCTCGCCGACACCGTCGGGAAAGGCGGTCGGCACATAGATCGTGAAGGGCACCGCGTGACGCGCCAGCACCGGATAGGCGAAGGTGATGAGATCCTTGTTGGCGCCATCGAAGGTCAACGCCACGAAGCGTCGCTTCTCCGGCAGCGTCACCGCGCGCCGGCAGACCTCGTCCATGCCGATGAAATCGTAGTTCCACCGCTTCAGCGCGCGGATGACGCGATCGAGGAATTGCGGCGTGATCTCGTGTTCGCGCAGCGGCTGGAATCCGCGCCGCCGCGGCCGCACGTAGCGGAAGCGCAGGATGGCGCCGGCACCGCGACTGCGCAGCACGGCCTGGCCGCTGAACCAGGCCAGCTCGAGGCGCAGCCGTTCCAGCCATCTGTCGTCGGAAGCCAAAATCCCATCCTTCGCGCGCGCCGGCAGTCCGTTCCCTCTGCCATTGTCATTACCCTTTGTTGACCTTTGTTTGCAAAGGTCGGCCACAGGCCGAACTCCGTATTTTCGATTTCTCGACAGGTTTCGCGAATGACCATGGCTGCGGCGATGCAAAGCCGGACGGCAGAAGCGCCAGCGCGGTCGAAAGCGAGCCGTATCGCGGGGGTCGATATCGTCACCGATCTCGCCGAGGCCGAGGTGGTCTGGCGCGGCTTCGAGGCGAGCGGCCATCTCTTCACGCCGTACCAGCGCTTCGATCTGCTCGGCCCGTGGCAGCGCCTCGTCGGCGCCCGTGAAGGTGCCCGCCCGTTCATCGTGATCGCGCGGGACGCCGAGCGCCGGCCGCTCCTGCTGCTGCCGCTCTCGCTGCGCCAGGCCCACGGCATGCGCACCGCCTGTTTCATGGGCGGCAAGCACACGACCTTCAATATGGGCCTGTGGAACGCCGAGTTCGCAGCAGAGGCCGCCGGCGCCGATCTCGACGCACTGCTTGCGCCACTCGGTGAGCACGTCGACGTGCTCGCGCTGACGCAGCAGCCCGAGCGCTGGCACGACCAGCAAAACCCGTTTGCAGCCCTGCCGCGGCAGCGCGCGATCAACGGCTGTCCGCGACTGGTGATGGAGCCGGGCGGCCCGCCGGCATCGCGGATCAGCAATTCCCTCCGCCGCCGCCTCAAGAGCAAGGAGAAGAAACTTCAGTCCCTCGCCGGCTATCGCTATCACATGGCCACGTCGGACGCAGACATCAGCCGCCTGCTCGACTGGTTCTTCCGCGTCAAGCCGGCGCGGATGGCGGAGCAGAAGCTGCCAAACGTCTTCGCCGAACCCGGCGTCGAGCAATTCGTGCGCAGCGCCTGCCTTGCGCCGCGCGGCGACGGTCATGTCATCGACATCCATGCGCTGGAATGCGACGAGGAGGTGATCGCGATCTTCGCTGGCGTCGCCGACGGCGAGCGCTTCTCGATGATGTTCAACACCTACACGATGTCCGAGCACGCCCGCTACAGCCCCGGCCTGATCCTGATGCGCTACATCATCGACCGCTATGGCGAGCGCGGCTACCGCTCGCTCGACCTCGGTATCGGTTCGGACGATTACAAGCGGATGTTCTGCAAGGACGACGAGGACATCTTCGACAGCTTCGTCCCCCTGACCTCGCGCGGCAGGCTCGCGGCAACGGCGATGTCCTCGCTCAGCCACGGCAAGCGGCTGGTGAAGCAGAACCAGATGCTGTTCGACATGGCCCGCCGACTGCGGCAGGCGTTCGGGTAGACGCCGAACGCTCTCTCCACTTGCGATCTGCTCACTTACCCTCCCCTGGAGGGGGAGGGTCGGCTCACATGGAGCGCAGCGTAATGTGAGACGGGGTGGGGTGAAGGTCTCTCCACATCCAACGGTGCCCGAGTGGAGAGATCACCCCACCCCGCTCCCGCTGCGCGGGATCGACCCTCCCCAGGGAGGGTAAGAAAGAGGCCGCGCGGAAATTGAAAGAAACCGGCAGCGACTTCCCTCGCCTACGCCGCCACGACGCGCGGCGTCTCGGCGGCGTCCGAGGCCTGCACCGGCTTGCTCAGCATCGCCACCTCGCTGAAGCCGACGGCTCTCAGCTGCTCGCACATCTGCGTGCGCGCATCGCTCGCCATCGCGGCGTCCGGCACCACGACGGCGCGGGCATGCGCCGTCAACAGCTCGGCCGGAAGGTCGGAGGCGCTGCCGGCGTCGATCAGCACGTGGTCGTAAGCCCGCAGCAGCGCGTCGATCGCGAGCGCGACGCGCGGCGATTGCAGCAGGCTGCGGTCGAAGCCGGGACGACCGGCCATCACCAGATGCAGACGCGACAGCTTGTCCCGGGTGATCACTTGCGCGAACGAGACCTCGCCCTGCATCAGCTCGGCAAGTCCGGGAGCCTGTGCATCGGCGGATACCGCGGCAATCGTCGGCGAGGACGCGGCGAGATCGACCACGACGACACGTGCATCGCGCGCCAGGTTCCGCGCCAGCGTCAGCGTCGACAGCGTGATGGCTTCGCCGGGCGCCGTGCCGAGCACCGTGACCTTCCTGGCCGCGGCGCCCGCCGCACGCAGATCGTCGGCCAGACGTTCGATCTCGACGAATTCGCTCGTGTCCACGTCGGCGGCCATCTCCGGCTGCAGCGGCGCGGGCTCTGCCAACACCGGATCCAACATGGGTTCGCTGCCCCTCTCGACCACAGGCGCGATAGCAGGCTGGACGACCAGCGGCTCCTGGCGCACCGGCGCCTGCGCGGAGCCCATTGCCGCGCGCGGCGCGGTCTGGCGCAGCAGCTCGCCAGTGACGACGACGCCGGACGAGAGCAGCAGCGTTGCGATCGTCGCGATCAGCACGATCGGCAGCTTCTTCGGATAGGCCGGCATGTTCGAGACGATGGCGCGCGAAATGATGCGGCCATCGGTCGGCGCGGTGTCGATGGTCTCGCGGGTGTTGGCCTCGCGGTACTTGGCGAGATAGGTCTCGAGCAGATCGCGCTGCGCCTTGGCCTCGCGCTCCAGCGCGCGGAGCTGGACGTCCTGACCGTTGGTCGAGGCCGCCTGCTTCTTGAGCTGCTCGAGGCTCACGGTGAGGCCATCGACCCGGCCGCTGGCGATCCGGGCGTCATTCTCGAGCGAGCGCGAGATCTTGGCCGCTTCGTCGCGAATCTGATTGTCGAGGTCGCCGAGCTGCGCCCTCAGCTCCTTGATCCGGGGATGATTGCCGAGCAGCGTCGACGATTGTTCGGCGAGCTGCGCCCGTAGCGTCACCCTCTGCTCCGACAGCCGGCGCATCAATTCGGAGTTCACGACCTCGGATGCCTCGATCGGCTTGCCGCTCTGCAGCATCTCCTTGATCAGCCGTGCCTTGGATTCCGCATCCGCCTTCATCGAGCGCGCATTGTTGAGCTGGGTGTTGACCTCGCCCATCTGCTGGTTCGACAGCGTGGTGTTGTTGGTGCCGACGAACAGGCTGGACTTGGAACGGAAGTCCTCGACCCTGGCCTCGGCCTCCGACACCTTCTTGCGCAAATTCTCGATCTCGCCGGCCAGCCAATGGCTGGCGTTCTTGGCCTGCTCCTGGCGCGCCGCCTGCTGCAGCACGAGATACCCGTCGGCGATCGCGTTGGCGACGCGTGCGGCGAGATCCGGATCGGCGGACTGGAATTCGACCACGATCACGCGCGACTTGTCGACGGCGTAGGCCTGAAGCCGTTCGTAATAGGAATCGAGCACGCGCTCTTCCGGCGTCATCGCGAACGGATCGCGGCCGATGCCGACGAGCGCGGCAAGCGACTTCAGCGGCGAGAGGCCCTGCAGGACGGGATCGAATTCGGGGCGCTCGGCGAGCTTGTTCTTTTTGATGATCTCGCGCGCCAGATCGCGCGACAGCACCAGCTGCACCTGGCTGGTGACGGCCTCGGCGTCGAGCGCCTGCCGCTCCTCGGTGCGGTCGCTGTTCGGACGCAGGAACACGTTCTCGCGGCCGTCGATCAGGATGCGGGTTTCGGACTTGTAGCGCGGCGTGACGAGATTGACGATGGCGAGCGACGCAACGAGCGCCAGCACCGTCGGAACGATGACCCAGCCGCGCTTGCGCGCCAGGGCCGCACCGAGCGCGTGCAGGTCGATGTCGCCGGATTCGATCTGCGCCGGCTTGGCGATGACGGGCACGGACTTCGCTTCGGGCTTCGCTTCGATCTTTTCAATCTTGGCTTCGGTCTTGGGCGCAGCCTCGCCTTTGGACTTGGCGACGGCTCGCGCGATCACAGCCTTGTCCTTGCCGGCACGCCAGAACGCTAAACGCATCGAACACTCCCGCAGGGCAATGCTGCGACTCTACCTCAACCGGGGCGATTACACTCCATTAAGGTTGCCGCTGGGTTAATCGTGACCGCAGGCATCTTACGCGCGTGCGCCCGTCACCGTTTGTTAACCACGAGACCCCTTAATCCATCTCGATTATTTCGTGAGAATTGTTCGGCAGTCGCCGTCGAGCTGGTTTTGATTCATGCCTCCCTCTCCTGACCGGCCGCTTCGCATCCTGCACGCCGTGCGCGCTCCGGTCGGCGGGATCTTCCGTCATATCCTCGACGTCGCCAACGGCCAGGTCGACCGCGGCCATCATGTCGGCATTCTCGCCGACAGCCTCACGGGCGGCGAGCGCGCCGACAAGGCGCTGACCGAGCTCGCGCCGCGCTTGAAGCTCGGCGTGCACCGCATGGCGATCCGCCGCGAACCGTCGCCTGACGACGTCCTGGTATGGCTCCGCATGCGCCGGCTTATCGCCGCGCTCAAGCCCGACGTGATGCATGGCCACGGCGCCAAGGCCGGCGCCTTCATCCGCATGCGGCGGCGCTCGGACGACACGATCCGCATCTACACCCCGCATGGCGGCTCGCTGCACTATCCGCTCAACACCTTCAAGGGCGAGTTCTACGCGCGGCTCGAACGCGCGCTGATGGACTCGACCGACCTCTTCCTGTTCGAGAGTGCCTTTGCTCGCGACACCTATCAGCGCATCGTCGGCACGCCCAAGGGCGTGGTGCATTGCGTCTTCAACGGCGTGACGCCGGAGGAATTCGAGCCAGTCACCACGGCCGAGGATGCGACCGACCTCTGCTATGTCGGCGAGTTCAGGCACATCAAGGGCGCCGACCTGCTGGTCGACGCCGTGGCGCGCCTGCATGAAGGCGGCAAGAAGGTCACGCTCACGCTCGGCGGCGACGGCGAGGAGACGGCCGCGCTGAAGGCGCAGGTCGAGCGGCTGGGCCTTTCGAGCGCCATCCGCTTCATCGGTCACGTCAAGGCGCGCTACGGCTTCTCCAAGGGGCGGCTGCTCGTCGTCCCATCGCGCGGCGATTCCATGCCCTACGTCGTGATCGAGGCCGGCGCCGCGGGCATTCCGATGATCGCATCCAAGATCGGCGGCATCCCCGAGATCCTGGGCATCGACAGCCCCGCGCTGTTCGCGCCCAGCGATTCCGAAGCCATGGCGGAGGCGATCGCCGCAGCGCTGGACGATCCGCCAACGACCGAGCAACGCGCACTCTCCTTGCGCGAACGCATCTCGACACACTTCTCGCAGGCCGCAATGGTCGAGGGCGTGCTCGCCGGCTATCGCGACGCATTTGCCAATCATTAACCATCCTTAAGCCGGCTTTAGAGAATCTTCCGATTTGTTCGATAAGCGAAGCGCCAGGGGATGCTTGCCCGGGCGCGCAAGGCCGTGCCGCGGGTTTTTGGAATGGACGTGGACGCCCGTGGAACCGCTCAACGCACGCTCGATGCTCGACGCCGCGGCCAGCGCTGCGGCGAAGCCCGCTGACCAGCCCTTCGTGGAGCGCCGTCGTCGGCTTTCGCCTGCGGCGCTCGACGTCGTCAACCAGAAGGTCGCCCGCGCCTATTCGCCGATCGTGATCGCCGGTTTCGTGCGCCTGGCCGATTTCATGCTGCTGAGCCTCGTCGGCATCGCGGTCTATCTCGGCTATGTCCTGCCGCTCGCGGGGGCGTTCAGCTGGATCTATCCAGCCGAGGTTATCGCCGTCGCCATCGCCGCCGTGGTCTGCTTCCAGGCCGCCGACATCTATCAGGTGCAGCTGTTCCGTGGTCAGCTCCGGCAGATGACGCGGATGATCTCGTCCTGGTCCTTCGTCTTCCTGCTCTTCATCGGCATCTCCTTCTTCGCCAAGTTCGGCAGCGAGGTGTCGCGGCTGTGGTTGGCCGCCTTCTACTTCCTCGGGCTCGCAGCCCTGATCGCCGAGCGTCTGGTGCTGCGCTCGCTGGTCCGGGCCTGGGCGCGCCAGGGTCGGCTCGACCGCCGCACCATCATCGTCGGCTCCGACAGCAACGGCGAGCAGCTGGTCGAAGCGCTGAAGGCGCAGGAGGATTCCGACATCCACGTGCTCGGCGTGTTCGACGACCGCAACGACAGCCGTGCGCTCGACACCTGTGCCGGCGCGCGCAAGCTCGGCAAGGTCGACGACATCGTCGAGTTCGCCCGCCGCACCCGCGTCGACCTCGTGCTGTTCGCGTTGCCGATCTCGGCCGAGACGCGCATCCTGGAGATGCTGAAGAAGCTCTGGGTGCTGCCGGTCGACATCCGCCTGTCCGCGCACACCAACAAGCTGCGCTTCCGGCCCCGCTCCTATTCCTATCTCGGCGAGGTGCCGACGCTCGACGTGTTCGAGGCGCCGATCACCGATTGGGACCTGGTGATGAAATGGCTGTTCGACCGTATCGTCGGCTGCCTCGCGCTGCTCGCAGCGCTGCCGGTGATGGGACTGGTCGCGCTCGCCGTGAAGCTCGACAGCCCCGGCCCGGTGCTGTTCCGACAGAAGCGCTTCGGTTTCAACAACGAGCGCATCGACGTCTACAAGTTCCGCTCGATGTACCACCATCAGGCCGATCCGACCGCCTCGAAGGTCGTGACCAAGAACGATCCGCGCGTCACCCGCGTCGGCCGCTTCATCCGCAAGACCAGCCTGGACGAGCTGCCGCAGCTCTTCAACGTGGTGTTTTCAGGCAATCTCTCCCTGGTCGGCCCGCGCCCGCATGCGGTCCAGGGCAAGCTCCAGAGCCGGCTGTTCGACGAAGCCGTCGACGGCTATTTCGCCCGCCACCGCGTCAAGCCGGGCATCACCGGCTGGGCCCAGATCAACGGCTGGCGCGGCGAGATCGACAACGAAGAGAAGATCCAGAAGCGGGTCGAGTTCGACCTCTATTACATCGAGAACTGGTCGGTGCTGTTCGACCTCGTCATTCTCCTGAAGACGCCGATCTCGCTGCTGACCAAGAACGAGAACGCGTATTGAGTTGATTTTTCTGTCATCGCCCGGCTTGAAGGGGCGATCCAGTACTCTGCGGCGCCTATTGCGGAAAACGGCTGGCGCTGCGGAGTACTGGATGCCCCGGTCAAGCCGGGGCATGACAGCAATGCTTGTGACGACGAGTTGTGTAAGCGTATGAGCGTGTGATGGCGTATGCGGCAACAGCCGGTGGAGTGAACGTTGCCGCACCGGTCGCGCCCGGCGTGCTGGCGCTGCAGCGCGCGCTGGTGTGGCTGGTCGGCGCCTCCGGCGCCATCGTCTTCATCGAGCCGAGCCCTTACGAGATCGCGACGCTGCTCGCGACCGTCACCTTCTTCGCCACCGGCCTGCGCCTGCGGCTCGTGCTGATGCCGCTGGTGTTGATGCTGATCCTGCTCAATGTCGGCTACACCATCAGCGCGATTCCGCTGTTCGAGCAGACGGAGGTGGTGAGCTGGATCGCGACCTCCTGGTACATGGCGGTGACCGTATTGTTCTTCGCCATGGTCATGTCCGAGGACACCGAGGCCCGGCTCAACATGCTCCGCCGCGGCCTCGTGGTCGGGGCGATGATTGCCGCGCTGCTGGCGATCGCCGGCTACTTTCACCTGATTCCCGGCGGCAACGATCTCCTCACGCTGTACGGCCGCGCGCGCGGCACCTTCAAGGACCCGAACGTGCTCGGCGCCTTCCTGATCCTGCCGGCGCTGTTCGCGCTCCAGAGCGTGGTCTCCGACAAACTGGCCAAGGCGTTCCGCAACGTCATCGCCTTCGGCATCATGTCGCTGGCGATCCTGCTCGCCTTCTCGCGCGCCGCCTGGGGCGGCCTGGCGCTGACCTCCGCCTTCATGCTGGCGCTGATGGTGCTGACCAGCCGCACCAACGCGCAGCGCTCGCGCATCGTCATCATGGCGATCGTCGCCGCCGTGCTTGGCCTCGCGCTGATCGCCGTGCTGCTGTCGTTAGATGCCACCGCCGAGATGTTCAAGCAGCGCGCGAGCTTCGGCCAGAGCTATGACGAAGGCCGCTTCGGCCGGTTCGGCCGCCACATCCTAGGTGCGGAGATGGCGCTCGACCTGCCGTTCGGCATCGGTCCATTGCAATTCCACCGCTACTTCCCCGAGGACACCCACAATTCCTACCTCAACGCCTTCATGTCCGGCGGCTGGCTCTCCGGTGTGTGTTATCCCGCGCTGGTCTTCACCACCGTCATCATGGGTTTCCGCCACGTCTTCGTCCGCGTGCCGTGGCAGCGCGCCTATCTCGCGGTGTTTTCCGCCTTCCTCGGCACCGTCGGCGAAAGCTTCGTCATCGACACCGACCACTGGCGGCACTTCTGGATGATGCTGGGCGCGATGTGGGCCATGATCGCGGCCGCGCAGGCCTACAAGGCTAGGACTGGCGAGGACGCTTCTTCAGCTTGAGCTCGGGGCGTTTCTCCGGGGGCGTATCGAGCAGCCCCTTCAGCGCCTCGGTTGCCGCCAGCGCGCCCTTGTGAGCCTCATTGGCAAAGCGCAGCAGCAAGCGCAGCTCCTCGTCGGAATAGGCGCCAAAGACCTTCTCCATCGCCTGCTGCATCGGCACGTAGAATTGGCCGAGGTTGGCGATCGCCTCGGGCACGACCGCGATGAACACCTTGCGGCGATCCTTCTCGTCGCGCTCGCGGCGGACGAGGCCGGCCTTCTCGAGCCGGTCGACGACGCCGGTGATCGCACCGGTCGTCAGGCCCGTGACCTCGGCGAGCCGGCCTGCGGTGACGCGGCCCTCGAGGTACAGGATGTCCATACATTCGAGGTCGGAATTGGCAATTCCGGCAACGTTGGCGACGGTCTGGCCGTAGAGCACGCCTTGCGCCGACGACCTGCGCATCGCCTCCTCGAGCTCCAGCAACAGCGCCGCGCGCGCCTTCGTCCTTGACAAGACCGGCCTCTTATCTTACTCGGCATATATCTTAGTCGCTAAGATATTTAGCAACCGTAACACTCTCGTATCATCACGCAAACGTCGGGAGCAAGCCATGGCCCACCGTCCCCGCAAGGCGCTGATCATCGGCGCCGGCATCGCCGGACCCGTCGCCGCGATCCTGCTGCGCCGCGCCGGAATTGAATCCGCGATCTACGAGGCCTGGCCCTACTCGAAAGGTATCGGCGGCGGCCTGCAGATCGCACCGAACGGCATGCATGTGCTGGAGGAGATCGGGCTCGCGAACGAGCTGGTCCGCCGCGGTTCGGTCGCGGAAGCCTTCGACTTCTATTCGCAGGGCGGCGAGAAGCTCGGCTCGATCAATCGCGACATGGCGCGGCGCTTCGGCCAGCCGGCCGTCAACATCTCGCGCGCCACGCTGAACGAGATCCTGATCGACAAGGCCTGGTGCGCCTGCGTCTCGCTGTATTTCGAGAAGCGCCTGATCAAGATCGAGGACCGCGGCGACCAGCCGATCATCGCCTACTTCGCCGATGGCACCACCGCCGAAGGCGACTTCCTGATCGGCGCCGACGGCGTGCACTCGGTGGTGCGCCGCCAGGTCGTGCCTGATGGCCCGCAGCCGTTCGACACCGGCCTGATCGGCTTCGGCGGCTTCGTGCCGCACGCCGTGCTCGACGGCAGACCCATCGGCAAGCACGTCGAGACGACGTTCGGCCAGAGCGGCTTCTTCGGCTACGGCTATTGCAGCCCCGATCCGATGGACGGCGTGATGTGGTGGAGCACGCAGCCGGCGCACGGCATGGACGCGGCGATGTTCCGCGCGCTCGACCATGCCACGCTGAAGCAGCATCTGCTTAGCTTCCATCATGGCTGGCATGATCCGATCCCCGCCATCATCGAAGCGGCCGAGAACATCGTGGTCACCGACACGCTCGACGTCGCGACCCTGCCGACCTGGTCGCGCAAGCGTTCGCTCTTGATCGGCGATGCCGCTCACGCGACCAGCCCCCATGCCGGCCAGGGCGCCTCGCTGGCGCTGGAGGACGCGATGCGGCTTGCGCGGCTGATGCAGGAGGGACAGGAGCTCGGCGCCACCTTCCAGGCCTTCGAAGCCGAGCGCCGCCCGCGCACCGAGAAGATCGTCGCCATGGCTCGCCGCAACGGCAACAGCAAGCGCGAGTTCAGCGCCGCCGGCGCCTGGATGCGCAATCAGATGCTGAAATGGCTGCTGCCGCTGGGCGCCAAAGGCATGGATTTCATGTACGCGTATGATGCGCGGGCGGTGTGATCTCTTCTCCCTCTCCCCGTTCTTACGGGGAGAGGGTTGGGGTGAGGGGCGCTTCCGCAAAAATGGTGAGCGTTGGACTCGCGGAGAGCCCCCTCACCCGCCGCGCTGCGCGCGTCGGCCTCTCCCCGCAAGCGGGGCGAGGCGAAGGAGGTGCCTACTTCTCCACCTTGAACGTCAGCCCCGCATTGTCCTGCAGCCGCTTGATCAGCTTGTGCTGCATTGCCGCGCCCGGCGTCCAGATTCCGCCCTTGACGTCGCTCGCATCGCGCAGCAGGCAGATCGCGCATTCGGAGATCATCTTGGAGGTCGAGCCGTAGCCGGGATCGCGGTCGCCGGTGACGCCGGCGCGGACCATGCGGCCGTCGGGGGCGATCGCGACATAGAGCAGATTGAACAGGCCGTTCTCCCGCTCCTGTTTCGAGGGCCCCTCGCCCGGCTTCGGCGCGTTCGGCCCGGTCTTCTCGGCATTGGCCGCCATCACGCGCTTGGCGTTGGCCTCGCCCTTCTCGCCGGGGCCGGTCAGGACCATCTCGTCGTAGACGAAGTCCTTCCCGTAGGGAAAACCCATCAGCATGTTGGAGCGATGGACGTTGCGGGTGTTGATCAGCGCCATCATGAATGGCGCGGCCCAGGATTGCAGGTCCTCCTCGAACACCGCCCTGTTGCCCTTGGGCTGCTTCGGGCCGGTGAAATCAGGCGTCAGCGCGAAGTGGTCGTTGAGGATGGCAACGAGGCTGAGGTCCTTAGCGACGGCATCGAAGGTCGCCTTCGCGCTTGCCGCGGTGCCGCCTGACAGCGTGCCGCGCATGTCGCGGACGCGGCCTTTCACGCGGGCTACAGGCGCGCCGAACACACGCTTTGCCTCTTCCTGCACGAAGAAGGTGCCGAGCTCGAACGGCACGGAATCATAGCCGCAGGAGAACACGATGCGCGCGCCGCTCGCCTTGGCTGCCGCCTCGTACTTGTCGATCATCTGCCGCATCCAGACCGGCTCGCCGCAGAGATCGAAATAATCCACACCCGCAGCGACGCAGGCAGCGAGCAGATCCTCGCCGTAGAACTGGTAAGGACCGACCGTCGTGATCACCGATTTGGTCTGCGCCACCATTGCCTTCAGCGATGCCGCATCCGACGCATCCGCCGTGATCAACGGCGTATCGGCGGCCGCGCCGATCGCATCTCGCACCGATTTCAGCTTGTCGAGGCTGCGTCCCGCCATCGCCCATGTGAGCGCCTTGTCGTCCTTGTAATGCGCCGCCAGATATTCGGCGACGAGCTGGCCGGTGAAACCGGTCGCGCCGTAGACGACGATGTCGAATTTCGCAGAGCTCATGATCGGCCTTTACTTCTTCGCGTAACTCACGCCCATGCCGGCGCGGACGTCGCTTTGAATACCATAGGGCGGGATCGGGTAGCGCAGGCCGTTCTTCGCCAGCGCCTTCATGCCTTCAATTGCCTTGGCGAGATGCGAGGGCTTCAAGGCCATCAGCATCTCCTCGTCCGGCACGCCGCCATAGCGCCGTTCGGCATAGCATGGCAAGGACAGGCTGGGCTCCCCGGTCTTGAGCGCCCGCCCCCAGGAATCCGCGCAGGCGGTCTCGCCGACCACGCTCCATTCGAACTTTTTGTAGCCGGTATATTGCAGCCCGTTGATGAGGATGATCATCTGCCCCGGCGTCGCATAGACGAGGCAGATGTCGGGCGGATCGAGCCGGCCGCTCGCGAGCGGGCTGACGGCGAGCGCCTGATATTGCCCGAACGGAACCACGTCTAGGGCCTCCTGGCGCTTGCGCGCGTCTTCCGCCGTACCATGCCAGACCCCGACATAGTTTTCGCCGGCGAGCCATTTCTCGTCCTGGGGGCTGAGACCGATCACCGCGCGGCATTGGCTGCCTACGAGATCGTCGGCGGTGATGCCGACAGTCCAGCCCAGGCGCGCGGCCATGCTGACGATCTGGTCGGTGGTGTGAACTGCGTTCGGGCGGCGGATCTTCGGGATCGCCTCCATCTCTGTGACGCTCGCGAACAACTTCATGCCAATCACATTCGTCTTCAGCCGCAACAGGCTGTTGATATCCGTGACCAGGCCGGCGAGATCGATCCTGTCTGCACTCTGCTGCTGCATGGCTTCCTCCGCGCTGGCGATGGTGCGCCGCGTATTCTTGTTTTGCGGCTTCGTTCTAGTCCTTGGCGGGTCCCGGAAGCAACTCGGCGGTCCTGCCCATCAGGCGGTAAGCGGTAAGACCGATCCACTCGCGCACCGCAACTTCGGTTCGTCCCAAGCCGTCCGCGCCCATATTAGTGAAGGAGAACAGATCCTCCCGTCCCCCCATCCGCCAGTCGACCGGATAGGCTTCGACGTCAAATCCAGCCTTGCGGAAGATCCCCATCGAGCGCGGCATGTGATAGGCCGACGTCACCAGCAGCCAGCGCTCGCCGGGTTTTGGCGATACCAGCTGTTTGGTGAAGATCGCATTCTCCCAGGTGTTGCGGGAGCTACGTTCGAGGATCAGGCGGTCCTTCGCGATGCCGAGATTCTCCAGGATCGGCGCGGAATAGTCGGCCTCCCTGGCCTCGTTCGACACCAGGTTCGCGGAGCCTCCGGTGAAGACGATGCGCGCATTGGGATAGCGGCGCGCCAGCTCGGCCGGCGCGAACAGACGATCGGCCGCGTGCGCGACGACCGGCGTGCGATGCGCCGCCGACAGATCGGTGTCGACCGAGCCGCCGAGCACGATGATGCCGTCGGGCGCGCCGCGCGAGGCGTCCCACGCCGGGAAGCGCGACTCCAGCGGGTAGATCAGGAGATTGCCGAGCGGCGAAAACGCCGCGAGCGCCAGCAGCACCAGCGTGGTGATGGCAAGCCTGCGGCCAAAGGCGGCAAAGCGCGTCGCCATCAGCACCACAGCCACAATTCCGAGCTCGACCAGAAGGTTGATCGGCAGCAGCGCGGTACCGAGGGTCTTGGAAAGAACGAAAAACAGGGGAGCCTCGCTGAAATCACCTGGCCTGAATGACTTGGCCTGTCTGACTTGTTGTCTGACCTTGCCTGTCTGTGCGGGGCTTGACCGGGCCCGCCATCTTCAGAAATCTTCTTGAAAGAGGATCGATCGCCGGGTCAAGCCCGCGCTGATGAAACGGAAGCGGACGCGGCACATGACCCATCATCACCTGCATTCCAGCCCGGAAACCTGCCATTGGGGCTTCTTCGAAGCCGCACTCAAGCCCGTCCTCACCGTCAAGAGCGGCGACGAGGTGACAGTCGACACCATCAGCGGCGGTCCCGACATGCTGCCTGATGGCGACAAGTTTCATATTCCGCCCGAGATGCACCGGGTTCATGCCACAAACGAACGCATGCTGCCCGGCCACATCCTCACCGGTCCGATCGCGATCGAGGGCGCAGAGCCCGGCGACGTGCTCGCGGTCGAGATCCTCGACGTCCAGCTCCGGCAGGACTGGGGCTGGAACATGATCAAGCCGCTGGCCGGCACCCTGCCCGACGATTTCCACGAGACGCGGATCCTGAACATCCCGCTCGACCGGACGCGGATGGTCGGCCGTATGCCGTGGGGTCTCGACCTGCCGCTGAAGCCGTTCTTCGGCGTGATGGGCGTATCGCCGCCGCCAGCCTGGGGCCGCATCTCCTCGCTGATCCCGCGCGCGATGGGCGGCAATCTCGACAACAAGGAGTTGGGAGCCGGCGCGACGCTGTACCTGCCGGTGTTCGTGCCGGGGGCGATGTTCTCCTGCGGCGACGGCCATGGCGTGCAGGGCGACGGCGAGGTCTGCGTCACCGCGATCGAGACCGCGCTGCAGGGCCGCTTCCGCCTGACGCTGCGCAAGGACCTGAAGCTCGATTACCCCCGCGCCGAGACGCCGACGCATTACATGACCATGGCGATGGACCCCGATCTCGACCAATGCGTGGTGCGCGCGCTGCGCGACATGATCGCGCTGCTCGGCGAAACGCGAAATCTGTCACGCGAGGATGCCTACACGCTGTGCAGCCTCGCGGCCGATCTCCGGGTGACCCAAACCGTCAACGGCGCCAAAGGCATCCATTGCATGATCGAAAAGGCGATCGTGCACGGCTGAGCCGCCGCGCCCTTCCCTAACCTGCCAACCTCCCGCGGCCGCGCGGACTTCCCCGCGGCGCGCCGCGGCGCGTCCAATTCCCAAGCGATTCCAACCAGGTGAGCCACTGCTTTGGCGCGATTTGACTTCCACCCCCGAACCTAAATAGACTCTTAATCGTTACTTTTATGTACCCGAGTAAGAGGCTAGCGTTCGGGCCATGGCCACCGAAAAAGCCGAGACTGACCGCATTCCCGTAACCCTGGCGCTCTCGACCATCGCGTATCTGGAGAAGCTGGTGAGACAGGGCACCCACGGCACCAGCGTTCCCGGCGTCGCACGTACCTTGATCGAGGAAGGCATCCGTCTCGCCATCAAGGACGGTCTTCTGTCGATCCGCGACAATGGCAGGACGTGAGCGCACGCGGTGCGTGAAGCGGATGGGTCTCGAGCCGGCGGATGGCCGACATCTGCAACCTGGGATCGCCGACAAATGCCTGTTCTCTCACCGACCTGGACCGACGAACGAATCGAACTCCTGAAGCAGCACTTCGAGGCCGGCCTCTCCTGTCGCGAGATCGCCGCCGACATCGGCGTCAGCCGCAACGCGGTGATCGGGAAATTGTCGCGGCTCAATCTGACGCGCGGCCGGACGGTCGACGACCGCAAGGGCCAGGACAAAGGCTTGGCGCCGGCGCGGATGCGCAAGGCGGTGCCGCGGCTGCAATACGAGATGCTCGCCACGCTCTATGGCGAGACCGATGCGCCGGTACTTGCAGGCCCGATCGACGAGGCCAACCGCTGCTCGCTGCTGGAGCTGTCCGAGAATCGCTGCCGCTGGCCGATCTCGACGCCGGGGGCAGACGATTTCTGCTTCTGCGGCAACATGGCACCGGACGGCCAGCCCTATTGCGCCGGCCATAGCCGCCTCGCCTACCGGCCGCCTATGCGCACCCGCGCGATACGCGGCTGAGCTAGAGCATGATCCGGAAAAGTGTGCAGCGGTTTTCCGAAAAGATCATGCTCAAACAAAGACCTAAAGCGCGATGACAATTCGTCCAAATCTCATCGCGCTTTAGTGCCCATCTCGACGACAAAAAACCTCCGGCGGGGCATCGCCGGAGGTTTCTGGAGGCTTAGCGTGAAGCTAAGAGCCGCAACTTTCGTATCTGGCTGAGCGCTATATAGCTTAGTAGCTCAAGTAAGTAAATAAATTTGAGGCCATCGAATCGCATGGCTCGCCTTCGTGTTCCGCAATGGCCATTCGGTTTTTCGAAACCACTGCCCGTGAAAAAAACCCGGCGGTTTCCCGCCGGGGTTCTCCGATCGATTTTGCGCGATCGAGGATCAGAAGTTGCGCTGAGCGCGCAGCATCATGGCGACTGAGTTCTGGTCCTTCAGCTCGTACACAGCCGCCGGCTTCGCAGCGGTGGCAATGCCCGGGCTCGCGATGGAGCCAGAGTACTTCTGGTCCAGACGCGACCAGCTCAAGTCGGCAGTGAAGGCGAGGCCCTTGACCGGAGTCCACACGGTGTTCACACCGACCACCGCGAAGTTGAAGTCCGGATTACAGGTCGCGCCGGCCAACGCGATCGCCGCGAAGTTGGTGCAGATCAGGGCCTTGCCCGTCGTGCCGTACCTCAGCTGGGCATAACCACCGTAGATGGCGCTGGCCCAGTTCGGGCTCCAGTTGTGGGTATAGCCACCGCGGAGGCCCCAGGTCTTGACGGTATCGATGCCGGTAGCAGTCCCGAACACGCCGTCGGCGAGACCGGCGAACCCGGTGCTCTGATACGCGCCATTGCTGCTTCCGCTGAACATGAAGAAGCTCTGCGGGAACAGGCTCTGGAAGTTATAGCGCGTCGCACCGTCCGTGTAGACAGCCTGCAGGTTGATCACGTCACCCGCGCCGGTCGGGATGTTCTTGATCGACAAAGCGCCCTGCACGGCCCAGCCCCACTTGTCGGAGGGATGACCGGTGAGTTCAGTCGCGCCGTAATAGGCTGTATGGAGCTCATGCGCGGCAACCGACAGCTGGGCGAGACCCCAGGCCTGGTCGACACGAACCGCACCGATGATGTCGGGCGAACGCGTGCCGCCCCAGGAGTTGGCACCATAGACGCCCGTCACGAACTGGGCAGCCGTACCCGAAGATACGTTCCAGAGGTTCGATTGGCCGTTCGTCGCGGACGTCTCATCCTGCAACGCGAACGACGCAGTGATGCCCTGGCCGAAATCGGCCGTGTAGGCGACCTGGTTCACACCGTTGGTGTGATTGCTGCCGCCCGGAATGGTGTCGGGCCCGCCAGCCGGATAGCTCTGCCACGGTGCGTCGAAGATCGAGACCGTGCGGCCGAAGGTGAAGCCGGCGAACTGGATGAACGCATGGTACAGACCGAGCGTGGCCGAAGTGTTGGGCGTGCCCGAAATGGTCGACGGGTTGCTGCCGGTGACGCTTTGCGTATCCCACGTGAAGACCGCGTCGGCATAGGTGCGGACCACGCCATACTCGGTCGCCGTGCGCGTGTCGACGTTGAAGTCGAAACGAGCGCGACCGAAATAGTAGTTGGTCAAACGGTTGTTCGACCCCGCGTTGGCGCCCTGCTGGAAGTTATAATCGCCTGCGCCGCCGAGGATCATGTCGGCGCGGACGTAACCACCCAGCTTGATGCAGGTATCGGTGCCCGGCATGTAGTAGAATCCGGCGCCGTACAGCGAGCAGATCTTCACGTATTCGACCGCCTTGGCCTTCACGGGAAGATCGGCTGCCTGAGCTCCACCAACGGCGATCAATCCCGCCGCAGTGCCGAGCAAAAGGCTCTTCACCACTTTCATTTAAAACCTCCAAGTTGCTCATTCACGGAGACCGGACCGTAAGGCCCCCCAGATCCCCGTCTCTTCATCAATCCGCTCGGCCGCTTCGCGTTTTCGGACGTACCCGCATTCGCGAGGGACGTGAGCGAACCACCTGCAACGGGACGATCGAGAACCCCCCACCGTCGTCACGCAATATGCCCGCGCCGTTCCGTTAATCAAAATAGTTTATTAGATCAGCTTTATGGTTTCACGAGTCCTGTGTCTCCGGCGCAACAGGCCGGGGGCTGAGCGAAAAATGCTGATCCGATCATATTTGTAGTTTTCGTGACAAAATTAGCCTGCTCTGCACTTGCGTCAGAGCAGAGTTGCGTGGACTATGCCCGCCGCAAATGAACGATCGGAAGAGAATCAGCTTGCGGGAGTGACGCTGTGTCCGCGACGAGGAAGGAAGGAGCGCGCCTGCGCACCATCGGCAACCTGGATATCATCAGGCGCTTCACCTGGGAGATATCGTCGATCAACATGTATCTCGAGGAGCTGCGTCAGTTCTGGGCGAGGACGCTCGGCATCAGCGGCCCGCAATGGCTGATCCTGATGGCCATCTCCGACCTCGACAAGGACGACGGTATTCCGGTCAACGTCGTGTCCAAGCTCCTCCACGTCGATCCGTCCTTCGTCACCACCCAGTCCAAGCTGCTGGAAAAGAAGGGGCTGTTGCGCCGCCGCCCCTCGCCGACCGACGCGCGCGTGGTCCGGCTATCCCTGACCGAGAAGACGCAGAAGCACCTGGCAAGCCTCAACGAGCAGTACAAGACCATCAAGGAATTCGTCTTTCAGGAGTTCGACGAGGCCGAGCTGACGGAATTCACCACCAAGCTCGCGACACTGAAGACCCGTCTCGAAAAGGCCTGCGTCCGCCTCAGTCTCGACTTCTGACCCGGGAGAAGGCTGCTAGATCCGCCTGGCGGCGCGGAGGCGCGATTCGAGCCAGTCGAAGATGTACTCGTTGGCAAGGCTGGGATTGTCGGCATGGGCCTGCGCTGCGCCGGTCTCCGCCGCGGTGAACACTTTCAGCATGACATCCGAGCTGCCGAGCCGGGAGTTCCGGACGAGCTGACGCGCCCGATCGGCCTTGAGCCAGCCGTCCTCGCCGAGCGTGATCAGCACGGGGCAATCGGCGCTGGAGGCCATCAGCGGCGCATGTGGCACCGGGACGATGCTGACGTCACTCATCGCGAATCGGCTGGCGAAGAAGGCTCGCTCGTGCAGGTCCCACAGGCCGCCGTCGCAGACGGCGGCGGCAAGCCGCGGCTCCTGCAAGACCGCGCGCGCCACGAAGGACGAGCCCCAGCCATCGGCGATGATCCCGACGCGCGCGAAGTCGACGTCCTGCCGCGTCTCCAGATAATCCATGACGCCGGGGATCGCGCTCTCGAGATCCTGGCGCCGCAATAGCGCCTCGAGAAAGTCGTCGCGCTGATCGCCGAACAGGTCGAGCGCCAGCATCGAGAAGCCGCGCTCGCGCGCGTGCGGCACGAGCTTGAACAGAAATTCTTCCTTGCGGTGGCCAGGCTCGCCGATGCAGATCACGGTCGGAGCGGGCTCCTTCCCGGATGGCGCAAGCAGAAAGTAACCCTGCAGCGAATGCCCGTCGAGCCAGGGTATCGTCACCACCTCGCCTGCCGGGCTGCGCGCGGCGAGGTAGCGGCGCGCACATTCCTGCATCGCCAGCACCGCGACCCAGCGGCGCTCGTCGGCGGGGTCGAGCGGCATCGCTGCGGCACCATAATAGTTCATCGCGCGCAGCCAATTGCGCTGCGCGCTGGCGAGGTGCCCCTCCGCGAACGCGGCCTCCGCGCGCTGCCGATTGGTCTGCGCCAGCTTCTTCCACTCGCGATGCCAGGAGCGGTCGTCGCCGCGCTTGAGCTGCCGCGCGATCATCAGGCATTCCGCGATCGTGGCGCCGCCCTCCTGGGCCGCCGTGAGCAGCCGCGTGAACTCAGCTGAAATGTCCTCTCGTTCCGGGCAAAAGGTCCAGTCGTCGGAGAGGCATGCGGGCATCATCGGGAGCTACGCTCTGGTCGTCGCGTTACCTCGCTTGACTAAACCATTTCAGGTCCCCCACCAAGCCGCCGTGCGCGCCATTACAGGCATTTGAGATCAACATCGCTTGAACAGGTCACGACGGATGCGTGAGCTTCCAAGAGCTCATGGTGCGCGCCGAACATTGGCAGCAGCTGGCACGTAGAATTACTCGGGCATCTCTTGCCATGACGATCATCATACCCATATTGCCGCGCCTCGCTGGGCGCACGAACCAGTCTGACCCGTGGCGGCGGGCTGCGCGTCCGCCTCGTGCATGGAGACGGCCTCAACCGAGCCGCCAGCCGACCTCCTGCGTGAAACTTTCGTAGAAGGCACGGTCGTAAGCCTGCTCCGGCGTGGCGCGCACGCGCTCGTCGAGGCGCCTCGCATCCTCGCCGACGAGGATGCGCCACCGCTCGGCCTTGACGCCGTCGAGAATGATCTTCGCCGCCTGCGCGGCGGTGGTCGGCGCGTCCTCCAGGAAGCTGCGGGCGCGCTCGGCGAACGCGGCCTGGATGTCCTCGTCCGACATCGTGTCGGCATCCGGCGCCCCGGCCGCGGCCATGCGCTTGCGGGTCAGCGCCACCTCGTCGGCATTGAGCCGCTCCGAGCCGTCGCCGCTCTGCACCTTGCGCGAATTGGAAACGATGGACGTGCCGATGTGGCCCGGCATCACCACCGAGCATTTGACGTGCGGGGCGTGCAGGCGAAGGTCGTTGATCAGCGCTTCGGTAAATCCCTTCACCGCGAACTTGGCCGCGCTGTAGGCGGTGTGCGCCTGGTTCATGCCGATCGAGGCCCAAAAGCCGTTGACGCTCGCGGTGTTGACGATGTGGGCCTCGTCCGCGGCGACCAGCATCGGCAGGAAGGTGCGGACGCCGAGATAGACGCCGCCCCAGCAGATGTTGAAGGTGCGCTCCCATTGCTCGCGGGTGTTGGTGAACAGGCTGCCGCCGCCGCCGATGCCGGCATTGTTGAACAGCAGGTGGATCCTGTCCGTGTTCTGCTGCTCGGCGAGCTCGTCGCGAAACCGCTTCAGGTGATCCTCGATCGCCACGTCGGCGATGTGCGTCGTGACGCGCAGGCCCTGCGGCAGCTTCTCGGCCTCGCACAGCCGCTTGGTCTCGGCCATGGCCGCTTCCGAGACGTCGCACATCGCGACATTGCAGCCTTCGGCGACGAGCTGCCGCGCGAGCTCACGCCCCATTCCCGTGCCGCCGCCGGTGATGACTGCGATCTTTCCAGCAAAATCCTTCATGGGACTTCGGTCCCTCCCCTTGTCGGTGTCTTTCTTGGTCGCGGCGCCGCTGACCGCAGCGCGCACAAAACTGTAGCAGCGCGACATCCGCGGGTAAAAGCCGGTGTGCCGGCATCTTCGCCTTCCCTATTTCGGCGGACGGACTATTCGCGCCACTCGAGCTACGCCACGTTGAACGCGCCACGGCTACCGGGCGCCTGTGGCCCGCGCGCTGCTGCGCGTGATGCTCTGCAGGCGTTATGACGTGGCTCATAGGCCGCGCGGCCCTGGCGATCGATCATCCCCAGGTGTTTTTCGGCGGGTTCCCCGTGTTTGTCCGGCTTCGGGTTAATGGCAATTTTTTTACAATCCGAATCGCCAAAAGGGGGGTGGACGCTGGGTTGAGTCGACTAGGCCCGCGTGTTGTTTGCATGTCACAGGCTCTGGCACTCCGCTTGCATCCTCTTCGTGGTCAGAAACAACCGACGAGGTGATAGGAATGTTCGTGACCGTCGTTGCCGTACTTTGCCGGCTTGGCGCAGCCAGCTTGGGCAGTTGCGTCGAGGAGATCGTGACCGACAGCAACATGACGCCCGAGATTTCGATGATGCAGTGTGCGATCGGTGCGCAGGCGCCCTTAGCGAAATGGATGGGCGAGCATCCGATCTATCACGCGAACTGGCGCCTCGAGCGCTACAAATGCGTGCCGGGTCACTATGAGATCAAGGGCCGCGCCTAAGGCCCCGCAAAACTACTGGTATCAGGACCACGGATACCAGGACGACCGATCCAAGAGGAAACGCCCCGGGGGCCACTTATCCCTCCGTGCTGACACCGCCAGCGCCAGACCGATCGCGGCACTGCGCTCTGTGACAATGATCACGCCTTCCTTCTAAGCCACCTCACGCAAGATGATCGCACGCGCCCGCCGCCCTTCCGGCGTCGGCATCAGCGCGAAGTTGTGCGGTTGCTCGCGCAGCAGATGCAGCTCGACCGGCACGCCGACCACCCTCGCCCTTGCGGCAAGATCGACGCTGTCGGGATAGAGCAGATCGCGCGTGCCTGAAAAGATCGTCATCGGCGCCAGCGCGCGGAAGCCGCCGTTGAGCGGGCTGACGAAGGGATGGCCGACATCGAGCTCGCCGGCATAGAGCCGTGCCGCCTCGACGATGCCCGGAATGTCCTGGATCGGATCGCGCGCCGCGATCGCAAGCTGCTCCGGACGGCTGACCGATGCATCTGCCGCGGGCGAGATCAGCAGCATCCGGCTCGGCTGCCGATGACCGCGATCGCGCAGCCATTGGCAGGCGGCGAGCGCAAGGCCAGCGCCAGCCGAATTGCCGACCACCGTCACCTTTGCCTCGCCTGCGTCTTCCAGCAGCATGCGCAGCAGCTCGGCCGTCGCCGGCACGACGTCCTTGGCGGTCGCGCGCGGCGCCAGCGGGTAGATCGGCACGACGCACGAGACGCGCGCCTTGCGCGTCATCTCGCCGACGAAGCGCCAATGCGCCGGCACGATCTCGTTGATGTAGCCGCCGCCATGCAGGAACATGACGTAGTTGCAGCCCTCGTGGCCCGAGGACGGCGCGGTGTAGTAGACCGGCCATCCCCCCATCTTGGTCAGGGTCACCTCGACATCGCGGCCCAGTCCAATCGGCTCATGAGAGGCCGGCGCCAGTGCCAGCTTCTGCACACGCGCCTGCACCGCTTCGGCGGATGCGAGCTGGGCCTTGTAAGGGAGCTGCCGCAGCAGCAGGTTGAAGGCGCGGCTTTGCAGGCTCGGGGCGGGATCGCGCGAGGCCCGCGCACCGAATACGCAAGCACCCGGGCAGAACTGAAACGCCGATACAAGTCTTGCAACGCTTATCGCCACATCCCCTCCACCTGTTTCGACCTGGCGACGAAGAGGCTTGCCGACCCGCCGCCACTTGTCGATATAATGCGAGCATTCACTCGCTTTTTCCACTCGCATTCAGATCACAAGACCGTGGCCCGCAAACCGCCGACAACACCCCGGAAAAAAGCCTCGCAGCAGCGATCCCGCGCCACGGTCGAGGCGCTGGTCGAGGCAACTGCTCGCATTCTGGTCAGGGAAGGCTTTGAGAAGGCCAGCACCAACCGCATCGCGGACGTCGCCGGCGTCAGCGTCGGCTCGCTCTATCAATATTTTCCCAGCAAGGAGGCGCTCGTCGCCGCCGTGATCGACCGTCACAACGAGGCGATCATGAGGCTCGTCCGCGCTGCCTTCGCGGAGGTTGCCGACCTGCCGATCGAGAAAGCCGTGCGCCGCCTCGTCACGGTCGCGATCGAGGCCCATCACATCGACCCCGACCTGCACCGCATCCTCGCCGAGCAGATCCCCCGCTCCGGCCACCTTGCCGAGGTCGAGGCCTACAGCCACGAAATCCACGCCCTCGTGCGCGCCTATCTCGAACGCCACCGCAAGGACATGCGCAAGATCGACCCCGCGCTCGCAGCGTTCATGTGCGTGAGCACGATCGAAGCCATCGCGCACAACACGGTGCTGAACGGCGCCGAGATGCTGTCGGAGAAGATGGTGAAGGTGCTGGTGGACGAGACGACAAGGATGGTGGTGGGGTATTTGAGGTAGATGGAAATTGCGGTGATGGCGCACCTATTCAGGGTGACTCAGCCTGGCAGCGGGCTGAGCCCTTCAAAGAAAGTAGAGATCTACTCATGACGAACTCGATTCGTCGCGTCATGCATAAAACAAGAAGGCAGAGCCCAGCATGCACAAATGCGCCACCCCCAAATAGAATGCCGTCGTGGAGCAAGCGCGCGCCTTTTCAAGCTGTGATTTAACGGACTCCAACTAAATCGAGCGAACCGGGTCGGTGCCGCTCGAACACGCGGATGTCGCGGCCTGCTATTGAAATGACCTTTGCGCCCGCGCGACTGTCCATGTTCTTTACGGTTTTGGGAACCCCGGCCCCGTCGGCCAGTATTCGCCACTTTCTCCTATATTCGGAGGCAATCCATGGCAGGCCAGTTACGTCGCAGATAAGAACTGGACCATTGCTAGGATATTCTTTGCGCAGCAAGGGACCGACCTTCGTTGGGTGGGCCCAGGTTCGCAGTTCTTGCATGACTAGCGGAGCACGTTTCAGGTCAACATTGATATGACGCTCGCGGCTCTTCGTCGGGTGCCTGAGGATAAATTGGTCGTCGATTTCTTCCCATCGAATTCCTGAGGTCCAACACTTGCCATCGTGACAAACATCGCTAGCTCCTTTGAATGCTTCGGCAGGGACCCACTCCCCAATGACATCCTTTTGCTTCATGAGCAGTTCGTACTGGAAGGCTTGACCAATCGCCATCGAACACCATCCGCAAAAATGAGCTCTTTCGATTATTGCTTCAGCGTGAGCAAACGTAAGACGAACGTCGCGCGCGGGTCTGGAAGGAAGTTCAAAGGTATCCAGTATTCGTACGAGGCGGTAACAATCAGAATCGTCTCGCTGCAAAACACCGTGAAACGCTATGGCGCGAAGTTGAGAAATAAAAATCCGTCCAGAAGTCTCGCCCTTCTCGGACCAACGTTTATACCAGTAGCCCAACATGCGACGGGTTATTCCACTCACAACCTGATTGCCACGATCTGCTCTAATCCTTGAGAGATACCGAGCGTTATTCAGGCGAACGCGATAGCTGAGTGCATGATATTTGGAAGTTTGATCCGTCATGTATTCATCGATCAGTGCAGAGACAGTGAGCATCTATTGATCCCCCACACTCAATTGAAAAGAAACGGAGCCATACGAACGGCTGCAAAGTGACAGACAAGGCATAAGACCACTAAGACGGGTGATGGCCCCAATAATTCCGATTGTGCCGTCGGCGCTAACAGAAGCTCCTGGTACTTTCACTTTCAATTTAGGCATTCGACGCACGGCATGGTCCTCCAATCAATTTCTTGGACCTTCGCCGGACCGTCACCGTTTGATTTGACGGCCTTGTCAAATTTTCGCAATGGGCTTCAAAACAGAATCAGTTTCGAGTGGTAAAACAATGGCTTACTGAGTGACCGCTCACACTTGCACTTTACGCAAAAAAGTGCGGATGACCTTATGAACCTGACTGATGGCCCTATCCTGATGATTTCACGATGGAATTTTTGGGCGATTTGTTTCTGTCCCAAAGAGTTCTTCTCAGCGGGGCGACTGACGCAGTGTTTCGGTCGCTTAGTAACAGTCCTGGCCTATTTCAACGTGAGGCTAGTTCGACGCAGCACCGCCGACTGCGATCGTTCCCGCACCTGCGACGAACCCAAGATCGTGCCACTACGATTACCGTGTGCACTCATTTGGGTCGACGCAAAGCCCTGCGACACGATACAGCGCCGCGCGTTAGGTCAGTTGAGTGCACTGTCACCGTAATTTCGCAAGCAGTATCCCTGGAAGCTCAAGCGCATTGAGCAGAAGTGGGGCACGGTCCCAGAGGACACGTTCAACAATGCGGACGACGCCGACGCATTCGCAGCGGACGCCCTCGCATGGCACCAGGAGCTAGGCAAGACCTCGCGCCGATCGGCAGACAATCTCATGTCGGCTCTATGCCGCGTGCTGTCGTTCGCGAAAGAGCAGCGCCGGATCAAGCATCACCCAATTCCGACCTTCCACCGGCTCTACAAGAGCGACCGGGCCGATAAGACGTGGTCGGAGGAGCTACAGCAGCAGTTCATCAAGACCGCGCGGCCTGCGATGGTGACCGCCATGATCCTGGTCCGAAACACCGCTATGCGCGCCAGCGACGTTCGCAAGTTCGCCTGGACGCGATACGATGGGCAACGCGTGCAAATCCGATCTAGCAAGACCGGCAAGATGCTTTGGATTCCGGCTACCCGGGAGCTGAAGGCGCATCTCGATACCCTGCCCCGCGTTGGCGCCCTAGTGATGTTGACACCCACCGGCAAGGCCTACACCAAGCGATACTTCAATGATCATTGGCGCGAGGACTCGGACGCCGTTGGCGCCGGTGACCTAAACTTCCACGACAACCGAGGCACCGCGGCGACGTTGCTAGCTGAGGCTGGGGCGACGGCGCCGGAGCTCGCCGAGGCGATGACCTGGACTGTGGATAAGGCACAAAAGATCATTGATACCTATCTTGCCAGGCGCGGCGTGCTGGCGGCGAATGCTATCCAAAAACTTGAGGACTACCGCGACAGAGCTGGGCAGTCTTGAATGGGTCATTGAGATCAGAGGTGGGATGAAAGCGATCGCGCTTCAGCAGGCTGAGGTTGCACTGGGACAAGCAAAGTCGGCCGTTCATGCCATGGATACGGCGACGAAGTTGACCGAAATCGAACTAGCATGGTCGGATCTTCTCACAGCCGCACAACGCGTTTATTCAAAGCTAGAACAAGGGGCCAAGGGTGAGCCCGAAAGTTATCGGTGGTGGAGCGAAATGCGTCATGCTCGCCGAACCAAGCCGATCTTGCGATACACCCATCACGCCCGGAACGCAGATTTGCACGGCCTAGAGCCTATCACTGATAGGGAGCCCGCCTCTGTGGCATTAGGGGTGGGACCAGGGGCTTGGCGCTTTGATGGGACCCTCGGTCCGGGCGGGACCCTTCAAGTCACGGCACTGGGCGGCCAAGACCCACAGAAAAGCAAATTTGTCGAACTGAAAGCGGCGAGTGTTCGACTCGTGCCGGTGTGGGATCGCGGCGATAAATATGATCCGCCGACTTCGTCGGACGGGCAGCCTATTTCTCCGAGCTCAGCCGCTCATGAAGTGCTGACTCGTCTCACTGCAATTGTGGAAGATGCTTCCAAGTTGCCCGTTCACTAACTGAGGGGTCGCCCAAGAGAAACAGGGAGTGAACGGAATTTGCAAACTATCTGCAAACGGGCGGTAGGCTGCAAACCAACCGCCCTAGAACAACTTTGATTTTATTGAGGAAATTTGGTCGGAGCGAGAGGATTTGAACCTCCGACCCCTAGTCTCCCAGACTAGTGCGCTAACCGGGCTGCGCCACGCTCCGAATGCCGTTCCATTAGCTAGGATCGCCGCTTTGCGCAAGGCGAGGTCACACCATTTTGGTGTGTCCGCGCCCAAAGCCCCCGGAACTGCCCGGAAAGCCCGCGGGCCCGCCCCTAGCCGTCCTTCAGGGCCTGGTCCAGCATTTCCCTGCAGGCGACGAGGTCGGCAAGTGCCCGCCCCAGGCGCTCCCGGTCGAGCGCGCTGGGGCCGGCGGGTGCGGCGCCGCCCTTGCGGAAGGTGGTGAGGATCTCCTCGTCGTCGATCTCGGTGAAGCGGAAGTCGATGCCTTCCTCCTCATCGCCCTGGTAGTCGTCATCGTCGGTGTCGGTGACGCCCTTGATGGGGACCTCGTCCTCGGGCTCCATCAGGCTCGCGCCGATGGCGTCCTCGATGGCGCCGAACGAGACCGCGGCCGCGCTGTCGGCGAGGCCCTGCACCGATTTGACGCCGTGCTCCTTCAGGATCCGCTGCACCCCGCGGATGGTGTAGCCCTCGCCATAGAGCAGCCGGCGGATGCCCTTGAGCAGGTCGACGTCGTCGGGGCGGTAATAGCGGCGGCCGCCGCTGCGCTTCATCGGCTTGATCTGGGAGAAGCGGGTCTCCCAGAACCGCAGCACGTGCTGCGGAATGTCGAGTTCCTGCGCTACTTCGCTGATGGTTCGGAACGCATCCGGCGCCTTGTCCAAAGGCCAGTCCTTTCCGAAAGGCGGTTACGCCTCTTCTTGAGCCTTGGTGGCGTCGCCGTTGGTGCGGTGCTGGGCGTTGATCCGCTGCTTCAGGATCGCCGACGGCTTGAACACCATGACGCGGCGCGGCGAGATCGGCACCTCGGTGCCGGTCTTGGGGTTGCGGCCGATGCGCTGGCCCTTCTTGCGCACCATGAAGGACCCGAACGAGGACAATTTCACCGTCTCGCCCTTCTCCAGGCAGTCGGTGATCTCCTTCAGCACGAGTTCCACGAAGGCGGACGATTCCGTGCGCGACAGGCCCACCTTCTGGTAGACGGCCTCGCACAGGTCGACACGCGTTACGGTTTTGCTGGTCTCGCTCATCGCCCTGCCCCACCTCACGGCGAACAATTCTCGTCTGAAATTATGAGCTTACGATAGTGCGGTCAACACCGCACATCAATGCGAGGTAGCGATAATCGGCAGCGATTCCGGCAAAATTTTATCGATGTGGCTTACCAGCGCACCAGCGCGGAACCCCAGGTGAAGCCGCCGCCCATGGCCTCCAGAAGGATCATGTCGCCCTTCTTGATGCGACCGTCCTTGCGCGCCACCGAGAGCGCCAGCGGGATCGAGGCCGCCGAGGTGTTGCCGTGACGGTCCACCGTCAGCACCACCTTCTCCGGCGCGATGTGCAGCTTGTGCGCGGAGGCGTCGATGATTCGCTTGTTGGCCTGATGGGGAACGAACCAGTCGATGCCTTCGGCATCGAGCCCGGTCGCCTTGAAGGCGTCGACGATCACGTCGGTTATCATGCCGACCGCGTGCTTGAAGACCTCGCGGCCCTCCATGCGCAAATGGCCGACGGTCTGGGTCGAGGACGGCCCGCCGTCGACGAACAGCTTGGCCTTGTGGCGGCCGTCGGAGCGTAAGTGAGTGGTCACGATGCCGCGGTCGGTCGCGGCATGGCCGGGCTGCTCCTGCGCCTCCAGCACCACGGCGCCGGCGCCGTCGCCGAACAGCACGCAGGTGCCGCGATCGTTCCAGTCGAGGATGCGCGAGAAGGTCTCCGCGCCGATCACCAGCGCGCGCTTGTAGGCGCCGGTGCGCAGGAAATTGTCGGCGGTGGCAAGCGCGAACACGAAGCCCGAGCACACCGCCTGGAGATCGAAGGCCGCGCCATGATTGATGCCGAGCCCGTGCTGCACGGCGACGGCGGTCGCGGGGAAGGTGTTGTCGGGCGTCGAGGTCGCCAGCACGATCAGCTCGATCGACTGCGCGTCCACGCCGGCGTCGTTGAGCGCGGCCTGCGCCGCCCTGAGCGCCAGATGCGAGGTGAACTCGCCCTCGGCCGCGATGTGCCGCTCGCGAATGCCGGTGCGCTGCACGATCCACTCGTCGGAGGTATCGATGCGCGCCGCCAATTGGGCGTTGGTCACCACCTGCTCCGGCAGATACGAGCCGCAGCCGAGCACGACCGAACGAATTTGAGTCACGAAACATCCTCCGGCGCGGGCTGCACGGATTTGAGTGCACCACCCTCGCGGTTGAGCATCTGATTGATCTTGTTCAGGAGATCGTAGTGAGCCATCTCATAGCCAACATCGATCGCATAGGCAAAGCCTTCGGCGTTGGTTCCGCCGTGGCTCTTGACCACCACCCCGTTCAGTCCCAGCAGCACGCCGCCATTGGACTTGTTGGGGTCCATCTTGTCGCGCAGGGCCTGGAAGGCGCTGCGGGCGAAGAGGTAGCCGAGCTTGGACATCCAGCTCCGCTGCATCTCGTGACGGAGCAATTCCGCCATCTGCCGTGCGGTTCCCTCGGCCGCCTTCAGCGCGATGTTGCCGCTGAAGCCTTCGGTGACGATCACATCGGCGAGCCCCTTGCCGATGCCGTCGCCCTCGACGAAGCCGATATAATCCAGCTCCGGCAGGTTCCGGGCCCGCAGGATCTCGCTGGCCTCGCGGATCTCCTCGTGGCCCTTGATCTCCTCGGCGCCGATATTGAGCAGCCCGACCGTGGGCCGGGTCTTGTTGAACAGCACGCTCGCCTTGGCGGCGCCCATCACTGCCATCGAGACCAAATGGTGGGCATCGCCGCCGAGGGTGGCGCCGAGGTCGAGCACGACGGACTCCCCGCGCAGGGTCGGCCAGATCGCGGAGATCGCCGGGCGGTCGATCCCCGGCAGGGTGCGCAGGTGGAAGCGCGCCATCGCCATCAGCGCGCCGGTATTGCCGGCGGAGATCGCGACATCCGCCTCGCCCTTCTTGACCGCATCGATGGCAAGCCACATCGAGGAGGTCTTGCGGCCGCGCCGCAGCGCCTGGCTCGGCTTGTCCTCCATGCTGACGGCGACGTCGGTATGGACGATTTTGGCGGCGGCTTTCAGATTCGGGTGCTTGTCGAGCTCGGGCTCGATCCTGGCCCGGTCGCCGACCAGCAGGAACTCGGTGTCGCGATGCCGGCCAAGCGAGATCGCGGCACCCGGAATGACCACCGCGGGGCCGACATCGCCCCCCATGGCGTCCAGCGCGATGCGAACCTTGCTTGGCATGAAAGTCCTGGAAACCTGGTCTGGTGCGGTCTTGGGAATCAGCGGGGCCGCAAAATGGGTTCGCCACCGGGATGACGACCGGCCAAGCGCCACGCCGCACCCGGACCGGGGCGCGACAATAGCGTTTTGTACCCCCGAAACAACCTCTTGCCCCCAGCCTTTTGCATTCGGGGCGATCCGGCCACCGGCCGCGGATTTCGCGAGGAATACATTGAAATCAGACAGATAAACAGCTGTCTCAAACCACCGAGGCAAATGGCTCGCGCCCTGGGAAGGCGGTCGCGAGCGAAAAATGCCCCTACCGGCCCTTCTTCTTGTCCTGCAATGCCTTCAGCACCGCGAAGGGATGGTCTTCAGGGTCGGGAGCGGTGACCTCCGCCTCGAACACGGCCCCCTGCTTGCGCGCATAGGGATCGATCGCCAGGAACAGGACGTCGGTGGCGAGGCGACCGAGATCGATGATGCCGCCCGTGATCGGCTCGGGCGGGTCGGCAACCTCGGGCAGCGCCTCGTCGTCCTGCGCCTCCTCGATCAGATCGGCCAGCCGGCGCGCCTCGGCTTCGGGGGCGAACATCAGGTCCACCTCCTCCTCGATTTCGCTCTCGATCGGATCCAGCGTGACGACACAGGTCTGGCCGATCCGGCCACGGACGAGGCCCATGACCTGGACCCGGCCGCCGCTTTTCGGCACGACATCGAAGCTGGCATGGGCGGACAGGATCTCGCGCAGGCCCGCGAGCTCGGCCATCGCCTGCCTCTCGGCCACCGAAGCCTCGAGATCGCGATGCAGCCCGGCATCCGGGATCTGCGCAACGATGACAGGCGCCCGCCAGGGATCGCGCTCGGTATCTGGTCGGCTCATGGCGTGACATCCTCTGGCAGCGCCGGGGGAAACTTGAAGGACGCGCGCAGCAGCGCGGCCTCGTCGGTCCGGCCAAGATCGGCCTCGCTGGCCCTCGCATAGGCCGCGAGCCGCCGCGCCTGGTCCATGCCGGTACCATTCAAGATATTCTTGCAGATCGCCGCTGCCAGCGCCTCGCCGCCGGCTTCCATCGCCTGGTCATAGGCCTGGACGCGGCCGTAGAAGGCCTCGCCGAAGGCCCGCATTCGCTTCGGCACGGTCTGGTCGCCCACCCCCATCTCGCGCAGATTGTCGTCCATGTCCTCGCAGAAGCGGTCGAACAGCGCCTGGGACAGCTCCGTGGCGCCCTGAACCGCGCGCAGGCGGCGCAGCAGCAGCCACAGATGCAGCAGCAACAGGTCGAAGCGCCCGTTAACCGTATCGGGCACGCCCAAGTCCCGGTAAAATATGGGTTCTCGCGCCTGCGTCACGATCATGCCATAGATGACCTCAATGGTGCCTGGCGGGGTTCGCCGGGGTTTCCTGAAGTGATTGAACGGCCAAAGCATTGTGGTTTCCGCAAGCGGGCGCGCGCGAGTTGCATTCAGACGCCCAGCCCGGTACTTCAGCGCCTCGCGCGACGCAAGGGGACGGAATCAGTTCCGCTATGACGACAACGAACGAGATCAGCCCGCGCGCGGACATGCGGCGCGGCCTTCACGCCTGCTGGCGCGGCCTACGCATGCTCGCGGCCACCGCCGTGGTCGGCGTGGCACTTGCGGCCTGCACCGGCGAGCAGTTCCAGAAGGGCTACATCCTGCCGCCCGGCGCGCTCGAGCAGATTCCGATCGGGGCGAGCCAGGATCAGGTGCTGATCGTGATGGGCACGCCGTCGACGGTCGCGACCCTCGACGGTGAAGTGTTCTACTACATCTCGCAGCGCTCGGAGCGCCCGGTCGCCTTCATGAACCAGAGGGTGGTCGATCAGCGCGTCATTGCGGTCTATTTCGACAAGAGCCGGCGCGTGCGCCGGCTGGCGAATTACGGCCTTCAGGATGGCAAGATCTTCGACTTCATCAGCCGCACCACGCCGACGTCGGGTCAGGAGATGAGCTACCTTACACCGCTGTTCAAGCTGCTCAGCTTCAACTGAGGCCGTCGAAGGATTCGATCGAAGCGGCCTGTCGCTGCGCGTCGAGTACGCGCATCGAGCGAGCCTCCAGAGCCGCTTAATTCCATCGCAAGGTAAATGAGTTTGCGCCTGCGTCGTCGTGCCGCCCGCTGCGCGGCACTTGTCATCGCGCGCGACTTGCGGTCGCACGTGCTGTTCCCTACGCTTCCCGCAAAGCAAGAAGCAAGGAGTGGATTCGTGCCCAAGAAAATTCAGAACACATTTCAGAACACTTTGTTGTCCCGCCGTCGTGTGCTCGCCGGTGCTGCCGGCCTTTCCGCCGCAGCGATCCTGCCGCGATCGAGCCTTGCCGGCTGGAAGCCCACCGAAAACGTTCGTCTCATCGTGCCCGCCGCGGCCGGCGGCTCGACCGACGTGATGGGCCGGCTCCTGGCCGCGCATCTGCAAACCGCCTGGGGCCAGTCGGCCGTGGTGGAGAACCGCTCCGGCGGCGGCGGCACGATCGGCACCGCCGAGGCTGTGCGCGCCAAGCCGGATGGTCACACCATCCTGATCGGCAACCCCGGCCCGAACGCGATCGCCTACAGCATCTTCAAGAACCTCAGCTACAAGCCGGACCAGCTTCAGCCGGTCTCGAACATGATCAGGATCCCGAACATCGTCTCGGCGCATCCGAAGACCGGCATCAAGACGATTCCCGAGCTGATCGCGTATCTGAAAGCCAATCCGGACAAGCTCAGCTACGCCTCCTCCGGCGTCGGCCAGAGCCCTCACCTCACCGGCGCCTGGTTCCTCCAGCTCACCGGCCTGAAGATGACGCACATTCCGTTCCGCGGCGCGGGCCCGGCGCTGCAGGCGGCCCTTGCCGGCGACATCCAGATCCTGTTCGACAACCTCTATCCGAGCCTGCCGCAGGTGCAGAACGGCACGCTCAACGGTCTGTGCGTCACCACGCCCGAGCGCAGCGACCTCGCGAAAGACCTGCCGACCATGCGCGAGAGCGCGCCGGAGCTGGCGAACTTCGACGTCTCCTCCTGGTTCGCCGTCTTCCTGCCGAAGGGCGCCTCGCCCGAAGTGCTCAATGCGCTCAATCTCCAGGTCAAGGCGATGCTGGAGCGCGAGGACGTCAAGAAGCAGATCGCCGCGATGGGCGCCCGCGCCGACTACGGCACGCCGGAGCAGTTCGCCGCCTTCGTGGACGCCGAGACGAAGAAATTCGCCGGCATCATCCAGAAGGAAGGCCTGCAGATGGACGTGCAGTAGGTTTCGTGTCCTCGACGCGGCGCAGCGTGTAACGCTGCCCCGCTACGGCCTCCTCAGCAAGGCCCAGCCTTGAGGGGCGCCTCAGTTCTGAGGACTGGTGATATTGTTCAAGACCTTTCGAAAATCTTTGACCTGTCCGACAACCGGCGAATCGGGGTCGATCTTGTTGACCTCTACTGCAATGTTGTCGAGCAGCCCCAGCGCTCGCCGCGCGCCTAACGGATGAGTAGATGCTCGTTCCGCTTCCAAGGTATAGTCCGTCAGCGCCGCCGTCATAAGAAGGTACGGAATCGTCGGAAGCAACGACATCTTCATTTCAAGAAGCTTGCGGATGGCCCAGCGATCGGCGGCATCTTCGTCTTGTCGAGAGCGCTCCAGCGCAGCAGGACTCATTCCCGGGCCGGGAGGATTGTCAACGTGTCCAAGCACATGGTGGGCAATCTCGTGCAGGATGACGGCAGCAATAGAAGTCTGGATGAAATCGGCAACCACCTGCCGCTGTCTTGCATCCATGTTTGCAAATATCTGCTCTGCTCCCGCACACGATAGCTCGAAATTGGCATAGGCCGCAGGATGAAACACTGGGCGCTTGTTCGCCTGATGATTGGGGTCTGAATTGTAAACAAACGTTTCCAAGCTACTCTTAAGGTGCCGCTCATAGCACTCTCTCTTGCCTTGCAATCCGACAAACATCGAGTTTGAGAGCACCTCCATCATGAAAGGAATTCCGGAGTAAATAATAACAACGCGTTTGCCACCGATGCGCCTGGCAAGCCCTTGATAGATGAGATCCGGTACGATGCGAAAATCAATGTCGTCGAGAATGGAGGCTTCGAACGCTTGGAGCGTCGGCCGCAGGAGCGGCCGAAGGTTGGTGACCAACTTACGGGTATTGGACGCGAGGTGGTCCTGATAGGCGGCGTCTTGGGCGGGTGCCTGCGCACAGATCAGAAAGCAAAAAAGTAATCCGAGTGAGAACCGCCCGAGCATCACAATCCTCCATTCATCAGCCCATCGATGCTGTAGAACCGGTCCAGTTCCTCCTTTGTTTGTTTGGCCAATTCATCCGGCGACTTCACCTTCAGCAATTGATACTTCGCAAAACTACCCTCTCCGAACCCGAGATCAACCAGGGCTGCCTTCGCGGAAGAAAGCGAGCGAAGGGCTTCAGCGATTTTTTGCTTCCCGGCCTCCGTCGTATCGGCCGTCACCTGGTACGTTTCGAGCGTCCGAACGGCCTTCACGGACTCAAGCAGCTTATCCCTGTCACCGATCCTGATCCGAAGATCTGGGTTCTCAAATCGAATGTTTGGACCGACGGCCTTTGCATCTTGCTTCGGAGCCTCGAAAGGCTTTGCAGACATCACCTCCGGAGACTTTAGGTCTACGGATGAGTACATCACATAGCCGAGCAGAACCGATCCGAAGAGAGCAAAGAAAACGCCCGGTCCAACATCGGACACTCTGATGTTCAGCACGTCGCCCAATTTTGCTTCTAACGCCGACCTTCTCTCGTCACGGCCGGCTGCGACGGCATCCGGGCTCGTCGGCAAAGCGGCCACACTCTCAATAGCCTGTCTTTGCTTCTCGGTTATTGCTTCGAAGAGCCTGTAGCCGAGCCAAAGCGAAAAAGCGCCCGAAGCTGCGACGATCAGCCGTTCGCTGATCCGGGCCAGGACGATAAGCTCGGAGGTGTTTGCAGCCTGCGCCGCGCTTTCCGTCAGCAACAGGCAGAATAGAGCAACAAGTACCACTGCCGGTAAATTCATAGGTTGTCCCCGAAAGAACTTCATCTCAAAGGTTGAGAACCTAACAATCTCATTCTGCCTTGTCGAGGACCGGCATAGACCGGCATAGCACCAAAACAAAAACCCCGCGGTTTGCACCGCGGGGTTTTGTCTTTCGCGGCTGCGCCGCTCAGTGCGCCAGGATTGCCAGCAGCAGCAACGCCACGATGTTGGTGATCTTGATCATCGGGTTCACCGCGGGGCCCGCCGTGTCCTTGTAGGGATCGCCGACGGTATCGCCGGTCACCGCCGACTTGTGGGCATCGGAGCCCTTGCCGCCGAAATGACCGTCCTCGATGTACTTCTTGGCATTGTCCCAGGCGCCGCCGCCCGAGGTCATCGAGATCGCGACGAACAGGCCCGTCACGATCACGCCGAGCAGCATGGCGCCGACGGCCGAGAATGCCGCCGACTTGCCGGCCGCGCCACCGCCCGCGATCGCATACATCAGGAAGTAGACGACGATCGGCGACAGCACCGGCAGCAGCGAAGGGATGATCATCTCCTTGATCGCGGCACGGGTCAGCAGGTCGACCGCCTTGCCGTAGTCCGGCTTGTCGGTGCCCTGCATGATGCCCGGCTTCTCGCGGAACTGGCGGCGGACCTCCTCGACGATCGCGCCGGCCGCGCGGCCGACCGCCGTCATGCCCAGCGCGCCGAACAGGTACGGCAACAGACCACCGAACAGCAGACCCACAACAACGTAAGGGTTGTTCAGCGAGAAGTCCGGATTGACGCCCTGGAAGTAAGCATTCTTGCCTGCGATGAAGAACTTGAGATCTTCATTGTAGGCCGCGAACAGCACGAGGGCGCCGAGACCGGCCGAGCCGATCGCGTAGCCTTTCGTGACCGCCTTGGTGGTGTTGCCGACCGCATCGAGCGCGTCGGTCGACTTGCGCACCTCCTTCGGCAGTCCCGCCATTTCGGCAATGCCGCCGGCATTGTCGGTCACGGGGCCGAAGGCGTCGAGGGCGACGATCATGCCGGCCAGCGCCAGCATGGTGGCGGTCGCGATCGCGATGCCGAACAGCCCGGCGAGGCTGTAGGTGACCAGGATGCCGGCAATGATCACGATCGCGGGCAGCGCGGTCGCTTCCATCGAGACGGCAAGGCCCTGGATCACGTTGGTGCCGTGACCGGTGACCGAGGCCTGGGCGATCGACTTCACCGGACGGTAGTCGGTGCCGGTGTAGTATTCGGTGATCCAGATGATCAGCGCGGTGACGACGAGACCGACCACGCCGCATTCGAACAGCGCCATGCCGGTGTAGTTGACGCCGTCGAGCTTGCCGAAGCCGATCAGGTAGTAGATCACCAGGGCGATGCCGATCAGCGACAGGATGCCGGTCGCGATCAGGCCCTTGTAGAGCGCGCCCATGATCGACTGGCTCGGCCCGAGCTTGACGAAGAAGGTGCCGATGATCGAGGTGATGATGCAGATGCCGCCGATCGCGAGCGGCAGCGTCATCATGTTGGCGAGGATCGGCGTCTTGGCGAAGAAGATCGCCGCCAGGACCATGGTGGCGACCGCGGTCACCGCATAGGTCTCGAACAGGTCGGCGGCCATGCCGGCGCAGTCGCCGACGTTGTCGCCGACATTGTCGGCGATGGTCGCGGGATTGCGCGGATCGTCCTCGGGGATGCCGGCCTCGACCTTGCCGACGAGATCGCCGCCGACGTCCGCACCCTTGGTGAAGATGCCGCCGCCGAGACGGGCGAAGATCGAGATCAGCGAGGCGCCGAAGCCGAGCGCCACCAGGGCGTCGACGACGGTGCGGCTGTCGGGTGCGAGCTTCAGCGAGTGGACCAGGAAGCCGAAATAGAGCGTCACGCCCAGCAGCGCGAGACCGGCGACCAGAAGCCCGGTGATGGCGCCCGCCTTGAAGGCGAGCTCGAGGCCGCCGGCCAGCGACGTCGTCGCGGCCTGGGCGGTGCGCACATTGGCGCGAACCGAAACGTTCATGCCGATGAAGCCCGCAGCGCCGGACAGGATCGCGCCGATGGCGAAACCGATCGCGACATAGAGCCCGAGGAAATAGGCAAGCAGCAAGAAGATGACGATGCCCACGATACCGATCGTGGTGTACTGGCGCCGCAGATACGCCTGTGCGCCTTCGCGCACCGCCCCTGCGATCTCCTGCATGCGCAGCGACCCCGCATCCGCGCCCAAGACCGAAGACGTCGCCCAAATCGCGTAGGCGACGGAAAGCGCGAAAAGGCCGATCTCGGCAGGTATTTAGGACCAAGTGCTGAGAACCAGGATGCCGGTTTGCAGCAATTCCTAGAAGTGGCTGTAGGACAGCCGCGTCAAATGCAGGTCCTGGCCCTGCCCGTCCAGGAAGCGCGGCGGCTTCTGCCCCTCCCCGATCGTACCGATCGCGGTCACCGCAATGCCCATGGCCCGTCCAGCGGCAATCAGCGCCTCGCATCGCGCGGGAGGAACGGTGCAGAGCACCTCGTAGTCGTCGCCGCCCGCAAGCAGCGTCTCGACAGAAGCGACGTTGCGGGCGCGCAGGCCGGCCGCCGCGGCCGAGAGCGGCACGCTCGTCACGTCGATCGAAGCCGAGACCCCGGAGGCGGCACAGAGCTTGGTCAGATCGCCGGCGAGGCCGTCGGAGACGTCCATCGCCGCAGTGGCATGATCGCGCACGGCCGGCGCCAGCACGTTGCGCGGCTGCGGCACCCGATAGCGCGAGACCAGAAAATCCCGTGCCGCCGGATCGGATGTCAGCGCGCTGGCGGCAGCGCCGCCTTTGAGCACGTCGAGGCCGAGCGCGGCATCTCCGATCGTCCCCGTCACCAGGATACGATCGCCCGGCCTTGCGCCGGTGCGGCCGATCATCCGCCCCCGAGGCACACGGCCGAAGGCGGTGATCGAGATCATCTGCGGGCCCGGCGTCGACACCGTGTCGCCACCGAGCAGAGGACAAGCGAAGGTCTTGGCGTCCTCGCCCAGCGCGTCCGCAAACGGACGGAGCCAGGCGTCCTCCTTGCTGCGCAGCGCGAGCGTCAGCACGAAGCCGGCGGGCACCGCGCCCTTGGCAGCGAGATCGGACAGGTTCACCCGCAGCACCTTGCGCGCGATGGTGTCGGGCGGATCGCCGGCAAGATAGTGCACGCCCTCGACCACGGCGTCAGTGGTGATGACGATGTCCTCGCCGGACGAGGACAGCACCGCAGCGTCATCGACCAGCCCGAACGCGCCGGGATCGGTCGCCAGCGGCTTGAAATAGCGCGCGATGAGGGAGTCTTCGCCGGAGACTTCGTTTTTATCCTGCGTCACGGTGCCTGACCCGTCATCCTGAGGTGCGAGCCCTTGCGAGCCTCGAAGGATGCACGGCCGAGCTGCACCTTCAGTGCCACGCCGTCGTCCTTCGAGGCCTTCGCTTCGCTACGGCACCTCAGGATGACGGCTACTGCAAGGGCCATCGACCGATCCTACCCCCGCCCGAACTCGTCGCCGCGAAACTGCCGGCCGATCTGGTCGAGCACCGCGTTCACCATGCCGGTCTCCTCGCGGTCGACGAAGGCATTGGCGACGTCGACATATTCGGAGACCACCACCCGGCCCGGCACGTCCTTGCGATGCTGGAGCTCATAGGCCCCTGCCCGCAGCACCGCCCGCAGGATCGCTTCGATCCGCTTGAGCGGCCAGCCCTTCGACAGCGCCTCGTCGATCAGGGGGTCGAGCTTCTTCTGGTCGCGCACGACGCCGGAGACGACGTCGCGGAAAAAGGCGGCTTCCGCCGGCAAATATGTGTCGCCCTCGACCTCGTTGCCGAGCCAATGACTTTCGAACTCGGCAAAGATGTCGTTGATGCCGGCACCCGCGATGTCCATCTGGTACAGCGCCTGCACGGCCGCGAGCCGCGCCGCACCGCGCCGGTTCGCCTTCTTCTCCGCAGCCGCCGGTTTCTTGATATCAGCCATGGCTCAGGCCTGCGCCAGGCGGCGTTTGATGCGCAGCATCGCAAGCGCGGCGCGCGCGGCATCGCCGCCCTTGTTGAGCTCGCTGGCGCGCGCCCGCGCCCAGGCCTGGTCCTCGGTGTTGACGGTGAGGATGCCGTTGCCGAGCGGCAGCTTTCGCGCCACGGCGAGGTCCATCAGCGCGCGCGAGGATTCCTGCGAGACGATCTCGAAATGAATGGTGTCGCCGCGGATCACGCAGCCAAGTGCGATCACCGCGTCATAGGGCTTGCCGTTCGCCGCCGCGGCATCGACCGCGATGGCCACTGCCGCGGGGATCTCCAGCGCTCCGGGAACCGTGATGACGTCATGGGTCAGGCCGGCCGCCTTCAGTTCGGCGACCGCGCCGTCCAGCAGCGCATCCTGGAGATCGTCATAGAACCTTGCCTCGACTACAAGCGCGCGCGCGCCGGAAATGTCGGTCTGGTCCTTCAGGGGTGCGCGCCGCGCGTCTGCCATCGTTTAACCTATTCTGTCATTGCCGGGCTTGACCCGGCAATCCATCGGGCAAGCCCCTCTTAAGAGGATGGATGCGCGGGTCAAGCCCGCGCATGACGATCTTCAATCGCCGTTACGTCATTTCCGTCAGCCGCGCCGCGTAGCGGGCCATCAGGTCAACTTCGATATTGACCTCATCCCCCGCCTTCCAACCGCCGATCGTCGTGACCGTCAACGTGTGCGGAATGATCAGCACCGAAAAGGTCACGTCTGCAACCGTATTGATCGTCAGCGAGACGCCGTCGAGCGTGATCGAGCCCTTGGTGGCGATGAACCGTGCCAGCTCCCGCGTCGTCGAGAGCACGAACCGCGCCATATCCGGCAAGTCCTCGCGGCTGACGATGGTTGCAATGCCATCGGCGTGGCCGGCGACGATATGGCCGCCGAGCTCGTCGCCGATCTTCAGCGCGCGCTCGAGATTGAGCCTGGTGCCGACCCTCCAGTGCTTGGCCGTCGTCAGCGCCAGCGTCTCGGCCGCGGTATCGACGTCGAACCAGGTCCTTTGCTTAGAGTCCCTGTCGTCCGCCACGCCCGAGGCGACCACGGTCAGGCAGACGCCGTTGCAGGCGATCGAGGCGCCGTCCGCAATCGTGCTCTGATCGTAGCGACAGGCGATGCGCAGCCGGTGCAGCTGGCCCTGCGCCGTTGGCGTGAAGCTGACGATCTCGCCGATATCGGTGACAATGCCGGTGAACATTACGCGCGCTCGTAGATGGTGAGAGTATCGTTGCCGAAGGTCTCGCTAGCATGAACCTTGTAGGCCGGCGACTGCGTGATTTTCGCCAGGGGCAATGCATCGAGCGCATCGACGCCGCCTTCGCCGACCGCTTCCGCGCCGCGGAACAGCCAGATCTCGTCGACGAGATCGGCCGCGACAAAGGACGCGGCAACACGGCTGCCGCCCTCGACCATCAGCCGCGTGATGCCCTGCTCCGCCAACGCATGCAGCACGGCCGGCAGATCGAGGCCTGATACAATACCCGGCGACACGCGCAGCACTTGCGCACCGGCCGCCCCAAGCCGCGTTGCAGCCGCGGCTTCAGCAAGCTCCGAACCCACCACCCAGAGCGGCGTCTCGCGCGCAGAGCGCACGAGCTGGCTCGATGCGGGAATGCGCAGGCTCTGGTCGAGCACCACGCGTACCGGCGACCGCGCCGCCATGCCCGGCAGGCGGCAGGTGAGAAGCGGATCGTCCGCCAGCACGGTGCCGATCCCGACCAGGATGGCATCGCTCTGCGCGCGCAAGAGATGCACGCGATCGCGCACGGCCTCCCCCGTGATCGCAAGCGGCTTGCCGCCGGCCGCGCCGATCTTGCCGTCGGGCGAGACCGCGAGCTTCAGGATCACATGCGGACGCTGGTCCCGGATGCGACGGAAATGCCCGGCATGATCGAACGCGGCCTCCGCCGCGCAGAGACCGACATCCACGGCGATGCCGGCGGCGCGCAAGCGCGCATGGCCCTGGCCCGCAACTTCCGGATTGGGGTCCTCGATCGCCGCCACCACGCGCTTGATGCCGGCGGCGATCACCGCATCGGCGCAAGGCGGCGACTTGCCGAAATGCGAGCACGGCTCCAGCGTGACATAGAGCGTGGCGCCCCGCGCCGCTTCGCCCGCCCGGCGCAAGGCCTCGGGCTCGCCATGCGGCCGTCCGCCCGGTTGCGTCCAGCCGCGGCCGACGATGACGCCGTCCTTGACGATGACGGCGCCCACGGCCGGGTTGGGCCAGGTCCGGCCCTGCCCGCGCCGACCGAGCGCGAGCGCCAGCTCCATGAAACGGCGATCGGCATCCTTGGCCTCGCGGGCCTTCTGCGCGAATTGGTCTTCCAGGATGCGGAAGATCATTTGCGGATCGCGGCGAGCCGCGCTTCCTCCTCGCCGGAGAGCTCGCCGAGCACGTCGGCGAAATCCTTGGCCTCGCGGAAATTGCGGTACACCGAGGCAAAGCGCACATAGGCGACGTCGTCGAGCGTGCGCAGATGCTCCATCACGGTCTCGCCGATCACCTCCGAGGAGATCTCGGCCTCGCCCCCGGTCTCGAGCTCGCGCACGATGGTGGAGACCATCTTCTCCACGCGCTCCGGCTCGACCTGCCGCTTGCGCAGTGAGATCTGCACCGAGCGCATCAGCTTGTCGCGATCGAACGGCACGCGGCGGCCGTTGCGCTTGATCACCGTGAGCTCGCGCAGCTGCACGCGCTCGAAGGTGGTGAAGCGGAAATTGCAGGCGACGCACACGCGCCGCCTGCGGATCACGGACGACTCCTCGGTCGGACGCGAGTCCTTTACCTGCGTATCGAGACTGTTGCAGTTCGGGCAGCGCATCCAACGAGACCTTTATTTTCGCATGATCTTTTCGGAAAACCGGTACCCACTTTTCCGGATCATGCGGCGCCTTACTGGTAGATCGGGAACCGGTCGGTGAGCGCCTTGACCCGTTCCTTGATCGCAGCTTCCACCAGCGGCGCCTTGCCGTCGGAGGATTGCGCGATCGCGTTGAGGACCTCGGCGATCATGCCGCCGACCTGCTGGAATTCGGCCACGCCGAAGCCGCGGCTGGTCGCGGCCGGCGTGCCGAGGCGAATGCCCGAGGTGACGAAGGGCGATTCCGGGTCGAACGGAATGCCGTTCTTGTTGCAGGTGATGGCGGCGCGGACCAGCGCCTTCTCCGAGACGTTGCCCTTGAGGCCCTTGGGCCGGAGATCGACCAGCATCAGATGATTGTCGGTGCCGCCGGAGACGATATCGAGGCCATGGCCCTTCAGGGTCTCGGCCAAGGCCTTGGCGTTCTCGACGATGTTCTTGGCATAGACCTTGAAGTCCGGACGCAGCGCCTCGCCAAAGGCGACCGCCTTCGCGGCAATCACATGCATCAGGGGACCGCCCTGCAGGCCCGGGAAGATCGCCGAGTTCAGCTTCTTGGTCAGCGTCTCGTCATTCCACAGCATGAGGCCGCCGCGCGGACCGCGCAGCGACTTGTGCGTCGTGGTGGTGGTGACGTGCGCGTAGGGCACCGGGGAGGCATGCACGCCGCCGGCGACGAGCCCGGCGAAATGCGCCATGTCGACCAGGAGGTAGGCGCCGACGCTGTCCGCGATCTCGCGGAAATGCTTGAAGTCCCAGGCGCGCGAATAGGCCGAGCCGCCGGCGATGATCAGCTTCGGCTTGACCTCTTCGGCCTGCTTGGCCACCGCATCCATGTCGATGATCTGGTCCTCGCGGCGCACGGTGTAGTGCGCGGCCTTGAACCACTTGCCGCTCATGTTGACGGGCGAGCCATGGGTGAGATGGCCGCCGGCGGCGAGATCGAGACCCATGAAGGTGTCGCCGGGCTGCAGCAGCGCCAGGAACACCGCCTGGTTCATCTGGCTGCCTGAGTTCGGCTGCACGTTGGCGAAATTGGCCCCGAACAGCTTCTTGGCGCGATCGATCGCAAGGTTCTCGGCGACGTCGACCCACTCACAACCGCCGTAATAGCGCGCGCCCGGATAACCTTCCGCGTATTTGTTGGTCATGACCGAACCCTGCGCTTCCAGCACGGCCCGGCTGACGATGTTCTCGGAGGCGATCAACTCGATCTCGTGGCGCTGCCGGCCGAGCTCGCCCTTGATGGCGGCGGCGATTTCCGGATCGGCCTGCTCGAGCGAAGCGGTGAAAAACGAATCGGGCGCGGAGGCTGTCTTGGGTGCGGTCATCTTGCGAATATCTCCACCGCCGCAGCCTTTTGGCGGGCTACGGGCGGGTCTGGTGTGGCGGTCGGGAGCACGCGCGATCTACCACATCGCCCGCAACAGGCCAAGCATTTGCGGGTCGGGCCTGATATTTATGCAAGATATGGTGGGATTGGAGGTTTTCAGCCCGGGAGCGGTTTTGCAAGACCGCTCCCTGTCAATATCCGGGCTGGGGCCGCTTTGGGCCTCATTCTTTGCGGTCGTGCTACAGCCCCGTATACCCCGCCTTCACCGGGTCGACGCTGCCGTCGAGCTGGCGCAGGTAGGTCAGGCCGCAGACGGTCAACCTGTGGCTGTCCGTCTCGCCGGCTTCCATCAGGATGTTGAGGTAGTTCGTGACCTTTTCACGCGCCTCGGCGCTGGCCGCCGCGGTGCGGTTGGCGAGCAGGTCATAGGTCTGCATGATGCGGTCGATGGCAGCTTCCATGGCATCCTCTGGTTCGTTGCGATTTTGGGGGTTTTGATCAGGCAACCGCTTTGGCCTCGGTCTGCGCCTGGAACCGGGCGATGGCCCTGTTGGCCAGCCTGATCTTGTTGAATTCGCCGTGCTGGAGCAGCTTGACGATCAGGTGAAGCAGGCGTTCGTCGGTAACGAGAGTGTCGGGGATCGCGCCGGAGCGGCGAAGGTAGTTCGCGGCGATGGCATAGGCCTGGCTGACGAGTTCCACGTTCACCACCTGAAGCCCGCGCTCCACCAGCATCGACGTTTCTCCGATCCGAAGGAGATAAGCACCGAGCCCGGAACTGGTTCCTGCCAGCCGGGGATTTTTCGCAGGTGCAAAAGACATCAACGCGCCGGTCCGGGGGCAGCTCCGGGCCGGCGCGTTTGGGGAAGTCAGGCACGTTCGGGAGGGTTGCCGGTCTTGTTTTGGGCCGGCTTGGCCCTGATCCCTTGAAAAACTCAGAGCCGATAGAGGATCTGGTCGGTCCAGAACCGCTCGAGACGGTGCAGCGACTTGTTGAGGGTCGCGAACTCGTCGCCGGAGATACCGCCGACCTGCTCCACCGTCTTGACATGCTTCTGGTAGAGCGCATCGACGATGCGGCGGACTTCCTGGCCCTGCGGGGTCAGGCGGATGCGCACCGAGCGGCGATCGACGCGCGAGCGCTGGTGATCGAGGAAGCCGAGCTCGACGAGCTTCTTCAGATTGTAGGAGACGTTGGAGCCGAGATAGTAACCGCGCGTGCGCAATTCGCCCGCGGTCAACTCCTTGTCGCCGATGTTGTAGAGCAAGAGCGCCTGGACCGAGTTGATGTCCGCACGGCCGCGGCGATCGAATTCGTCCTTGATCACGTCGAGGAGCCGGCGATGCAGCCGCTCCACCAGAGTCAAAGCTTCCAGATAGAGCGACTGCACCGAACCCTGCTGGCCGGAGACTCGCTCTGCGGTATCTGCCGCAGTTGCGACGGCTTTCATCATGACACTTCCCCTGTTGTCGTTTTTATCGACACTTATTCGACGAAACTTGTGTCCCGCCTGATAGGTGCAACTTAAGGGGCGCGTTTGAACATCGGCTTAAATAAGAGAATAAAGAGATCATGAATTTAAGACAGTGAATTGCGCATTAAGCCTGTGCCACAAGCACTTTTCGAAAGCCTCTGTTGACCTTGGCAAGGTCCTGTTCACCCTCCGTCCGCACCTGTTGTCGCATTCCAGAACAGCCCCGCCCTGTTTCGAAACGCACGTGTAACGGCTGTGGCGGAACCGGCTGGTCAATGAAAACTTACCGCGAATTTTAGGCAACCAGCGGTCAACCAAGCGCGCACAACCGTGTCCCGGACAAGCGCCGCGAAGCGGCGCGCAGAGCCGGGACCCAGATGTTTCAAAGCGAGATTTCGGAAGATGTAGGCCCCGGCTCTGCAACGCATCACGCCGCGAGTGCGGCGTGCTGCATTGCGTCCGGGGCACGAGATTGCGATCGCTACGGCGGCCGCTCGCGCGCGGCCATCCAGGCGAGCGCGAGATAGGCAGCAAGCATGAAGACCTCGACACCGACCACGACGAGGCTGCCGCCGTAGATGCCCGGGAACATCAGCTCGATCACGGCCATCGACACCACGGTCGTCAGCCACACCACCGCACCCCAGGGCGTCGCGAGCCAGAGGCCGACCGCCGCGACGAGTTCGATCACGGCGAAGTAGACGGTCGCGGCCTGCCAGGCCATCGACTGGTTCTCGAACGCCTCGTCCTCGCCGCCGACGAAGCCGGTGACCTGCGCCCAGTGATAGAGGCCTTTGAGGATCGAGAGCAGCGCCATCACTCGCAGGAACAGCACCAGCCGGCGGGTCCAGACATTGTCGGCGGACTGCGAGCGCTCCGACGAGATCGCCGCCACCGAGAGCGCGCTCTCTCGGGCAGTGTCTCGGGCAGCGTCCCTGGCACTGGCGCCGCCCTGGGCAGCATCGCGGGTGGAGATCTCGGACATGGCCCCTTCTGGCTGCTTCGGCCCGCAAAATCAATCGGCTGCCATCCCTTGCGGCAGGTCAAGCCGCGGTGACGGGAACCGTGCGAGCTGGTATAAGAATAATTCCAGCCGGAGGAAGAGTGATGGCGATCAAATACGGACGTCCGATCGAACTGCGCGAGGTTTCGCGCCGGGACAGCACGGCGGTGCCGCATGCCCTCGATCTGACCGTCCGTCCGCGCCGCAACCGCAAGGCCGAGTGGGCCCGGCGCATGGTGCGCGAGAACGTCCTCACCACCGACGACCTGATCTGGCCGCTGTTCCTGATCGACGGCACCAACAAGCGCGAGCAGGTCGCCTCGATGCCGGGCGTCGACCGCCTCAGCGTCGATGAGGCCGTGCGCGAGGCCGAGCGCGCCATGAAGCTGACCATTCCCTGCATCGCGCTGTTTCCCTACACCGATCCCTCCTTGCGCGACGAGGAAGGCTCGGAAGCCACCAACCCGAACAACCTGGTCTGCCAGGCCGTGCGCGCGATCAAGAAGGAGTTTCCGGAGATCGGAATCCTCTGCGACGTCGCGCTCGATCCCTTCACCAGCCACGGCCATGACGGCCTGATCTCCGACGGCAAGATCCTGAACGACGAGACGGTGGCCGTGCTGGTGCGTCAGGCCCTGGTTCAGGCCGAAGCCGGCTGCGATATCATCGCGCCCTCCGACATGATGGATGGGCGCGTTGCCGCGATCCGCGAGGGGCTGGACCGCGCCGGCCTGATCGACATGCAGATCATGTCCTATGCGGCGAAATACGCCTCCGCCTTCTATGGCCCGTTCCGCGACGCCATCGGCTCCGCCAAGACGCTCACCGGCGACAAGCGCACCTATCAGATGGACAGCGCCAACACCGACGAGGCGCTGCGCGAGGTCGAGCTCGACATCGCCGAGGGCGCCGACATGGTGATGGTGAAGCCCGGCATGCCCTATCTCGACGTGGTCCGCCGCGTGAAGGACACGTTCGCGATGCCGACCTTCGCCTACCAGGTCTCCGGCGAATACGCGATGATCGCCGCCGCCGCCAACAACGGCTGGCTCGACGGCGAGCGCGCGATGATGGAGAGCCTGCTCGCCTTCAAGCGCGCCGGCGCCGACGGCGTGCTGAGCTATTTTGCGCCGAAGGCCGCGGAGAAGCTGCGGGCGCAGGGTTGATCCCACTTGGGCGTCCGGGTCCCGGCTCTGCGCGGCGCTCGTCCGAAGCGCGCGGGCGGAGTTGCCCGCCCACCCCTGCCGCTGCGCTGCAACACTCAACCCGCGGCTTGCGCATTCGGCTGAGGTCCGCATAACGGACGCAGCGCCTCGCGTTGCTCGCGCGACAGCACAGTGATTGGATAGATCGGCTCGCGCGTCCCCCGCTTGAAGAACGGATGCGGCCATGTCTTCCCCCGCAGCTTCCACGCCAGCACCTTGCCGATCGCGCGCAGGATGAGAGCAAGATCAAGTCCCGTCGAGCCCGCCGGTGGCTCGCCGACCGCATACTTGCCGAGAATGGCGCCGATCGGCGCTCCCGCGACCTCGTCGAGCGCCGGCGTGCCGCCCTCGAACGCCTGCGCGATGATGCCGACGAAGGGAACGCTCGGCGAAAGCGTGTTGCCGACCGGTGTGTTGCAGCAGCTTGCATACCACCGATAAAGGCCTTTCGCGGTCAGCCGCACCCCCGCGATCCAGTCTTGCCCCTGCACGAATGTAAGCGTCGATGGCGCGACCTGGACAATGTCGCTGCCGCCTTTGGCATTCAGCAGATCGGCGCGCCCGAGCTGGTGGGCAAAGGCCTGGCAGTCGTCGCAGTAGCAGACCACTCGATTGACAGTCTGCCGCGACACGCTCGTGACGACGGCGCGGACCCCGCCACAGCGGCAACGCAATTCGACCTGACGATCCATTGAAAATTGTTCCTGTGAGGGATCCGCGCGCCCCCCAGAATGGTGCAAATCGCGGACCGCGCAAGCGGCCACGGCCGCCGAATCGCCGGAATATTTTGCGGTGGTGGTGGGCTGACAGCCTTGGCGTGTGGCCCGGCTGTTCCCATGTGCTGCGGTGGGTTTCGCTGGAGAACGGGACTATGTCGTACGATTCGGGCAATTCAGGCACCTGGCGCAATGATGGCGCCGTACAACCGCACGCCTACGACCCCGACCTTCATCCGGAGCTGTTCCGGGGCGTCGCGACGCGGCGGGCGTTCGCCTTCCTGATCGACATGGTCGTGATCTCGGTCCCGGTGATCCTCGGCTACGTCTTCATCGCCTTGTTCGGCGTGGTCACCCTCGGCATCGGCTGGGCGCTGTTCTGGATTGCCTGGCCGGCCTCCGTGATCTGGGCCATCGTCTATTACGGCGCCAGCATCGGCGGCCCATCCTCCGCTACCGTCGGCATGCGCCTGATGGACCTGGAGCTGCGCACCTGGTACGGCGCGCCCGGCTATTTCGTGCTCGGCGCCACCCATGCCGTGCTGTTCTGGGTGACCGTCTCGTTCCTGTCGCCGTTCGTGGTGCTGGTGGGCCTGTTCAACGCCCGCCGGCGCCTCCTGCACGATTTCGTGCTGGGAACGGTCGTGATCAACAATACGGTTCGCGTACCCGCCCAGGGGGCGCGGACGTGGTGAGCTAATCGATTGACCGGGGACGTCTGGAGCGCGATGCTGATGCCTGTTTTGGAGGCCCACGACGTCCCTTGACCCAGCACTCGCGCGATACACCACAGTTTTACCTCACGGCGCCCTCCCCGTGCCCCTATTTGCCGGGCCGGCATGAGCGCAAGGTGTTCACGCATCTGGTCGGGGACCGCGCCGGCGACCTCAACGACCTCCTGACCCATGGCGGCTTCCGCCGCAGCCAGTCGATCGCCTACCGGCCGGCCTGCGACCAGTGCCGTGCCTGCGTCTCGGTCCGGGTCATCGCCAACGAGTTCCGGCCCTCCCGCAGCTTCCGGAAAGTCATGGCCCGCAACGCCGACATCATCGGCGAGCAGCGCAGCGCGGTACCGACCTCCGAGCAATATTCGGTGTTCCGCGCCTATCTCGACGCCCGCCACCGCCACGGTGGCATGGCCGACATGACGGTGCTCGACTACGCCATGATGGTCGAGGACAGCCATGTCGAGACCCGCATCATCGAATACCGCAAGCGCGGCCCCGACAGCGGCATCACGGGGCGCGGCGAAGAGCTGATCGCGGTGGCGCTCACCGACGTCCTCAGCGATGGCCTGTCGATGGTGTATTCGTTCTTCGATCCTGGCCAGGTCAGCCGCTCGATGGGCACCTTCATGATCCTCGACCACATCGCACGCGCCCGCCGGCAAGGGCTGCCTTACGTCTATCTCGGCTACTGGATCGAAGGCTCCAAAAAGATGGACTACAAGGCCCGCTTCCTGCCGCAGCAGCGCCTCGCCCCCTCAGGCTGGCTGCGCGTGGATGCGCAGGGGGACGTGGCGTCCGAGCCGCAGGATTAGGGTACACTCTTGTGCGGGTCGTGCGCTGGACGAAGACGCTTGCCGTCCATGCTGCTTTGCCCCTGCTCGATATGAGCGGGCTGCTGGCGGCCACCCCGCAACAAACAATGCCGGACGGTTGCCGATATTGAGCTTGAATCCTCTGCGTTAGATATACACGCTTAGCCATGTATATCTATCGGAGGCCCACATGCAGGTCGCGAAGTGGGGAAATAGCCTTGCAGTCCGCCTTCCCGCTACCGTCGTCGAAGCACTTCAGCTGAAGGAAGGCGATGAGATCGAAATCCACGTTGCTGGAGACCGGGAATTCGGCGTCGCCCGCAAACCGGACCGCGCCGAGTTGCTGAAGCGTATTCGTGCCCTTCGCGGCAGCCTTCCTGTCGACTTCAAGTTCGACAGAGAGGAAGCGAATGCCCGCTAACTTCTTCGACACCAACGTCCTCTTCTATCTCGTGTCGAGCGATGCGGCGAAGGCTGACCGAGCTGAGCAAGCACTGTCGGACGGCGGCGTGATCAGCGTACAGGTGCTCAATGAGCTTGCCAATGTAGTCCGTCGCAAGACGCAATTGTTCTGGCAGCAAACGCACAACTTCCTGGACTCGTTGCGGGGGCTTCTTACGATCTATCCTGTCACGCTGGATATCCATGACACCGGCCTTGGGCTTGCTGAGCGCTACGGGATGCAGACCTACGACGCGATCATCGCTGCCTCTGCACTCCACGCTGGATGCGAGACATTGCTGTCCGAAGACTTCCAGCATGGAATGGTTCTGAAGGAAGGCCTTCGAATCACCAATCCCTTCATGTGAAATGCGCTCCGCGGCCGAACTGTTCGCAGGAGCGATCTCCGTCACCCAAAAAATGTATCGGCCAGCAGCTTCAGATTCAGAATCACGATGACGCCGGCGACAATCCAGGCGACCGCGGCGACCGATGTCGGGATCGCGAATTGGCCCATCTTGCGGCGGTCGGAGACGAAGCGGACCAGCGGGATCACCGCGAAAGGCAGCTGCATCGACAGCACGACCTGGCTGAACACAAGCAGATCAGCCGTGCCGCGCTCGCCGTAAACAGCCGTGACGATGATCACGGGAATGATGGCAATGCCGCGCGTCAGCAGGCGGCGCGCCCAGCTCGGCAGGCGCAGGTCGAGAAAGCCCTCCATCACGATTTGGCCGGCGAGCGTCGCCGTGACCGTCGAGTTCAGGCCCGAGGCGAGCAGCGCCACCGCGAACAGCGTCGAGGCGATACCGAGACCGAGCAGCGGTGACAGCAGCTCGAAAGCCTGGCCGATCTCCGCGACATCCGCATGACCGGTCTTGTGGAAGGTCGCGGCGGCCACGACCAGGATCGCGGCGTTGATGAACAGCGCCAGCATCAGCGCGATCGTCGAGTCCGTCGTCGCCCATTTGATTGCTTCGCGCCGGCCGGTGTCGTTGCGCTCATAGGCGCGCGTCTGCACGATCGAGGAATGCAGGTAGAGATTGTGCGGCATCACGGTCGCGCCGATGATGCCGATCGCGATGTAGAGCATGTCGGAATTGGTGAAGATCTCGCTCTTGGGCACGAAGCCGCGCAAGACCTCCGCCACTGGCGGCGCCGCCGCCGCGATCTGCACCACGAAGCAGACCGCGATCACCGCCAGCAGCGCGATGACGAAAGCCTCCAGGAAGCGGAAGCCCCTGTTCATCAGCAGCAGCAACAGGAAGGCGTCGAGCGCGGCGAGCAATGCGCCGCCGATCAGCGGAATTCCGAACAGCAGTTTCAGCGCGATCGCCGTGCCGATCACCTCGGCGAGATCGCAGGCGATGATGGCCGCCTCGCAGGCGAGCCAGAGCAGGAAGTTCACCGCCGGCGAATAGGTGGCGCGGCAGGCCTGGGCGAGATCGCGGTCGGTGACGATGCCGAGCCGCGCCGCCAGCGACTGCAGCAGGATCGCCATCAAGTTCGAGAGCAGGATGACGGAGAGCAGCGTGTAGCCGAACTTCGACCCGCCGGCGAGATCGGTCGCCCAATTGCCGGGGTCCATGTAGCCGACCGAGACGAGGTAGCCCGGCCCGACGAAGGCCAGCAACCGCCGCGACCAGTGGCCCGCGGCCGGAATGGCGACTGTGGAATTGACCTCAGCGAGGCTCCTGGTGGCGGGCGCATCAGGGCGCCAGCCGGCGATATCGGAAGTCATGTGGGGTGATCGGGCATCCATATCGGCAGAATACCCAACTTCGTTCTTATTGCAACTCATTTGCAACTGCATCTAGCGGCAAGCATTCCTGCCGCGGACCGTCGGGAGATCGCCTCTTGTCGGGAAGCGGGTGGGTTTGGTGGTCGCCGGGGACGAACATTGGCGCACATTCGCCTTTTGCAGGATATGCGCCATGTCAACGCCCCCTCGCCTTCCTGAAACCTTCAACCGCCTCGCCTGGTCGAATCTCGCGGCGCAGTCGGCCGAGCAGATTGCGCTCGCGGCAGCGCCCATCGTCGCCGTTCTGACGCTGGGGGTGGCCGAAGGGCAGACCGGCCTGCTGCAGACCGCGCTCACCCTGCCCTTCGTCCTGTTCGCCATTCCCGCCGGCGTGCTTGCCGACCGCATCTCGCGGCGCAGGCTGATGGCGGGCGCCGAGGCGCTGCGGGCGGCGGCGCTCGCGGCCGTCGTGCTGCTGCTGGCGCTGGGAGCCCTCAATCTGCCGCTGCTGGCCCTGCTCGGCTTCGCCGCGGTGTGCGGCACCGTGGTCTATAGCGTGGCGGCGCCGGCGCTGGTGCCCTCGCTGGTGAGCTCCGACCTGTTGCCGGCGGCGAATGCGCGCATCGAGCTCGCGCGCACCATCGCCTTCGCCAGCGGCCCTGCACTCGGCGGTGCGCTGGTGGGATGGTGGGGCGCGAGCCCGGCGTTCGGCTTTGCCGCGGCGCTCTCGGCCATCGCCGTCGTGCTGCTGTCCGGCATCTACGAGCCCGCGCGCGCGCCGGCGCCGCGGCGGCATCCGCTCCAGGAGATCCGCGAAGGCGCAGCCTTCGTGTTTCACCATCCGCTGCTGCGGCCGGTCTTCATCACCCAGTTCATCTTCAACACCGGCTGGTTCCTGCAGATCGCGGTGTTCGTGCCCTACGCCGTGCGCCATCTCGGCCTGAGCGCCGCCGGTGTCGGCACGGTGCTGACGATGTACGGCGTCGGCATGGTGATCGGCGCGCTGCTCGCTACGCGCGTGATGCAGCGGATCGCCTTCGGCATGGTCGTCGGCCTCGGTCCCGTCACGGGCTTCGTCGCCGCCCTGGTGATGGCATCGACGGTGCTGGTCCCCTCGCCCTGGCTCGCGGGCTTGAGCTTCTTCCTGCTCGGCGTCGGCCCGATCCTGTGGGTGATCTCGACCACGACGCTGCGCCAGTCCGTGACGCCGCCGCGCCTGCTCGGCCGCGTCTCCGCCATCAACATCATGAGCTACGGCGCCCGTCCGCTCGGTTCAGTGCTGGGCGCGATCGTCGGGGGCTTCTGGAGCGCGGAAGCGTGCCTCTATCTTGCCGCCGCCCTGTTCGGCGTGCAGGCGCTGGTGATCCTTCTGTCCCCGGCGGTGGGCCTGGACCGGCAGCCGGACATGGTGGGAGATGAAGCGGCGGCGCGGTGTTAACCACATCGTCGCCGGCCTAACCCGCCAGGTACCGCTCATAGCTCCCCATCACCGGCTCGCTCGCGTCGACCTCCGGATCGAGCGTATAGAGATCCTGCGCGCGGCCGATGCCGCGCAGGGCGTAGCGGCCGGTGGAGACGAGGTAGCGGCGGCCGGCGGCATCTAAGCCCTTGTAGAACTCGGACGAGGCCAGGAGCTCGCGATCGACCGAGCGGCTCATCGCGGCGATGCGGCTGACCTCGTTCACGGTCGGGCCGACCACGGTGAAATCGAGCCGGTCCTCGCTGCCGATATTGCCGTAGAAGACCTCGCCGACATGCAGGCCGATATAGGCCGACGTGGTCGGACGGCCCTCCGCCGCCCGCCGCTCGTTCAGCGCGGCGACGTTCTTGCGGAACAGGTGCTCGGCGCGGAGCGCGGCACGCCGCGCATCCGCCATGTCCTCGCCCCAGAACATCGCGAGCACGCCGTCGCCGATCAGCTTCAGCACGTCGCCGCCGGCTTCGTGGATCGGATCGATCACGGCCTGCGCATAGTCGTTGAGGAACGGGATGATCTCGTCGGGACCGATGCTCTCGCTGATCCCGGTCGAGCCGCGCAGGTCCGAATACCACAGCACGGCGTTGATGCGCTCGGTGACGCCGCGCGAGATGCGCCCGCGCAGCACCTGCTCGGAGGCGTCGCGGCCGAGATAGACGCGGCCGAGCGTGCGCGCGATGTCGACCTGCTGTGCCGACTTGATCGCAAGACCGAGGACGGGCACGAGATCGCGCAGCGCAGCCAGCTCGGATTGCGTGAAGCCGTCCTCGCGCCGTGTCGTCCAGTAGGAGTAGAGACAGTCCATCTGTCCCAGCGCGCCGCTTTCGCCGAAGCGGTGGACGAAAGCGAGGAAATGCCGATGGCCCTTCTCCGCGAGGTCGCCGATCTGCGAAAAATCGAGCGTGGCGGCCTCGGCGAGATCGATCACCATCTCGTCCTCGCCGTGCTCGAGCAGATGATAGAACACCGACCGACGCCAGTTCTTGTTCGGATCCCCCTCAGCGGTCGAGCCGTATTCGAACATGTCGGTCTCGTTGCTCGACCGGTCAGTCCAGCGAAAGCCGCGGCCCTCATAGATCGGGTGCAACGTGTCGATGAAGACCAGGCCGCGCGACAGGCCGAGCCCTTCGGCGCAGCAGCGCTCGCAGAAGCCGCGGAGCAGTTCGGGTTCAGGCAGGCCCGTAAGCCCCTGGCTGGCGATCCAGTTCATCAGGGAGAGGCGCGAGGTGACTTGCATACGCCATTATGGCGTGCATTCGTGACGAGCGAAAGGCGCAAGCCACGCGTAGACCGAGCGCAAGGTTCCCCGTCCCGTGCAGGTCGAATATGCCGCAGCCGCGGTTGACGCGCTCGCCGCGCGGGCGGCAAATGCTTCGCGATGATGACGTTGTCGGCCAGAATCGGAAGCATGCGCGGATGAGCCAGCGCCAGCTTCCGATCATCCTGGCACTCGGCACCACGCAGACCCTCGCCTGGGCCTCCAGCTATTATCTGCCGGCGCTGCTCGCCGATCCCATGGGGCGCGACCTCGGTGTCTCCTCCAACTGGATCTTCGGTGCGTTTTCGGCCGCGCTGGTGATCTCCGCAATGCTGGGCCCGCGCATCGGACGGCAGATCGATCTCGTCGGCGGCCGTCAGGTGCTGTCGGCCTCCAACCTGACCATTGCCGCCGGGCTCGTGCTGCTTGGCCTTTCGCAGTCGGTGACGGTGATGTCGATCGCCTGGCTGGTGCTCGGCATCGGCATGGCGATGGGGCTCTACGATGCCGCCTTCGCCGCTTTGGGGCGCATCTACGGCACCGAGGCGCGCAGACCGATCACCGGCATCACGCTGATGGCGGGCTTCGCCTCCACCGTCGGCTGGCCGCTCACCGCCTGGGGCCTCGCCCATATCGGCTGGCGCGAAACCTGTTTTGCCTGGGCCGCTGCCAATATCCTGATCGGCCTGCCGCTCAATGTCTTCATGCTGCCGGCGATCAAGGGCGCGAAGCAGGCGGCGGCAACGGCCGCGAAGCCGCATGTGCCGCTCGACCGCACCATGCTCTTGCTCGCCTTCATCTTCGCGGCGGTCTGGACCGTCACCGGCGCGATGGCCGCGCATTTCCCGCGCATCCTGGAGACGACGGGGGCTACGCCCGCCGAGGCGATCGCGGCCGGCGCCTTGATCGGCCCGGCGCAAGTCGGTGCACGCATGCTGGAGGCCGGCTTCCTCAGCCGCTTCCATCCGCTGTGGTCGACGCGGCTCGCCAGCCTCACCCACCCGGTCGGCGCCGTGATCGTTGCGATCTTCGGCGGCGCTGCGGCGAGCGCGTTCGCGTTGTTCCACGGCTCCGGCAACGGCATTCTGACCATCGCCCGGGGCACCCTGCCGCTGTCGATCTTCGGCCCGAAGGATTTCGGCTATCGCCTCGGCATCATCGGCGCACCGGCACGGATGGCGCAGGCGGTGGCGCCGCTCGCCTTCGGCCTGCTCATCGACCTCATGGGTGCCAAGGTGCTGATCGTCTCATCCGCGCTCAGCCTCTCGGCGCTGGCAGCACTGTTCCTGATCCGCGCCGGGCGGCCGGATTGACCGCAACGACGCTTTCGCGCACAAGCGGGCCATGAGCGACGACAACAGCCCGCCACGTAGCTTCAAGGGCCTTTTGCGCTGGGCGACCACGCCGCCACAGGCCTGGGGCGTTTATCTGCTCGCCGTCCTCTTGGTCTGGCTGCTCTCGTTCTACGCCGGCACGCTGAAGCCGAAGAAGACGCCGGACCCGAGCCCACCGACGGCAACCGCGCCGAAGGGCTGATCCCTCACGTCAATGCGGGCAGGTCTCGACCTCGACCGTGACGTGGCTGAGGCCCTTCAGCCCCGCGAGCCGCCGCTTGTAGACGGCCGGCTGCTTCGGCTTGTCCGACACCACCGAGAGCAGCACGGCACAATGGCCGGGGCCGACCTGCCAGAGATGCAGGTCGGTCACGCGATCCTCGCCGACCTCCATGCGGGCGCGGATCACTCGCTCCAGCTTCTCGTCGGCGCGCACGTCGAGCAGCACCGCACCCGATGACTTGATCAGGCCGAATGCCCAGCTCGCGATCACGGCGCTGCCGATCAGGCCCACCGCCGGATCGGCCCAGACCCAGCCCGAATACATCGCGACGGCGAGCGCGGCGATCGCCAGCACCGAGGTTGCCGCATCGGTCATGACATGGACATAGGCCGCGCGGAGGTTGTTGTCGTGGTGATGGTGGTGATGATCGTGCTCATGGTCATGCTCGTCGTGGTCATCATGCGCATGGCCGTGACCGTGGTGATGATCGTGGCTGTCGCGCAGCAGCCACACGCTGGCAAGGTTGACGCACAGCCCGAGCGCGGCCACCGCGATCGCCTCGCCATAGACGATCGGCACCGGATTGATCAGCCGCAACACGCTCTCATAGGCGATCTCGACCGCGATCAGGCCGAGGATGATCGCGCTGGCGAAGGCGGCAAGATCGCCGAACTTGCCGGTGCCGAAGGTGAAATGCGCATTCCCCAGATGCCGCCGCGCGAAGCGATAGGCGAAGGCGGCAATGCCAAGCGCCGCAGCATGGGTGCCCATGTGCCAGCCGTCGGCGAGCAGCGCCATCGAACCGAACAGCGAGCCGGCCACGATCTCGCCGACCATCATGACCAGCGTCAGCACGACCACGAACCACGTGCGCCGCTCGTTCTCGTCGTGCTTCTCGCCCAGGAAGGCGTGGTCATGGGTCCATTGTTCAATGGAATGGGAATGCATCGAATTCTCCCGAAGATTCAGGTCTGTCGGCGCGCAATATAGACGGCGGGAACCAATTTTCTAAGGTCCAATCGGCCTGCGGATTGACAGTGCTTCTTAGTTTCGCTGTAATCTGCGCCATGGGGATTTGAGCGATCTCCCCACGAGGCGACAGGCCCAAGCATCGCGTCCCGTTGAGTTCTTGCGAGGACGCATCATGTCTACATTCACGACCATCTCATCCGACAAAATGGCACGGCTGATCGGCACGGCGAACGCGCCTGTTCTGATCGACGTGCGCACCGAGCAGGATTTCGCCGCCGACCGGCGGCTGATTCCCGGCTCCATCAAGCTCAGCCACGACAATGTGACGGACTGGGGCGGCGCCTTCGCGGGCCGCCGCGCCGTCGTCTCCTGCCTCCGCGGCGAGAAGCTCGCGCAAGGCACCGCGGCCTGGTTGCGCCACCTCGGCGTGCAGGCCGAAACGCTGGAGGGCGGCTTCGAGGGTTGGAAGGCGGCGAAGCTGCCGCTGGTCGACGCCCGCAAGCTGCCGCCGCGCGATGCCAAGGGGCGCACCGTCTGGGTGACGCGGGCGAGGCCGAAGGTCGACCGCATCGCCTGCCCGTGGCTGATCCGCCGCTTCGTCGATCCGGGGGCAGTGTTCCTCTATGTCGCGCCGTCCGAGGTGGTCGCCGTCGGCGAGCGGTTCGGCGCAGCCCCCTTCGACATCGAAAACGTGTTCTGGAGCCACCGCGGCGAGCTCTGCACCTTCGACGTGATGATCGAGGAGTTCGGCATCGCGACGGCGCCCCTGCTGCGGCTTGCGACGCTGGTGCGCGGCGCCGACACCGCGCGACCTGAGCTGGCGCCAGAGGCGCCCGGCCTGCTCGCGGCCTCGCTCGGGCTGTCGCGGATGTATGACGACGACCTCGAACAGCTCGAGGCCGGCATGCTGCTCTATGATGCCTTCTACCGCTGGTGCCGCGACGCCACCACCGAGACCCACAACTGGCCGACCAACAAGGTGAAGGCGTAATGGACACCCGTAACGTTCAAGCAGGAGCTGACGCCGGTCACGGCGTCAGCTTCGGGGAAGCCTTTCGCGTCTGGCTCCGCGTCGCGTCCTTGAGCTTCGGCGGGCCCGCCGGCCAGATCGCGGTGATGCACCGCATCCTGGTCGAGGAGAAGAAGTGGATCTCCGAAGGTCGTTTCCTGCATGCGCTGAACTACTGCATGCTGCTGCCGGGACCGGAGGCGCAGCAGCTCGCCACCTATGTCGGCTGGCTGATGCATCGCACCGCCGGCGGGCTGATGGCGGGCGGGCTGTTCATCCTGCCCGGCATCATCGCCATCATGGGCCTCAGCTATGTCTACGCGGCTTTCGGCAATGTCAGCCTCATTGAGGCGTTGTTCTTCGGGCTGAAAGCCGCCGTGCTCGCGATCGTCGTCGAGGCCGTGGTGAAGGTCGGCAAGCGGGCGCTGAAGAACCGCATCATGATCGCGCTCGCGGCCGCGGCCTTCGTTGCGATCTTCTTCTTCGCGGTGCCCTTCCCGATCATCATCATCGCCGCCGGCGTGATCGGCTATGCCGGCGCCAGAAGTGGCCGTCCGGAATTCGCGCCGGCCGGTCACGGCCGCGGCGGCGGCAATGCCGCGATCGACAGCATGCTCGGCGAAGCCGTGCCCGAGCATGTGCGTCCAGACACCGGGCGCGCGATCCGCGTCGGCGCGGTGTGGCTTGCGCTCTGGCTCGTGCCGGTGATCGCGCTGCTCGCGGCCTTCGGTCAGGCCAACGTGTTCAGCCAGATCGCGCTGTTCTTCTCGAAGATGGCGCTGGTTACCTTCGGCGGCGCCTACGCGGTGCTGGCCTACGTCGCCCAGCAGGCGGTCGAGCATTATCATTGGCTGAAGCCGCAGGAGATGCTCGACGGCCTCGGCATGGCCGAGACCACGCCGGGCCCGCTGATCATGGTGCTGCAATTCGTGGGCTTCATGGCGGCCTACCGCGACCCGAGCGGCCTGTCGCCGATGCTCGCGGCCACGCTCGGCGGCCTGCTCGCGACCTGGGTCACTTTCACGCCCTGCTTCCTCTGGATCTTCGTCGGCGCGCCCTATATCGAGCGCCTGCGCGGCAACACGGGCCTCGCCGGCGCGCTCAGTGCGATCACCGCCGCCGTGGTCGGCGTGATCCTCAACCTCTCGATCTGGTTCGCGCTGCACACCCTGTTCCGCGAGACCGTGCCGGTGCAGGCGTTCCCGCTGAACTTCGACACGCCGGTGCTGAGAAGCGTCGACGTGCCGGCGCTGGTGCTGGCGATCGCGGCGGCAACCGCGATCTTCCGGTTAAAGCTCGGCATGCTGATGGTGCTGGCGGGCAGCTGCGCGGCGGGCGTGGCGCTGCGGCTGGCGGGCGTGATCTGATGCCAGGGATGTGACCAATCGTGAGGCCAGGATGTGTTGGAACGCTGCGGCTGAACGCCAACTAGGGAGGCGGGCGTTTGGAGAAACAGCGATGCGTTTCATTCTGGCCTTGAGTTTTCTGATCACCTTGGGCGGCGTTGCCGAGGCGGCACAGGTGCGTCATACGCACCGGCGGCCCGCGATTGTTCATTCCAATCCAGGCATGATCCCGTCAGGTCCCATTTCGGGTTTCGCCTACGCGCCTCCGCAGCACGGGGCCGAGGGTTACTCCGGAGCCACCGAGCCGTATTTTGGCGCCTCTCAAGGTTACGCGCCCGGCGAAAAGGAGCGGTTTCTCCGCAGCTTGTTCAGTCCATAAGAGTTGTTGCCACCTAGGGCTGGCCATTGACGCGGCCGATGCGTGGGAAAGCTGCTGAGTTGAACCCGCAGCTTTCCCTTCTTGAAGTTACATGGCGGGGATGTCGTTACCGTCGGGTTGGATCGTTGGACCCACCAGGACGGATGGTCTGAGGGCCGCCGCCTTGGCCGGTGCCCGCGCCACTTCCACTGCTGCTACCCGCGCTCGATCCCGAACCAGCGCCGGCAGTACCGGCCCCTGTTCCACCCGCCGCGCCGGTCGTTCCGCCATCCGAGCCGCTGCTGGTTCCACCAGCTCCGGCGCTGGTGCCCGCACCTGCGCCGCCCGCTCCACCTGCGCCTCCACCGCCTCCTGCTCCCTGCGCATGGGCGAACCCGATCGACGCGCCAGCAAGCAACGCACACATGGCTACTGAGAAGATTGTCTTTCGCATTGTTGAAACTCCGATTGACGATGACATGCCAATCGAAGCCGCACGCAAACGTTCCTGATGATATTCGTCGGAGGCTTTCGACATTCGCAGGAACGATGTCGCGCAACGTTGAATTGATTCCAGTTGTTGGCTCCCTTCTACCGCATCATCATCCGCGCGATCGCTTCCCCGATCACCACCGTGGTGAAGTGCGTGTTGGCGCGGCAATCGGACGGCATGATCGAGGCGTCGGCGACGCGCAGGCCGCTGATCCCTTTCACGCTGCCGTCGGGGTTGACCACGCCATCGGGGTCGTTCACGCCGCTCATACGGCAGCTGCCGGCGGCGTGCTGGATGTCGCCGGTCTCGCGGCGCAGCACCGCGTCGAGCTCGTGATCTGGCAGGCTGGCGGCCTGCGGCAGAGTCAAATCCGTGTCGGCGAGCCGGATCCAGTCGGCGATGCCTGACAGCGCCGGCTGCGACGTGATGACCGCGAGGCGCTTCACCGCGTCCATCATGCGCAGCATGTCGCGCGGATCGGCCAGCATGTTCTCCTCGACGACGGGATCGATGGCAGGATCGGTCGAGGCGAGCTTGAGCGTTCCGCGCGAATAGGCGTTGAACAACCCCGCGCCAATCGCTCCGGGGTTACCGATGCCGCGGTGATTGAACGCGATCAGGATCATGTCGCGCTTGCCGCCATTGGCGAGGCCCGAGGAATAGGTCACGCAGCAATTGGTGTGGCGCGTATCGGGATCGGTGGGACGAAGCTCGTCCCGGAGCTGGATCGTGGCGCGAAACAGCGGGTGGTCGAAGAAATGGCGGCCGACCGGCAGATCGCGCTCGACCGCGATCCCCATCGCCTTCAGCTCCTCGGCCGGCCCAATGCCCGAGCGCAGCAGGATCGCCGGACTGTGGATGGCGCCGGCGCACAGCACGATCTGGCGCGCGCTGATCTCTTGGGTGCCCTGCCCCTGGATATGGACGCGGACGCCGGTCGCCCGTCCGTCGCTGATCAGCACGCGATCGACCAGCGCATGCCCGCGGATCTCCAGGTTGGCGCGCCCGCGCGCGGGCTCGAGATAGCCCTCGTTGGTGGTGATGCGGCGCAAGTTGCGGCTGTTGATGGGGTAGCACGCAACGCCCTCGCCGTCCGGACCATTGACGTCGGCGCACCAGGGATAGCCGCTCGCCAACGCCGCATCGCGCAAGCCCCGATCGATGGGGCCCCACGTTTCCAGAGGCGCGCGGTAGACCGGCAGCGGCCCGCCGCGCCCGTGACCGTCGACATCGCCGAATTCCAGATCGTCCTCGATCACCGAGAACAGCGGCATCACCTCTTTCGCCGACCAGCCGGTGCAGCCATTGGCCGCCCATTCGTCGAAGGCATCGGCAACGCCGCGGATCGCGATCTGGCCGTTCATCATCGACGAGCCGCCGAGCCCCTTGCCCCGCCAGTAGAAGCGCGGCTCCTGCCCCGCGACGCGGCGCGTCAGAAGATCGGGCCATTGCCATTTCTCCTGATACTCGCGCTTGTGGATGATCGGGATCGGATTCGGCGTCCTCACCTCCCAGGGCGCCTCGTCAGCGCGCCAGTCGCGGCCCGCCTCTAACAGCAGCACGCGCCGTGCGGGATCTTCGGAGAGCCCTGCGGCCACGGCGGCGCCGGCGGAGCCGCCGCCGACAACAATGACATCGTACATCGCGCTACTTCTCAATGTTCCAGAACACCGGGATGGCGGACGGTATCAGACCGCGCAAAGTGGCGCGATAGGCCGCAGGCTGCGCGAATTGGCCCCACGGAATTGCGGGCGCCTGATCGTACATCACGCTCTGAATCTCGCCCGCGATCTTCTTCCGGTCCGCCTCGGCCGGCGCCTTGGCGAAGGCTTCCATCAGAGGGGTAATGCGCGCATCGCATTGCCAGCCGGTGAAGTCGGCGCAGTTGAAGGCGACCATGACATTGGTCAGCGGCGAGCCCAGGTCAAAGCCGCCGGCGTGAACGCCATAGACGCTCCAGCCCTCCTTCTTGGCGCGGCGCGCCAGCACGCTCGCCCAGTCCATCACCTGCAGATCGACATTGAAGCCGGCAGCCTTCAGCCGCTCGGCGAGCACCTGCGCCGAAACGCGCGGGGCTTCGAGGTCGTTAGCCTGCATCACGATGACGGGCTCGCCGGCATATTTGGTCGCCTTCAGCGCAGCCTTCGCCGCATCGATCGAGGGCTTGGCCGCCGCTTCCGTGCCGGCCTTGCTCTCGTATGTGGTGCCGCAGGTGAAGTAGGTCGCGCAAGGAGTGGCGTACTTGGCGTCGAGCCCGAGCGCATCCAGCACTTCGCGCTGGTCGACCAGCTTCCACAGCACGCGGCGGATTTCTGGATCATCGAACGGCTTCGATGCCGCATTGAGACGATAGGCGCCAGCGAACATGTTGCCGCCGGTGAAGTTGACGAGCTTGACGCGCGTATTCTTCTCCAGCTGCGGCAACAGATCGAACGGCGCGTACTGCATGAAGTCGACCTCGCCGGCCTGCAGCGCAGAGGCGGCGGTTGCGCCATCGGGAATGACGCGGATCTCGAGCGTGTCGACATTGACGCGCTTGCCGCCGGCCAGGAAGTCCGCGGGCTCGGGGCGCGGCACATAGTCGCCGAACTTCTTCAGGATCATGCGGTCGCCGGTGCGGTGGTCGGCCTTGCTGTAGACGAACGGTCCGGAGCCGACGATCTCGGTGATGCGCTGGTCGCCCGGCGTCTTCGCGATGCGCTCGGGCATCATGAAAGCGACCGGGCTGACGGGATTGCCGAGTGCGTCGATGACGAGGCCGGACGGCTCCTTCAGCGTCAGCACGAAGGTTTTCGCATCGGCCGGCTCGAGCGAAGCCGTGATCGCGAAAATGCGGCGGCCGAGCGCGCTGCGGGTGCCCCAGCGGCGCAGCGACGCCACGCAATCGGCTGATGTGACCGGCTGGCCGTCATGCCATTTGAGGCCATCGCGCAGCGTGAACGTATAGGTCAGCCCGTCAGGCGAGACCTTCCAGTCCTGCACCATTTGCGGCTTGATGTCGCCGTTGGCATCCTTCGCAAACAGCGTGTCGAACACCATGTAGCCGAACGTGCGCGAAATATAGGCCGTGGAGAAGTGCGGATCGAGCGTGACGATCTCCGCCTCGAGCACCGCGACGAGATTGCCCGCCGCATGCGCGGGCGCCGCCACCAGCGCAAGGCCGAACAGCGCGGGAATAAAAGCCTTCAGTTTGAACATTGGAGTGTTTTCGCCTTTTGACCAGCCGTTTGCAGTCGCCAGGAAAAAGCAATGTTCGTGCCCGCACGTATGCGCTCATGGCTAGCTGCCGCGCGTTTGCGGGATGCACACCGTTTGAGTTGGAGAGCGAGGCTATCGCAGCTCGTCATTGCGAGCGCAGCGAAGCAATCCAGGGTCTTTCCGCGGCGGGATTCTGGATTGCTTCGCTGCGCTCGCAATGACGATGGAGAAGCAGATGTGCCCCACACACGTTCTCATGCCCCGGACGCAGCGCAGCGTCACTTCGACGGTGCGCTGCTGAGCCGGGGCCCATATCTTGCGGTCCGTGCAGCATGGGTCCCGGCTCTGCGCAGCAGCGTTGCACGCTGCAGCGCGTCCGGGACAAAAGAGCCCTACCCGATCACCCGGCCGAACTTGTTCGACTTCGGGAAACCCTTCGGCGGCAGGCGCCCGGCGTCGGCGCGGGTGCCCTGCCACTCGCTGAGCTCCTTCATGGTCGCGGAGAATTCGCGTCCTGCGGAATCCTTCCAGGTCAGGCCGGCCTTGGCGTCGAAGACCGCAACGTCGGACAGGCCGCCGTCCTTGTACTTCTGCAGGCGCACGCCGCGGCCGCGCACCATTTCCGGCACCTGGTCGAACGGGAAGACCAGCATCTTGCGGTTCTCGCCGATCACCGCGACGGTGTCGCCCGTCACCTCGGCGATCGCGCGCGCCTCGTTCGGCATCTCGACGTTGAGCACCTGCTTGCCCTTCTTGGTGGTGCCGACGCAATCGTCCTCGTTGACGACGAAGCCCTGGCCCTCGTGGCTGGCGACCAGGAATTTGCGGCCGCCCTTGTTGACGAACAGCGCGACCGGCGCGGCCTCCTGCTCGAGGTCGATGAACAGGCGGATCGGCTCGCCGTGGCCACGGCCGCCCGGCAGCTTCGCGACGTCGAGCGAGTAGAACTTGCCGTTGGTGGCGAACAGCAGCAGCTTCGAGGTCGTCTCGGCGAAGAAGGCAAAGCCGAGCTTGTCGTCCTGCTTGAAGGAAAGGCCCGAGAGATCCTCGACATGCCCTTTCATGGTGCGGATCCAGCCCTTGTCGGAGACGACCACCGTCACCGGCTCGCGCTCGACGAACGCCTCCTCGATCGCGGCAAGGTCGTGCTCGGGCGCATCCGCAAAGGTGGTGCGGCGCTTGCCGAGCGGCGTCTTCGGTCCGAACATGTCGCGGACCTTGCCGACCTGCTCGCCGACCTTCTTCCACTGCTCAGGCTCGGAGGCCAACAGGCCCAAGATACCCTTCAGCTCCTTCCGCAGATCCTTGTCCTCGGTGCGGATCTCCATCTCCTCGAGCTTGCGCAGGTTGCGCAGCCGCATGTTGAGGATGGAGTCGGCCTGCAACTCGGTGAGCTTGAAAGCCTTGATCAAGGCCGGCTTCGGCTCGTCCTCGTTGCGGATGATCCGGATCACCTCGTCGATGTTGAGATAGGCGATCAGCAGACCGCCGAGGATTTCGAGCCGGTGCTCGATCTCGCCCTTGCGGTAATTGGTGCGGCGGATCAGGACGTCGCGCAGATGGTCGAGCCATTCGCGCAAAGCTTCCGCGAGCCCCACGACCTTGGGGATGCGACCCTTGATCAGCACGTTGAGGTTCAGCGGAATCTTGTTTTCGAGCTCGGTGAGCCGGAACAGCGATTCCATCATCAGGGCCGGATCGACGTTCTTCGACTTCGGCTCGATCACGATGCGGACGTCTTCGGCCGACTCGTCCCTGATGTCGCCGACCAGCGGCAGCTTCTTCTGGTCCAGCAGCTCGGCGACCTTCTCGATCAGGCGCGACTTCTGCACCAGGAACGGAATCTCGGTGACGACGACGACCCACGTCCCGCGCGCGCCCTCCTCCTGCGTCCACCGCGCACGGACGCGGAACGAGCCGCGGCCGGTGGTGTAGGCCTCGGCGATGGCCTGCTTGGAATCGACGATGATGCCGCCGGTCGGGAAATCCGGACCCTTCACCCACTTCAAGAGCGCCTTGGATTTCGCATCGGGCTTCTCGATCAGATGCAGCGCGGCATCGCACAGCTCGGCGGCGTTGTGCGGCGGGATCGAGGTCGCCATGCCCACTGCGATGCCCTGAGCACCATTGGCGAGCAGGTTCGGGAAGCCGCCGGGCAGCACGACGGGCTCTTTCGACTGGCCGTCGTAATTGGCGCGGAATTCGACGCCGTCCTCGTCGATGCCCTCGAGCAGAAGCCGCGCGACGTCGGTCATGCGCGCTTCGGTGTAGCGGTAGGCGGCGGGGTTATCGCCGTCGATATTGCCGAAATTGCCCTGGCCGTCGACCAGCGGATAGCGCGAGGAGAAATCCTGCGCGAGGCGGACCATGGCGTCGTAGATCGCCTGGTCGCCGTGCGGATGGAACGAGCCCATCACGTCGCCGACGATCTTGGCCGATTTCTTGAAGGCGGTGCCGGGGTCGAGCCTGAGCAGGCGCATGCCGTAGAGGATGCGCCGGTGCACCGGCTTCAGGCCGTCGCGCGCGTCCGGCAGCGCACGGTGCATGATGGTGGAGAGGGCATAAGCGAGATAGCGCTCTTCCAGCGCCTCCCGCAGCGGCACCTCGTGGATTTCAGCCGGTTCTTCCGGCGGAACGATTCGTTTTCCCATGCCGCCCGGTTAAACCGTGGAAGCGAATCGGGCAAGGATCGAATGGTTCCCTGTGGGCGGCCTGCTAGCCTGCCCAGCCGGCTGTGACGGTCTGGTTTTGGGCTGGACCAGGCGTTTGCGCAGGCGCCGGCACATTGGTCAGGCAACGGCGGGCGGCCTCGATCTCGGCCTCGGTCGCGCCATGGGACCGCGCCCATGTCTCTGCGGCGGCAGCGGAATATTTCGCCACATAGTATCGCACCACCGTGCACGAGGCCCGGCGAAATACCCTGGGCTGCGGCTCGCCGGCCATCGCGTCGGGCGCGAACGCAAGCAGCGTCGCGGACAAGGCGAATCCCCTGATCAACATTTTGGCTGTCCCCCGATGTGGAACTCAACGCCAAATCCGCTCGGGCCGATTTTGTTCCCGGGAACCGCATACCGGGGCGCAAGGCTGGGCGGCCCTTACGTCATGGCGCAGGAATTGCCGCCCTCGCCTGCTGCCGCACCAAGGCGTTGATGAAGCCGGCCCGCGCATCGGAATGGCCCTGGCCGCGCGGCTCCAGCACGTGGCGGAGCAGGAACAGGCCGGTGAGCCGAAAGCCGTCCTGGAGATCCTGCTCGGTGAGATCGCTCGCGGTCTCGCCCTGGCGCAGGAACGGCGGCAGGCGCAACAGCCGGTCGCGCCACGGCTCGCCGGCGCCGCGCGATACCGCGCCGCCGGATTTCGGCGAGACGTAGATCAGGTCCGTGGTCTCGCCAGTCACTGCACAATTGTCCAGCGCCAGGCCAAAACCCAGCTCGGCGAGCATCGCCAGCTCGAAATGGATCAGGTGCACGGCGGCGCTGCCGATGTCGTCGAAATCGTCGAGCGAATGCTCGAGCAGCGCAAAGATCTCTTCGTGCGGATCGCGCTCCGGCAACAGCCGCGCGATCGAGGCCAGATGGGTGACGCCGTAGACGCCGTGGGACGATGCCAGCAGCGCCGCCGCGCGCAGCTTCAATCCCTCGATCGCATAGGTACCGAGATGCTCGTCGAGCCGCGCCCGCCACACCGCACTGACGCTGTTCCCCGGCTGCAGCAGCGGCCGCATCCGCGAGCCGGCCCCGCCGCGGACGAGGCCGAGATGCCGGCCATGCGCGCGCGTCAACAGCTCGACGATGGCGCTAGACTCGCCATGCCGCCGTACGCCCAGCACGATGCCTTCGTCGGTCCATTCCATGGGGCGTGAGTCTACAGGATTCCGGTGCCGCTCGCACGCACTCGTGCCCCGGACAAAACGCGGCGCGCAAGCGACGCGTTGCCGAGCCGGGGCCCATCTCTCCGCGCGCTCCTGGGTCCCGGCTCTGCGGCGCAGCGCTGACGCACTGCACCTTGTCCGGGACACGAGGCCATCACGCGTTGAACCAGCCCTGCGCGTCGCCGCTGAAGGAGAAGTACAGGCCCATGGTCGTCAGCGCGCAGGAGACGATCTCGATGGCACTGTCGAGCTCCAGCCCCTTCTCCCCGATGATCTGGCCGAGCGAGATCACCGACAACACCAGGGCCGCCCCAAGCACCCAGCGCGGCCAGTTCTTGCGATGATGCGCGGCCAGCCGGACGAAATAGAGCAGCAGGAGGATCATGCCTCCGGCGAGCAACGTCCCGGTCATGATCATCTGCTCGGTCACCGCGGCATTGGGCGTGCGGTCCTGCACGGCGACCGAGACGGCATCCAGCATCAACGATGCATAGAGCAGCGCTTCGAAGCGCTGGACATTGGCGGGTAGGCTCATCGAATGCCGCTCTATTCTTGGTTATTCTTTTGGGAAATCCAGGCCCATCTCGCGGTAGCGATCGGGATCGTCGCCCCAGTTCTCGCGCACCTTGACGAACAGGAACAGGTGTACGGGCACGTCCAGGATCTGCATCAGTTCTTTCCGCGAGTCGGCGCCGATCGACTTGATCGTGGCGCCGCCCTTGCCGAGCACGATCTTGCGCTGGCTTTCGCGCTCGACATAGATCGTCTGCTCGATCCGCACCGAATGATCCTTGCGCTCCTCCCACTTGTCGGTCTCGACCGTGGACTGGTAGGGCAATTCCTGGTGCAGCTTCTGATAGATCTTCTCGCGGGTGATCTCGGCCGCCAGCTGCCGCATCGGCGCGTCCGACATCTGGTCCTCGGGGTAGAGGAACGGGCCAGGCGGCACCATGTCCGCAAGCGTCTTGCGGATGTCGTCGACGCCGTCGCCCGAGATAGCCGAGATCATGAACGTCCTTGCGAACGTCATGCGCGCGTTGGCAGCCTGCGCCAGCGCCAAAAGCTTCTCGCGCTGGACCAGGTCGACCTTGTTGATGACGAGGATCTTGTCGTGATTGACGCTGGCCGCCTTGGCGAGGATCGCCTCCGCCTCCTCGTCGATCCCGGTCTTGGCATCGAGCAGCACGCAGACGAGATCGGCATCATGCGCCCCGCTCCAGGCGGTCGAGACCATGGCGCGGTCGAGCCGGCGCTTGGGCGAGAAGATGCCGGGCGTGTCGATCAGGATGATTTGCGCGTTGTTCTCGATGACGATGCCGCGGATCAGCGCGCGCGTGGTCTGCACCTTGCGCGAGACGATCGTGACCTTGGCGCCGACCAGCGCGTTGACCAGCGTCGACTTGCCGACATTCGGCGCGCCGATCAGCGCGACGAAGCCGCAGCGCGTCGCGCTCGGTGCCTCGCCGCTTGCTTCAGCCGTCATTGCCGCCGCCGACGCCTTCGCGTTCGATCATCACTGACGCAGCCACCTTCTCTGCCGCGCGCTTGCTGCCGCCCACGCCCTCGGCCGGCGCCAGCCCCGGCAGATCGACCGCGACACGAAACTGCGGATCGTGATGCGGACCTGTGCGCTCGACCTCGCGATAGACAGGCGTCGGCAGTCCCTTGCCTTGCGCCCATTCCTGCAGCACGGTCTTCGGATCGCGCAAGGGACGCCGCGGCTTGTGCATGCGCTCGGTCCAGTTGCGCTTGACGAATTCGGCTGCCGCCGCATGGCCGCCGTCGAGGTAGATGGCGCCGATCACGGCCTCGCAGATGTCGCCCAACACCGACTTGCGCAGGCGGGCATCCGCGCTGGGGCCGACCGAGCCCAGCTTGATGTCGTCGACGAGACCGAGCGACTTGGCGACGTCCGCGCAGCTCTCCTTGCGCACGAGCTCTGCAAGCCGCTTGGACAGCTCGCCTTCGTCGGCGTTCGGGAAGGCGCGATAGAGCATGTCGGAGACGACGAGCCCGAGCACGTGGTCGCCGAGGAATTCCAGCCGCTGATAGCTGTCGCCGCGCTTGCGCCCGGACTTCAGGGCCGAGACATGCGTGATCGCCTGCATCAACAGGTTCGGGTCGGCAAAGCTGTGGCCGATGCGCGCCTCGACCGCCGCGTTCGCGTCCGTGCCCTTGGCCTTGCTGCTCCGCGCCCGCTTCTTCTTGGCAGGCGGCTTGGTCGCGGCTCCCCGTTCGGGGCCCGCCTGCGCCTCGATCGATTGGGTCGCGATGTCCTTGGCTTCGTCTTTCATCGGACGATTTTGAAAAAGCGATTCCAGCGCACCGACCATGGCCAGCGCCAGAACATCCAGGCATGCTCGCCTTCAGCGATGGAGAAGAAGATCATCTGGGCGCGGCCGATCAAGTTCTCCTGCGGGACATAGCCGACCTGGCCGAGAAAGCGGCTATCGGTGGAGTTGTCGCGATTGTCACCCATCATGAAGAAGTGGCCCGCCGGCACGGTGTAGACGTTGGTGTTGTCCACGTAGCCGTTGTCGGCGCAATCGAGCGTCTCATAGGATACGCCGTTCGGCAGCGTTTCCTTCCAGCGCTTCACCCGGGAGATGCCGCCACCTTCCGAGCCGCAGGGCTCCTCGCCGACATACTCGCTCATGCGCTGCCGCTCGACCGGCGTGTCGTTGATGTAGAGCAGCCCGTCCCGCATCTGGATACGGTCGCCGGGAAGGCCGATCACCCGCTTGATGTAATCGGTGGAATCGTCCTTCGGCAGGCGAAACACGACGATGTCGCCGCGAGCGGGGTCCGAGCCCCAGATCCGCCCGGAGAACAGCGGCGGCGAGAACGGAATCGAATAGTGGCTATAGCCGTAGGAATATTTCGAGACGAACAGATAATCGCCGACCAGCAGCGTCGCCTTCATCGAGCCGGACGGGATGTTGAAGGGCTGGAACAGGAAGGTGCGGATCACGAGCGCGATCAGGAGAGCATGAATGACGACCCGGATCGTTTCGCCGACGCCGCTCTCGGTTTTGGTTCCTGAAGTCACGCTCATTGCTCTCTCAATTCCGGCCGGCGGTCACAGAGCGCCCTCCTGGCGCGAACAGCCCATTGCTTCGCGGCCCATGGAGATTGTCCTGATTCTGATAGTGAGGGCCAATTCCGGCGTAAAGCCGAATTCGCCCAAGCTGATTTGCGTCGGCGGACTTTTAGACGGTTGTCGGAGGCCACGCAATCAAGGATCGCATCAAAACTGAATAAGACATTGATTTCAAAGGCGAATCATGAAATCGACCGGATCGCGTCAAAGCCTCGCCAGCGGCACGGCTGAAATGATGACAAAGGCCTGCGCCAGCGGCCAGTCGTCGGTGATCGAAACGTCGATCCGCGCCTCGAACCCCTCCGGTGTCAGGGCCTGGAGCCGGGCCAGGGCGCCGCCGGTCAGCTGCATGGTCGGCCGCCCGCCCGGCAGGTTGACCACCCCCATATCGCGCCACCAGACGCCGCGTCTGATGCCGGTGCCGAGCGCCTTGGAGCAGGCCTCCTTGGCGGCGAAGCGCTTGGCGTAGGTCGCCACCACCATCTTCTCGTTCTTGGCCCGCCGCTCCGCCTTGGCCCGCTCGGCCGCGGTGAAGATGCGGTCCAGGAACCGCTCGCCATGGCGCTCGATCACCTTGGCCACGCGGGTGATGTCGATCAGGTCGGAGCCGACGCCGATGATCATGCCCGGCTCCGGCCGCGGTCCATCGCCGCGCGCATGCTGCGCACGGTCTCCGCCAGCCCCACGAACAGCGCCTCGCCGATCATGTAATAGCCGATGTTCAGCTCCATGACTTCCGGCAAGCCCGCGATCTTCTCCGCCGTCGCATAGTCCAGCCCGTGACCGGCGTGAACCTCGAGCCCCGCGTCCTTCGCCAGCTTCGCCCCCGCCACGATCCGCTGCCATTCCGCCTCGGCCTTGTCGCCGTGGCCGTCGACGACGGCATCGCACCAGGCGCCGGTGTGGATCTCGATCACGGGCGCGCGCAGCCGTGCCGCCATCTCGATCTGGGCGGGATCGGCCGCAATGAACAGCGAGACGCGGATGCCGGCCTCGCTCAGCCGCGCGATATAGGGCGCGAGCGCGTTGTGCTGGCCGACCACGTCCAACCCGCCTTCGGTCGTCACCTCCTGGCGCCGCTCCGGCACGAGGCACACCGCGTGCGGCATGGTGGCGAGCGAGATCCGCATCATGTCGTCCGTTGCGGCCATCTCGAAATTGAGCGGCTTGGAGATCTCCGCCTTCAGGCGCGCCATATCCTCGTCGCGAATGTGCCGGCGGTCCTCGCGCAAATGTGCGGTGATGCCGTCGGCGCCGGCCTCGATCGCGAGCAGCGCGGCGCGCACCGGATCGGGATGGCGGCCGCCGCGCGCGTTACGCACGGTTGCGACGTGATCGATATTGACGCCGAGGCGGAGCGGAGGTGCAGGCATTTCAAGACTCGCGAAGTGACATTTCCTAACTCGTCATGCGCGGGCTCGACCCGCGCATCCATCTTCTTTGAAGAGATGGGGTTGCCGGGTCAAGCCGGCAACGACAAGCATCATCCATTAACACGTTCGACTTTGGCGACGACCGCCTTCGCGCGCAGCTGGGCCAGGATCGCGCTCAGGTGCTTCAAGTCGTAGACTTCGAGATCGATCGTCGTCTCCGTGAAATCAGGCGAGCGCCGCTGCATGCTGATGTTGTCGATATTGCCGTCGTGCTCGGCGATCACGGTCGCGATCTGCGCCAGCGCGCCGGGCTCGTTGACGTTCTCGACCTTGATGCGGGCGGGGAAGCGCTGCGGCGCGGAGTCTTCGATGTCCCAGCGGACGTCGAGCCAACGCTCCGGCTCCTCCTCGAAATCCTTCAGGGCCGGCGCCTGGATCGGATAGATTGTGATGCCTTCGCCCGGCGTGACGATGCCGACGATGCGATCGCCGGGGACGGCGCCGCCGTTCGGCGCGAACTTCACCGGAAGGTCGGAATTGATGCCGCGGATCGGGATCGCGACCGGGCTGCGCGCCGGCTCGGAGACCCCCTTCTCCTTGAGCTTGGCCGCAAGCCCCTTCTTGACGCCGTAGCGCGCGATGCGCTCTTCCTTGTAGTCCGGGTACATCGCGCGCGCGACGTGGGAGGCCTTGATCTCGCCGCGCCCCACCGCCGCCATGACGTCCTCGATCGAGGTGCGCGCGAGCCGCGGCAACGCGCCCTTGAGCTTGTCGTCGGCGTATTCGATCTTGGCGCGCTCGAACAGGCGCTCGACGATGCGCCGGCCGAGGCCGACATATTGATCGCGCACCGCGGTGCGCGTGGCGCGGCGGATCGCGGCGCGCGCCTTGCCGGTGACGGCCAGCGTTTCCCAGGCCGAGGGCGGCGCCGACTGCGCCTCCGAGGTCAGCACCTCGACCTCGTCGCCGTTCTGAAGCTCCGAGGACAGCGGCGCGAACTTGCCGTTGATTTTGCAGCCCACCGCGCTGTTGCCGACGTCGGTGTGCACCGCATAGGCGAAGTCGATCACGTTGGCATGGCGCGGCAGCGCGATCAGTTTGCCTTTCGGGGTGAAGCAGAACACCTGGTCGTGGAACAGCTCGAGCTTGGTGTGCTCGAGGAATTCCTCCGGGTTCGCGCTTTCCGAGAGGATGCCGATGGTGTGGCGCAGCCAGGCGAACGCGTTGGACTCGCGCTTGAGGAATTCGGTCGGCGAACCCACGCCCTCCTTGTAGAAGACGTGCGCGGCGATGCCGCGCTCGGCGATCTGGTCCATCGCCTCGGTGCGGATCTGGAGCTCGACGCGCTGGTTACCGGGGCCGATCACGGTGGTGTGGATCGAGCGGTAGTCGTTCTGCTTCGGCGTCGAGATGTAGTCCTTGAAGCGTCCCGGCACGACCGGCCAGGTGGTGTGGACGATCCCGAGCGCGCGATAGCAGGCCTCGATATCGCTGACGACGAGGCGGAAGCCGAAGATGTCGGACAATTGCTCGAAGCCGACCGACTTGCGCTCCATCTTGGTCCAGATCGAGAACGGCTTCTTGCGCCGGCCATAGACCCGCGCCCCCAAGCCCCGGTGGCGCAGATTGTTGGAGAGCTGGTCCTCGATCTCGCCGATCAGGTTGCGGTTGCGTTCGGCGAGCGCGTCGAGACGCTGCATCACCACCGAATAGGCTTCGGGATCGAGGGTGCGGAAGGACAGATCCTCCAGCTCCTCGCGCATTTCCTGCATGCCCATGCGCCCGGCCAGCGGCGCGTAGATGTCGAGCGTCTCCTCGGCGATGCGCCGGCGCGATTCCGTCGGCACGAAATCCAGCGTGCGCATGTTGTGCAGGCGGTCGGCGAGCTTGACCAGAAGCACGCGGACATCGTCGGCAATGGCCAGCAACAATTTGCGCAGGTTCTCGGCCTGCTTGGCCTCGCGCGAGACCAGCTCGAGCCGCTTCAGCTTGGTCAGCCCCTCGACCAGCGCGCCGATTTCGGGTCCGAAGATCTGGTCGATCTCGGCCCGCGTCGCCTCGGTATCCTCGATCGTGTCGTGCAGCAGCGCGGCCACGATGGTGGCGTCGTCGAGCTTAAGGTCGGTGAGAATCGCCGCCACTTCGAGCGGGTGCGAGAAATACGGATCGCCCGAGGCGCGGGTCTGCGAGCCGTGCGCCTTCATGGCGTAGACGTAGGCCCGGTTCAGCAGGTCCTCGTTGGTGTTGGGATTGTAGGACCTGACGCGCTCGACGAGGTCATATTGACGCATCATGCGGGCACGGGGCCTGGCGGGGCGCGCGACCGGCGCAGTCGGGGCCACGGCAACCGATTCGGTTGCGGCCTGCATCTGCGTGGATCTGCGGCGCCGATATACCATGCCGTCCTGCCTTCAAACGGGCTCGAGGCGGCCCGTTGCATACATCCTAACTCCGGTCGCGCTCGTAGCGCCAACCGGGAGCGCTATGGTAACCACGAAAAGGTCAACAAAAGCAAAGGCCCGAACAGCGGTTCGGGCCTTTGATATGATCACAAGAAGAAGATGATCGCGATGGAGGAATTACTCGTCTTCCTCGGGCTGCTCCTCGGGAGGGGCGAGGCCTTCCAGGCCCTTCAGCAGCTCCTCTTCGGTCATGCGTTCCACCGCGACCTCGGTGTCGTCGGCATCGACGCTTGCGCCCGCGGAACCGATCAGCGGCACGGTATCCGGCTCGGGCTCGTCCACCTCGACGAACTTCTGGAGCGAGTGGACCAGCTCCTCGCGGAGGTCCTCCGGCGAGATCGTCGTCTCCGCAATTTCGCGCAAAGACACAACAGGGTTCTTGTCGTTATCGCGGTCAACCGTTAGTTGTGAACCGGACGAGATCATGCGGGCACGGTGGGCAGCCAGCAGGACCAAGTCAAACCGGTTGTCGACCTTGTCGATACAATCTTCTACGGTGACGCGAGCCATGGACTGTCGCTCCGTTGTGGGTGGGACGAACTATGTGGATGATTGGGGCTAGTTATAGGGGCCGGGACGGTTTCGCAAGACCATTTTGTGATTTGGCCTCGCCAAACGGCTCTGCTACCCCCACATTGGGGCTGGGACGGGTGGTTTTCCGGGCTGCCGTTGGGGGCGGCCTCGGGTGTATGCAAGTCCGCCATAACTATACCTTGATTGCCCCGACTTTTCCGGATTTGCGGTTTCGACGGGTCTCTGCGGCACTCTAGAACTGCGCGGCCTATTGTCGCCGCGCCAACAAAAAACGATCAATCACGAACACTACGCGAGCAAACTGAATGTCACCTTCTCCTACCAACAAGATCGCGCTCTTCATCGACGGGGCCAACCTCTACGCGACGGCGAAAACCCTCGGCTTCGACATCGACTACAAGCGCCTGCTGAAGGAGTTTCAGAGCCGCGGCACGTTGTTGCGGGCGTTCTATTACACCGCCATCATCGAAGACCAGGAATACTCCTCGATCCGCCCGCTGATCGACTGGCTGGACTACAACGGCTACACCGTCGTCACCAAGGCAACCAAGGAATTCATCGACGCCTCCGGCCGCCGCAAGGTGAAGGGCAACATGGACATCGAGCTCGCCGTCGACGCCATGGAGCTCGCCGAGCACATCGACCAGATGGTGCTGTTCTCGGGTGACGGCGACTTCCGCTCCCTGGTCGAGGCCGTCCAGCGCCGCGGTGTGCGGGTCACGGTGGTCTCCACCATCGCCAGCCAGCCGCCGATGATCGCCGACGAGCTGCGCCGCCAGGCCGACGTCTTCACCGACCTCGTCGAGCTGCAGTCCAAGCTCGGCCGCGATCCGTCCGAGCGCCCCGCCCCGCGCGACCGCGGCGAGCGCGGCGAACGTCACCACGCCCCGCAATTCCTCCAGCGCGCGACCACGATGGCGCCGAGGGGCGATGACGACTTCGAGGAGTGAGGCGGCCCGGTCAAGCCGCCAGCCTCCCACAATCGTTCCCGACCGTGACTGCCCGCTCTGTCCGCGCCTGGCCGCCTTCCGCGAGGCGAACCGCGCGCGCGAGCCATCGTGGCACAATGCGCCGGTTCCGCCCTTCGGCGATATCAAGGCCCGCCTCCTGATCGTGGGCCTCGCCCCGGGAATGCAGGGCGCCAACCGCACGGGGCGTCCGTTCACGGGCGACTATGCCGGCGACCTGCTCTACGCCACGCTGATCGAATACGGCTTTGCCAGAGGCACGTATCAGGCCCGCCCCGACGACGGCCTGAAACTTGTCGATTGCCGGATCGCCAATGCCGTGCATTGCGTGCCGCCGCAGAACAAGCCGCTGCCGATCGAGATCAGCACCTGCCGTCAGTTCCTCGTGGCCAATCTCGCGACGATGCCGAACCTACGCGCGATCGTCGCACTCGGGCGGATTGCGCACGATAGCGTGCTCAAGCCGCTGAACCTGAAGGCTTCGCAAGCCCCCTTCGGCCACGGCGCAGTGCATCAGGCCGGCGCGTTCCGGCTCTACGACAGCTATCACTGCTCCCGCTACAACACGAACACTGGGGTGCTGACGCCGGACATGTTCAGATCCGTGTTCGCGAAGGTGAAGGCGGATCTCGATTAGCTATTGACGGGATTCGCCTTGAGCCAGGCCAGCACGTCGCCGGCGTTCCGGTCAGGCGGAAACACCGGATAGAACACGTGCGTGATCCTGGCGTGATCGATGATCAGCGCGATGCGCTTGATCAGCGTCAGGCCCGCGACCTCCATGGTCGGCAAATCTAGGGCGCGCGTCAGCGCCAGCTTCTCGTCCGAGAGCACCGGGAACGGCAGATGCAGGCGCGAAGCCATCTCGATCTGGTAGTCGTTGCTCTGGGTCGAGAGGCCGAACACGTGCGCGGCGCCGGCGGCCTTCAGCTCGGCGTAGAGATCGCGGAATGCGCAGGTCTGGGGCGTGCAGCCGCGCGCCCCCGGGATCATGTCCCAATCGTCGACCAGCGCGATCTTGCCGGGTTCGCCGGTGCGGGGATAGGCAAACACCACGGTGCGGCCGCGCAGCGCCGACAGCGTGACCGATGTGTCGTCGGTCGCGCGCAGGCCGATCGGCGGCAACGTCATGCCCTCAAGATGCGCAGCGGCGCCGTCGTCGGAAGGCGCGGGAATCTGGCTCCAGTCGACCTCGAGCAGGTTCCGTTGATTCATCTCGTCATCCCCTCGCGCGCAGCAGCCGGCCCTTCTCTCGACTCCAGTCGCGCTTCTTCTCGGACTCGCGCTTGTCGTGCAGCTTCTTGCCCTTCGCAACCGCCAGCTGCAGCTTGGCCCGGCCGCGCTCGTTGAAGTAAAGCTTGAGCGGGATCAGCGTCATGCCCTCGCGGTCGACCGCGCCGATCAGCTTGTTGATCTGTCGGCGGTGGAGCAGCAGCTTTCGCGGCCGCTTGGGCTCATGGTTGAAGCGGTTGCCCTGCAGATATTCGGGAATGGTGGCGTTGATCAGCCAGATCTCGCCGTCCTTGGAATCGGCATAGGATTCCGCGATCGTGCTCTTGCCGTTGCGGATCGACTTGACCTCGGTGCCGGTCAGCGCAATGCCCGCCTCGATCGTGTCCTCGATGGCGTAGTTGAAACGCGCCTTGCGATTTTCCGCCATCACCTTGATCGGACGTTCGTTCTTATCGGCCATGACGGGCAAACCTGATCGAGATGCGCTCGGATTCTAACAGTTCGGATGAAGTGGGCGCGTCACTTCTTGAGGAGATCGCGGATCTCGGTCAGCAGCTCGACCTCGGCCGACGGCTTTGGCGGAGCGGCGGGCGCCGCCTCCTCCTTGCGCTTTAGCGTGTTCATGGCGCGGATCACCAGGAACAACACGAATGCGACGATGATGAAGTTGATCGTCAGCGTCAGGAAGCTGCCGTAAGCAAGTACGGCGCCTTGCTTTTTGGCGTCCGCTAAGTTGGTGGCGCTGACCGCCTTCGACAAGGGGATGAAGTAGTTCGAGAAGTCGAGGCCACCGGTGACGGCGCCGATGATCGGCATGATGATGTCACCGACCAGCGACGTGACGATGCCGCCGAAGGCCGCGCCGATGATGACGCCGACCGCGAGATCGACGACGTTGCCCTTCATGGCGAACTCGCGGAACTCCTTGAGCATCCGCGCGCCCTTTTCCTCCACGCTCATAAGGCTCCCCCAACGGCTGATGCGTCAGTTGATCAGACCGGCGTGAACCATCGCGCTGCGCACGGCAACCCGCGTCGGCTCGGATATCGGAACCATAGGCAGCCGCAGCGTCTCGTCCAGCTTGCCGAGCAGCGACATCGCGTACTTGATCGGCGCCGGATTGCTCTCGATGAAGAGGTTGTTGTGCAGCGGCATCAGCTTGTCGTGGATCGCGAGCGCCGTCTTGGTGTCGCCCTTCTGCCAGGCGGCGTGGAACTCCGAGCACAGGCGCGGCGCGACGTTCGAGGTCACCGAGATGCAGCCATGGCCGCCATGGGCCATGTAGCCGATGATGGTGGCGTCCTCGCCCGAAAGCTGGTTGAAATCCTCGCCCATCGCCGCGCGCTGCTGCGACACGCGGACCATGCTGGCGGTGGCGTCCTTGACCCCGGCGATGTTCTTCAGCTCCCACAGCCGCTTCATGGTGTCGACCGACATGTCGATCACCGAGCGCGGCGGGATGTTGTAGATGATGATCGGAATCCCGATCGCATCGTTGATCGCCTTGAAGTGCTGGTACATGCCTTCTTGCGTCGGCTTGTTGTAATAGGGCGTCACGATCAGCACGGCATCAGCGCCCGCCTTTTCGGCGTGCTGGGAAAGCTCGATCGCTTCCTTGGTCGAGTTGGAGCCGGCGCCGGCGATGACGGGCACGCGGCCCTTGGCTTCCGCGATGCACCATTCCACGACCTTCTTGTGCTCGTCATGGCTGAGCGTCGGGCTCTCGCCGGTGGTGCCGACCGGAACGAGGCCGTTGGTGCCCTCGGAAATCTGCCAGTTGACCAGGGAGCGGAACGCCGCCTCGTCCAGCGCGCCGTTCTTGAACGGCGTGACCAAGGCGGTGAACGACCCTCGGAATTTCGTCTTGGCTGCCATGGACTTCCTCCGTACGCGGCGATCTCTTGAGCAAGCCCCCTTCATATCGGGTCTATCCCGCCGGTAAAAGGCCCGGCCTCGGCGCGAGGCTGGGTTTAGGCCGCGATTTTGCCGCGGTGCTGGTGCAAATCGGCCCGAGGTAAGCGGCTGTTGGTATTTTCTCCGCATATTCAAGCAAATTCAGCTAGGTCTTGAGCCACTTCACTGATTCGGGGCGACGAAACGCCGTGACCTCCTTTGCTCCTGCCGCGTGGCGATCCCTCGGCATGGCCGTGTGCCTGATGGCAGGGCTGTCGATGGGCTGCGCCGCCCTCGCCAAGTCCAACGAGAAGTCCAACGAGACGGCCGCGGAGACCAAGGATAACGCCAAGCCGGCCGTAAAGGACACGGCGAAGGGCGCGACCAAGCAACCAGCGAAGGACACAGCCAAGGGAACCGGCAAGGACGCTGCGAAGGCTGCGAGCAAGGGTGCGCCCGGCACCCCCGCCAAGGACGCCGCGAAGAAGCCCGACGCCGGTAAGAACGCCAGCAAGGAACCGGCGAAGGACAAGCCCAAAGACAAGCCCAAGCCTGCGGCCGCAGCTCCTGCAGTTGCACCCAAGGCAGCGCCGACTGCAAGCGGCGCGCCATCCAGGGCAGCCCCCGCCCCGGCCGCGACCGCCACCATCAAACCGACCGCGCCAGCCCCAGCCAGACCGGCCGCAGCTCCCATGCTGGCGCCTGCAACGCGGCAGCATGCAACGCCGCGCAAGCCGGTCATCCCGGCCGCCGTCGCTGCGACGTCCTCGACCTCGCAGGCCGACAAGGACACGCTGGAGAGCGTCATCGAGCTGGTGCGCAAGCGCAAGGCCGGCGACGCCACCAATGCCGCGGCCGGCATCTCCGATCCGGTCGCCCGCAAGCTCGCCGAATGGATCATCCTGCGCAGCGAGGACAACGGCGCGACCGTGGAGCGCTATCGCGCCTTCCTCTCCGCCAATCCGAGCTGGCCGTCGCAGACCTTCCTGCGCCGGCGCCTCGAGGCCGCGATGTGGGACGACAGGCGCGACGAGTCGGTCGCGTGGTCGTGGTTCGAGAACGAGTCTCCGATCTCCGCCAAGGGCCGCTTCACGCTCGCCAGGGCGATGCTGGCGCGCGGCGACCGCGCCAATGCCGAACGGCTGGTGCGCGAGGCCTGGCGCGGCGATCCGATGTCGGAGGACACCGAGAACAACGCGCTCGACCAGTTCGGCGCCCTGCTCACGCCGGGCGACCAGAAAGCGCGGATGGACAACCTGCTCTACGGCAGCGAGAACGAGGCGGCATTGCGCGCCGCCAAGCGTCTCGGCGCCGGCTATGTCGCGCTCGCCAAGGCCCGTATCGCCGCGGTCAAGAAGGCGCCGAACGCGCGGGCGCTGCTCGATGCGGTGCCGCGCGAGCTGCACAGCGATCCCGGCTTCATCTTCAGCAAGATCCAGCTGCTGCGTCGCGAAGAGAAGTTCGCTGAAGCCGCCCAGCTGATGCTGTCCGCGCCGAAGGATCCGGGACGCCTGCACAATCTCGACGAATGGTGGATCGAGCGGCGCCTCCTGGCGCGCAAGATGATCGACACCGAGGAGTTCCGCAGCGCCTATCTGATCGCGCGCGACGCCGCCCTGCCCTCGCGCGACATCTACAAGACCGAGCAGGAGTTCACCGCCGGGTGGATCGCGCTGCGCTTCCTCAACGATCCCGCGACCGCCGCCCAGCACTTCGCCCGCATCGGCGTCGGCAGCGTCAATCCGACCACGCTGGCGCGTGCCGGCTATTGGCAGGGCCGCGCTGCGGAGGCGATGGGCCGGCAGCAGGAGGCACGCAACGCCTATGCGCGGGCGGCCGAGCAATCGACCAGCTATTACGGCCAGCTCGCGCGGGCAAAGCTCGGCCTGCCGCAGATCGAGCTCAACAGCCAGCCGCGCGGGCGCGGCGCCGAGCGGCTCGAGATCGTGCGCGCCGCGCAACTGCTCTACGAACTCGACGAGCGCGAGCTCGCGGTGCCCATGCTCGCCGACATGGGCGAGAACGGCGATCCCGAAGCGCTTGCGGGCCTCGGCGAGCTGACGCAGCGCTACAGCGATGCGCGCGGCATGCTGCTGCTCGGCAAGGCCGCGCTCAACCGCGGCCTGCCGTTCGACTTCTACGCCTACCCCGTCAACGGCATTCCGCACTTCACGCCGATCGGTCCCGAGGTCGAGCGCAGCATCATCTACGCCATCGCGCGGCAGGAAAGCGCGTTCAACCCCTCGGTGGTCTCGCCGGCGCAGGCCTACGGGCTGATGCAGGTCACGCCGGATGCCGCCCGCTACGTCTGCAAGCGCCACGGCGCGACCTACGACCTGGGGCGGCTGAAGAACGATTCGGTCTACAACGCCACGCTCGGCTCGGCCGAGCTCGGCGGATTGCTCGAGGATTACCGCGGCTCCTACATCATGACCTTCGCCGCCTACAATGCCGGCCGCGGCAGCGTGAAGAAGTGGGTCGAGCGTTACGGCGATCCGCGCGACCCCAAGGTCGACGCCGTCGACTGGGTCGAGCTGATCCCGTTCTCCGAGACACGCAACTACGTGCAGCGGATCATGGAGAACCTTCAGGTCTACCGCGCCCGTTTCGGCGGCGGCACCCGCTTGCAGATCGAAGCCGATCTGCGCCGCGGCGCCGGCAGCGTGGAATAGAGCCCCCTCTGGCCCATGCACCGCAGCCGCCTTGGCAGCGGCAGCGACGGCCGGAGCAGCGATCCGGTCCGAATGCCTCTGACCCCCGGCACGACCAGCTCAGGTCAGCGTCGCGGAAGCGGGATGGACGCCATGTAGTCGTGGATCGACTGATCAGGGATCGACTTGCGCGCAATCAGGTGGTGAATACAGTTCGCAGCAAGGTCGAATGAGCGATAGCAATGATGAGAGATCATTGCCAGATGCTTGAGCTGCTCGACCGTCATGTCAGCCGGCCGCATGAAGTTTCGTACATAGACGATATCGGCCTCGAGTAGCTGGTTCATAGCCGCATGAGGATTGGACGGGTCGCTCAATGGAGCGATCATGCGCTGTTTGACTGCCGTAAAGGCGTGGGGAACGAAACCCTGCTTGCGCAATTCGGCATCGATGTCTCCGAACGTCGGCTGGTCCTTGTAGAGGCAAAGAAACGAAACCTCCGTTTCGACGACGACCGCCTGCTTCAGCTTTTGCCGCGCGCCCCCGAACACAGCGAGTTCCGAGCCCTGAACGTCGATTTTCAGAAAATCCAGGTGCCGGATTTCGGCAATATCGTCAAGCCGGCGGGTCTGGACCGGATGTTCGCTGACCACACTGCCCCATTCGGAAAATTTCGCGAAATGCGACAGCGCATTCTGATCCGGGAGCAGCAAGCTTGTCATCCCTGGCAGCCGGCAGAGACGCAGCTTTGCCTTGTGCCCATTTCCGATGACATAGTGATAGTAGCTCTCGAGGTCGCTCTTGCGGGCGTTGAGCTCTACGAGCGCCTCCTCCTGCGGTTCAAAGCCGACGACCGTGCAAAGTCTTCGTTGCAGCATCGCCTTGTAAGGCGGCTCGCCATCGATCGGATTGGCGCCGACATCGATCACCGAGGTCAGCCGTGCCGGCCGGAGGAGATTGTTCAGAAGGTCGGGTTCGTTGTCAGTCATGCGCAGTGAAGACCATGATGGAATGACATGAGGTGTCGCGCCAAGGCGGCCTCATAACGATATGTCTAAACGGCAAACGAGGCCGGCGCTTCGCCGGCGCAATGCCGGCGCCACATCTCAACGAAGGCCTTTTCCAAGTGTCGCGTCATGCCGACGGTATCGAACAGAGGCCAAGTGGACCGATGCGTCGCCAGCTTGCTCGTGAGTGCGGTTCGAAGTTCGGAATCATGCGCGATCCGAAGCGCCAAGCCCTCATATTCATCCAGCGATCGCGTCACCAGCTCGGGAAGGCCGACCGCGTTCAGGAGACTGGCTGCAACACGTCCCGGAAAGGCGGTGCCGAGGCAAGTCAGGACTGGCAAGCCAGCCCAAAGGGCGTCGCTGGTCGCGGTATGAGCATTGTATGGCAATGTGTCCAGGAATAGATCCGCGAGCCGGTGGCGCGCCAAGTGTTGGTCGGCTGGGACCTGTGGGGCGAACACGATTCTCTCGGCGGCGATGCCGCGCGCAACGGCTTCACGCCTCAGGTTCTCCCTGGCGATCGGGCCCCCGTCGAGCAGCCAGAGAACGCTGCCGGCGGTTTTGGCAAGCAGCCTCATCCAGACGTCGAACAGTGGGGGCGTGATCTTGGAAGTTCTGTTGAACCCGCAGTAGACGAATGCATCGTCCGGCAGTCCGACCTCACTTCGGGGCGGTCCATTTGCCGGGAGCGGCCGCCGCGCGTCGGTCGCCTGATAGGTATGGGGGAGATAAATCACCTTCTCGGCGTAGTGCTTCTGCTCGCCTTCGGGAATGACGATCCGGTCCGCCATGATGTAGTCGATATAGGAAGCGCCCATCGTGCCGGGAAAGCCGAGATAGTTGACCTGGATGGGAGCCGCCCGACGCGCAAGAATTTTCGGCCTCGCGCCTGCAGTGAAGCCTCCGAGATCGACGAGAACCTCAATGTCGAGCTGGCGTATCAGCTTCACCACGTCCTCGTCGGTCAGATGGCTGCCGTCTTCGAAGCGTTCGAATGCGGCCTTCAGGCGGTCGCGCATCTTGCTGCCGTCATCCGGTCCGTAGGAGATGGCGGTGATGTCGAAGCGCGCGCGGTCGTGCTCCTCGAAAACTCCGGCCATCAAATTCGCGGTGGCGTGATTGCGAAAATCGGCAGACAGGTATGCGATGCGCAGCCGGGCAGCCGGTGACGGCGTTCTGGGTCTCGCGGGATCTCGCTCCGGAGCGACGGTGGCGACAAATACCTTCGCACAGGCCAATTCGAGTGCGGGAGACGACGAAGCATGAAGGAATGTGAAGGGATCGACCGCCACGCCGGATTCGACGGCCTCGTCCAGGCCGGCCTGTTCACGTTCGAAACTGCGCCAGTCGGCGCGCTGCCGCCTGGAATCAACGAGCTTGCTCAACGCGAAGGGGAAAGCCTTGTTCAGCGCGACAGTTCTTTCGAGCGCTCCGATCGCTTCGTCGTGTCGGCCCATTTGGGTGAGGACCTCAGACAAGACGAAATGCATCTGTGGATTCGACGGCGCAAGCTCGACGGCACGTTGGTAGCTGGCAAGCGCTTCATCGAGCTGACTGAGCTCGCGAAACGCGCTGCCTCGGTTTGCGAACGCTGCGCTCGACGGCGCGATCGCAATGGCGCGGTCGAATTCCGCGATAGCTTCCCGAAGCTCGCGCCGTGCGAGCAGGATGGCTCCGCGATTGAGATGCGCATCGGCCATGTTCGGCGACAGGGCAATCGCCTTCGCAAACCAAGCGAGCGCATCGTCCGTCTTGTTCAAAGCGCGCAGCACGTTGGCATAGTTGAAGAGAATGTGGGGATCGCCGGGATTGATGCGGGCAGCCTTCTTGAGCAATGGCTCGGCGTGCGCGAAATCACCCCGCTGCACGTGCAATAGCCCCAGCATATGCAGCGCGACAGGTTGCGTTTTGCTTCCCTTCAGGATGGTTGTGTAGGCCCGTTCTGCTTCCGCCAGATTGCCCGAACGGTGCGCCGCAATCGCCTGGTCCAGAATAACCGACAGATGGGGTGAAGAGGGAGCCGAGGCTCCCTTGTTGCGGCTTTGCTGCGACATCTGATTGGGTTCTGCACCCCGACGAGGGCCGGTCTTTTCGTGAACTGGTGAAAAAACTCTAGGCGCCTTTGCTGGAGAGAACAACGGCTGCGCCGTCTCGCTGCAAGGCACGAAATGACCTGCGTCTGCCAGTTCGCGCGCGATGCCACCTCGCTTGGCTTTCGATCCTTCGCGCGGCGAGGATGGCAATGTAATACGCAAAAAAATAGACCCCCAGCGAAATCGCTGGGGGTCCTTGGCGTCAGTTCAGGATTGAACTTAGAAGTTGCGCTGAGCGCGCAGGAGCATCTGGAGGTTGCCCTGATCCTTCAGCTCGTAGGTCGCTGCGGGCTTGGCAACAGTGAGGTTCGCCGGAGCCGCGATCGTGCCCGAGTACTTCTGGTCGAGCCAGACGTAGCTCACGTCAGCCGTGAAGGCGAGACCCTTGACCGGAGTCCAGACCACGTTGCCGCCGATAACCGCGAGGTTGAAGTCGGGGTTACAGGTCGAACCAGCCGAAGGCGCCAGAGCAGCAGCGAAGTTGGCGCAGATCAGAGCCTTGCCCGTGGTGCCGTACTTCAGCTGAGCATAAGCACCGTAGATGCCCGACGACCAGTTCGGGGACCAGTTGTGGGTGTAACCACCACGGACGCCCCAGGTCTTGACCGTGTCGATGCCGGTGGCGGTACCGAACACGCCATCAGCGATACCGGCGAAGCCGATGCTCTGATAGGCGATGCCGCTGCCGCCGTAGATGAAGATCGACTGCGGGAACAGGCTCTGGAAGTTGTACCGCGAAGCACCGTCAGTGTAGACGGCCTGCAAGTTGATCGAGTCACCCGCGCCGGTCGGGATGTTCTTGATCGACAAGGCGCCCTGCACGGCCCAGCCCCACTTGTCGTCGGGATGTCCGGTCAGCTCGGTCGTACCATAGTAGGCGGTGTGCAAGTTGTGCGCCGCGACCGACACTTGGGCCAGACCCCAAGCCTGGTCGACGCGAACCGCACCGACGATGTCGGGCGAACGCGTGCCACCCCAATCGTTGGCACCATAGACGCCAGTGATGAACTGAGCGGCCGTGCCCGACGACACGTTCCAGAGGTTCGACTGGCCGCCAGCGGCGGTCGTCAGATCCTGCAATGCAACCGAAGCGGTGACGCCCTGGCCGAAGTCCGCCGTGTAGGCGACCTGGTTCACACCGGTGACGTTGTTGCTGCCGCCCGGAAGGAAGTCGGGACCGCCAGCCGGATAGCTCTGCCACGGTGCGTCGAAGATCGAGACCGTGCGGCCGAAGGTGAAGCCGGCGAACTGGATGAACGCATGGTACAGACCGAGCGTGGCCGAAGTGTTGGGCGTGCCCGAAAGCGTCGACGGGTTGCTGCCGGTGACGCTTTGCGTATCCCAGGTGAAGACCGTATCGGCGTAAGTGCGGACCACGCCATATTCGGTCGCCGTGCGCGTATCGATGTTGAAGTCCAAACGAGCGCGGGTCTGGTAGTAGTTGTCCAGACGGTTGTTGCCACCGGCGGGAGCGCCCTGGCCAATGCCGTAGTCGCTGTTCGTGTTGAGCAGCAAGTCAGCGCGCACGTAGCCACCGAGCTTGATGCAGGTGTCGGTGCCCGGGATGTAATAGAATCCAGCACCGTACAGGGAGCAGATCTTCACGTACTCGACCGCCTTGGCCTTCACGGGGAGATCGGCTGCCTGAGCTCCGCCCACGGCGATCAGACCCGCCGCTGAGCCGAGCAAAAGGCTCTTAACCAACTTCATGTTAAACCTCCAAGTTGCTCTTCAGGGAAGGTCACTGACCGGACGGCCAATTCCCCAAACCCCCTCTAAATCACCGCCTTTGGCCCCTTCGCGCCTTCGGACACACCCGCATGAACGCGAGGGACTTAAGCGAACGACCTAAACGGGACGACCTCGGGATGCCCCCCTCCGTCGCTCAGTCACAATTACCGAACGTCCTTGCACACACAACAAGAGAACGCTCCGAAACGGGCCGGTGAAGCGTGTTTTCCGATGGGTGTTGCACAAATAACACGCAGATGTGATCAAACCGCTCTCGTAACACGTTGTTTACGTTGATGTTTTCTGGACGGTTCCAACCGCCATCAAAGTTCCCCACATGAGGCGCGGGGCGCGAGACCTCGCCTTGAACCAGCTTTGAGGCGCTCGAATCGTGGAATCAGAAGGAGACTCATGGGCAGGCATCGACCGCGTCCCCGCCGCAATCTGACGCTAGGCTGCAATGCCTCGGACACCGGGTCACGCTCTCTCTCACTCTCTATAAGGAGGTCACGGCCGCGGGGATGATCGGCCGGACAGCTCGGCGAGCCGGGACGCAGAGGTGCTAGGCCTTCCTCGCACCTCTGAATTTCCTCGCAAATTCAGCGCCATGCCCTCGTCCGAGCGCAAACCCGTTTCGTTTCGCAAATCACTGGGAATATTCGAGCGAAAACACGCGCTTCCAAATTGACCAGCCCGAGCAAATAGATGCATAAGGCTCGCACCGGAGAGGTGGCCGAGTGGCTGAAGGCAACGCTTTGCTAAAGCGTCATACGGTCTCAAGCTGTATCGAGGGTTCGAATCCCTCCCTCTCCGCCATCCCGCAGCTGTCCAGCCCGGACACATAGGTAACGAATCGTACCTGAGACATGGGTGACAACCTCGTGCCGAACGGGTTGTCGAAGGTTGCAGGTCACTCCACGCCTTCATGGCACGGCCTATTCTTGCTCGGCCCGCGCTATCGCCGTCAACCCCGCGCGCCAAGGGGCGCGCCCCTGCGGGCTTCGGGGGTTGACCGCTCAGCGCGGCCAAGCAAGGGAGCTGCCATGCCGAGAATGAGCAAGAGTGGCGTCAGAGCGACGATGTCGGACCGGAGACATCGGTAACGGGCTTCGGGCCGAATGGGTCAATTCCGCCGGACACTTCATGCCGAGCGCCTCGTGCGGTCTTTCCGTGTTGAACTCGTGAACGAAGGCATCGAAGCGGCCTTGTTGCTGCAGGATGTTCGCCCCTGGCGGCCGGGTCGCCTCCTGCTTCAGCGTCAGGTGCATGCGCTCGTGACGGCCATTCTGCTGCGGATGGCCAGGCTTGATGCGCTCGATCGCGATGCCGAGGCGAAGCCACCAGACCGCGAGTTTTGACAGGTTGAACAGCGCATTGGGGCTGGCGAACGGCACGCCATTGTCGGAGCGGATCGACAGCGGCAGCCCGCGTTCGGCAAACAGCCGCTCGAACGCCGTCACGGCCAGTTCTTCTCGCGTCGATTCCATGGCTTCGCACATCAGCAAGAACCGCGAAGCCTGATCGGTCACGGTGAGTGGGTAGCAGTAGCGTCCGTTGCCGAGCTTGAACTCGCCCTTGAAGTCGGCGCACCAGAGGTCATTGGGCGCAACCGCGGCCGACAACCGCGTGCCCTGCGCGCGGTTGTTCCGTTCACGGGCGCGCTTGACCAGGCCGTGGCGATCGAGCACGGCATGGATGGTGCTCTTGGCCGGCACCCTGACGTCACCATCCAGCCGCCGGACCAGGAGCTCGCGGATCTTGCGGGCTCCCCAATGTGGCTTCTCCGCCTTCAGGCGGACGATCTCGCTTTCGAGCTGCTGCGGCAGCTGGTTGGCGTAGCGCACCGGCCGTCGCGACCGGTCCGTCAGGGCCTCGAGCCCGTGTTCCTTGTACCGGCCAAAGATCTTGTAGCCGGTCTTCCGCGATATGCCGAACTCCCGGCATACGTCCGTCATTGCCTCGCCGTCCAACAGCCGGGCGACAAACCGCAGGCGCTCATCCATCACCGAACTCGCTTTCCACGGCATCTACACCTCCCGCAGAACAAAAGCGGAAAGTGTAACCCATGTGTCCGGTACGAAATGTCACCTATGTCTCGGGCCGC
>NZ_JACCHP010000040.1 GCF_016031625.1 Bradyrhizobium agreste | reverse complement strand
AACGGCCGCTACATGGTGCAGTACCGCGAGCAGCTGATGCCGCTGGTCGCCATGGACGGCGTCACCATCGCCAGCCAGGGCGCCCAGCCGATCCTGGTGTTCGCCGACGACGGCCGCTCCATGGGCCTCGTCGTCGACGAGATCATCGACATCGTCGAGGAACGGCTCAACATCGAGGTCGGCGGCTCCTCCTCCGGCATTCTCGGCTCGGCCGTGATCAAGGGCCAGGCCACCGAGGTGATCGACGTCGGCCACTTCCTGCCGATGGCGTTCGTCGACTGGTTCACCCGCAAGGAGATGAAGCCGTCGCTGCACTCGCAGTCGGTGCTGCTGGTCGACGACAGCGCGTTCTTCCGCAACATGCTGGCGCCGGTGCTGAAGGCCGCCGGCTACCGCGTCCGCACCGCGCCGACCGCGCAGGAGGGCCTCGCCGCATTGCGCGCCCAGAACTTCGACGTGATCCTGACCGACATCGAGATGCCGGACATGAACGGGTTCGAGTTCGCCGAAGTCGTCCGCGCCGACAACAACCTCGCCGCAACGCCGATCATCGGCCTCTCGGCCTTGGTGTCGCCGGCGGCGATCGAGCGCGGCCGTCAGGCCGGCTTCCACGATTACGTCGCCAAGTTCGACCGTCCCGGCCTGATCGCGGCGCTGAAGGAGCAGACCGCGGGCGCCGCCGGCGCCTCCGAGCTGAGCCGGGCGGCCGCGGCTTAGGCCCTGAAGCGGGATGGATCAGGAGAGACGCAAGATGAGCAAGACCCAGTCCAGCGAAGGCGCCATGGTCGAGTACGTCACCGCGATGATCGGCGGCCAGCTGTTCGGCCTGCCGATCTCGCGCGTCCAGGACGTGTTCATGCCCGAGCGCGTCACCCGCGTGCCGCTGGCCTCGCGCGAGATCGCCGGCGTGCTGAACCTGCGCGGCCGCATCGTCACCGTGGTCGACATGCGCTCGCGCCTCGGCCTGCCCAAGGACGAGGACGGCAAGACCGCGATGGCGGTCGGCGTCGATTTGCGCGGCGAATCCTATGGCCTCCTGATCGACCAGATCGGCGAGGTGCTGCGCCTGCCCGAGGACGGCAAGGAGGAAAACCCCGTCAACCTCGACCCCCGCATGGCCAAGCTCGCCGGCGGCGTCCACCGCCTCGACGGCCAGCTCATGGTCGTCCTCGACGTCGACCGCGTGCTCGAGCTCGAAACCAAGTCGCAAATGGCTGCCTGAGCCAACGAAACATCGAAGCCGGAGAACCGAAATGAAGACGTGTTTGGTGGTCGATGATTCCAGCGTGGTACGCAAGATCGCGCGCCGGATCCTGGAAGGCCTGGAGTTCGAGGTCACCGAGGCCGAGGACGGTTCGAAGGCGCTCGAGATCTGCCAGCGGCAGTTGCCCGACGCGGTGCTGCTCGACTGGAACATGCCGGTCATGGACGGCTTCGAGTTCATGGGCCACATGCGCCGCCTGCCCGGCGGCGACCAGCCCAAGGTCGTGTTCTGCACCACCGAGAACAACGTGGCTCATATCGCTCAGGCGCTCAGCGGCGGCGCCAACGAGTACATCATGAAGCCCTTCGACAAAGACATCATCGCCGACAAGTTCGCTGAAGTCGGTCTGATCCCGGTCGGACAAGCCATGGTCTGAGTGTGTCTGGCCCAACGTGCTTGGGTCGGAGTGTTCCAGTACAGCTTTCGAGAGGCCATTCGTGACCCCGACCGAGTATGAGTATCTGCGTAAGTTCCTGAAGGATAATTCCGGTCTCGACCTGTCCGCAGACAAGCAATATCTGATCGAAAGCCGCCTGCTGCCGCTGGCCCGCAAGGCCGGGATGTCCGGCATCGCCGAGCTTGTGCAGAAGCTGCAAGGCGGTTCGCGCCAGCTGATCACCGACGTGGTCGAGGCCATGACCACCAACGAAACCTTCTTCTTCCGCGACAAGGTCCCGTTCGATCATTTCCGCGACCACATCATGCCGGAGATCATCAAGGCGCGTGGGGCCAAGCGCAGCGTGCGCATCTGGTGTGCCGCCGGCTCGACCGGGCAGGAGCCCTATTCGCTGGCGATGTGCCTGAAGGAGATGGGCGCGGCCCTCACCGGCTGGCGCGTCGAGATCATCGCGACCGACCTGTCGCAAGAGGTGCTGGAGAAGGCCAGGGCCGGCGTCTACAGCCAGTTCGAGGTGCAGCGCGGCCTGCCGATCCAGATGCTGGTGAAATATTTCAAGCAGACCGGTGAGACCTGGCAGATCAATCCCGAATTGCGGGCGATGGTCCAGCACCGCCAGCTCAACCTGCTGCACGATTTCGCCCAGCTCGGCACCTTCGACGCCATCTTCTGCCGCAACGTGCTGATCTATTTCGATCAGGACACCAAGATCAACGTCTTCAACCGCCTGGCGCGCCAGATCGAGTCCGATGGCTTCCTGGTGCTTGGCGCCGCCGAGACCGTGGTTGGGCTGACCGACACGTTCCGGCCGATTCCAGAGCGGCGCGGCCTCTACAAGCCAAACGATCCGCGCGCGGCAGCGGCCAAGCCGGTTCTCGCCGGTGCGCCGCCGCGCATGGCGGCGATGGCGGGACGATAATCATGGCCGAGGATGGCAAGGGCGCGGAGCGTGTGACCTTCAGCCGCGGCTATGATGTCTGCATCATGGCCATCGACGGGACCTGGCGGCGCGACTGCAAGCTCAATGCGATCTCCGACACCGACGCCGTTCTCACGGTGGAGGGCTCGATCCAGGGCTTGAACCTGAAAGAGTTCTTCCTGCTGCTGTCGTCCACGGGTCTCGCCTATCGTCGCTGCGAGCTGGTCCGTGTCAACGGCGCCGAAATGGACATCCAGTTCCTGCGCGGCAAGAACCGGAAGAAGCGCGGTGCGGCCGGCGGCCACGACGCCGCGGCCTGATCTCGCCGCCGCCGTCGCGACGCTTTCCGGCACTTTGCTTCACATTTGCTGAACATTTCCGAGTCAATTGCTCGCGGCAGCTTTACGCGGCTGAAGCGCGATCCGTGTATCCATTGACGCTCTCAATCTCAGGATACGGCAATGCCCAGAAGTTCTCTTTCCGCGATCTCGCCAAACCTGCCCGACGGCACTGAACGGCGTGCACTTCAGCTCCTGGTGGTCGATGACGACGCCACGCAGCGCCGCCTGATCACGGTCGCGGCCAAGCAGGCGGGCCACGAGGTCACCGTGGCGCCATCCGTGGCGGACGCGATCGAGAAGCTGCGCGCCGCGCGGTTCGACTGCGTGACGCTCGATCTCGTGCTGGAGGATGGCGACGGCATTGACGTGCTGCGCGAGATGGCGAGCGCGAAGTTTGCAGGCTCCGTGATCGTCATCAGCGGCATGGACGGCAAGCGCCGCAGTGCCGCCCGCAGCTTCGCCCGTTCCGTCGGGATCGAGCTCCAGAGCCTGCCGAAGCCGCTGGATCTCGCGGCGCTGCGCATCAGCCTCGCCAATCTCGGCAAGACCGCGATGGGCCTGCCGGCGATTCACACCTGGGGTGGTGTCGCCACCGACGCGATCGTGGAACGGCACCGCGCCTAGCTTGCGGAGCCGCCAGGCGGTCAGACGCGGCCGCCGGCCGCGTTGCCGGATTCCGATAGACATTGCAGGGCGTGGCCGAGGCCCGCCCGGCAGGCATTGAGGGCCGCGCTCGCGCTGGCGTAGCGGGGCGTGACGTCGTCGAGCAAGACGACATCTGCGGAACCTTCCGGATCGCTGCCGTGTTCTTGATCCATGGCTGCGGCGATCCGGCGCATGCTGGTCTCGATCTGTGCGACCAGCAAACGAAGGTCCGCCGCAATCAGCTCACGGCTCTCGACTTCGGACGTTGCGACGGGAGGCGACGTGTCGGCCAAATTTAGCATGGATATTCTCCCTCCACTGCAATTAGGCGCCATGCCGCTACTTGTGCGTTAAGTCCATGTCCCGTACAAATACGGGTGGGCCGAATCCGCGCCGAGCGCCATAACGATTGGCGCGGACGCGAGTCCTTCATGCCAACCGGATGTGGCACATGGCGGAACAAAGCTCTCGCGGTGAAATCTTCGTGGTCGATGACGACCCTGCCGTTCGCGACACCTTGTCGATGGTGTTGAAGGCGGCGGGCTATGAGGTGATCTGTTTCGCCGACGGTGCAGCGCTGCTCTCCGTCGCGCGAAACCGCACGCCGGCTGCAATCCTGCTCGATGTGCATATTCCCGGGAAGTCGGGTCTCGACATCCTGAAGGAGCTGCACGGCGAGGACTATCCGGCGCCGATCTTCATGATCTCCGGGCAGGGCGACATCGCGATGGCGGTGGGCGCGATCAAGAGCGGCGCGCTCGACTTCATCGAGAAGCCGTTCCGCGGCAGCGAGATCGTCGGCCGCCTCGACGAGGCGATCGGTGCCTATGCACGCAGGCAGGCGGAGAACGCGTCGCCGAAATTCGGCTCGCTGCATTTCCCCGGCCGCGAGCCGCTGACGCGCAGGGAGCGCGAGGTCCTGGAGCAGTTCGCCTCCGGTGCCTCCAACAAGGAGGCCGGCCGCACGCTCGGCATCAGTCCGCGTACCATCGAGGACCACCGTGCCAACATCATGAAGAAGCTCGGCGCGCGCAATGCCGCCGACCTGATCCGCATCGTGATGACCGCGGCCCAGCGCGCGTCGTAAGGCGACTGGTCATTCTCTCGCCCCGGACGCAGCGCATCATGCAATGATGCGCTGCCGAGCCGGGGCCCATCTCTCCTCACCGACGGTTTCGTAGCCCGGATGGAGCGCAAGCGTAATCCGGGATTTGCGCGCGCCGCACGATTGTTCCCGGATTGCGCTGCGCTCCATCCAGGCTACCGACGCTCCAGATTCCGGATCGCGCTACGCGCGTCCGGAATGACTCCCAAACATCACCCGCTCAGCGCCTTGCGGATGATCCTCGCCAGATCCGATTTGCGATAGGGCTTGGCCAGCAACATCACGCCGGAATCCAGCCGGCCGTGATGGATGATCGCATTCTCGGTATAGCCTGACGTGTAGACCACCTTCAGATCCGGGCGCGTCTTCATCATCTCGTCCGCAAGCTGCCGTCCGTTCATCTTGCCGGGCATGATGACGTCGGTGAACAGAAGGTCGAACGGCTTGCCGGCTGCGAGGATCGCGAGCGCCTCCGCGGCGTTCGCCGCCTGTAGAGTGACGTAACCCAGCGAATGCAGCTGCGCCAGCACGTAGTCCCGCACCAGCCGGTCATCCTCGACCACCAGGATCGTCTCGTGTCCGCCCTCGATCGTCGCTGGTGTCACGCCCTCGCCGACCGCCGTCGGCGTCTTGCCGGGCGGCAGATACATCTTGATCGTGGTGCCGTGTCCCTCCTCGCTGTAGATCTTGATGTGACCTGCGGACTGCTTGATGAAGCCGTAGACCATCGAAAGTCCGAGTCCGGTGCCCTTGCCGGGTCCCTTCGAGGTGAAGAAGGGATCGAACACCCGGGGCAGCATGTTCGCTGGGATTCCGGTACCGGTGTCGCTCACGGCGATCAGCACGTAGTGCCCCGGCGGCACGTCGTTGGCGCTGGCATAGACCTCGTCGAGATAGGCGGCGCCGGTCTCCACGATCAGCTTGCCGCCGCCGGGCATGGCGTCGCGCGCATTGAGCGCGAGGTTGAGGATCGCGGTGGTGAGCTGGTTGGGATCGACGATGGCGACGCAATTCTCGTCCTCGAACACCGATTCGATCTGGATCTGCTCGCCGAGCGTCGGACGCAACAGTTTCGCGGTGTCGACGATCAGCGTGTTGATGTCGATCTCGCGCGGCTGCAGCGGCTGCTTGCGCGCAAAGGCGAGCAGGTGCTGGGTCAGATCGGCGCCGCGCGCGGCGGCCTCGTCGATCATCTTCGTGATCGCCGCGAGCTGCGGCTCCTTGGCGACCGCCTCCGCGAGAATCTCGATCGTCCCGGTGATGACGGTAAGGATGTTGTTGAAGTCATGCGCCACGCCGCCGGTCAGCTGGCCGAGAGCCTCCATCTTCTCGGCGTGGCGGATGCGCTCCTCGGCGGCGATCTTCTCCGTGAGATCGCGGTAGAAGACGTTGAACAGCAGGCCCTCGCGCTGCTTCAGCGCGGTGACGCTCAGCTCGGCCTTGAATTCCTTGCCGTCGCGGCGGCGGCACATCAGCTCGCGGCGGCGTTTCAGCGTCCGGCCGTCCTCGTTGGCCAGGAATTGCTTCAGCCCCGCCCTGACCCTGTCGCGTTCGCTCTCGGCGACGATGAGGTCGATCGTGCTCTTGCCGAGCACCTCGTCGCGCCGCCAGCCGAACAGCTGTTCGGCCTGCGAGTTCCAGTTCAGGATGCTTCCGGTCTCGTCGGTCTGGACGAAGGCGTCGAGCGAGGTCTCGACGATGTTGCGGGCGAGTCGCTCGCTCTCGCGCAGCGATTCCTGCGCGAGCCGCGCTTCGGTCATGTCGCGCCCGATGAAGAAGAAGCGCTTGGCTGGCTCGGACCAGCTGCCGAGCCACGACAGCCAGACCTCGTGCCCGTTCTTGTGGATGCAGCGGGTGTCGGCCAGCTTGACGCGCTCGCCGCGGCGCATCGCGCGCATCTCGGCACGGGACTGCTCCAGATGATCGGGATGGATGAAGTCGGCGCCGCTGCGGCCGATCATCTCGTCCGGCGGATAGCCGAGAATGGTCTCGCTGCTCGGGCTGATCTGCGTGACAAGGCCCCGCGCGTCCATGATCATGATCAGGTCCTGCGACGTCTCGAAGATCTGCCGCCGCTCCTCGAGCTGGTGCTGCAGCGCCCGCTCGGCGCGCCGCGCCTCGGTCAGGCTGCGCGCGCTTCCCGACGCGCCGATGATCTCGCCCGACGGTCCCTTGATCGGCGACAGGCCAAGCGAAATCTCGACCGGCGTGCCGTCCTTGCGCAGGCGAACGGTCTCGAAGCGTTCGATCGGCTCGCCCCGGGCGATGCGCCGCAGATAGTCCTTGCCGTGCTCGCGGCGGTCGGGCGGGACAATGATCGAGGTGGGCTTGCCGATCGCCTCTTCCGCCGTATAGCCGTAAAGGCGTTCGGCGGCCGGATTCCAGCCGGTAATGATGGCATCGAGCGTCTGCATCACGATCGCGTCGTCGGACGATTCCACCGCGGCACTGAACAGGCTTTCGCGTGCCGCGTGATGGCTTCGCGCGGCCTCGGTGCGGCGATGCTCCTCGATCTCGCGCTCGAGCGCGGCTGTTTTCGCGCGCATCTCTTCCACCATCCGCGCAAAGGCCCGTGCCAGCACGCCGGTCTCGCCGCTGGCATCGATTGGGATCTCGGCGGGACGTCCGCTGCCGATGGCCTGCACCGCCTCCGTCAGACGCCCGATCGGTCGGGTCAACGAGCGCGCCAGCAGCACCGCGAGCGCAGCCGCGGCGAGAACGGCCAACACGCCGACCAGCAGGGACGTTTTTTGAATGGCGGCCGGCACGCGGCCGAACACGGACGCGGGAATGGTCACGATGATGGCGACCCATTCCTTGCTCGCAAGCGATATCGGTGCGAACGCCGCGCCGCTCGTCCGACCCGACTCATCGGTTGTGAGCCGTGTGGCCACCTCGGACGTGCCGGCCAGGGCTGAGAAGAACGGAAAGTCCTTGCGCCAATCGGTGGGATGGCCGCGCGATGCTCCGAACTCCCGCGCCTGGTCGGGATGGACGAGATAATCGCCGCGCGCATTCACGACGTAGATCTCTCCGCCCGAGGTCGTTGTCGCGCGGACCCGGTCGAGTGCCGGGCGCATGTCGATATTGGCCACGATGATGCCGAACGGCTTGTCGTCGGCTGTGAACAGCGGCATCGCCGCGCGCAAAGTCGGCGCGTGAGGCGCCGTCGTTCCCCCGTGACGGGTCGCGAGTTCGATGGGAGACACATAGATCTCGCCGGGCCCGAGCCGTATGGTTTCCTGAAAGTAGGCTCGGTCGCTCTTGCGCTCCAGTTCGCTGTCCGGGGCAATCCGGGCTGCTCCGTTCGGACCCGAACGATCGACGTGGACCAGTTCGCGCTGGTCGTTGTCGACGCCGATGATTCTGAACTGCCCGTAGATGGGCTTGGCATCGATCTCGGCCGCGAGCCGCGCCGCGATACGTTCGCGCCAGGTTTGCTCCGAGACGCCGTCCACAGGATCGATCCCGCCGCCGCCATGAGCGCGGATCAGGCCGTTGATTGCCGCTGCGGCGCGAAACCCGACCAGATCGCCGCGCACGCCGGCGACGTAGGATTCAAGATTGGTCGCGAGCAGGCGCGATTGGGCTTCGACCCGCTCCAGCACCCGTGGAATGACGGCCTGTGTGGTGTTGCGATAGCCCAGCCATCCGACCGCGGCCACGGTGACTGCCACCAGCAGGATCATCGCGATGGCCAGCCGCGTGGCCAGCGTCGTTGCTGCTCGCATGGGGAATTTCGCCGGACCTGCCGCATCGCTGCGCCATTTCTGGCTTGCAGCAGAGGAGGTGTTCTTGTCATCGGCGGCCGGAGCGGACATCGGACCTCTCCGGCGCGCGGGCCTTCAGGCAATCTGCGACCACGGCAAGCAGTGCATCGGGCCGGAACGGCTTTTGCAGGCTGGCCACCGCGCCGAGCTTGGTCGCCATCTTCAGGAAGTCCGGCTCCGCATCGGCATCCGGCGTGATCGAACGGCCGGAGATGACGACGGTCGGAACGGCCGGGGCCAGCGTCCGAATGTGACGCATCGTCTCCAATCCGTCCATACCGGGCATAAAGATGGCGAGAAACAGCAGGTCGAACCGGCTGGCCTTGAACAGCGCCAGCCCCTTGCAGCCATCCCCGGCGACCGTCACGTGATGACCAGCCCGTTCCAGCAGCAGCCGGATGGTGAACTGGACGGCCGGATCATCATCCAAGATCAGGATGTTGGCCACGCCTGAAATCCTCCGCGGTCGGCAGGGAGTGTCCCAGCGACCGCAAATCAAACCAATGAACACGAAATTGTTGCGCGGATTCACGACGGCCGGCAAGCACTTCGGAACCTCTTGGGCCCCGCCTGCCGCTTTATTGCGCTGCACTGTTCGGTGTGCACGCCTGAGTGCATAGCAGAGGACCGCCCTCCGTCCGCCCTGCGCCTTGCCGGGGATGGACGGCCTGTGAGAAGAGCAGGGCGAATCCTCCGGACGGACAAGGAAAGAGATGACCAACAAGAAGAAAACGCCCGACCAGCTCCGCAGCGCGCGTTGGTTCGCGCCGGACGATCTGCGCTCGTTCGGCCATCGCTCCCGTGCCATGCAGATGGGCTATGCGCCGGAGGAGTGGCAGGACCGCCCGATCATTGCGATCCTCAACACCTGGTCGGACGCGCAGCCCTGCCACATGCACTTCAAGTCGCGCGTCGACGACGTCAAGCGCGGCGTCCTGATGGCGGGCGGCTTGCCGCTGGAGCTACCGGCGCTGTCGCTGTCGGAATCGCTGCTCAAGCCCACCACCATGCTCTATCGCAACCTGCTGGCGATGGACGCCGAGGAGCTGCTCCGCAGCCATCCCGTCGACGGCGTGGTGCTGATGGGCGGCTGCGACAAGACCACCCCGGCGCTGCTCCTGGGCGCAACCTCGATGAACATTCCGGCGATCTATCTGCCGGCAGGCCCGATGCTGCGCGGCAACTGGAAGGGCAAGACGCTCGGCTCCGGCTCCGACGGCTGGAAATATTGGGACGAGCGCCGCGCCGGAAAGATCTCCGACAAGGACTGGCTCGACATCGAGGCCGGCATCGCCCGCAGCTACGGCACCTGCATGACCATGGGCACCGCCTCGACCATGACCGCCATTGCGGAAGCGATCGGCATGACGCTGCCGGGCGCCTCATCGATCCCCGCCGCGGATGCCAACCATATCCGCATGGCCTCTGAATGCGGCCGCCGCATCGTCGAGATGGTGTGGGAGGATCTGACGCCGAAGGTGATCCAGACCCGAAAGGCCTTCGAGAATGCGATTGCGGTCGCGATGGCCATGGGCTGCTCCACCAACGCCATCATCCATCTGATCGCGCACGCCCGCCGCGCCGGCCAGGATATCGGCCTCGACGATTTCGAGAGGGCCAGTCGCAAGGTGCCGGTCATCGCCAACGTCCGCCCGAGCGGCGATACGTACCTGATGGAGGATTTCTTTTACGCTGGCGGCCTGCCGGCGCTGATGGCCCAGATCAAGCCGCATCTGCATCTCGACTGCATCACGGTCACCGGCAAGACGCTGGGTGAGAATATCGAGGGCGCCGAGGTCCACAATGCCGACGTGATCCGCGGTATCGACAATCCCATCTACAGGGAGGGCGCGCTCGCCGTGCTCAAGGGCAATCTCGCGCCCGACGGCTGCGTCATCAAGCCCTCCGCCTGCGCGCCGCGCTTCCTCAAGCACACCGGCCCCGCGCTGGTGTTCGACGATTATCCCGCGATGAAGAAGGCCGTTGACGATCCCGATCTCGACGTCACCGAGGATCACATCCTCATCCTGCGCAATGCCGGGCCGCAGGGCGGGCCGGGCATGCCGGAATGGGGCATGCTGCCGATCCCGACCAAACTCGTGAAGCAGGGCGTGCGCGACATGGTGCGCATCTCGGATGCGCGCATGAGCGGCACCAGCTACGGCGCCTGCATCCTGCACGTCGCGCCGGAATCCTACATCGGCGGCCCGCTGGCCCTGGTGCAGAACGGCGACCGCATCACGCTCGATGTCGCTGCGCGCACCATCAATCTCGACGTTCCCGAAGCCGAGCTCGCAAGACGCCGCGCCGCCTGGAAGCAGCCCGAGCGTCGCTTCGAGCGCGGCTATGGCTGGATGTTCACCAGGCACATCAAGCAGGCCAATGACGGCTGCGACTTCGACTTCCTGGAGACCGATTTCGGCGCGCCGATCGGGGAGCCGTCGATTTACTAGTTTTCACCGTCGTTCCGGGGCGATGCGAAGCATCGAACCCGGAACCCATTTCTCAGCAGAGCGTGTGGCCCGATGGATTCCGGGTTCGCGCTTCGCGCGCCCCGGAAGGACAGGAGGATGCACATGACCAAACTCACCGAAGCCACCCGCACAAAACTCAAATCCGTCTCCACCGCCACCGTCGCCACCGCCCTGTTCAAGCGCGGCCTGCGCATCCAGATGGTCCAGGACGTGCATCCGCTCAGTCCGGACCAGCCGACCATGGTCGGCGAAGCCTTCACGCTGCGCTACATGCCGGCGCGCGAGGATCTCAACACCATCGACGTGTTCAGGGACCGCTCCCATCCGCAGCGCAAGGCGGTCGAGGATTGCCCGCCGGGCGCCGTGCTGGTGATGGACAGCCGCAAGGATGCGCGCGCGGCCTCGGCCGGCGCCATCCTGGTGACGCGCCTGATGAAGCGCGGCGTCGCCGGCGTCGTCACCGACGGCGGCTTTCGCGACTCCGCCGAGATCGCAAGGCTCGGCTTTCCCGCCTTCCACCATCGCCCCTCGGCGCCGACCAATCTGACGCTGCATCAGGCGATCGAGATCAACGTGCCGATCGGCTGCGGCGATGCGCCGGTGTTTCCCGGCGACGTCATCCTCGGCGATGCCGACGGCGTCATCGTGATCCCCGCGCATCTGGCAGACGAGATCGCCAATGAGACCTTCGAGATGACCGCGTTCGAGGATTTCGTCACCGAGGAAGTCGGCAAGGGCCGCGGCATCTTCGGTCTCTATCCCGCCACCGATCCGCAGACGCTCACCGATTTCGCGGAATGGCGCAAGAAGAACGGGCGATAGCGCTCTACGACGTCACGCCTCCGCCATTCCCGCCGCCCACAGCGCGAACGCGTAGACGATCGCGACCTCGTCGAGGCGGTCGAAGCGCCCCGAGGCGCCGCCGTGGCCGGCGCCCATGTTGGTGCGCAGCAGGACCGGGCCGCCGCCGGTCATGGTGGCGCGCAGGCGCGCGATCCATTTGGCGGGCTCCCAGTAAGTGACGCGCGGATCGGTCAGGCCGCCCATCGCCAGGATCGCCGGATAGTCCTTCGCCGCGACGTTGTCGTAAGGCGAGTAGGAGAGGATGGTGCGGAAATCCTTCTCGCTCAGAAGCGGGTTGCCCCATTCCGGCCATTCCGGCGGCGTCAGCGGCAGCGTGTCGTCGAGCATGGTGTTGAGCACGTCGACGAACGGCACCTCCGCGACGATGCCGGCGAACAATTCGCCGGCGCGGTTGGCGACCGCGCCCATCAGCATGCCGCCGGCCGAGCCGCCATGGCCAATGATGCGGTTGGCGCTGGTGTATTTCGCATCGATCAGCGCGCGGGCGCTGGCGGCGAAATCGTCGAACGAGTTGGTCTTCTTCTCGCGCTTGCCGTCGAGATACCAGCCCCAGCCCTTGTCAGCGCCGCCGCGGATATGGGCGATGGCATAGACGAAGCCGCGATCGACCAGCGACAGGCGGTTGGCGCTGAAGGAAGCCGGCATCGCCATGCCGTAGGAGCCGTAGCCGTAGAGCAACAGCGGCGCTGCGCCATCGAGCTTCAGCCCGCGGCGATAGAGGATCGAGACCGGCACCTCGGCGCCGTCATGCGATTTCGCCGTGATGCGGGTGGTGACGTAGTCGGCTGGGTCATGACCTGACGGAATCTCCTGCCGCTTGCGCAGCACGCGCGTTCGTTTCGTCATGTCGTAATCATAGACTTCCGACGGCGTCGTCATCGACGAATAGGAAAAGCGCAGATTGGTCGTCTCGAACTCGTAGGAGCCCATCGTATCCAGCGAGTAGGCGGCCTCGTCGAAGGCGATGGCATGCTCCTCCCCGCCAGCGAGATCGCGGATCACGATCGACGGCAGCGCATTGGCGCGCTCCAGCCGCACCAGATGGCCGGCATAGAGATCGAGGTCGATGATGTAGATGCCGGGCCGATAGGGAATCAAGTCGCGCCAGTTCTTGCGCTCGGGCGCGTGAAGCGGCGCGGTGACGATCTTGAAGTCGATGGCATCGTCCGCATTGGTGAGGATGAACAGCTCGTCGCCGCGGTCGGCGAGCGAATATTGCACGCCCTCCTCGCGCGCCGCGACCAGGCGCGGCGGCGCCTCGGGATTGGCGAGGTCGATCAGCCGTTGCTCCGAGGTCTCGTGATCGCCGCCCGCTATCACGCAGAAGCGGCCGCTGGTGCTTTCATGCAAATGGGTGAACCAGCCGGCATCCTGCTCCTCATAGACCAGCGTGTCGTCGGCCTGCCTGGTGCCGAGCTTGTGCCGCCACACCTGCATCGGCCGATGATTGTCGTCGAGCTTCACATAGAAGAAGCTCTTGCAGTCCGCGGCCCAGACCACGCCGCCATCAGTCTCCTCGACGAGATCGTCGAGATCCTTAGCCGTAGCCCAGTCGCGAACGCGGATCGAAAAATATTCCGAGCCTTTGGTGTCGGCGCTCCAGGCCTGCAGCTTGTGATCGTACGAGTGCCGGCTGCCGCCGAACTTGAAATATTGGTGGTCCTTGGCGAGCGCATCGCCATCGAGCACGATCTCGCCGTCGCCGCCGTCGCGCGGCATGCGGCCGAACAGCTCGTGCTGGCCGCCCTCGCGAAACCTGCGGAAATAGGCGAACGGGCCGTCGGGCGACGGTACGCTGGAATCGTCCTCCTTGATCCGCCCGCGCATCTCGCGCACCAGCGTCTTCTGCAACGGCGCGGTATGGCCGAGCAGGCTCTCGGTATAGGCGTTCTCCTCGTCCAGATACTTGCGGATGTCGGGATCGAGGACGTTGGGATCGCGCAGCACCTCCTGCCAGTTTGCGTCCTTCAGCCAGGCATAATCGTCGGTCACGGTGATGCCGTGCCGCGTGAAGGAATGCAGCCGGCGCGGGGCGACGGGGGGCTTCGAAGGCGTCTTGGCTTGGGTCACTCAGTCCTCATCATTTCGTATGCGCGGTGCTGTCTCTTCACCTCGCCCCGCTTGCGGGGAGAGGTCGGAATTTGCGCGAGCAAATTCCGGGTGAGGGGGTACAGGTCTCTCGAATGGCTCACATGCCGAGAGAGCCCCTCACCCCACCCCTCTCCCCGTAAGTACGGGGAGAGGGTGAAGGCGCGTTCCCTTATATCGTCCTGATTCCGCAGATTGCCAGCACCGCTACGCTGGATGAGCTGAAGGCGCAGGTCGAGGCGTATCGGATAAAACAGCCGTAGCTCATGGACACTCCGCTGTCGTCCCGGACAAGCGCGCCTCAAGCGCGCGCCGATCCGGGACCCATAATCCCAGGGGGAGGTCGTAGCGCGAGCTGATAACTCCGAATCTTCGTCAAACCACTTCCTGTGGCTATGGGTCCCGGATCAGCGCTCCGCTCTGACAACGCTGCGCGTTGTCAGGACTACGCTTGTCCGGGACGACAGCGGAGTTTGTGGCTGCTACACCGCCACCTCTTCACCCAGATACGACACCGCCGCCTCAAGCCCGCCCTTGCCGTGCGGGATCTTCAGCGCGTTGAGGCCGACCTCGATCACCCCGAGCGTGCCGAGCAGCATCGGCGCGTTGACGTGGCCCATATGGGCGATGCGGAAGGCCTGGCCGGAGAGGTCGCCGATGCCGGTGCCGAGCACGACGCCGCACTTGTCCTTGCAATAGCGTTGCAGCACGGCGGGGTCGTGGCCGTTGCTCATGGTCACCGTGGTCACCGTGTTGGAGCGCTCGCTGGCTTCGGCGACGTTGAAGCCGAGCACCTGGCCTTCCGACCAGACCGAGACCGCGCGGCGCGCGGCTTCGCCGAGCAGGCTGTGACGGCGGAAGGCGTTCTCGAGCCCTTCCTCGTGCAGCATGTCGATCGCCTTGCGAAGCGCGAACAACAGATGCACCGGCGCGGTGCCGGCATATTTGCGATAGTTCTCGGTGCCCTCGCGCTCGCTCCAGCTCCAATAGGGCGTCGACATGCCGGCCTTCTTGTGCACCTCGAGCGCGCGCGCATTGGCGGCGACGAAGCCGAGGCCAGGCGGCGTCATCAGGCCCTTCTGCGAGCCGGACATCGCGACGTCGACGCCCCATTTGTCCATCTCGAACGGCATGCAGCCGAGCGAGGCCACGGTGTCGACCATGTACAGCGCGGGATGGCCGCTCGCCTTGATCGCCTTGCCGATCGCCTCGATGTCGTTCTGCACGCCGCTCGCCGTGTCGACCTGGACCACGACGACGGCCTTGATGCTGTGCTCCTTGTCGCGGCGCAGGCGTTCCTCGACCTCGTGCGGCCGCACCGCGCGCCGCCAGTCGCCCTTGAGCACCTCGACCTCGGCGCCCATCAGCGCCGCGGCGTTGCCCCAGCCGATCGCAAAGCGTCCGCTCTCCAGCACCAGCACCTTGTCGCCGCGCGACAGCACGTTGCTGAGCGCCGCTTCCCAGGCGCCGTGACCGTTGGCGATGTAGATGTAGGACTTGCCCTTGGTCGCGAACAGCTTCGAGATGTCGCTGAGCAGGCTCTCGGTGAGATCCAGCATCTCCTTGGCGTAGATGTCGATCGCCGGACGGTGCATCGCCCGCAGCACCTCGTCGGGCATCGTGGTGGGCCCGGGGATGGCCAGAAACTCCCGGCCCGCGCGAACGGTCATTGCTGTCGGTCCTTGTTGCTTGAGAACAGGATGGTGGGTTGCTGAGTCTCACTTTTACGCGGCGTTGGAGGCCAAGAAAAGCGCGCAAAACGCAGGTCTGGGGCTCTTATCTCTTGGTCTCCCGGCAACCGGCCGCTTCGGCCTCCTCGACCGAGCAGAACCAGCGGGTGCCCTTGCTGATCTTCATCTTGATCTGGGCGTACCAGCGGCTGGTCGGCTGGTGGTAGATGCACTCGCCGGCGCTGTTCACGTTGCCCTTGATGGTGCAGTCCGGCGACGGCGCGACCGGCCCCGAGGCCGAAGCGAGCAGCACCGCGTGCGCGCCATCCGGCGGCTTGGTCGCGCCGAGGATCGCCGTCTTCTTGTTGCGGACCCGCCAGTCCCAAGGCGCGATGAAGGCGCCCTGCCACATGCCGGCTTTTGCCTCGCGCGCGGCGGCTTCGTCTGGCTCGTAGTCCTTGGAGATGCGGCTGTAGGCCAGCGCCCAGCCGTTGCGCACCAGCCATTTCTGGATGTCCTCGCCACCGACCTCGCAGCGCGCCACGGTGCGGCCGCGCCGGTCGACCGCTCTCGGGTGGTCGGCGGCATCAGCCAGCGAAGGGATGGCGACCAAGGACAGCGCAATCAGGACTTTCCGCAACATGCCGGTCCGGTTGTGATGAACATCTCGATAGATGGCGCAATTGTGGTCGGCTTTTGGCCGCTCGGCCAGCGCAGGCCGAACAGATGGGCTTTCAACTTCCTGTCATTGATGCGGGCGAATTGCGAATGGGGAGTGGCGAATAGGGGCGCGATGAGGCCCATTCGCTACTCGCCATTCACTATTCGCCTCCGGGCCACCGCCAGCCCCATCAGCACGAAGGCCGAGGTCACCTCGGGCCCACCGACCAGGATCCGCGTCGGCGTCTTCATCTTGTTCCATTCATAGGCGCGGAACGGGCCGCGGCGGCCGCCTTCACCCAGGCTCGCGACGATCACGTTCAGCGCCGGTGCGAATGCGCGCGGGTCGGCGCCGAGATGGCCGAGCGCGATCAGCGCCAGCGCCGCGTCGAACACGTTCATCTCGGCGGCCATCAGCTCACCCTTGATGTAGGACAGCACGCGGTGGCGGATGAAATCGAAATCGCCGGCGGGATCGATCGCGGCCTGCGCGCTAAGCGGCAGTGCCAGGAAGGCGGCATAGCAGCGGCCGAAATAGGCGCTGTAGAGCTCCGGCAGGTAATAGATGTGCGAGCGCGGATTGGCGAAGGCGCCGCTGGCGGCCAGCCGCTTCTGGAAGCCGATGATCCGGTGCACCGTTGCAAGCCGCGACGGCGTCTCCAGCACTTTCCAGCGCTCAAGGTTGCGGAAGCTGACCTCGAGAATGTCGAGATTGAGCGTCGGATCGAGATCGTTGCCGTAAGGGCGCTCGCCCGCGAGATTGTCGATCCAGGTCGCAACCCCGCCCTCATAGTCGATATTGTCGTTGAGCGGCACGGTCACGCGCGGCTCGTTGACGCCGGCGCGCACCTGATAGCCTGCATAGAAGTCCAGGAGCGGTTGGTCGATGATGGCATCAAGACAGCCGGCCTGCGTCGCCGCGGAGATCGAGCAGGCCGTGGTGTCGCAATCCGGCACGTAGATGCCGAAGCCGAGGTCCTGCTTGATTTGCGCGAAGTAACGGGAGAAGCGCGGATGCGGTGCCGGCGCCAGTGCGGTAATGACGTTGAAGCGCGCGCCGCCCAAGCCCTCGACCTCCTCGCGGCTGATGTTGACGCAGAAATCGACCATGTCGGCGATGGCGCGCTCCGCCGCGATCTTGTCGGCCGGCGAGGCGAGCCCGGTCTGGACGAAGCTGAGCAGGGCCTCGATGAAGAACGCGTCGTAATAGGCCGAGCGGTGTCGGATCTGCACCGGCTCCCACATCGGCTCGGCAATACCCTTCCAGGGCGGATTGACCACGGCGCGCGCGGGCGAGCGCGCGATGAAGACGCGGGCGAGGTTGAACAGCAGCGAGGAATTCTTGTAGCCGCGCGCGTTGAGGCCCGTGAGCGCCATGATCAGCTCGCGGCCGCGGACGTCTGGATCGCCGATCAGGTTGAAGGCGGCGTAGGTCGGCAGGAAGCCGTTCTTGCGATACGAGCCGAGCAGGTGCTGCGCGCAGTCGCGGATCACGCCGTCGATCTGCGCGCTCTGCGGCATGGCGGCGGTGAACGGCACCGGCGGCGGCCTGGGATGGTCGAGCGCGATGCCGTCGACGAGATCGGCGATCGGCTGCCCGACCGCCGCCCAGTCGGGCTCGACCTCGTCGCGGGCCTGGGTGAGGGCCGCACGCAGTCGGGACAGCATCCCCTCGTCGCGCAGCTCGGGCAGGCCGGCGCGGCGGAGCAGGATCCGCAGCGCGGGATTGCCAAGCGCCGTCTTGTAGAATTTGGCGAGATGCGGATCGCCGCCAGGCGTGCCCGACAATACGGGGTCGCAGACGTCGTAAATCGAGGGGCCGTCCTTCCGCGCCGTCAGCGCCCGGCAGGCGGCGCCGGCAAAATAATGAAAGCTCATGAAATACCTGGTCGCGGGGCCTTGGTCGGGGGACGGCCGGCACGCTGCCATCTGCGCGCCACCCCCTGCAAGTCGTTGAAAAGGCTACCCGGATTCGCAGGAAATACAAATGTGATGAACGTCACGGAAAAGCCGGCACGAGGGGCTGCATGGTCGCGCCCCGGAAGGCTACGGGGAAGCCAACGATGCGAGGATTCCAGCTCGGAGAATTTATTAACGCATTCAGACACTTAGATCAAATTTTTGGCAATCTATTGCCCCCGGGCCTATATCCGGTTAAGGGTTTGTTTGGTGCGGCGCCGCAAATTGCGCGCAATTCGGGGGCACTTCCCCGGCCAATCCCTCAAACCTAAAGACGCTATCGCGCTACTCAAACTGTGTGCGCGCGCTTGGCTGGTCTTTGGCACAGGAAACGAACCGAGATGAATGTAAAGCAGCTCGACCTTTCCAGACGTACGATCGCCCTCGCCGCAGCCCTCATCGGCACGGTGTCGCTGGTGATCGGCGCCCATGCTGCTCTCAACATGCGTGCGATCGATGCCGCCAAGGCCGTCTCGACCGACCAGATCACCGGTTCGATCGGCCAGACCTCGCGCCTCGCGCTCGTCATCGGCAATGGACATTATCCCGACGCCAGCGCGCCGCTGACGCAGTCGATCAACGACGCCCGTGCGCTGTCGTCGTCGCTGCGCAAGAACGGCTTTGACGTCGACATGGTGGAAGACGCGACCAAGGACGACATGGTCCGCGCCGTGGGCCGCCTGAAATCCCGGATCACGCGCGACAGCGTCGTCATGCTGTTCTTCGGCGGCTACGGCGTGCAGGCGGGACGCGAGAGCTACATGCTGCCGGTCGATGCCGTGATCTGGAAGGAAAGCGACGTCCGCCGCCATGGCGTCTCCATTGACGGCGTGCTCGACATGATGAAGGAGCAGGGTGCCAAGGCCAAGCTCGTCGTGGTCGACGCCTCCCGCCGCAATCCTTACGAGCGCCGCTTCCGCTCCTACAGCCACGGTCTCGCGCCGATCAGCGCGTCCGACAACGCACTGGTCCTCACCTCGGCCTCGCCCGGCAAGGTCGTCGACGACGGCAAGGGCGAGCACAGCGTGCTGGTCGGCGAGTTGCTCAACAACCTCAATGCGCAGGGCAGCGCCGAAAGCGTCTTCAACAAGACCCGCCTCGCCATCTCCCGCGCCAGCGAAGGCGACCAGGTCCCGACCGTGTCGTCGTCGCTGCTCGAAGACGTCCGTTTCGGCGAAGCCGGCGGTTAGTTTCTCACCCTCCCCTGGAGGGGGAGGGTCGGCACGCGATCGAGCGAAGCGAGATTGCGTGACGGGGTGGGGTGATCTCTCCACTCGGGCACTGTTCGTTGCGGAGGGACCGTCACCCCACCCCGCTCGCGCTGCGCGCGATCGACCCTCCCCCTCCAGGGGAGGGTGAAGCTGCATCCTTCTTCAAACCCTATTTCGCAGCTTCCGCGCTCGCCATCACGGGACGCACCGGATCGCCTTCGCGCAGCAATGCGCCGGCGCGGGCGACGACGACATCGCCCTCGTTGAGGCCATCGCGGACCTCGATATTGCCGCCGGACATCAAGCCGACCTCGACACGCTTGGTCTCGACGCGGTTGCGGCGGATCACCTGCACCACCGTGCCGGCGGATGAATATTGCACCGCTGTCAGCGGCACGGCGACGTTGCAGCTCTGCCCGGTCTTGATCAGCGCGCGCCCGCTCGCATTCAGCAGCAGCCGCTTCTGCGAGGAGATGCCGATATAGACCATCCCCTGCTGGATGTTCGGCTCGACGGTCGGGCCGATGCGGCGCACCTTGCCGCTGATGTCGCCGGCGCCTGCGATCCGGACGGTGGCCTGCTGATTGACCGCGAGCTTGCGCACATCGGTGGTGGCGACGAGACCGACGAGATCGTACTCGCTGCGCGCCACGATCGTGAACAGCGCCTCGCCCTTGGCCGAGGCGAAGTTGCCGATCTGCGCGGTCGAGGTCGCGATCACCCCCGCCACGGGGGCGGTGACCTGCAGCGTGCCGCCCTCGGGCAGCGCCAGCCGCGCCAGCACCTGGCCGGCGGTGGTGGTATCGCCCGCTTCGGCCAGCACATCCGTGACCTTCAGGCCGGGACGCTCCGGCCGCACCGAGGTTTCCTCCCGCGCGATGATCGTGCCGGTGGCCTCGACGATATCGGAGAAGCAGGATTTCGCGACCTTCAGCACCGTGACCGCCGGCCCCTTGGGCGCGTCGTCCTCGGCGGCGCCGGCCGGATGGGGGCTGAGGACGAGCAGGCCGGCGACGGCTGCGGGATACAGGTTTCGAACAACGGCGCAGGGCAAATGACGCATCGGAAATTCCACGGGGGCTATGCCTCCAATCGATAGCAGATGGCCGCCGCCGGCACTACGGCCGCGTCGTCCCGAAACAGGACGCCGCGGCGCCGCAGGCAGTCGCGGCAAGTCTTTGATGAGTCGCTGGATTGGAGAACAGGTTCGCTCCGAAGAGCTCGCGGCGGGCGTCAGCGGCGCCGATCACCCACCAGCTTGCCGCTGGCCCGCTCGATCAGATGCAGTCGCGTGCAGGCCGGACAGGACACCGACACGTGCGTGCGATCGCTCGGCTCGTCGGTAAGCCGATGCTGCACGTTCAGGCCCGTCCGGGGGCATTTGAAGACAATCTGCCGGTCCATGACCGAGATATGACGCCAAGCCGGACCGCGCGAAATTACGGATGATTACGTAGGTCGGCGACGGCCCCTCACGGTAGATTCAGGAACTCGACCCAGTTCGGTTTCTTGCCGGTGGGATAGGATTTCAGTTTGGCCAGCGCGCCGGTGCCCTGGTCGATGGCATAGACCGTCATGCTGTCGGAGAGCTCGCCGACCGCGGCGAGATAGCGCCCCGAGGGGTCGACCTGAAAGCCGCGCGGCTGCTTCTCGGTCGGCACACTGCCGATCGTGGTGAGCTTGCCGCTCGAGCCATCGATCTTATAGGCGGTGAGCGTGCTGGAGGTGCGCTCGGAAGCATAGAGGAAGCGGCCGTCCGGCGTGATGTGGATGTCGGCGGCCCAGGGTTTTCCGGAGAACCCTTCCGGCAGCGCGGTGGTGCGCTGGATCTCGTCCCAGGCGCCGCTCCTGGCCTCATAGCTGAATGCCGCGACGTCGCCGTTCAGCTCGTGGAGGAGATAGACGAACTTGCCGCCGGGGTGAAACACGAAGTGCCGCGGCCCCGATTTCACCGGCACCTTGTGCTCCGGCGGATCGTTCGGCGTCAGGGTGCCGGTCGTGGCATCGAATGCGAACGCCAGCACCTGATCGGAGCCGAGATTGGTGGCGAACGCGAAGCGGTTGTCGGGCGAAGGCAGGAAGGCGTGGGCGTTCAGCCCGGTCGGGATCACTTGCTTGGGCTCGCCGGCGACGCCGCTGCCAAGCAGCGGATTCAGCGCGACCTTGTTGCCGCCATAGGAGGCGCTGAACAGGAACTTGCCGCTGCGGTCGATGGCGATATGGGCCATGCTGTCGGCGAGCGGTCCGTTGCCGAGATGGCTGAGCTCGCCCGTTTTGGCATCGATCGCAAAGCTCACCGCGAGGTATGGCTGCGAGCGGATTGCGGCAATCAGCACGCGGCGGTCGGGCGTGATCGCGAGCGGTGTCGAGGAGCCCGGCTTTTCGACGCCCTTGAAGGCGGCGGTCTGCACGAGCGTCATCTCGCCGTTCTCGCTCATCTTGAACACGCTGATGTCGTTGCTGTCGGCGTTGCCGACATAGGCGAAGGTTTCGGCCATGCCGGCACGGACTCCAGAAACGAGGGTGACAGAAGCGAACAGGACGGCGGCGATCGCAGCGTGCGGCGCGCGCGATGCGATGCGTCGGATCGGTCTCGACATGGGTCTCGACATGGGCTCCTCCTGAAAGCCGGCTCGCGGCATTGTCGCTTTTGCTGCGAGAATAGCGGGCGGAGCGCCGCCGCACCAAAATCCAATGGGGATCGATCGATGCCGAAATCGCATCGGTCGCGGGATGGCGGGTCAGCGCACCGCTGCGGTCCGGGAGGGCAGATGCAACCCGGGCGGCTGGTCCGGCGGCCCGAGCACGGTCCACACGGTGATCGCGACCAGGGCAGAGGTCATGAAGGTCCAGAGGATGAGTCGTTTTCGCATCAGGCCAATCCATCGGTGCAAGCCGCGAGGCCAAGGGCCGCGTCAGCGATCCTGCACCGCAAAGAGCGGCGGTTCTATGAGGTCGTTCACAGGGCGAAAACGGCCGATGCTGTCGCGAACCCAATGCCCTGCGAACGCATTGAACCGGCATGCCCCGCGCAAACGATCTCGAAGGCAAGCCCGACATGGGCGGCAAGCATGGCGGTCAAGCCGGCCAGCCGAAGCTTCCGCCGCGCCCGCACGAGAGCGAGCGCGACGCGGACGTCGTGGCAAAGCGCCACACCAGCCAAACCGATCGGGCGGCGCCGCCGACCAAACCAAAATAGCGCCTTGCCGCTCGCCATCGCGACGGCCTCGCGTGGAGACGGCGGCGTCGCTCTGCCGCGTGAGAAAAGCAAGAGGGAGGCTGACCCGTGTTTTGGATCTATTGGAATACCGCCTGGTCGCTGATCATCAGCGGCATCATGATCGCCACCATCGTCAGCCACCCCGACGCCGAATTCGCCGAAGTGCGGGCGGCCCGACAATCGATGTGAGCTTTTCCGCCTTGCCGCGCTCGTTCCGGATCACGTCATGCTGCCGGGCATGAAGCGCAGATCATGGGACGGCCGTTGACGTAGTAGGGCCAGACCATGGTGCGCCCGGCGCGGTTGGGCTCGGTGATCACGGAATCGTCGGGCACCTCGACCCAGTTGCCGAGGAGCCGCACCCGGTAATATCCATCCCGCTACGCTTCGGCTTCTCGTCCTAGGTTCGAGCGTTCCACGGATGATCTCTTAATGACAGCATATCGAGTTCATTTGCGAGCGCGATGGCTTCTTTCACGTCCGGCGTGAAGAACCCTTCACGGAGCCTGCCGACAATTGGCACAAGCAGGTCCGCGGCCTGCTCATGCTTGTTGGAATCTCGCCAGAGGCGGGCCAGGCTGACGGCTGTCCGCAGCTCCCACGAGCGGGCATTCTGTTCGCGCGCGACCTCCAGCGACTGCACGAGCAATTCCTCGGAGTCGGCCGCTGGTCCGGCATGGGCCCGGATGGACTCCCCTTGCAGGCGGTAGATCTCCGCCAGATAGAAGTGATCGCCCGTCCTCTTCGCGACCGCCAAGGCGCCATCGAGCGCGCGCAAGGCCGCTTCCGACAGACCGGCCCTCGCATAGCCTTGCGCGAGGAGGCATCTGAACCAGCAACTGGCGAGCCAGGAATCCTGCGCCTCGTAACCCTCGACGCCCGCGCGCATTTCGCTCAGACCTGCATCCATGTCCCCGAGCTCAGTCAACGCCCATCCATGCAGAATGGTCGCCTGTTGCTTCCAATGCAAAAAGCCGTGTTGCGATGAAATGGTCATCGCGCGGCTGGCATAATCTCTGGTGCCCGTGACATCGCGCAGATGCTGACAAAGATATGCGCCAAACACCTGCGCGAATGCCAGCGTAAAAGGATGGCGCATTTGCTCGGCATCGGAAATCGCCTGCTCGCTGTGCTGCCGCGCGGTGTCGGGCTGCCCCAGGAACCATAGCAGGTATCCGAGGTACGACGTCGACATGACACCTGGATTGAGGAGCCTTTCCGCCGAACCGCGATGCAGAGCCGGATCATCGAGTTGGATTGAGCGACGAAGATGATGTTGCGCCGCCAGAAACCGCCCGCGGTAAAGCATGGTCGCCGCGGTCGACCTATGGGCCTCCACGAGGTAGAGGGTCTGCTTCGATAGCAACTCGCTCGGACGTTCTTGTCTGGCGAATTTCAGGAGTGCGGCACTCAGATCGTGCGCCTTGGTCAGGTCAGCCCGAATGAAGTGGTGCATCCAAAGCCCTCTTATCGCCGCTAGCACCTTGTCTTCATCATCGAGCTGCCGTCCGAGCTCGAGGCCTCGGGCAAAATTGTCTTCCACCTCCTGTGTGCCGTAACCTTTGGCAGCGATCAGCGCGTTACCCAGCGCAAGGCGAAGCTCCAGCTCCATTTCATCGCGGTCGGGCATCTCGGGACTACCCAGGACGACCGCTAGGCCGCGGCGCAGATGGCCGATCGCTTCCAGGTAGGCTCCCAACCTTGCGGCGTGCCTGCCGGCTTTGATCCAGGAACCTGCCGCCGGCTGGCTTTGATCGGATTCGGTCAGATGATAGGCGAGAAGCTCCGGCTCGCGCTCGGTCTTTTCCGGATAGTTCTCAGTCAGCACCGACGCGATCCGCGCGTGGAGCCGTCTCCTCTCGCTGCGCAACAGGCTCGCATGCGCTGCATCCTGGATCATCACGTGCTTGAACGAGTAGAGCGCATCCGGCGGATGGCCCAGCCGGACGATCAACCCTGCCTCCTCCAGGCGATCGAGCGCCGCCTCGATCTGGTCGGCTGGTACGGAGGCGACTGCGTTCAGCATCTCGTAGGAGAACTGCCGGCCGATGGTGGCACCGATCTGTGCGACCCTCTTGAACGGGCCCAGCCGATCCAGACGCGCCATCAGCGAATCCATCAGCGTCGCCGGGATTGCCAGCTGTCGCCACGAACCGGAGAGCACATAGTTTCCGCGTTCCTCGGTCAGAAGGTCGCCTTCGAGGACGGCTTTGGTCAGCTCCTCGACGAACAGCGGTACGCCGTCGGTCTTGACGATGATGTCCTCGACGACTTCCTTCGGCATTTTGCGGCTGCCTGCAACCCGCTCGACCAAGGTCGTCCGCTGCTGCCGGCTCAGCCTGTTCAGCACCAGCGTCGTGAGGTGAGAGTGAGCGCTCCAGCTCGGCCTGAATTCGGAACGGCAGGTGATGACGACGAGAATGGGCGTGTTCTGGACCCGCTCCACCAGCAGATCGATGACCTCCCGGGATGTCGGATCAATCCAATGGGCGTCCTCGAAGGCGATCACCAGCGGCTGATCATGCGCGAGGCCCAGGAGATGATGGATGAGGGCGGAGACGATCGCGTCCTTTTGCTGCTGCGGCGACAGATCGAGCGGAGGATACCGACCTCCGGTCGGAATCGACAGCAGCGCCGCAAAGAGCGGCGTCACCTGCTCGATATCGCCATGCGCGGCCGCAACGGTCCGCTCAAGACTCGACAGAGACGAGGCCGAGGCGTCGTCGCGGTCGAGGCCGAGAGCAAATTTGAGCTGCTCGATGAAGGGATGGAACGCCGTCGAGCTGTAGTAGGGCGAACACTGGAACGAGACATGCCCGTGCCGATCGCCCGCAATCCGCACGAAGATTTCCTGGACGATGCGCGACTTGCCAATGCCCGGCTCCCCGAACAGCACCACGACCTGGCCGTCGCCCGCCTTGGCCTGTTCCCAGCGGCCGAGCAGAACCGCGATCTCGTCGTCGCGATTGACGAGTGGCGTCAGCCGGGAGCCGATGGCCGCGGCAAAGCGGGTCTCCACGCGCGACGGCCGAACCACATGCCACGCCTGTGTTCTCCCGGCGATGCCCTTGAGTGCATGGACCCCGAGATTGCGATAGTCGAACTTTCCCTTCACCAGCGACTGCGTCGATGACGAGATGACCACCCCGTTCGGCGGCGCCAGGCCCTGCAATCGCGCCGCCAGATTGACGGTCTCGCCGACCGCGGAATCGCGCTCCTCGGTCGCCTGGCCGACCAGGTCGCCCACGACCACCAGTCCCGTCGCGATGCCGATCCGGACGGCGGGCGCATGGCTGAGCGCACCTAGCGGCTCGATCGCAGGCGTGGTCGACAATGTCCGCACGATCTCGAGACCAGCCCGCACCGCTCGCTCGGCATCGTCCTCATGCGCTTTCGGGTAGCCGAAATAGACCAGGATGCCGTCGCCGACGAAGCGGGCGGCAAATCCTTCATAATGCTTGACCACGCGCACGCAGGTTTCGCGAAAGCTCGCGATCAGGTCACGCACGTCCTCGGGATCGAACTGCGCGGAGAGCGCGGTGGAATCCACCATGTCGCAGAACATCGTGGTGAGTTGGCGACGTTCCGCAACGATTGCCGTACCGGGCAATGTCTGAGCCGTGGCTGGCGCGGCCATTCCGGAAAGGGACGCCATTGCCCGCTGAAGCCGCTTGCGGTCTCCGAGCGGCAGTCCCAGCTGTGCCAGATCCGACTCGGTCAGGTGGGGCAGGACGTCGAGATCGATGCGGTGGCGGACGAAGAGGTCCGTGTATGGGCTGAGCCCAACGCTTTCAAGCCAGTGTCTCAGACGCTCCGTCCCGGTCCTCGACTCGTCATGCGGCATGAAGAAATCCCTGGTTCAAATTGCGCTGAGCGGTTCAGAAATGCCCGTGGTTTGCGCTTGGATGGGACTCGATGCAGCTCTTCGTTGCGGCGGCCAATGGAGGCAAATCCTCGGCATTTGCAGCGTTTCTCGCCCGCGTCCTGAAAATGAGGCGGATCAGCGGCTCACCGTTTCGACGAGCCAAGGGCGCAGAATACAATGAATTGATAGCTGTCGGTCGCTGATTGTCAAATCGCCGCGACCGCCTGCGCCGCCAGCAGCTGCTTCAGCTTCGCTGCGCCAGCGTGCGCGAGCGGAATTGCACCGGCGACACGTTGACCGCGATGTGAACCCGGCCGGGCCAAGGAATGGATCGCACGGGAGACCGCGGCGAGACCGCGAGGCTCACCGCTTGATTTCCCACTTCAAGGCTTCCGCGTTGCCCTTGGCGAACATCTTCGGCACATCGAACTTGCCGGTCTTGAGGTCATAGCGGCATTTCCAATCCGCCAGTCCCTTCACCGCGACGTTCTTCGGATGCTTGTCCATTTCGCCCGACAGCGAGATCAGGAGATAGCGGTTGTTGGGCCAGTCGACGCCGAGCCAGCGATACCCATCCTCGGTGCCCTTCATCAGGTTGGCCGAGATGTGGTAGTCGAGCTTCATCTTCCCAGTGTCGGGCCGGCTGTGGAAATAGGCCCAGGCGAGATCGCTGAGCGATTGCTTCGTCGCGTTGACGAAGGCGCCGTTCTCGACATGGTAGAGAAAGAGGTCCTGCGAGCCCGAGCCGGTCTTCTGCATCCGCACCAGCCATTGCGAGTCGGCCGTGAAACGGAAGCCGGCCGGATAGCCCTGCTCGGGCTTCAACTCGCGCATCTCCTCGCCGCGTCGCGCCCAGACTTGCCACTTGATGTCGAAATCCTCGCCCTCCTTCATGTACTGCTCGAGCCTGGTGGCGCCGTCGGGCGAGGTGAAGGCAAGATCGGCATCGTCGGAGAGCGTGAAGCCGGGCGGCGGGCCGGAGGCGGCCAATGCGGGTGAAGCGGCCAGCGCCACCACCAGGGCCAGCGATCGCGCGGCATGGGAAAATACGGTCACGGCAAGAAATCCCTTGAAGAATGCCGCGAGGCGGCCTTGATACTTGGACACCCGCATGGTCGCGCCGGTTCATCCCGCGGGCCTGGACGGCGGCCTAATCCCATCGGCAGTCTTGCTGCCGCGGCCAAATCGGCGCACTTTGCCGGCATCGGCTGATTTGCCACCCAAGGTCCTTTTCAGATGATCACCGCCTCCAAGGCCTTCATTGCCTTCTGTCTGCTCGCGCTGGTCGGCACCGCGCTGGTGATCGGCCCGACCGAGCTGCGCCGCCTGCTGCCTGATGGGACGAAGGTTACCGTCGCCGCCAAGCCGGAGGCCAAGGTCGAACCCAAGCTTGAAGCCAAGGTGGAGTCCAAACCTGAGTCCAAACCTGAGTCCAAGCCAGAGCTGAAGCCGGAACCGCCGAAGCTTGCCGGCAGCGCGCCGACTGCTCCCGAGCCGAAGGCAGGCGCGCTCGCCGAGACCCAGAAGCAGGTGGCCGCGCTCGGCGATCTCGCGCCGGTCAAGCCGCCGGCGCCGGCTGCGGATGCGGGGCCCCGTTTCGACGTCGCCCGGGTCGACGAGCACGGCGAGGCGGCGGTGATCGCCGGCCGCGCCACGCCGGGTGCGAGGGTCGAGCTGCTGCGCGACGGCAAGCCGCTCGACAGCGTGGTCGCGGACGCCTCGGGCCAGTTCGTGATGACCCCGCCGCGGCTGCCCGCCGGTTCTTATGACCTGACGCTCCGGGCCAAGGCGCCGGACGGCACGGTCACCGAATCCGGCCGGACCATGCCGGTGACCATCGCCGCGGCGGCGCCGCCGCCCGCCCCGCCGGTTGCGAAGCAGGAGACCAAGCTGGCCGAGAAGCCCGACGACAAATCGGATGTCGTCGCCGCCCTGCCGTCCGCCTCGCCGCGCCTGGCGTCGGTGCCTGAGAAGCAAGCGGCCCGGCCGAAACTGATCGGCGCGCCGAAGCCCAAGGTTTCGGTGCATGCGCCTTTTGCGCATGCGGCTGCGGGTACCGCGGTCGCATCGGCCTCGCCGGCGGAGGCGCTCACCGCCGCGCCGGCCGAGGCTGGCGGCAGCCGGATCATCGCCCGCGGCGACAGCCTGTGGGCGCTCAGCCGGCTCGCTTACGGCGACGGCTCCCGTTACGGGGTGATCTTCAAAGCCAATCGCGACAAGATCCACAACCCGAACTTGATCTATCCAGGCCAGACCTTCGTGATGCCGCAAAAGGCGGAGTGATATCGCACCGGCATTGGCCAGCCAGCGTTGCGACGCATTGTCCTGTGTCTACTCCGGAACATTCGGTTCCCTCGTGCGTCATCGTGATGCGACGCATTGCGCACCTTGGCGCGGGAGGGAGGGCCAAGACGTGATCAAGCCCGTCTTTAGGTCAGCGATCGTGCCGGAACGCATGGCGCTGGCGCTCGCCGGTGCGACCCTGCTGCTCGCGGCCGTGCTGCTGCCTGACAGGGCGCAGGCGCAGTTCGGCTTGCGCGGCGGTCCGCTCGGGGTTGCGCGTTTCGCCGTCGGCCACATGATGGGCCTGTCGCGCCTGCGCCATTCCCGCATGGCCGTGCGCGGTGGCCGCTACCGCTCCGCTGCGCTGAGGTCGCAGGACCCGCGCGGGGCCGACCGCGACCAGCTGTCGAACCCTTACGTGTTGCGCGCGGCCCTCACGGCGCAAGCGGCGCTGGCGGGCTGGCAAGGCGGCCGCCGCCCGCAGGGCTGGTGGCGTCATCCCGACGGCAGCTACGGCTGGGTCGGCCCGGTGTTCTGGCCGTTCGCCCATGACGATCTCACCAATGCGATCGTCTTCGGCGACGCCACCAGCCTCTCGCTCTACGGCTATGGCGACCTCTATGCCGCGCTCTTCACGCCCTATGCCGCCACCGAGCTTGCCGCCTACACCGTGCCATCAGGCCGTCGCGCGCGAAAAATCCCGGCCGCAGAGACGCTGTGCGAGGCCAGCGACACCGGTGGCCTACCGGTCGACCGCATCGCGCGCGCCGTCGCCCCGAACGAAGCCCAGCGCACCGCGCTCGACGAGCTCTCATCCGCCTGGCTTGCCGCGCGCGACACCATCCGCGCCGCCTGCCCGGCGCAGACGCCTGCGAATGCGGCGGAGCGGCTCGGCCTGATGCGCGAGCGCGTCGAGGCCATGATCAAGGCCATCGATACAATCGAAGCGCCGCTGTCGAAATTCGTCGGCCTGCTCAATGACGACCGGAAAGCCCGGCTCAACGCCCTCGCCACTGAGCGTCGCGCCGCCCTGGCGTCCTACCAGTCCAAGAATGCTGACAAGAACGCCGACAAGAACGCGGGCAAGGACGCACAGGCGGCCAAGGCCTGCCAGGCGGACTACGATCCGCTTTCCGACGAGAACGCGCAGCGCCAATACCAGCAGCTCGTCCAGCAGCAATGGCCCGCCGCCGAGATCGCGGCCACGCTCCACCTCGACGAGGTCGCCCGCGCCCGCCTCGAGGTGCTGCAGGATACCGCGCTCCGCACCATGCAGACGCTCAGCGCCTGCCCGACCGAGCCCGCCGCAACCCCGCAGGCCCGCCTCGCCGCCGTGAAGACGCGGCTCCAGACCCTGCTGGAAGCAGTGAACAGCGTGGCCGACGCGCTCGACGATTTCCAGGCCGATCTGAGCGACGAGCAGAAGGCCGGTTTCGAGGCGATCGGGCCGAAGCGGGGGGTGTGAGGGTCCACCGGGCGAGCTTGAAGCGGAATGATATCCACGCTAAGATATACATTATTAAATGTATATCTTGGAGAATACCATGCAGGTCTCGAAATGGGGAAATAGCCTCGCCATCCGCCTGCCCAAAGCGCTAGTTGATGAACTCGGCCTCAAGGAGGGCGACGAAATCGATGTCGTGGCCGCTCGCAAAGGCACGATCGAAATCGAGACCAAGGAGGAGCGGCGTCGGCGCGCGATCGAGAACATGGAGGCGCGCAACTGGCCGGCCTTGCCCGCCGGCTGGAAGTTCGATCGCGACGAGGCGAACGAGCGGTGATTGCCTTCATCGATACCAACATCCTGGTCTACGCCCAGCAATCCGGCCCCAAGGCGACCATCTCGCGCGATCTCATCGCCCGGGGCGGTACGATCAGCGTGCAGGTTCTGAACGAGCTGATCAATGTGCTGCGCAAGAAGGACAATCGAAGTTGGCGCGACATCGAGCTCGTTCTCGACGACATCGACGCCGCGCTCGATCCCGCTCTGCCGCTGACGGCCGCGACCACCCGCGCGGCGCTTGCGCTCGCACGGGATCACGGCTTCTCCTACTATGACGCGCTGATCGTTGCTGCGGCGATCGAAGCCGGCTGCGATACGCTCTATAGCGAAGACCTCCAGCACGGCCGCAGCATCGGCGGGCTCGCCATCGTCAATCCGTTTCTCGGCATGACGCCGTGAACGCTCGTATCATCGGAAGGTCCGGACTCTCGCGCGGTTTCTGTGCTCTCACCCGCACGCCCAGTCGAACTTCATATCCTTGAAGTCGAGCTGCGCGTTGCCGCCGCCGAAATTGTAGCCGCCGAAATATTCCTCGAACTCGATGTAGAACGGGCTCATTTCCGGCACGGCCTGGCAGGGCCGCATGGTGCCGCCGAGATGGTTGTGGGCGTGATCTTTGGCCCAGTCGTGCAGGCGGAAATTGTCGCGGCCGGGCTTGCCGCCGACATAGTAGTAATATGGCTGATAGCCGGTCGGCGGATTTTCGCGCACGTACTCGTCCTGCGGGCCCTTGCCGGCGTTGGGATCATCAGCGCGCGGCGACAGCGCGATGGCGCGCGTTTCGCCGAGGTCGGCGGGCGGCGGGGCCGCGAACATCTTCTTCGCGTAAGCCGGCGCGGCCTCGAAGAAGGCGCTGGCGCCGCCGACGTCGAGCCAGCGCGGCCGCTCCGCTGTTGCCAGCGCAAGCGGCGCCGGCGGCGTCGCGAACGCGCCGTCATATTCGGCCTGCGTCAGCAGCAGTGCGGCATAGGCGTAGTCGAGAATATCGGTCATGCGCGACAGGCGCGGATGCGATGGTCGCGCCAGCACCGCCTCGCGGACTTCAGGATCGTCGGGCGCGCCGCCGTCATTGTGATCGGGCGCCGTGGCGAAGAACGACACCGCGACGATGTCCGCGCCATGCACCCGATAATCCTCAGGCAGCTTAAGCGTAAAGCCGTGCATCAAGGGATAGCCGGTCACGGGATCGAGCGGCCATTGCTCGGATGCAATGCCCGGCGGCAGCCCAAACACCCAGCCCTGGTCGCGCGCCCGGTCGACCGGCCGGTCCAGCATCTGCAAATCATAGGCACGCGAAGGCAGCGCAAGCGTCACCGGTCGTCTCCCAGAAATCCATCTCGCCGTTGAGGCGATGGTTGGTCGTTGGGAGAGGCGATGTGGTTCGCGAAAGGCGTCGGGGCATGCCTGCCAATCTGCCGGTGTTTTGCCCGACCAATCAAACAGCGCCGGCAGTCATCCGATGCACGCGTAAGTCATTGATTCCGTTGCCCCCGCCTACTGTGCATGGGGTTGTTTTCGCAACTTTTGGTTTGGCTACCCCCGTCGCCGCACCGCAGCCGCGTCCACCATGGTCTCCACCGCCTCGCGCCAGCTCAGGATTTCCATCGCCAGCACGGGGTGATTGAAGCCCTTGAGCTGGAGATCGTCGAGCGCGCGGGCCTCGACCCAGGGCTCGACCATGCCGTAGACGCGGCGGCTGACCACGATCTGGTTGGGCTTGGCCTCGCTGCAGAGGCGGGAGGCGAGGTTGGTGACGCTGCCGATCGCGGCATATTCCAGCCGCTGCTCGAAGCCGACCTGGCCGAGCGTGGCATAGCCGAGCGCGATGCCGATGCCGAACCCGAGGCTGTGCCCGCGGTTGCGCCAGCGCTCGGTCAACGGGCCGATGGTGTCGCGCATCTCCACCGCCATCTTCACCGCGCGCCTGGTATGGTCCTCGAACTGGATCGGCGCGTTGAACAGGATCATCACGCCGTCGCCAGCATATTTGTCGAGCGTGCCCTCGTACTTGAAGATCAGCTGGCCGAGCGCGGCGTGATATTCGCGCAGCACGTTCATCGCCTCTTCCGGCTCGGTCGCTTCCGTGAACGCAGTGAAGCCGCGCAGGTCGCAGAACACGACTGTGACCTCGCGGCGCTGGCTGGTCAGCAACCCTTCCGGGCTGTCGGAGGAGGCGATCAGCTGCGCCACCTGCGGCGCCAGGAAACGCTCGAGCTTGCGGATGCGCTCGATCTCGCCGAGCTGGGTCCGGACGCGCTCCTCCAGCGACTTGTTCCAGTCCCTGAGCTGCTCGGTCTGCTCGCGGAGCTTGTCGGCTTGCGCGCGCACGGTCGTGTTCGCCGCCTCCAGCGCGTGGCTCTTGTGGTCGACCTCGGTGAACAGCTGCGCATTGCGCATCGCCAGCACGGCCTGGTTGGCGAAGGTGCGCATCAGGCCGATGATGCTGGGCGCGAACGCGCCGGCGGCGCGGCGCAGCACCACCAGCGAGCCCAGCGTGCCCTGCTGGTCGATCAGCGGCACCACCAGCACCGAGCTGAAGCCGGCCGCGAGCGCGGCCTCGCGCAGCGGCTGCTCGGCGGCATCGCCGAGCTCGGCCAGCGCGATCGGCTCGCCGCTGTCGGCGGCATCGCTCAGGATGTTGCCGCCTTGCGCGATGGTGACATGCGCGCCCTCGGCGGATTTGTCGATGCCGTTGGCCTCGACCAGCTTGAAGCGGCGCGCCTCGGCGTCGAAGCCGTAGATCAGTACCGCGTCGGCACGGGTGATCTCGATCGCGCGGGCCGCAATCGTTGCAAGCACGGCGTTGAGATCGAGCGAGGAGGCCACCGCGCGGCCGACCTCCTCCAGCACCTTGAGCTCGTGAATCGATTGCGCGAGATCGCGGGTGCGCTCCTCGACCTTGCTCTCCAGGTTCGAATAGGTCTCCTGGATCTGGTCGGCCATGCGGTTGAACTGTCCGGCGAGGTCCTCCAGCTCGTCGGAGGTGTGCACGTCGATGCGGTGGCTGAAATCGCCTTCGCCGAGCCGATAGGCGCCGTCGCGCAGCGCCGTGATCGGGATGATCATGCGGCGGGCGAGCAGCGTGCCGGCGAGGATCGCGACCATCAGGCCCATGCCGATCAGAAGCGCGATGCGCACCAGCTGGTCGCGGATCGGCGTCAGGGCCTGCGCGGTCGGCTGCTCGAACAGCACGCTCCAGCCGAGCTTCGGCACGAGGCTCGCGGCGCTCATCACCGCATGGCCGTTGAAGTCGGTGCCCGAGGTGTCGGCTTCGTGGCCGGGCGCAATCGCGGCCGCAACCTGCGGCAGCTTGGAAAGGTCCGTGCCGATCTCGGGCCCCTTCGACGACGTCGCCAGCACCCGGCCGCGCGGATCGACGACATAGGCGAAGGCGGCCTTGCCGACCTGGGCGTCGGACAGGTAGTCGGAGAGGAAGCTGAGATCGATCTCGGCCACGGTGACGCCGGCATTGAAGCCGGAATGCGCCACCGAGATCGACATCAACGGCGTGCCGTCGGCGAACCAGGCCGGCGCGTAGGTGACGCCGCGGGCGACGGCGTCGGTAAAGCGCATGTCGCGCGAGAGGTCGGCATTGCCGCCGGTCGTGGTCGATTGCCTGGAGACGCGCAGCACCTCGCGGCCGTCGCCGTTGAGCTGGAACAGCTGGTTGACGACCGAGACCTGGTGCAGCAGCGAGGCGTAGTCGGCACGGCGCTTCTCCAGCGTATCCTGGCTCGCCCGCGTCACCCAGCTGATCTGGCGGTCGAGCTCGGAAATCGCCTGCTCGATGCGCCGGGCGGCGGCTTGCGCCTTGTCCTCCAGGCCGTCGGTCAGCTGTGTCCGTGTGGCGCGGTAGGAGATCCACGTCTCCATCGCCCCGTTGACGGCGAGGACGAACACGACGAGGCCGACGAGGGAGACGACGTATTTGGCGAACAGGCCCTCGCGCAGAGATCGTGTCTTGTCGTTCGCTCCTGCCATCCCGATCCTCTGGCGCCGCCGCTGACGCTGCGCGCTTTGGGCCGTACAGGCCCTTCCAAGCCGTTCTAGCACAATTTGGACCGAAGGGCCGTCATGCAGCCGGCGGACCAGCCGGCGTGGTTACCCCTGTGGTCTCCTGGGCAGGCGGACCGGCAGCGATGGGTCGCAGCCCGATCCAGTCGAAGGAGGGAGCTATCGGTTGAAGAGCTGCCGCAGCACGTCGTTCATTGGCTGACTGTCCTGCTGCGCGGCCGGCGGGTTCTCCAGGGCGGGAGCCGCAGGGGAGGCCTGCGGCGCCGGCGTCGTGGGCGTTGCCGGCAGGCTGCGGCTGCGCGCGGTGCCAGTGCCAGTGCCGCTCCCCGCGCCGCTGGAGAGACCCTGCTGAATCAGGTTGCCGATCGCCTCCCCGAGCGGGCCCCCGAGCAGATTGTTCTGCCCCGGTTGCTGGCCTTGCGGATTGGCATTGCCGGTGGCATTGCCGCCGCCCGGCGCAGCGGTGCCACCTAGCCCGAGGCTGCCGAGGATGTTGCCGAGCCCGGCGCCGTCAGGGCCGAACAGGCCCTTGCCCATCTCGCGCAGCTTGGCATAGGCGGCGTCCGGATTGTCCAGCATGCCGGCCATGTCCGGGTAGATCCGCGGCTGCGACCAGGAGCCCTGGATCATCACGGGGATGCCGAAGCCGACCGGCTCGCTAGCGCGGCCCTGGCCTTCGGTCGTCATCACGAGCTTGGGCTCGACGCGAAAACCCATCATCTTGGTGTCGAGCGCGATGGTGCCGGCGCCGGTGACGCGCACCAGCGGCCCGATCAGGTTGAGGTCGGTCGTCACCGCCTGGCCCTTGTCGATGCGGAAGGAGGCCGAGAGCTGCGACAGATCCGTGCTCTGCTCCTGGCTCGGGTCCTGGTTTCGGTCCTGATTTCCTTGCCAGCCGGAGAGCGTGCTCGTCGTCAGCGAGCGGATCATCTGCGCGACATTGATGCCGCGGATGGCGCCGTCCTGGAAATTGACGAAGGCCGTGCCCTGCATGTTCGCCATCAGCGCGCGCTGGCTGTTGCCGGCGCTGCGCAAGGCGAGCTTGGCCTGCAGCTTGCCGTCGATGCGGTCGAATTCGGCAAGGCTCTGGAGCAGCGGCAGCGCGCGCACGCCGACGAGGTCGGAATGCATGGCAAAGCTCGGCGCCCCGGTGGTCGCGTCCAGGATCACCTCGCCCGAGACCTGGCCGTCATAGGCGCCGAGATTGGCCGTGCCGGCCTTCAGCACGCCGCCGGCGAGCTTGGCGTCGAGCGCCAGCGGCGCGATGCGCGCATCGCCGATCACGGCCTCGTTCGCGGAGATCCGCACCTGCGCATCGACATAGTTGAGCCCGGAGACGTCGATCGGCGCGTTGCTCCAGGGCTGCCCGGACACGCCATCCGGCGATTTCGCCAGCGGCATGGCGAGCCGCTGGAAGTCGAGATCGACCTTGACCAGCGGCTTGCTCGCGATGTCGACCGAAGCCCAGCCGTTGAAGGCGCCGTCGCCGAGCCTGCCGTTCACGCCGTTGATCATCACGACGTTGCCGCTCAGCCGCATCTCGGCGTGGCCGGTGAGCTGGGATTTCAGCACGCTGGGCATGTCGACGGCGAAATCCACCGGGACCGGGGACCGTTCGGCCGGTGCGGCCGCCTTGATGTCGAACTTGGTCGGATGATCGCCGACGCGCGCGGTGCCGGTGATATTCACCTTGCGGTCGCGGTCCATGGTCGCGTCGGCGTTGATGGCGCCGATGCGGCCCTCGACACGGTCGCGCAGGCGCGAGAATGCCACTTCGCCGTCGGTGATCCTGATGCGGTCGATGGTGGCGCCCTTGCTGTCGAGCGCGAGCGCCTTCGAAGGCGCGGCTGCATTCGGCAGGCGTTCGCGCAGCAGCGGCTGGTAGAGCACGGGATGGGTGACGACGAGCTCGCTGATCTCGGGCGTGCCGGACCACACGCTGGCGAGCGACATGTCGGCCTGCACGCGGTCGATCGTCAGGCGCGTGATGCCGCTGCGATCCCGGGGGTCGGCCAGCGTGAGGTCGTTCAGCGTGACGTTCAGCGCCGGCCACAGGCTGATCTTGGTGCTGCCGTCGATCGACAGCCGATAGCCGGTCGCACTCTCGAGCCGCGAGGCGATTGTCGAGGTCAGGAAGCCCGAGGGGACCCCGACCACGAGCAGAAGTGCGATCACGACGATGACGGCGGCCAAAACCCCGCCGGCGAATTTCAATGCTCTCATGTCGACTTTCCAGCGACGGACAATCCGCGTCGAACCCGGCCGATCGCCCGTCCTTTGCGCCCGGAGTTTATCCCCGGACGGGAAGCGGCTCCAAGCGCGTAAAAATAGTCAGGGGGTGCTGCAAAGTTATGTGACTTATGACACACTTCTCCGGCGCGGTTTTACGCGATCTTTGAAGTTGATGGTTTCAAGCGATTTGCCAAAACGATGACCAGGACGTTCACAGGGACATTGACATGAGCAAGCAGGCCGAATTTGCGGTCATCCTGAAGATGAACCCGATGTTCGCCGATCTCGGCGCCGACGAGCTGCAGCGGCTGTCCAATCTCTGCCACACCCAGCACCTGGCCAGCGGCGAGGTGCTGTTCCAGAAGGGCGATCCCGGCGACGCGCTGTTCGGCGTGCGCCGCGGCCAGGTCCGCATCGAGACCGGCGCCGCCGATGGCAGCCGGCTGACGCTGAACTTCATGGGGCCGGGCGACCTGTTCGGCGAGGTCGCGGTCCTGGACGGCCAGAACCGCACGGCGGATGCGACCGCGGGCGAAGCCAGCGAATTGTTCGTGCTGCGGCGCGAAGACTTCCTCGGCTTCCTCGAGCGCGAGCCCAAGGTCGCGATCAAGATCATCGCCCTCTTGTGCCAACGCATCCGCTGGCAGAGCGAACGGATGGAAGAGTCCATGCTGCAGCCGCTGCCGGTGCGGCTGGCGCGGCGGCTCTGCGCGCTCGCCGCCGATTTCGGCTCCGAGGTCCACATCTCGCAGGAGCAGCTCGGCGTCTTCGTCGGCGCCGCCCGCGAAAGCGTCAACCGCCAGCTCCAGGCCTGGCGCAAGGAAGCGATCCTCGATCTCCAGCGCGGCCGGATCCTGCTGCGGAACATGACCAAGCTGACCGCGATCGCGCGGAATGAGTAGGCGGCTAGGCTGCTTCTGGCACGTAGTGCAAAGGTAGCAGGTCTGATCGTAAACACGGTGCGACGGCGTATGGTCGTCCGTCGTCGTCGCTGAACTCGACGAGCACGGTCTCCTCGTCGAGTTCTTCGACAATCGTTCCGACGTTTCCCCGCGCCAAACGGTGCTCTGGAAGATTTGCCAATAATGCAACAACGTCCAATGCTCGCGGTGTTCTATCTTCCTTCTTGTTCGCTGCGCTCATCATAGCACCCAACAGGTGACGAAGGTCGGCCGGCCGTCGCCGGCCCGAATCATCGCAACCTGATCTCGTCCGTCGGCCGCTTGGACCCTACTCCGCAGCGGGCCGCGCGACGCTCGCCGGCGCCGGTCTGGCTTCCGCCGGCGCAGTCCCGTGATGGTCCGTTTCCACGTCCTCGCTGTGCACGATCAGCCGCTTGGCGAAGCGCCAGATCAGGGCGCCGACATCGTCCATCACCATGAACATCGCGGGCACGAACACCAGCGACAGGATGGTGGAGAAGATCAGGCCGCCGATCACCGCGAGCGCCATCGGCGAGCGGAATTCGCCGCCGGCGCCGACGGCGAGCGCGCTCGGCATCATGCCGGCGGCCATCGCGATCGTGGTCATCACGATCGGGCGGGCGCGTTTCATGCCGGCGTCGATCATGGCCTCTTCGCGCGGCTTGCCGGCGTGAATCGATTCGATCGCGAATTCCACCAGCATGATCGCGTTCTTGGTGACGATGCCCATCAGCATCAGGATGCCGATCCACACCGGCGTGGTGAGCTGCTTGCCGGTGACGAGCAGGGCCGCGATCGCGCCGCCGATCGAGAGCGGCAGCGAGAACAGGATCGTGATCGGCTGCAGGAAGGTGCCGAACAGCAGCACCAGCACCGCGTAGACCATCATCAGCCCCGCCGTGATGGCGGTCGCAAAGCCCTCCGACAATTCGTTCAGGCTTTCGGCATCGCCCGAGGGCGAAACCTTAACGCCCTTCGGCAGGGTCTTCATGACGGGCAGGTCGTAGATCTTCTTGGTGGCGTCGCCGAGCGCGGCCGAGCCGACGAGATCGGCGGCAACGGTCGCCTGCCGTTCGCGATCGTAGCGGTTGATGCTGGTCGGCCCCTGGTCGAGCTTGACGTCGGCGATGACCGAAAGCGGCACGCCGCCCTTTTCCCCGTGCTCGCCGAGCGGCACGCGGAGCTGCTCCAGCGTCTTCAGATTGCCGCGTGCGGCGTCCTCGAGCTGCACGCGGATCGGCACCAGGCGGTCGCCGACGTCGAACTTGGCGAGCGCCGGTCCGACGTCGCCGATGGTGGCGACACGGATGGTCTGCGACAGGCTTTCGGTGGAGACGCCGAGCCGTGCGGCGAGATCGGCGCGCGGCTCAATGCGCAGTTCGGGGCGCTCCAGCGCAGTTTCGGAGATGACGTTGGCAATGGTGGGAATGCGCTTCATCTGCGTCGCAAGCTCGCTCGCGACGTTGTTGACGATGTTGGGGTCGACGCCGGTGACCACCAGCGAGATCGCGCGCAGGCCGTTCTCGTCCAGGAACCAGAAGCGGATATCGGGAACGTTCTCCAGCTCCTGGCTGATGGAGAATTCGAGCTCGCGCTGGGTGATGTCGCGGCTGTCCTTGGGCGTGTAGTTGATGATCAGGGCGGCGCGGCGCACCTCCTGGGTGCCCGGCGGGACGCGGCCGCCATCAACGAAGATGCTCTTCACCTCGGGCCGCTTGCGCAGGCGCGCGACGATGTCCTCGGTGACCTTTTCGGTGTAGGCGAGTTGGGTGCCTGGCGGCAGCTCGAGCGCGAGCAGCGAGCGGGCGCTGTCCTGGGCCGGCAGGAAGCCCTGCGGCAGCAGCGTGATGCTCCAGATCGAGGCCGCGAAGATGCCGAGGCCGATCAGCACTGTGATGAAATAGTGCCGCACCGACCAGGCCACGATGCCGTGATAGGAGCGCAGGATGCGGCCGGGCGGCGGCTCCTCGTGCGTACTGTGCTTGAGGAAATAGGCGGCCAGCACCGGCGTGACGAAGCGCGCGGCGAGCAGCGAGAAGAACACCTGCACCGAGACGGTGATGCCGAACTGCTTGAAGAACTGTCCGGCAATGCCCGACATGAAGCTCGCGGGCGCGAAGATGGCGATGATGGTCAGCGAGATCGCGATGACGGCGAGGCCGATCTCGTCGGCGGCCTCGAGCGCGGCCCGGTAGGGCGACTTGCCCATGTTCATGTGCCGGACGATGTTCTCGATCTCGACGATGGCGTCGTCGACGAGAATGCCGGTTGAGAGCGTGATGGCGAGGAAGCTGACGAGGTTCAGCGAGAAGCCGAGCAGGTCCATCGCCCAGAACGCCGGGAAGATCGACAGCGGCAGCGAGATCGCAGCGATGATGGTGGCGCGCAGGTCGCGCAGGAACAAGAGCACGATCACGACGGCGAGGATCGCGCCTTCGAACAGGGTGGAGATCGCCGCGTGGTAATTGCCCTTGGTGTATTCCACCGAGGTGTCGATCAGCTTCAGGTCGACATCGGGATAGGCGGCCTTCAGCGCGTCGATGCGCTTCTGCACGGCCTCGGCCACCTTGACGTCGCTGGCGCCCTTGGAGCGCTTGATGCCGAGCGCGACCACCGGCTCGCCGTTGAAGCGGGCGAAGGTGCGGCGGTCGGCGATGGTGTCGGTGACGGTGCCGAGATCGTCGAGCCGGACCTCGCCGCCGCCGAACAGCGGGATCATGGTGCCGGCGAGATCGGCAAGCGTCTTGGCGCCGGCGAGCGTGCGGATCGCCTGGTCGTTCTTGCCGATCTCGGCGCGGCCGCCGGCGACGTCGACATTGGTGCCGCGCAGGCTCTGGCTGACATTGACGGCGGTCAGGCCCATCGCCTGCAGGCGATCGGGATCGAGCGAGACCAGGATCTCGCGCTCGACGCCGCCGATGCGTTCGACCTGGGCGACGCCGCGCACGCCCTGCAGCGCGCGCTTGACCACGTCGTCCACGAAATAGGAGAGCTGTTCCGGCGTCTTGCCGGGCGAGATCGCAGCATAGGTCACGATCGGCAGGCCGATGACGTCGACGCGCTGGATCAGCGGCTCGGTGACGTTCTGCGGCAGGTTGGAGCGCACGCGCGTCACCGCGTCCTTGACGTCGTTGAGCGCGCGATCGGTGTTGGTCTCGAGCGCGAACTGGATCGTGGTGACCGACAGGCCGTCGGTGATCGACGAGGTGATGTGGCGCACGCCCTCGACGCCGGAGACCGCGTCTTCAACCGTCTTGGTGACCTGGGATTCGAGTTCGGCCGGCGCTGCGCCGAACTGCGACACCGCCACCGAGATCACGGGGATGTCGGCCGAGGGCAGCCGTGTGATCGCGAGCTTCGTGAAGGACACCCAGCCCAGCACCAGCAGGATGATCGAGAAGACGACCGACGGGAGCGGATGACGGATCGACCATGCCGAGATATTGAGAGCCATCAGCGTACCCGCGTGCGATCGAGTTCATCGGCGAACATGGTCTTGATCTGGTCGCCGTCATGGAGCGAAGAGCCGGCGTCGGCCACGACGATTTCGCCGACCTCGAGCCCTTCCAGGATTTCCGTCGCGCTGTCGGACGACAATCCGACCCGCACCTTGCGTGTCTCGACGACATTGCCTTTGACGACCTGCACCATGAGGTGATCGATCGCGGTCTTCGGGATCGAGACGCCGCAGCTTCGCTTGGCGTCGATCGAGGCGCGCGCGAACACGCCGACCTTGAGCGAAGGATTGTTGGCGACGCTGATGCGGACCCGCCCGAGCTGCGTGGTGCGGTCGATCTCGGGTGCAACCAGCCGGACCCGCCCGATCAGATCGGGCGCGTCGTCGCGGCTGATCCGCACGGTGGCGCCGGAGGTGAGCTTGGACATGTGCACCGCCGGGACCTGGGCGTCGAGCTCGATCTCGTTGTTGACCGCGATGCGGAACATCGGACCGGCCTGCGGCGAGGCCGGCGCGCCGACGATGGTGCGGACCTCGGTGACGAGGCCCGGCGCGGGGGCTTTCAGCGAGATCGGGCCTTGCGGGCCGGGCCGCTGCGGCTGGCCCGGAATCTGCGGCGGCGCAGTGAGGCGCGCCAGCTCCTGGTTGTCCGTGACGATCGTGCCCTCAGTGACCAGGAGATCGGTGACCCTGGAGCCTTCCTGGTCGGCAACCACCACTGCCTCGCGGCGCGGTACGAAGAAGCCGGTCACCCGCACCAGATCGGAGAAGCAGGCATTGGTCGACTTCGTCACGATGACGAGCGCCTCGCTTTGCGTCTCCTTCGGCTCGGGACGCTTGCGATGCTCGAACAGATAATAGCCGATGCCGAGCGCGACGACGAACAATACGGTTCCGGCCGGCTTGAGATAGTCAGTCAAATTCATCGCCGGATCATCCTGACCTGGCTCACGGCCATCCGCGCGAGGCCCAAACGGAGCGCTGTTCTGAAACGAAGCGGCGTCCCGCAAGGCTGCGGGACGCGCTTTGGAAACGAGACCTTACACCACATCACGACTTGTCACTGGCAAAGGATACGTCGTGCTCACTTCGATGCGGTGGTCTTGTTTTCCATGTTGACGACCTGCACGCGCCGGTTGACCTCCGCCAGCGGCTGGTTCGGGTCCTTGAGCTTGCTCTTGCCGTAGCCGACGGTGACGAGATCGGTCGCGGAGATGCTGTACTTCTCGACCAGGTAGCGCTTGATCGAATCCGCGCGACGCTCCGAGAGGTCCTGATTGTAGGCTTCGCCGCCGGCGGCGTCGGTGTGGCCGGCGACCACGAAGGTCGAGCCCTTCAGGTCCGGACTGGTCAAGGCGCGGCCGAGCGCCTGCACCGACGGCAGCGACTTGGCGCTGATATTGGCGGAGTTGTAGTCGAACGTGATCTCGAGATCGATGTTCGGCTTGTCCTTGGCGACCGAGGCGATTTCCTCGCGCTCGGTCGAGGACAGCGAGCGCGTCGAGCGGCCGCGCACCGACTGCAGCAGCTTGGTCTCCGCGGCGTTCGGCGCGGATTCGGTCTGCGGACCGATCGAGAGGCCGCGGGTCAGGGGCTTCTTCGGCGCCGGCGCCAGCGCGCGGACGATCTCGTCCTCGGTGACGTTCTTGCTGTTGCCGTCATCGCCCGCATAGGCGGCCGAGGTCGGCAGTGACAGCGCGACGCCGACGGTGATGATGGACAGAATCGCGGTAAGCCCTTTTGCAGCCGATCTCATAGCCAGTCCCTCCTGCGCAGCCAGCTCGCGTGCTCTCAAAATTCAAGCAACACGCCCTCGAAAAGGCCTGTTGCGGCATCCGCCCATTGGTCTTCTCAGGGCTGTTCAAGGTTCGAGCCTTGGACCGGCCCAACTCAAAAAAATACTAACGCACTCCGTAGCTTGCGAATTCCTGAACGATGTTCGGATCCATCGCCTTGGCATTGGCGATGTCCAGCGCCCCCTCCTGGGCCGAGCCGTTGCGTTGCTTGGCGAGGCCGCGTCCGTAGAGCGAGGAGGTGAGGCGCGGGTTGATCTTCAGGGCCGCGTCGAAATCGGCGATCGCATTCTTCACCGCGCCCGACTTGAGATTGACCAGCCCGCGGCTGTCCAGTGCGTCGACGAAGTTCGGCCGCAGCCGCAGCGCCTCGTTGCAATCCTTCAGCGCGCCCTGGAGGTCGCCGACCACGGTGCGGGTCCAGCAGCGGTTGTTGAGGGCCTCGACATCCTTCGCATTGATCCGGAGGGTGTCGTCAAAATCCTTGATGGCGAGGGTGTAGGCGCCCTTGCTGGCATAGACCTGGCCGCGGCGGTACAGCGCGTTCACGTCGTCAGGATTGGCGGCGATCTTGGCGCTCAGGCTCTTGATCGTGGGATCGTCAGCCAGGGCGGCCGCGCTCGGCCCGCCGTCCGTGCTCGGCGCGGGAGCGGGATCAACCGGCTTCACCGGCGGTGCCGGCGGTGGCGGCGGGGGCAGGGCGGCCTCGATCTGCGGCCGCGGCGTGGGAGCAGGCGCCGGTGCCGGTGCCGGCACTGCAACTGGAGCCGCAGGTGCCGGAGCCGCGGGAGCGGGGGCCGCTGCGCTCTCGGCCGGCTTCGGCGGCTCCGGCA
>NZ_JACCHP010000039.1 GCF_016031625.1 Bradyrhizobium agreste | reverse complement strand
TCCTCGTCATTGGCCGAAGATTTCTCGTTCATTCCGGGCGCCGGCGGCGCTCCCGGACGCGATCCGCCGGCGCCCGGAATGAACGAGAAATCTTCGGCCAATGACGAGGAAATCCACGGCACCTGCTCGCCGCGCGAGGCGCGGGTGACGCCCATCTTGGTGCGGTTCAGCGTCTCCTCGGCCATCAGGTCGGGGACGCGGATTTCCTTCAGCAGCTCCTGGACGAACAGGCTGCGGTCGCCGCCGGCGTCCGAGACCACCGAGGCCAGCGCCGCCGAGTACATCACCAGCGTGCCGTTCGGCGCGATCACCGGGGTCAGGCCCGCCGAGAAGCTGCGGAACCGGCGCTCGAACGGGTTGCGCCTGGATGCGTCGATCAGCGCGATCTTGACGCCGGCGCCGCGGGTGTTGAGCTCGCCGAGGACCGTCTCGAGGCTGAAGCCATCGCGGCGCACGTCGGACTCGGTCCAGATCTGCGCGTCGACCGGCAGCAGGTAGCTCTGGCGCGCGGACTGGATGCCGAAACCCGAGAAGAACACCAGCGCGACCGAGCCCGGCTTGATCTTGCCGTAGAGCTTGTCGAAAGCGCGGCGCATGGCGTCGCCGGTCAGGTTCTCGCCGAGCTCGACCGAAAAGCCGTCGCGCTTGAGCTCGTCGGCGACGGCGCGCGCATCGTTGATCGGTTCCTTCAGCGGGGCATCCGCATCGGGATATTTGGAGTTGCCGATGACCAGCGCAAAACGGTCGCCGGCCGCAAGCGAGGGGGCAGTCGGGACGAGCGAGATGAGCAAGGGCAGAAGAAGAAAGAAGCGAATTTTCATAATCAGCGCGGTCCAGCCAAAAAGGCGCCGTTCCAGCTTGCGCCGCGGCGACCTTAACTTACGCTTACCTCATTATCAAACCGGGGACGGAGGGCGTCAACCGCTTGGAGATTCGACCTTATCCCGATGATGGACCGCAGCGATGGGCATGCCGCGAGAGCAATGGATGGGGTTGTCATGACGGTCCTCGGTGCCTCGGTGCTATCGGCGGACCTTAGCGCAGCCATGGCGATGAAGACGTGATCGATCTCACATTGCCGCCCGCCTCCGCCGCAACGCCTCGCGTTTGACCTTTCCTGCCGGTGGTGGCTTGGTGTGTGCGATCGTCCGGCAAGATCCAACTCGAAAAAAAGCGAGCCCATGGGAAACGTCTACGAGATCTACGCCCTGCGCTATGCGACGATGTCGCCTCGCACCCCCCACATGAACTTTCTCGTGCCCGACCCGCATGACAGCGCGGCACAGGACCTCGATTATTTCGTCTGGCTGATTCGAGGGCACGGCCGCGACATTCTGGTCGATACCGGCTTCAACGCCGAGGAGGCGAGCGCGCGGGCGCGCAAGCTCACGCTCAATCCGGTCGATGCGCTGCAGCGTTTCGGCGTCGCGGCGTCAGCCATTCGTGACGTCATCGTGACGCATCTGCACTACGACCACGCCGGCAATCTCGACCGCTTTCCCAATGCGCGCTTTCATCTGCAGGAGCGCGAGATGGCTTACGCGACCGGGCGCTGCATGTGCAACGGCCTGCTGCGCCACCCGTTCTCGGTCGAGCACGTGACGCAGATGGTGCGCCACGTCTATGGCGAGCGCGTCACCTTCTATTCGGGCGACGGCGAGGTCGCCCCCGGCGTGACCGTGCACCGCGTCGGCGGCCATTCGGACGGCTTGCAGGTGGTGAAGGTCGAGACCGCGCGCGGCCCCGTGGTGCTGGCCTCCGATGCCGCGCATTACTACGCCAATCTGCAGCGCAGGAGCCCGTTCCCGATCGTCTACAATGTCGGCGACATGGCGCAAGGCTGGGACACGATCGAGCGCCTCGCCGGCCATCCCGATCGCTACATTCCCGGTCATGATCCAATCGTGACGGAGATCTATCCGCGCGCCAGCGACAAGGTCGACGCCTGGGCACTGCATCTGCCGCCGACGCGGTCGTTTGCGAAATAGCGGCTGAGGCCTGGCCCATGCTCGTCGTCCCGGACAAGCGCGCCCAAAGCGCGCGTAGATCCGGGACCCATAACCCCAGGCAGGAGTCGCTGCGCGAGCCGGCAACTCCGAGTCTTCGCCAAACATCTCCGTGTGGTTATGGGGTCCCGGATCTGCGCCTCGCTTCGTTCTGCTTGTCCGGCACGACGATTGAGTTTTGGGCGGCGTCGCACTTCGCGCCTCCTCACCATGAGGGTCGATCAGTACGCCTGGTTCGCGTCTGCCTCTCGCTGGTCTGGATCAGATCGAGGCTCGCTTCGATCTTGCGCCGGGCCGAGAGCGCTCTTGCGGCTCAGGCGGGCCTCGTGTCCGCTATGCTCCGGAATGCCGCGCGAAAAGAACATCGTCGGAGGTCAGAGTCGGGCCAAAAGCGAAAAAGGCAGTTGACTGCGTTATCCGCGGGCCTCCTTGATCTTTTGTAGGATGGAACGAAGGCACCCCGCGATGCTGTCCCCGAAGACGCTCGCGATGGCGAGCCCAACAAATGCCCCCATGCCAAGACCACCAAAGCCGAAAAATACGAGAAGAGTGACAATAAGCGCTTGGGCCCAATCAGCGTTAGAAGACCCCAGAACCGCGAGGAAGAAGAGCGCTGGGATATTGGTGCAAATCGCGAGACCCCAAGCCAAGACTGGACGATTGCGAGCCAGAAGAGGAAATACGAGAGCAGCAAACGAAAATGCAATTACGTTGCAAACAATGATGTACCACATCGTCACTTCTTTCGGCCGCGCTTGTTGGCTTGGAATAGTGCACCGCAATCGTACTCACGAAGTAAATGTTTTCTTTCGAAAACGTGTGTTGTGACGGGTTCAAACTGGTGAACGGGCTCTTGGAACGGTCGCAATAAGGGAGCGCTCTCAAGTCTGCAAATGGGTCAAAACCGGTAATGCTCAATCAAGCACGAGACGTCTGCTCAAGCCCAAACAACCGACATCCGTACCTTTGTGAATCCAGAACCTAATACGCCTGCTTCGCGTCGGCCTCTTCGCTGATCTGGATCAGGTCGAGGCTCGCTTCGATCTTGCCGAGCAGCGCGTAGGATGGGTTGAGCCCTTGCGAAACCCATCGTGCTTCGTCATCGGCGGAGGGGTTTTGATGGGGTTCGCTTACGTTTTGCCCATCGAGCTTCGCCATCGCGGATGGATTGATGGGTTTCGCAAGGGCCTCAACCCATCCTACGAGCTGCTGCACCGACGACTGTGCCGACGAAGGTCGGCTATGGGTCAACGGAGCATCTTCGCGGACCCCTAAGATGAGGCCCCGATGCGCTGACGCGCGTCGGGGCCAAAGCTTAGTCACTCACTGCGATCAATCGCAGATCCGTCGGCGAACCACAACGTCCTCACCAAAACGATTGGTTCGGTGTTCAACGATGGTTCGGCAGCTACCGCCGTAGGACCGATCGTAGTAGCCGTAGTCCCGGTCGGGGCCGACATAGACGCCGCCTGGACCGACGCCAAACTCTACGGCGTTCGCTGTTGTCACCGCTCCTGCAGCCAATGTGGTCGCCGCGGCGAGCGCGAGGATAATTCGTTTCATTTGGCACCTCCTCTGAGAAGTGACAGCGCACTCGGCCAACGATTGGCGCGAGGTTTGGTTTCGTGAAGAATTGACCGGTGAACAGCGCTAAAGGCCGTTCCCATGAAGGCTGCCGTTCCATTGTGAACGATCGGTTCACAGAGGAACACGCAAACAATCTGCTGTCGCGGGGCAGCGAGTGCCGGCAGGACTTCCACCAACAACGCGGAGGAATTTTCGAGCCGCCAATTTAGTACGCCTGCTTGGCGTCGGCCTCTTCGCTGGTCTGGATCAGATCGAGGCTCTGCTCGATCTTGCCGAGCAGGGCCGAGAGCGTTCTTGCGGTTCAGTGCAGGCAGGCCTCGTATCCGCCATGCTCCGGAACGCCGCGCGAAAAGAACATCGTCGACGGTCAGTGTCGGTCCAGAAGCGGAAAGTGGCCTGCTCCTCCATTGTCTTGTATGCTGATCATCTTTAGGGGGAAAGGATATGGCAGATATCAAGTCGGACGAACTTCCGCCGCACATTCAATTGATCCAGATGGGTCGCGCCCATGTCGTTGCCAGAACTGTCTACGCGGCGGCCAAGTTGGGGTTAGCAGACCAACTAGCCAGCGGACCGAAGAGCGCTGCACAACTTGCCGGGCTCCTGCATGTGCATGCGCCTTCATTGCACAGGCTAATGCGTGCCCTGGCGAGCCTGGGCATTCTTACCGAGCGCACAGAGCAACGTTTTGCTTTAACTGCATTGGGTGACGCGCTGAAAACCGGCGCACCCGGCTCAGCGCGAGCATCCGTGATTTTTTCCGGAAATCCATCATCTCAAAGTGGCTGGGACCATGTCGTCTATTCCATTGAGACAGGCCGCCCCGGCTTTGAAAAGGCACAGGGCGTCGGGTTTTTTGACTACCTTGCCCATCATCCCGAGGAAGCATCGCTGTTCAGCGAGATGATGGTCGGTTTACACAGTCAGGAGCCCGCAGCTGTCGCTACGGCTTATGATTTCTCGGTTTTTGGTACCATTGTTGACGTCGGCGGTGCGACCGGCAACATGTTGGCGGCCGTCCTTTCCCATCATGCTAGGCCGCACGGGATCTTGTTCGACCAGCCGCACGTTGTGACGGATGCACCGAACTTGCTGAAAGCCAGAGGCGTGAGCGACAGGGTGACGATTGTGCCCGGCGATTTCTTTGAGAGCGTCCCCACTGGCGGCGACGCATACATTCTTTCGCATATCATCCACGATTGGGACGAGGATCAGTGCCTGACTATCCTTGGTAATGTCCGTAAGGGAATGAAAGCGGACGGTCGGCTGCTCCTCGTTGAAATGGTGCTGCCGCTCGGCGATATCCCGCATCCAGGGAAAATGCTCGATATGACTATGCTCGTCAGTATGGGGGGACAGGAGCGAACAGAAGTCGAATACGGGTCACTGTTAAGCAAGGGTGGTTTCAGACTCACGCGGGTCGTGCCGACTAGTTCGGCGGCGAGCGTCGTGGAAGCTATGATCGCTTAAGTGCGATCGCATAACGGCCGCCGCGTCCGCTACTGCGAATCCAGAACCTAATAGGCCTGCTTGGCGTCGGCCTCTTCGCTGGTCTGGATCAGATCGAGGCTCTGCTCGATCTTGCCGAGCAGCGTCGACAATTGCTTGCGCTCTTGCGCGGAGAGACAGGCGAGGATCTCGTCCTCCCGCCGCAGCAATTGCGGGAACAGCTCCTCGTAGAGCGCGCGGCCCTTCCTGGTCAGTTGCAGGCGGAATTCGCGGCGGTCGGCTGCATTCTCGACCCGCTCGATCAGGCCGTCGCTGAGCAGCATCGTCACCGCGCGGCTGATGGTGGATTTGTGTGTGCGGGTGCACTGCGCAATGTACTGCGCGCTGCAGGCATCATTGCGGAAGCCGAGCGTGGCGATGATGCGCCAGGCCGGGATGTCCAGGCCATGGCGCTCCTGATATTCGACCGACAGCGCGGAACTGACCTCCGCCGCGAGTCGGTTGAGGCGGAACGGCACGAACTTGAACAAATCGAGCCGCGGCTTTGGCCGCGCTGAGGCCTCGTCGGCCGCGCGCGCTCTGAGCGCGATGTCGCTGGATGTCCTCGCCAAGGAGAGCGCCTCCGAATTCCAGTTGACGGCCGGCCGGCTCCGGTCCAAAATAGTTGCACGTGAGACTATCTAGCAGATCAATCCTGTCCTGACCAGAGCCGAGGTTCGTGTATGGCGCCGGCCAATACCCCTCACGCCAAGACCCAGTTCGGCTACCGCCGTCACCCCGATCAGGACCGTTCGGGGTCGAGCCCCGCGGAACATCCGGTCGTGATCGTCGGTGCGGGCCCGGTCGGGTTGTCGCTGGCGATCGATCTCGCCCAGCGCGGCCAGCGCGTCGTGCTGCTCGATGATGCGGACCGCATCGGCGAGGGTTCGCGCGCGATCTGCTTCTCGAAACGCTCGCTGGAATATTGGGACCGGCTCGGCGTCGGCGACCGCATGGTCGACAAGGGCGTGGTGTGGAGCGTGGGACGGATCTTCCACGGCGAACAGCAGCTCTACCAGTTCAATCTCCTGCCCGAAGACGGTCACAAGCGGCCGGCCTTCATCAATCTCCAGCAATATTACGCCGAGGCCTATCTGGTCGATCGCATAAACGAGCTGCCGGAGATCGACCTGCGCTGGCGCAACAAGGTGACGGCGCTCGAGCAGCGCAACGATTCCGCCGTGCTGACGATCGAGACGCCCGAGGGCGCCTATCGCCTGCATGCGCAATATGTCATCGCCTGCGACGGCGCGCGCTCCTCGCTGCGGCAGATGGTCGGTGCCGAATTCGCCGGCCAGGTATTCGAGGATCAGTTCTTGATCGCGGACGTCAAGATGACCGCGGAATTTCCGACCGAGCGCTGGTTCTGGTTCGATCCGCCGTTCCATGCGGGGCGTTCGGCGCTGCTGCACCGGCAGCCCGACGATGTCTGGCGCATCGACCTCCAGCTCAACCGCTATGCCGATCCGGTTCTCGAGAAGAAGCCGGAAAACGTGCGGCCGCGGATCGCGCGCATGCTCGGCCACGACAAGTTCGAGTTCGAGTGGATCTCGCTCTACAAATTCCAGTGCCGGCGGATGGACCGCTTCATCCATGGCCGCGTGATCTTCGCCGGCGATTCCGCGCATCAGGTCTCGCCCTTCGGCGCGCGTGGCGCGAACTCGGGACTCGAAGACGCGGAGAATCTGTCCTGGAAGCTCGACCGCGTGCTGCGCGGCAAATCGCCCGCGGGCCTGCTGGAGAGCTACCATATCGAGCGCAGCATGGCGGCCGACGAGAACATCCGCGAATCCACCCGCTCGACCGACTTCATGGCGCCGAACTCGCATCAGGAGGCGCGGCTGCGCAAGGCCGTGCTGGCGCTCGCCAAGGAGACCGAGTTCGGCAAGCGCATGGTCAATGGTGGCCGGCTGTCGGTGCCGTGCAGCTACGAGACGCCGCTGTCCTCACCTGATGCCGATGCCTGGGCCGGTGGGCCTCGGCCCGGCTGTTCCATGCTCGATGCGCCCGTTGCCGAGCGTGCCTACCTGACGGATGCCTTCCGCCAGGGCGGAACGGACTTCACGCTGTTGTCGTTCAGCAATGGCGTTGCGCCCGATGCGCCTGATGGCGTCAAGACTATCCGTATCGGCGGCGAGAAAGGACTGGGCGATCCCTCCGGCCTCGTCGCCAGGCGCTACGACGCGGGGCCCGGCGCAGCCTATCTGCTCAGGCCCGATGGTTACGTCGCGGCGCGCTTCCGCCATCCGACGCGCGAGGCGATCGCGGCAGCGCTGTCGCGTGCCGCAGGCTTGAATTGAGGTTTCGCATGCCGCTGTCCACCAGCTCGAACTTCGCTCGCCCCGACGATGCGTTCCGCGCCATCGTCGAGGCGCATCGCGGCCTGACCGAGGAGCAGAGCGCCGATTTCGACGCCACGCTGGTGCTGATCCTCGCCAACCATATCGGCGACATCGACGTGCTGCGCGAGGCGATCGGCCTCGCCAAGCGCCGCATGATCGACGGCCAGCAGCAACAACTGCAACAACAATAACCCCGTAAGGACGAACGCATGGCGAAGAACTTCGCATCCACCGGCGATCTCTCCGAGAAGAAGATTACCTTCTCCGAGATCGGTACCGATCTCTATGCCTTCACCGCCGAGGGCGATCCCAACACGGCCGTGATCGTCGGCGACGATGGCTGCCTCGTGTTCGACGCGCAGGCGACGCCGGCGATGGCGAACAAGGTGATCGAGCGCGTGCGCACTGTCACCGACAAGCCGATCAAATACGTCGTGCTGTCGCACTATCACGCCGTCCGCGTGCTGGGCGCCTCCGCCTATCACGCGCAGGGCATCGTCGCCTCGCAGGAGACTCATCGGCTGATTGCGGAGCGCGGCCAGCAGGACTGGGACTCCGAATACGGCCGCTTTCCGCGCCTGTTCCAGGATGCCACCAGCATCCCCGGCCTGACCTGGCCGACGCTGACCTTTGAAGGCGAGATGACGATCTATCTCGGCAAGCGCGAGGTGCGCCTGATGCAGCTGGGCGCCGGCCACACCTCGGGCGACATCGTCGCCTGGGTGCCGGATGCGGAGGTGATGTTCTCCGGCGACCTCATCGAATATCACTCGGCCTGCTATTGCGGCGATGCGCATTTGCGCGAATGGCCGATGACGCTGAACGAGATCCGCAACTTCAATCCGAAAGCGATCGCGCCGGGCCGCGGCGATGCGCTGAAAGGCACCGCCACGGTGCGCGAGGCCATCGCGATGACCCGCGACTTCGTCACCTCGCTCTATGGCGCGGCCGAAATATCGGTCGCCAGGGGCCGCAGCTTAAAGGAATCGATGGCGGCGGCGCGCGAGGTGATGGATCCGAAATTCTCGAGCTTCGCCATTTACGAGCACTGCCTGCCGTTCAACGTGTCGCGCGCCTACGACGAAGCGTCCGGTATCGACGACCCCGTGATCTGGACCGACAAGCGCGACCAGGAAATGTGGGCCGCCCTGCAAGGAGGAGGATAGCCATGAACATCAATACCTCGCCTGACCAGATCATCCGCAGCTCGGCCCAGGTGACGCCGGGCTACATGTCCGGCTTCGGCAACTCTTTCGAGACCGAGGCACTGCCGGGCGCGCTGCCGATCGGGCGCAACTCGCCGCAGCGCTGCGCTTACGGGCTCTATGCCGAGCAGCTCTCGGGCTCGCCCTTCACCGCGCCGCGCGGCAGCAATGAGCGCTCCTGGCTCTACCGCATCCGCCCTTCCGTGAAGCATTCCGGCCGCTTCGAGAAGGTCGATGCCGGCCTGTGGCGTTCGGCGCCGTGCCACGAATACGACCTGCCGATCGCGCAGCTGCGCTGGGATCCGACGCCGCTGCCGCAGGACGAGCTCACCTTCGTGCAGGGCGTGCAGACCATGACGACGGCGGGTGACGTCAACACGCAAGCGGGCATGGCCGCGCATGTCTACCTCGTCACCAAGTCGATGGTGGATCAGCACTTCTACGATGCCGACGGCGAGCTGATGTTCGTGCTTCAGCAGGGCAATCTTCGCCTCGTCACCGAGTTCGGCCGCATCGATGCCGAGCCCGGCGAGATCGTGGTGATCCCGCGCGGCGTCAAGTTCCGCGTCGAGATTCCGAACGGCCCGGCGCGCGGCTATCTCTGCGAAAATTACGGCGGCGCCTTCACGCTGCCGGAGCGCGGGCCGATCGGCGCCAACTGCCTCGCCAATGCGCGCGACTTCCTGACGCCGGTCGCAAACTACGAGGACAAGGACACGCCGACCGAGCTCTACGTGAAATGGGGCGGCTCGCTATTCAAGACGACCCTGCCGCATTCGCCGATCGATGTCGTCGCCTGGCACGGCAATTACGCGCCGTACAAGTATGATCTTCGCACCTTCTCTCCGGTCGGCGCGATCGGCTTCGACCATCCCGATCCCTCGATCTTCACGGTGCTGACCTCGCCGTCGGAGACCGCGGGCACCGCGAACATCGATTTCGTCATCTTCCCCGAGCGCTGGATGGTCGCCGAGAACACCTTCCGCCCGCCCTGGTACCACATGAACATCATGAGCGAGTTCATGGGCCTGATCTACGGCGTCTACGACGCCAAGCCGCAGGGCTTCGTCCCCGGCGGCATCTCCTTGCACAATTGCATGCTGCCGCACGGCCCCGACCGCGACGCCTTCGAGCACGCCAGCAACGGCGAATTGAAGCCGGTGAAGCTGACCGGCACCATGGCCTTCATGTTCGAGACCCGTTACCCGCAGCGCGTCACCGCGCATGCGGCGAAATCGCCAACGCTGCAAGACGATTACGCCGATTGCTGGAAGGGCCTGGAAAAGCGCTTCGATCCGAACAAGCCGTGATGCCTCTTACCCTCCCCTGGAGGGGGAGGGTCGCTCGCTCAGCGAGCGGGGTGGGGTGACAGTCTCTCCATCGAGGCGGTGCCCGAGTGGAGAGATCACCCCACCCCGTTTCGCATTCCGCTTCGCTTCATGCGAACCGACCCTCCCCCTCCAGGGGAGGGTGACACCGTCACCCTGCGCCCCATGGGAAACCAATGCCTCACCCCAACGACCCCAGCCTCCGCTCCTTCATCGACGTCGATCCTTCGTCCGACTTCCCGATCCAGAACCTGCCCTATGGCGTGTTCTCGACCGCTTCCAATCCGACGCCGCGAGTCGGCGTCGCAATCGGCGACTACGTGCTCGATCTCTGGGAGCTCGAGCAGGATTTCCGGCTCGACGTCGGGCCGCTCGGCGTGTTCTCGGGTCCCTCGCTCAATCCCTTCATGGCGCTGGGGCCCAAGGTCTGGACCAAAACCCGCGCACGCATCAGCGAGCTGTTGCGCGCGGATCATCCGGAGCTGCGCGACAGCGAGGAGCTGCGCTCGCGCGCCTTTGTGCCCATGCGCGATGCCAGGCTCCACATGCCCTTCACCGTCTCCGGCTATACCGATTTCTATTCCTCGAAAGAGCACGCCACCAATGTCGGCGTGATGTTCCGCGGCAAGGACAATGCGCTGCAGCCGAACTGGCTGCACATGCCGATCGCCTATAACGGCCGCGCCTCCACCGTGGTCGTCTCCGGTACCCAAGTGAAGCGTCCGCGCGGGCAGCTAAAGCCGCCGAATGTCGACGTGCCGAGCTTTGCGCCGTGCAAGCGGCTCGACTTCGAGCTGGAGATGGGCGTCGTGATCGGCCAGCCCTCAGCCATGGGCGGCATGCTCACAGAGCAACAGGCCGAGGAGATGATCTTCGGTTTCGTGCTGCTCAACGACTGGAGCGCGCGCGACATCCAGCAATGGGAATATGTGCCGCTCGGCCCGTTCCTGGCAAAAGCCTTCGCGACCTCGATCAGCCCCTGGGTGGTGACGCGCGAGGCGCTGGAGCCGTTCCGCCTGAACGGGCCGGAGCAGCAGCCGGTGCCGCTCGATTATCTCAAGCAGACGAGGCCCCAGAACTACGACGTCGAGCTCGACGTGTCCTTGCGCGCTGCGGGGGCCAATGCGCCCGCCAGCATCAGCCGCACCAATTTCAAGTACATGTACTGGTCATCGGTGCAGCAATTGATGCACCACGCCTCCTCAGGCTGCGCAATGAATGTCGGCGACCTCCTCGGCAGCGGCACCATCTCCGGCCCGGAGAAGAACCAGCGCGGCAGCCTGCTCGAGATCAGCTGGAACGGCACCGAGCCGGTCGAGCTTCCCGGCGGCGCCAGGCGCGCGTTCCTGGAAGACGGCGATTCGCTTGTGATGCGCGGCTGGTGCCAGGGCAACGGCTATCGCGTGGGCTTTGGCGAGGTCGAGGGGACGATTTTGCCGGCGGAGTGACAGGCCAAATCACCGCCGCTCCGGCGGCACGTCGCGCACCCGCGCACAATGCGCCGCGACATCCTCTACGCTGTACTTCAGATGCACCCGCTTGTCGGACGGCACCTGCTTGGCGGTGCACACGCCCGGTCGCCATTCCTGCGCCGGCCTGATCGGGCGCGGGGCGAAGCCGCCGCCGCAGTTCGGGCAGACGTTGAACAGCTTGGTCTCGACGCAGTCCGCGCAGAACGTGCATTCATAGGAGCAGATCCGCGCATTGGTTGCATCGGGCGGCAGATCGCAATCGCAATATTCGCAGTTCGGTCGCAGCTGGAGCGCCATGTTGAATCTCCGCAACTAGAGCTGCGATCATCGCAGATCGCGCAGCCAGCGCGAATGCCATAGTTCCCTCGATTTCAGCCGGGCTTGATCTCCTTCAGCGGCAGCTTCGCGCTCTCCTTCAGCCGGTCCAGCACGATCGAGGAGCGCACATGCGCCACGCTCTGGTGCGGCATCAAGACGTCGTTGACGAGGTTGGAGAGACCCTTGAGGTCGCGCAGCACGGCTTTGAGCACATAATCGGCATCGCCCGTCAGCGAATACGCCTCCTGGATCTCGTCGATCCGGTTCACCAGCGCGCGGAAGCGTTTCGAGTTGTCAGGCGAGTGTGTCGCCAGCCCGACCTGGATGAAGGCGATCACGCCGAAGCCGAGCGCCTCGCTGGAGAGATCGGCGTGATAGCCCGCGATCACCTTCTCCTCCTCCAGCCGCATCCGCCGCCGCGAGCATTGCGAGGCGGAGAGGCCCGCAAGGTCGGCCAGCTCCTGGGTGGTGAGGCGGCCGTCGTCCTGCAGCGCACTGAGGATTTTGAGGTCGAAGGCATCCACGGAGATCATGCGTGTTTGGTCCATTCGGTGCACGGATCGTGCAAACAATAGCCAACCGGCGTCCCGTTTGCACGCTTCTTGCGCGCCTCATGAAGGATAGTTCCTGCCAGCAGCAATTTGGGAGAACACCATGGGTCCGTTTCCGCACGATGCACCGCCGGCCACTGTTAGTGCCGACAACCCGATGGGCACCGACGGCTTCGAGTTCGTCGAATACGCCCATCCCAATCCGGAAGAGCTGCACGCTTTGTTCAAGCTGATGGGCTATGCGCCGGTCGCGCGCCACAGAACCAAGAAGATCACGGTCTATCGCCAGGGCGACATCAACTATCTCGTCAACGAGGAGCCCGGCACCCACGGCACCGATTTCGTCGCCGCGCACGGCCCCTGTGCGCCATCGATGGCGTTCCGCGTCGTCGATGCCAAGGCGGCCTATGACCGCGCGATTGCGCTCGGCGCCGAGCCGGCCGACGTCTCCTCGGCGCAGAAGACGCTCGACGTGCCCGCGATCAAGGGCATCGGCGGCAGCTTGCTCTATCTGGTCGATCGCTACGGTGCCAAGGGCTCGGCCTATGACGCCGAGTTCGAATGGCTGGGCGCGCGCGATCCCAAGCCCGCAGGCGCCGGCCTGTTCTATCTCGACCATCTCACCCACAACGTCCATCGCGGCCGCATGAATGTCTGGGCAGGCTTCTATGAGAAGCTGTTCAACTTCCGCCAGATCCGCTTCTTCGACATCGAGGGCCGCGCCTCCGGCCTGTTCTCGCGCGCGCTGACCAGCCCGGACGGCAAGATCCGCATTCCGATCAACGAGGACGCCGGCGATTCCGGCCAGATCGAGGAATATCTGCAGACCTATCGCGGCGAAGGCATCCAGCACATCGCCTGCGGCTGCCGCGACATCTACCGCACCGTCGAGGACTTGCGCGAGGCCGGCCTGCCCTTCATGCCGTCGCCGCCCGACACCTATTTCGAGAAGATCGACGCGCGCCTGCCCAAGCATGGCGAAGACATCGCGCGGCTCAAGAAGAACGGCATCCTGATCGACGGCGAGGGCGTGGTCGATGGCGGCCAGACCAAGGTCCTGCTGCAGATCTTCTCGGCGAATGCGATCGGCCCGATCTTCTTCGAGTTCATCCAGCGCAAGGGCGACGATGGTTTTGGCGAGGGCAATTTCAAGGCCCTGTTCGAATCGATCGAGGAGGATCAGATCCGGCGCGGGGTGTTGAAGGTGGATACGGCGGCCTGACCGTCATTCCGGGGCGCGCGTCAGCGCGAACCCGGAATCTCGATGTGATAATCTCCAGATTCCGGGTTCGCTCGCGACGCGAGCGCCCCGGAATGACGTCAGCCCGCCCATGCCTTCATCACCGCCCCGATCTCCGCCACCTCCGGCTCGCGCGCGGCCGAGGGCGTGCGCGAGAACCGCGGCGCGGGTGCCGGCTGCTTCACGCCGTGACGCTCGATGAAGACGTTGCGGGCGACCATGTGCGGATGCTTGGTCGCCTCCGACATGGTCAGCACCGGCGCGAAGCAGATGTCGGTGCCTTCCATGATCTTGCACCAGTCCTCGCGCGTCTTGCTCTTGAACACGGACCGGAGCTTCTCCTTCAGCGCCGGCCAGGCCTTGCGGTCCATCTGCGCGTCGAAATCCGCATCCGTCAGGCCGGCATGCTCGCGCAGCAGCGCGTAGAATTGCGGCTCGATCGAGCCGATCGAGATGAAGTGCCCGCAAGCGCATTCGTAGACGCCGTAGAAATGCGCGCCGCCATCGAGGAAGTTCTGGTCGCGCCCCTCGGTCCAGCGTCCCATCGCGGTCATGTCGAAGAAGAACGACATCAACGAGGCCGCGCCGTCGCACATCGCCGCGTCCACCACCTGGCCCTTGCCCGACTTCTGCGCTTCCAGGAGCGCGGCGAGCACGCCGACGACGAGATAGAGCGCACCGCCGCCGAAATCGCCGACCAGGTTGAGCGGCGGCACCGGCGCCTCCTTCGTGCCGATCGCGGCGAGCGCGCCGGTGATGGAGATGTAATTGATGTCGTGACCGGCTGCATTGGCGAGCGGGCCTTCCTGGCCCCACCCGGTCATGCGGCCATAGACCAGCTTCGGGTTGCGCGCGAGCACGACGTCCGGGCCGAGCCCGAGCCGCTCCATCACGCCGGGGCGAAAACCTTCGACCAGCGCGTCCGCGCTCGCGAGCAGATCCAGCACTTGCGCGATCGCCGCCTTGTCCTTGAGGTCGAGCTCGATCACCTTGCGGCCGCGCCCCGCCACCGACGTCATGCTCTTCTTCGCGCCGACGCGGTCGAGCGTGACGACGTCGGCGCCCATGTCGGCCAGCATCATGCAGGCGAACGGGCCGGGTCCGATGCCGGCGAATTCGACGATGCGGAAGCCCGAGAGCGGGCCGGAGGTGCGGACGGTCGAGCTGGGGGCTGGTTTGTCGAGCACGTTGTTGTTTCCTCGGGTCGCGGGCGCATGCGCCTGATGCGGCAATCGCCTCTGAAGCTTCTTCTGTTGAGCGAGTTAATCGGCCGATTAACTTTTCTCGCCTTCACGCCAGCGAGGCAAGCGGTTTTCATGCCGCACGGCCAAAATAAAACGGCGCGCACCGAAGTGCGCGCCGCGGAAAATTTGCGTGGAGACGCTAAGTCGAACTGTCAGCGCGCAGCAGCGACCGCGCGTTGCGCCATCACCTTGATCAGATTGGCGCGATATTCCGCCGTGCCGTGGATGTCGGCCAGCAATCCGTTCGCCGAAATCGTCACGCTGTCGATCGCGGATGGCGACCAGTTCGCCTTCAGCGCGGCTTCGATCGCCGGCACCCGCATCACGCCGGTTTGCGAGGCGCCGGTGGCGGCAACGCGAACGTCGCCCGACTTGGTCTGCGCCACGAACACGCCGGTCAGCGCGAAGCGCGAGGCCGGATGCCGCATCTTCTCGTAGCCTGCCTTCGCCGGCACCGGGAATGACACGGCGGTGATGATCTCGCCGTCTTCCAGCGCCGTCGTGAACAGGCCCTGGAAGAAATCATCCGCCGCAATCGACCGCTTGTTGGTCTTCACGGTGGCACCGAGCGCGAGCAGCGCCGCCGGGAAATCCGCGGCGGGATCGTTGTTGGCGATCGAGCCGCCGATCGTGCCGCGGTAGCGCACGGCGGGATCGCCCAGCACCGAGGTGAGATAGGCGATTGCAGGAATCGCCTGTTTCACGTCGGCATTCGTCATGATGTCGTAATAGGTCGTCGCGGCCTTGATGGTCAGCGTGTCGCCCGACAATTCGACGCCCTGCAACTCCTTGATCCTGCCGAGGTCGATGACGTCGGAGGGGCCTGCGAGGCGCTGCTTCATGACCGGTAGCAGCGTCTGGCCGCCGGCGAGAAACTTCGAATCGCTTCCCTTGGCGAACAGGCTGGCGGCCTCGTCGACCGAGGAGGCGCGATGATAGGTGGTCTGGTACATCTTCGATGCTCCTGAAATCTTTGCTCTGTCATTCCGGGATGCGCCTGATGGCGCAGACCCGGAATCTCGAGGTTGAATTCTTAAGCTCCAGATTCCGGGTTCGAGGCTTCGCCTCGCCCCGGAATGACGATGGCGAATGTCAAGCCGCGTGGATCGTGCGCCACACCCGGTCGGGGGTTGCGGGCATTTCCAGATTGTTCTTGCCGATCGCATCCGTGATCGCGTTGATCACGGCCGCCGACGCCCCGATCGCGCCGGCCTCACCGCAGCCCTTGATGCCCAGGGGATTGCCCGGGCACAGCGTCGTGGTGTGGGACAGGTTGAACGACGGCACGTCGTCGGCGCGCGGCATGGCGTAATCCATGAACGAGGCCGTGACCGGCTGGCCGTTGGCATCGTAGATCGCATGCTCGAGCAAGGCCTGCCCGATACCCTGCACGAGGCCGCCATGGACCTGGCCCTCGACGATCATCGGGTTGATCAGCCGGCCGAAATCGTCGGCCGCGACGAAGTTGATGAACGAGGTCTTGCCGGTGCCGGGATCGACCTCGACCTCGCAGATATAGGCGCCGGCCGGGAAGGTGAAGTTGGTCGGGTCGTAGAAGGCGCTCTCCTTCAGGCCCGGCTCCATCCCCTCAGGCAGGTTGTGCGCGGTGTAGGCCGCGAGCGCGACCATCGGCAGGGCGATGGCCTTGTCGGTGCCGGTTACCTTGAACTCGCCGTTCTCGATGACGATGTCGGCCTCCGAGGCCTCCAGCGCATGCGCGGCGATCTTCTTGGCCTTGGATTCGACCTTCTCCATCGCCTTCAGGATCGCGGTGAGGCCGACGGCCGCCGAGCGCGAGCCGTAGGTGCCCATGCCGAACTGCACCTTGTCGGTGTCGCCATGGACGATCGAGACCTGGCTGATCGGAACGCCAAGGCGCTCCGCGACGAGTTGGCAGAACGTGGTCTCGTGACCCTGGCCGTGGCTGTGCGAGCCGGTCAGGATCTCGATGGTGCCGACCGGGTTGACGCGCACTTCGGCCGATTCCCATAGGCCGACACCGGCGCCCAGGCTGCCGACCGCCTTCGACGGCGCGATGCCGCAGGCCTCGATGTAGCAGGACACGCCGATGCCGCGCAGCTTGCCGTCGGCTTTCGCCTTGGCCTTGCGGGCAGGGAAGCCGGCATAGTCGATCGCCTTCATCGCGGCGTCGAGCGAGGCGTTAAAGTCGCCGACGTCGTAAGCCATGATGACGGGCGTCTGGTACGGGAACTGGGTGATGAAGTTCTGCTTGCGCAGCGCCGCCGGATCGACGTTCAGCTGTCGTGCCGCCGTTTCCATCATCCGCTCGAGCAGATAGCTCGCCTCGGGCCGGCCCGCGCCGCGATAGGCGTCGACCGGGGTGGTGTTGGTATAGACCCCGATCACCTCGGCATGGATCGCAGGGATGACGTACTGGCCCGACAGCAGCGTTGCGTAGAGATAGGTCGGCACCGCCGAGGAGAACAGCGACATGTAGGCGCCGAAATTGGCGTAGGTCTTCACCCTCAGCCCGAGGATCTTGTTGTTGGCGTCGAACGCCATCTCGGCATGGGTGACGTGGTCGCGGCCATGGGCGTCGGTGAGGAAGGCCTCGGTGCGGTCGCTGGTCCATTTCACGGGCCGGCCGACTCGCTTGGAAGCCCAGAGCGCCACCATCTCTTCCGGATAGATGTAGATCTTCGAGCCGAAGCCGCCGCCGACGTCGGGTGCGATCACGCGCAGCTTGTGCTCGGGCGCGATGTTGTAGAACGCCGACAGCACGAGACGGGCGACGTGCGGGTTCTGCGACGTCGTGTAGAGCGTGAAATGCTCCTCGGCGCTGTCGTAGTCGGCGATGGCCGCGCGCGGTTCCATCGGGTTCGGCGCGAGGCGGTTGTTGGTGAGATCGAGCTTCACCACATTGGCGGCTTTCGAGAAGGCGGCATTCACCGCGCCCTCGTCGCCGAGCACCCAGTCATAGACCTGGTTACCGGGGGCTTCGGGATGCAGCTGCGGCGCGCCGGCCTTGATGGCGGCGTGGACGTCGGCGACCGCAGGAAGCTCTTCGTAATCGATGACGACGGCTTCGGCGGCGTCGCGTGCCAGATTCTTGCTTTCGGCGATCACGACCGCGACCGCCTGGCCGACGAAGCGCACCGTCTCCGGCGCCATCGCCGGCCACGCGCCCATCTTCATCGGGCTGCCGTCCTTGGAGGTGATGGCCCAGCCGCAGATCAGGTTGCCGACCTTGTCGTCGACCAGCTGCTGTCCGGTGAGCACCGCGACCACGCCCGGCATCTTCAGCGCCGCGGACGAATCGATCTTCTTCACCTTGGCGTGCGCGTGCGGGCTGCGGATGAAATAGGCATGGGTCATGCCCGTCAATTTGATGTCGTCGACGTAGCGGCCCTTGCCGGTAATGAAACGCTTGTCTTCCTTGCGCACGACGCGTGCGCCGATGCCTTCAACACCCATGTCTGGTCCTCCCGACCGGAAATTTTATGACTGCGCTTTCCTTCGAAAGCAGCAAGCGGTGATTTTCTTTCGAGGCGCGCCGCTTACTCGGCCGCCTGCGAGACCTTCATGCGGCCGGCCGCGTCTAGGACGGCCTTGACGATGTTGTGATAGCCGGTGCAGCGGCAGATATTGCCTTCCAGCTCGGTGCGGACGGTGGCCTCGTCGAGCTGGCCGCCGTAACGATGCACGATGTCGATCGCCGACATGATCATGCCCGGGGTGCAATAGCCGCACTGCAGGCCGTGATTGTCGCGGAACGCGGCCTGCATCGGGTGCAGCTCGTCGCCCTTGGCGATGCCCTCGATCGTGGTGATGGTGGCGCCGTCGGCCTGCCCTGCCAGCATGGTGCAGGATTTCACCGCACGGCCGTCCATGTGCACGACGCAGGCGCCGCATTGGCTGGTGTCGCAGCCGACGTGGGTCCCGGTCAGGTTGAGGTGATCGCGCAGGAGCTGGACCAGCAGCGTGCGGTCCTCGACATCGACAGCAACGGCCTTGCCGTTGACCGTCAGTTTGACTGTAGACACGTGAAGTCCTCCCAAAGTGATTTTGATTGGTTCTAATTAGAGACAGCGCGAACGAAACTTTGCAACTGGGTTTTTGCTGACCGCGGTCATGGAAGGGTCATGGTGACGACGGTCGCAGATGTACGATTCGGCCACGATGCCTCGTGCCGCCGCCATCACGTGCTGCGACATTGCGGGAGACACACGGAAAGTCGCCGCTGCGATGGCGTGATCGGCTGCCACGATATCAGGCGCGTGACCTGTCCTACGTGCCGTGGTCGCCTTGCCGTTTGCCCCGGGCTCAGCCCGGTCGTGCGTTGTTCCTCCCTCGAATGTCCTGCTCGTTGCGCGAATAGGAGCATGCGCCCCCGCCTTTGTAATCGCGATCTTGGTAGTAGGACGAGATGTCTTAAGCCATTGATTTTACTTACGGCAATGCAGCGAAGCGCCGCCGTCAAGCCGCGCCGGCCAGGACGCTCCGCGTGTTGCGATTTCAATAGTTCCCTCCGTCATTCCGGGGCCCGAGCGGAGCGAGGGAGCCCGGAATCCATCGGGCCGCAGGGTCAGCAGGTTGATGGATTCCGGGTTCGCGCCAAGAGGCGCGCCCCGGAATGACATCGCGTGATGAGAAATCAGAAGAGCGGCCCTAGTACTTCCTGGCGATTGAATGCAGCCGCCCGTCCTCCTAGTCGAGCCGTACAAGCAACGGCAAAAGGGTGGAAGCGATGCAGATGAACGACAGTCAGCGGATCCCGGCGTCGAAGGAAACGGTGTGGGCTGCGCTCAACGATCCCGATATTCTCAGGCGCTGCATTCCCGGCTGCCAATCGCTCGAGATGGCGTCGCCGACCGAGATGACGGCGACGGTGGTGCTGAAGGTCGGGCCGGTGAAGGCGACGTTCAGCGGCAAGGTGACGCTAACCGATATCGATGCGCCCAACTTCTATCGCATCGTCGGCGAGGGCGCCGGCGGTGTCGCCGGCTTTGCCAAGGGCGGCGCGACGGTCAGGCTGGAGGAAGAAGCGCCCGACGTCACCGTCCTGCACTACGAAGCCGACGCGCAGATCGGCGGCAAGCTCGCACAACTCGGCTCCCGGCTGATCGACTCGACGTCGCGAAAACTCGCCGCGAGCTTCTTCGAAAGTTTCGCGGGCCTGGTAGCGCCATCATCGTGATTGATGCGCGACGCCGCCTTAGTTCGAGCGTGCATTTTCGAGCTGCAGAAAAAGGCCAGGACGCGAGGCGGGACAACGAGATGAGCGGCGGAAGCCGCCAATGATTTGCACTACTACCTTCCGCCTATACTAAGCGCGAAACGGCGATGCTGTAATTTCGAACGATGGCTCGCAGGCGAACTGCGCATCACGAGCGCAAGCCGCTCGGGCGCCCAACGAGGCGTGCACAACAACATCGCGGAGGGAATACATGACCTTTGGAAAGAAGGGCTTCTTGGCCAGCATCTCCATGATTGCGATGCTCGCCGCCGTTACACCGGGCGTTCGCGCCAACGACTCGCTGCTCAAAGCGCAATCCGATTCGAATCAATGGGCCGTTGCCGGCCACGATTACGGCAACACGCGCTTCAGCCCGCTCAAGCAGATCAACACCGAGAACGCCGGCAAGCTGACGCTCGCTTACTCCTTCTCGCTGGCCTCGCTGCGTTCGAACGAATCCTCGCCGATCGTGGTCGGCAACACGCTGTACGTTTCGAGCTCGTGGGGTCCGAAATACGTCTATGCGCTCGATGCGGCGACGGGGCAGCGCAAATGGACCTGGGAGCCCGAGATTCCCGACGACGTGCTGCAATATGCCTGCTGCGACGTGAACAACCGCGGCGTCTCCTATGCCGACGGCAAGATCTTCGTCGGCCGCCTCGACGGCAAGCTGACCGCGCTCGATGCCGCGACCGGCAAGTCGCTGTGGACGGCCAAGGTGGTCGACTACAAGCAGGGCTCGGTCATCACCTCGCCGCCGCTCGTCGTGCGCGACAAGGTCATCACCGGTTTCGGCGGCGGCGAATACGGCGTGCGCGGCGCGCTGCTGGCCTTCGACATCAACACCGGCAAGCAGGTGTGGCAGACCTACACCGTTCCGTCCCCGGACGAGCCCGGCGGCGACACCTGGAAGGGCGACTCTGCCCAGCATGGCGGCGGCGCAGCCTGGCTGGTCGGCTCCTACGATCCGAAGAGCGACACGGTCTATTGGGGCACCAGCAATCCCGGCCCGTGGAACACGGCGGTGCGTTCGACCGGCGACGGCAATTTCGGCAAGCTGACCAACCTCTACACCGCTTCGACGCTCGCGCTCGATCCCAACACCGGCAAGATCAAGTGGCACATCCAGACCACGCCGGCCGACGCCTGGGACTATGACGGCGTCAACGAAGCCGTGCTCGCGGATCTCAAGATCGGCGGCAGCACCGTGCCGGCGCTGATGAAGGCGGACCGCAACGGCTTCTTCTTCGTCGCCAACCGTGAGACCGGCAAGGTGTTGTCGGCGGAGAAATACGTGTTCTCCAACTGGGCCAAGAAGTGGGACGTCACCACGATGCGCACGGTCGAGGATCCCGACAAGCGTCCCGGGCCGAATCATCCCGCCAAGGACATCTGTCCGAACCTGATCGGCGGCAAGAACTGGCAGCCGATGTCGTTCAATCCGCAGACCGGCCTGGTCTACATCCCCTCCAACAACGTCTGCATGGACTGGTCGGTCAGCGATGTCGCCTACAAGCGCGGCGTGTTCTATCTCGGCGCCGAATTCCCGACCAAAGAAGGCCCCGGCGGATTCCTCGGCGAGCTCGTCGCCTGGGATCCGGTCGCGCAGAAGAAGGTCTGGTCAATCAAGGAAGACCTGCCCTTCAACGGCGGCACGCTGACCACCGGCGGCGGGCTCGTGTTTGCCGGCAACATCCATGGCGACTTCCGTGCCATCGATGCGAAGTCCGGCAAGGTGCTGTGGAGCAGGAATCTCGGCTCCGGCATCGGCGCAGGCCCGGTGACCTATCAGGTCGACGGCAAGCAATATGTCGCCATCGTCGTCGGCCGCACCGCCGCGCTGCCTGCGTTCCTGGGCGAGGTAGGAAAGAAGATGACGGCCGCAGCCCCCGAGGGCGGTTCGCTCTTCGTGTTCTCCGTCCAGTGACAACTCGCGCGCGTATCCTCGAGGTGACGGGATACGCGCGCGCTTTCTCCGGATCTTAGCAGCGGCATCGGCCGAGGCCTGGTGCCACCACGCCTGGCCCAACAAGCTCCGGCGCAACTAAACCAACGCAAGGGAGACGAGGATGTGTCCGAATCATTCCGCCACCGGTGCGAACCGACATCGCGCCATCGCAGGCCTGCTCGCATGTGCCGCCGCGGCGCTGATCGTTCCGGCCTCGCCGCTACAGGCCGAGGAAGCGCAGCCGTTCCGTCTCTGCGCCGATCCGACCAACCTGCCATTCTCGAGCGACAGTTCGTCGAAGCCGGGCTTCTACGTCGAGATCGGACAAGCCCTGGCGCAGGCGCTCGGCCGGCCGATCGCCTATGACTGGTACAAGTCCTATTTTGGCAAGCGCACCGTGCGCGTCACGCTGCTCGGCAAGCAATGCGACGCCATGATCGGACTGCCGCGGTCCGAGGATTTCATGGGCCCGGCCGTGATCTTCTCCGACACCTTCGCGAAGGAGGGTTATGCCCTCGTCGCCGCCAAGGAATCTGCGAAGGGCGCCGCGGTCGGCGGCATCGACGGCCTCAAGGGCAAGCGTGTGGCCGTGCAGTTCGCCAGCACGCCGCAAAACCTGCTGGCGAGCCGCGACGACATCCAGAAGGTGACGGTGCTGTCGCCCGAGGAGGGCATGCAGGCGCTCGACCAGGGCAGGGCCGATGTCGCCTTCATCTGGGGACCGGTCGCCGGCTGGCTGAACAAGACCAGCTACGACGGCCGCTACCAGATCGAGCTCACCGAGGGCGAGGGCCTGTCATGGGATGCCGCCATCGGCTTTGCCAGGACCTCGACCGAGCTGCGCGACCGCGTCAATGCCGTGTTGCCGCAGCTTCAAGGCAAGATCGGCGAGCTCGCCGTGAAATACGGTTTGCCGACCGGCGCGCCGGTTCGCTTCGGCGCGGCGGCGGCGGCGACGGTGACGACGGGCACGGGAAGCGGAGCCGGCGTCGCCCAGGTCGCCAATGTCGTGGCGACCGAGACCAAGGGCGATGCGGTCGCGGCGGGTACGGAGGCCGTCGGCGCGGGCAAGGAGATCTTCAACGGAACCTGTGCGCACTGCCACGGTCCCGATGCGATCCAGAGCGAGCGCAAGATCGATCTGCGGCTGCTGCGTCACCGCTACGGCGACGAGATGCGCGAGAAGTACTGGACCACCGTGCACGAGGGGCGGCCGAACAAGGGCATGCCGGCCTGGAAGGAGGTCTATACCGATGAGCAGTTCAACAGCATCTATTCCTTCCTGCTGACGGTCCAGACGGAATCGAACGACTGAACGGTCTTGACCGAACCCGATCGGGAGGATGTGGTAGAGTTGATCCGGCACCATCCCGGTGCCGGACGGATGCCGGATGGTTCCGCCGCTTCCGCTGCGGCGGCGGATGCCCGTACAGTGCAGCATTCGGCGGTGCAGTCCTGTGAAGGCGCCATGACCAGCTTCCTGATCATCGACGATCATCCGCTGTTTCGCGAGGCGCTCGGCAATGCGGTGCGGCTGGCCCTGCCGGAGGCGCGGATCTTCGAGGCGATGTCGATCGAGGACGCCCTTCATATCCTGACGGCCGAGCAGGGCGAGGGCATCGACCTCGCGCTGCTCGACCTCCTGCTGCCGGATGCGACCGGCTTCTCCGGCTTTCTGCGTCTGCGCGAGGCCCATCCGCGCCTGCCCGTCGCCATCGTGTCGAGCGAGGAGGACCAGCGCGTCGTCCGCGAGGCGCTGGAGCTGGGGGCCGCCGGTTTTCTGCCGAAGTCGCTGTCGAAGCGCGAGCTGGCGCAATCGATCCAGGGCGTGCTGAATGGATCGGTGTCAGTGCCGAAGGATTTCGTGGCAACGTCGCAGCGGCGCCGGGCCGAGGCCAGCAAGGCGCTCGAGGTCAAGCTGCGCGAGCTCACGCCGCAACAGCTTCGCGTGCTCGATCTGCTGCGGCGCGGCTATCCGAACCGGCAGATCGGTCAGGAGCTTCAGCTCGCCGAATCCACGGTGAAGGCGCATATCACCGAAATTCTGCGCAAGCTCGGCCTTTTCAGCCGCAACAAGGCGATCATGGAGATCGGCAAGGTGGAGCTGCCGGATCCCAAGGCCCGGCCCTATGCGCGGGCCGACCGCGGGCGGCCGCAATGACGCGCAATACCCTGCTTGATCTGGATCAAAGCGGTCTGGTCCGGCTGCGACATTCTCGTTTCGGCGTCGAACCCGTCGATCATCTGGCCGATCAACCGGGCAATCATCCAGGCAATCATCCAGGAATGGCTCACGCGTGATGCGATTTCTGATCGTCGAAGACCATCCGTTGTTTCGCGAGGCCCTCGAGGGCGCGCTCCAGATGGTGGCGCCGGCGGCCGAGATCCTTCAGGCGACGTCGATCGACGGAGCGCTCGAGCAGGCCGCGGCGGCTGGCGAGCTCGACCTCATCCTGCTCGATCTGTCGATGCCGGGCACCACGGGCCTTTCGGGTATCATCCGCATCCGCAAGGCCTTTCCCAGGATTCCGATCGTCATCGTATCAGGGCATCAGGATCCGCAGATCATGGCCGGCGCCTTGTCGCTCGGCGTCTCCGGCTACATCCTCAAATCGTCGTCGAAGCAGGAGCTGGCGCAGTCGATCGGGGAGGTGCTGCGCGGCGCGGTCTGTGTCCCTGCCGCCTATCGCGGGCTCGTCCGCCCGCAACGCGCCGCCGGCCCGGCGCAGGATCTCTTGAAACGCCTGCACGAGCTGACCCCGCAGCAATTGCGCGTGCTCGAAATGCTCAAGCGCGGCCTGCAGAACAAGCAGATCGCCTTCGAGCTGAATATCTCCGAGACCACGGTGAAGGTCCACGTCTCCGACATCCTGCGCAAGCTCAACGTGCTGAGCCGCACCAAGGCCATCGTAGAAATGTCCCGGATCGATTTCGCGACCCTGGCAAGCGAAGGCGCTCCGGCAAGGCGCGAGCATGCTCCGCCGGACCGGCAGTGATTTGATTTTGCCGCTTTCTGCGGCGCTGCAGGTGCAAGTAGTTCATTGATATATCAGAGCAATAATGCCGTGTAATATATTACCGGTACTGTGCATGGGGTTGTTTTGCGACTTTTGATGTGCGCCGCGCGCTTCAGCTCAGCAGGAACGACAGCAGCGCCCGCATCTCGGCCGGCTTGATCGGCTTCTTCAGCACTTCGAGGCCCTGGAGGCTCGCCTGCTTGGCCGCCTGTTCGGAATAGTCGGCGGTGATGATCATGGCGGGCGTGTCGAGCTTCAAATGCCCCCGCACGTCGGTGATCGCCGACAGGCCGCTCTCGCCGTGATCGAGATGCAGGTCTGCAATCACGACATCGGGCGCGCCGCCGAGCTCGCCGAGGCGCACGAGCGCGTCCGCGGCCGATCGCGTGGTCGCGACATCGCAGCCCCATCCCTCCAGCAGCGCGGCCATCGCCTCCGAGCCGTTCGGATCGTTCTCGATCAAGAGGATCTTGGCGCCTTCGAGCCCGCTGTAATCGTAGTGACGCGCGGCGGGCTCGACCTCCTGCACCTCGTCAGCGACGTCAGCGAGGCCAGCCGGCTCCAGCTCCAGGGTGAAGGTCGATCCCCTGCCGAGCTGCGAGGACAGCCGCACCTCGTGCCCGAGCTCGCTGGCGAAGCGGCGGACGATGGAGAGGCCGAGCCCGAAGCCGGCCTGGTCGGTCGCGTTTGCATCGCCGCGCTGGAATTCGCGGAAGATCGCCTCCTGCTGCGCCTGCGCAATCCCGGGTCCGGTGTCGGAGACCTGGACGCAGATCTGCCCGCCGCGCGGCCGGCATCCCATCACGACGCCGCCGCTGCGGGTATAGCGAATGGCATTGGCGAGCAGGTTCTGCAGGATCCGCCGCAGCATCATCGCATCCGACATCACCGCCAGCGGTGAGGTGCGGATGCGCAGGGACAGCCCTTGCCGCGCGGCGATCGGCTCGAACTCGTTGCGAAGCTGCTCGAACAGCGGCGCCAGTGCGATCGCGCGCACGTCGGGCTTGAGTGCGCCGGCGTCGAGCTTTGCGATCTCAAGCAGCGAGCGCAAGAGGTCCTCCAGCATCACCAGCGAGCGGCTCGCTTGGTCGATCAGCACGCCCGCTTCCTGCGACTCCATCATCTCCGTCAGCGCGGACAGGGTCAGGCGCGCCGCGTTGAGCGGCTGCAACAGATCGTGGGTGACCGCGATCAGCACCGAGGATTTCAGCGAGCTTGCCGCCTCCGCCTGCTGCTTGGCGCGGTAGAGACCTTCATTGGCGCGCTCGACAGAATGCAGTGCTTCGCGCAATTGGTGCGTCCGGTCGCGAACCTTGTGGTCGAGCGCGATCGCGGTTTCGAACAATGAAAAGGCATTGAGCTGCTGGTCCATCGAGCGCTCGACGCGCGACATCAGCGCGGCATTGATCTTCCTCAGCTTGGCGGCCTCGCGCCTGAGCTGGTCGACCGCATCGGGGCCCTGCCACATGTCCGTCACGACGTGCGCCTTCCGATCGCAACTCCCGTGAAAGTCTGGTTCACATGCATGGAGCCGAACTGCTCGCCGTAGGTGTGAAAGCCGACCACGCGGTTCTGCCGGTACAGCTCCGACATGTCGCGGGCGAGCTGATGCTGTTCGGCATCGAGCCGGCGGAGCAGGCACTCGAAGCCGATGTAGAGCGAGACGTCTCCGATCTGGTCGCGGATGTCGGCGAACGTCTCGCGGGCCGCGCCGACCAGGCTGCGCGAGGTCGCCGCGGTCAGCACCATGCCCTCATCGATGGCGCAGAAGAAGTGCAAGGAGCCGTCCGGCTCGACGCGCTGGATCGAGCGTGCGTAATAGGCGCCGCCGACGCGCACCAGGACCGGATGGGAGGCGAAGGAGAACGGATCGAGCTTGGCGTCCATGATGCCGACCACGCGCGAATATTCCTGCGCAGCAGGCTCGGCGTTCAGCTCCCGGACCGTGCGGTTCTCGATGTCGGCCTCGGTCACCACCATCTTCTGCGCCTGCGGCTCGAAATTGTCGCACTTGAAGACGCGGAACGGCAGCGAGGTGTTGAGCAGGATCAGCAAGGCGGCATTGCTGTGTGCCTTGCCGTCGAAGAACACGAACGTCTTCTCGAAGCGCAGCCCGTCGCCTGCCGACCCGCCGACCACCGGAATGTCGTCCAGCGATGCATAGATCGCGGACATCACCGCTTCTTCGCGGCGGCACAGGCCGTCGATCAGGACCAGGCCGAAGGGACTGCCACGCTCGACCTCCGGCGTGGCCCGCAACAGCTCGTGCCGGAGCTCGCTGCCGATCCTGCGGCCGTCCTCGACGCGGAAGCTGTCGAGGTTGAAGATGGGCCGCACCACCGCGGAGAAGTCGGCGCGGCTGAACGCCAGCGCCACGACGCTGTTCTCGTCCCAGCCGTCAGGAGCAAGCTCGCCCGCCGTGGTGCAACCGCAGACCTCTGTGTCGTCGAATTGCCGGCTGATCTCGGCGATGAAGCGATCGGGGTCGTAGCTGGGGGAGAGGAACACCAGGATCAGCGCCAGCCCGTCGGACGGAAGCTGGGCCGCCAGCTCGGCGACGGCGTCATCGACGCTCGCGGCCTTCGACTTGGCCACGGCAACGCCAGACGCGCCGCCAAACCGAAAATCGGTTTGCCCCACTCCGTTTCTCCCTTGAGGCTCGGTCTAATGCCGAGTGGCTGACAAGTGCCTGATAAGTATTCGAGAGTAGGGCGTTTTCCGGGTAGCCGCAACACGGCACCCGCTCCTCGCAGGCTTGGGCGGATTTACCACCCCTTGACGATTCTGCCCTAATTTTGCGCAACGTTCGGAAAGGGCTGCTTCCGGGCCGCAGAATCGCTGCAAGAACATGAACGGGGGTTGGGAATGTCCGGGCGTACCGCGTCGCCGTCGAAGCGTGCACTATTTCCGACCCTCAAGTTCCGCGCAAAGATCATCCTCGGCTTCGCCGCCGTGCTGGTGATCTCCGCCGGCAGCATGGCCTTCTCCTATTTCGGCTTCGAGCGGGTCGCCGCCGGGGTCGGGTCGTACCGCAGCAGCGTGTCGGAGGCCGATCTCGCCCGCAATATCGACCGTGAGCTGCTCGCCTATCGTTCCGCCGCCAAATATTTCGTCGTCACCGGCAAGGAAGACGACACCAAGGCGGCGCTCGATGCCGAGGCCAGCCTGAAGAACGCCATCGACCAGGCCGTCAAGGCCGCTACGAAGCCGGCGCGGCAGGAAAGCCTGGGGAAGCTCGCCAAGGAGTTTTCCAGCTTCTCCGCGACCTTCGCCAAGGTGCTCCAGGCCAAGCGCGACAGCGCGCTGCTGGTGCAGAACCAGCTTCAGCGCAACGCCAACCTTCTGAAATACAAGCTCGACGACATCGGCAACAACGCCTCCGACGCCGAAGCGCAGGCGATCGAGTTCGGCACCAAGCAGGTCAACGCCCAGTTCCAGACCGCGAGTGCGGCAGCGACCAATTTCGTGTTGACGTCCGATCAGGCGATCGGCGCCAGCGCGCTGGCGCGGCTGAAATTCGTCGAGAACTCGCTCGGCGCGGTCTATTCGATGGACGACAAGGTCGTCGCCGGGCTGAAAGATGCCAAGGCGCTGCTCGGCGCCTATCGCGAGGCGCTGGAGAAGCTGATCGCCAACGCCAAGCTGGTCGATGACCTCGTCGCCGAGATGAGCGGCTCGGCCGGCGCGATCCAGCAAGGCGCCACCGCCATGAAGGCGGACCTCGTCGCCGAGCAACAGCGGCTGGATTCGGAGTCGGCGGCGACCATCGGGCAGACTGAGCAACTGGTGCTGATGCTGGCCGTCGGCGGCACGCTGTTAGGTGCGGTCCTCGCCTTCCTGCTCGGCACCGGCATCTCGCGGCCGATGATCGCGATGTGCAAGGCGATGCGGGAGCTGGCCTCCGGCAATTTCGACGTGGTGCTGCCCGGCTTGGGGCGCAAGGACGAGATCGGCGAGATGGCCGGCGCGGTCGAGGAATTCAAGATCCAGGCCGTTGCAAAAGCCGAGCGCGATGCCGCCGCCAGCGAAGTGCAGAACCGCGAGCAGGCGGCAAGCCGCCGCGCCGAGCTGATCCGCTTTGCCGACGATTTCGAGAGCGCGGTCGGCGCCATCGTCTCCAACGTCTCGGCCTCGGCCGTGCAGCTGGAATCGGCGGCCTCCACCCTGACCCGCACCGCCGAGACCACCCAGAGCCTGTCGAGCCAGGTCGCCGGCGTCTCCGAGCAGGCCTCCTCCAACATGCAGTCGGTCGCGACCGCGACCGAGGAGCTGTCGGCCTCGGTCGAGGAGATCGGCCGCCAGGTGCGCGATTCCAGCCGCATCGCCGAGGCTGCCGTGATGCAGGCCAAGGAGACCGACGGCCGCATCGGCAAGCTGTCGCACGCCGCCCAGCAGATCGGCGAGGTGGTCAAGCTGATCACCGCGATCGCCGAGCAGACCAATTTGCTCGCGCTCAACGCCACCATCGAGGCCGCCCGCGCCGGCGAGGCCGGCCGCGGCTTCGCCGTCGTGGCGAGCGAGGTGAAGTCGCTGGCGAGCCAGACCGCGA
>NZ_JACCHP010000038.1 GCF_016031625.1 Bradyrhizobium agreste | reverse complement strand
CTGCGGCTGCGCCCACCCGCGATCTCAATTCGCCGGTCGGCGTCTGGCTCACCGAGGAGAGGGAAGGCAAGGTCCGCATCGAGCAATGCGGCACCAACCTCTGCGGCTATTCGGTCGACAGCAAGTCGAACCAGAACGGCGAGCAGGTGCTGATCAACATGAAGCCGGGCAAGGACCAGAAATGGTCGGGCCGCATCCTCGACCCCAACTCGGGCTCGACCTACGATTCGACGATCGCCATGAAGGGCACCGACCGGCTGCGCGTGCAGGGCTGCGCCTTCGGCGGCATGTTCTGCGGCGGCCAGACCTGGACGCGCGTGAACTGAGCTCGGCTCCGGCGCGCTGACCAAAACAAGGGGCCCGCGATCCGGGCCCCTTTGCTTTGTCCGCGGCGACGTGCGCTATCTCACAGAGCCAGCCGCTGGCGTGACAGCCCTCACATCGCCGGTTCCTCGCCGATGCCACGATCCCCCGCGTCGTCAACCGCAGGGGCATGTCATGACTGGATTTCGCAAGGGCCTTTTCGCCACCGTTGTCGCCATCGCTTTCCCGCTCACGCAGGCAGGCGCTGCGACCAGCAGCTTCGACGGCGCATGGAATGTCCGCATTGCCTCTTCGAGCCAGGCTTGCGGCAACGGGGCGACCGTCGCGATCGGGATCAACAACGGCCAGATCGCCTCGAGCAGCGCCGCAGTGACCGCGTCGGGGCGCGTCGCCGAGGCCGGCAACGTCAACGTCACCATGAGCACCGGCATCAAGCGTGCCGTCGGCTTCGGCCGGCTCAGCGGCGCGTCCGGCTCCGGCACCTGGCGCGGCGCGATGTGCACGGGCACCTGGACGGCGGAGAAGATGTGAGCTTCCGTGTCCCGGACAAGTGGCAACGCGCCAGCGTTGCCGCGCAGAGCCGGGACCCAGCATCTTGGTCGCTGGAAGATCTGGGTCCCGGATCGGCGACGAATCGCCATGGGCGATGCGTCTTGTCCGGGACACGAGAGCGTCAGCCCAGCGCCGCCCCATACTCCGCGTCGGTGACCGGCTCCAGCCAGGTCGAATAGACGCCGTTGAGCGCTTCCTGCATGGCGATGTGGCACATGCCGTTGGTTGGCGAGGCGCCGTGCCAGTGCACTTCACCGGGCGGAATCCAGACGGTGTCGCCCGGGCGGATCTCGCGGATCGGCCCGCCCTTGGACTGGACCCGCCCGACGCCGGAGATGACGTAGAGCGTCTGCCCGAGCGGGTGGTGATGCCAGTTGGTGCGTGCGCCCGGCTCGAACGCGACGCGCGAGCAGTTCAGCCGCGCCGGCGCGGGCGCCATGATGACGGGGTCCTGCCACACGGTGCCGGTGAAGTGTTCATTGGGCGCGCGGCGGGTCGGCCGCGTGCCGGCGACTGTAATCTCCATGGGGGTCCTCGCTTCCGTTACTTCTTGCTGGCGGCGTAGCGCGCCTTGGTTTCGGCGTTCATGGGATAGAGGCCGGGCAGCACCGCGCCGTTGTTCACCTCGTTCACGATCCAGGCTTCCATCCGCTCCTGCTCGACGCCCTCGGCGAGGACGTGGTCGAGCATCGCCTGCGGGATCAGCACGCAGCCGTCCTGGTCGGCGACCACGATGTCGTTCGGGAACACCGCAACGCCGCCGCAGCCGATCGGCTCGCCCCAGCCGACGAAGGTCAGGCCCGCAACGGAAGGCGGCGCGGCATAGCCGTCGCACCACACCGGCAAATTGGTGCCGAGCACGCCCTCGACGTCACGCACCACGCCGTCGGTGACCAGCGCGGTGACGCCGCGCTTGACCATGCGCGCACAAAGGATATCGCCGAAGATCCCGGCATCGGTGATGCCCATGGCGTCGACCACCGCGATGCAGCCCTCGGGCATCGCCTCGATCGCAGTGCGGGTCGAGATCGGCGACGACCAGGATTCCGGCGTCGCCAGATCCTCGCGCGCCGGCACGAAGCGCAGCGTGAAGGCCGGCCCCACCAGCCGCGGCAGACCCGGGCGCAGCGGACGCGCGCCGCGCATCCACACATTGCGCAGGCCCTTCTTCAGCAGGACCGTGGTGATGGTGGCGGTGGTGATGCCGGCGAGGGTCTTGCGGGCTTCGGGGGACAGCGACATGGACGAGAACGAGCTCCGAGGTGCGGGACAGAACGCGCGCATCTTGCGAGCCGCAAGCTTTGCGTCAAGGCCCAAGAGGCTAGCAATTACGCAGGGCCGCCGAGCTGTTATGCGACGCGATAACAAGGGTTTATCGCGCGCCCTTGGATTAATTTATTGGACTTGCGGGCACATTTACGCGAAGCAGGGACACGCGGAACTCAAGGTCGAGCCCGCATTCCCGAGAAAGCCCGATCACGACAGCGCTCTGACAGCTCAATGGCCGCGACGCTTCCCCCGCCCCGCCTTCTGCCCAGTGGCGACAGTGCCGTCACGGTCGAGTTCAGCCGCACCATCGACGACGATGCCAACCAGCGCGTGCTGGCGCTCGACAAGGCGCTCGCGGCAAGCTCCATCGACGGCATCACCGAGACCGTGCCGACCTACCGCTCGCTGCTGGTCCACTACGATCCCGACAAGATCGGCTTCGATGCGCTGGGCGAAAAGATCCTCCCCATCGCCACCCGGCCGCTGCCGCCGGTCACCAAAGCGCGCCGCTGGCGCATTCCGGTCGCCTATGGCGGCGAGCACGGCATCGACCTCGAGGACGTCGCCAAGACGCTGGGCACCACGCCGGATGACATTGTCGCCCGGCATTCGGGCGGCGATTACAAGGTCGCCATGATCGGCTTCACGCCGGGCTGGTCCTACCTCAGCGGCCTCGACAAATTCCTGCACATGTCGCGGCGGCAATCGCCGCGGGTGCTGACTCCGGCCGGCACGATCTCAATCGGTGGCGTCCAGGCCGGCATCCAGTGTCTGGCCGCCCCGAGCGGCTGGCACCTGCTCGGCCGCACCCCGGTGCGAACCTATCAGCTCCACCGCAATCCGACCTTCCTCACCGAGCCCGGTGATCGCGTCACGTTCTACGCCATCGACCACAAGACATTCGAGGACATGGATCGCGCCGCGGAAGCCGGCGAGATCGTCGCCGAGCAGGTGGACGCATGAGCCGCCTCGTCGTTGCCAGCATCGGCCCTGCCAGTTCGGTCCAGGACGGCGGCCGCCACGGCGCGCAGCGTTATGGCTTGACGGTGAGCGGGGCGATGGACCGGCTGTCGCTTGCGGCGGCGAACACATTGGTCGGTAACGAGCCGTTCGCGGCCGCCATCGAGATCGGCCCGTTCGGCGCGTCCTTCACCGCCCGCGACGGCGCCGTGCGCGTGGCGATATCCGGCGCGCCGCGCAACGCAGACGTCGCCGGCAGCCCGGTCGCGATGGACACATCAGTGACGCTGAAGGACGGCGAGACGCTGACGCTCGGCTTTGCCCGCGGCGGCGCCTTCACCTATCTCGCCATCGAAGGCGCCATCAAGGGCGAGAAGGTGTTCGGCAGCCTCGCCGTGAACGCGCGCGCCGGCCTCGGCAGCCCCTATCCGCGCCCGCTCCAGGCCGGCGACGAGTTCGATGTCGATGCTGCCAGCGGTGCACCGGAGCTGCGCATCCAGCTGCCGAAGCCGGCGACAGGTCCGATACGCGTGCTGCTCGGGCCGCAGGACGATGAGTTCGACGAGGCCAACAAGGCGCTGTTTCTGAACAGCGAGTGGAAGATCTCGGCGACCTCAGACCGCATGGGCTACCGCCTCGAGGGCCCCGCGATCAAGCATCTCCACGGCCACAACATCGTCTCCGACGGCACGGTGAACGGCAGCATCCAGGTGCCCGGCAACGGCGCGCCGATCGCGCTGATGATGGATCGCGGCACCTCCGGCGGCTATCCGAAGATCGCAACCGTGATCACGGCCGATATCGGCCGCCTCGCCCAGACCTCGGCCGGAACCGCGTTCCGCTTCAAGGCTGTCAGCATGGCCGAAGCCCAGGACGAGGCACGCAAGTTCGCGCAAGCGATCCGTAGCCTGCCCGATCGCCTGCGCGCCTCCGACATCGTTGCGCTCAACATCGAGGCCCTCAGCGATGCTAACGTGGCGGGCTATGCGGTCAGCGCGGTCGATGCCGGAACGTGGCAGGTCACGGCGGAGCCGTAAGCGACAACCAGACCAGAGGCGGAGAGCAACCCATGAAGACAGTCGATCTGAATTGCGACCTCGGCGAAGGTTTTGGCGCGTGGGAGATGGGCAATGATGCCGCCATGATCGAGCTGGCAAGCTCGGTCAACGTCGCCTGCGGCTTCCACGCCGGCGACCCCGACATTATGCGCCGGACGGTGGAACTGGCGAAGGCGCGCGGCGTCTCGGTCGGTGCGCATCCCGGCTATCGCGACCTGCACGGCTTCGGCCGGCATCCGATCGCAGGGCTCAAGTCCTCCGAGATCGAGAACCTCGTCGCCTACCAGATCGGCGCGCTGCAGGCGATCGCGACCGCGGCCGGCCACAAGGTTACCCATGTGAAGGCGCACGGCGCGCTCTCCAATGTCGCCTGCGAGGACGACATGACGGCGAAGGCGATCGCCGCCGGGATCAAGGCGGTGGATCCCGGCCTGATCTTCGTCGTGCTCGCCAATTCGAAGCTGGTGAAGGCCGGCGAAGAGGCCAACCTGCCGATGGTGCACGAGGTGTTCGCCGACCGCGCCTATGAGGACGACGGCAACCTCGTCTCGCGCAAGAAGCCCGGCGCGGTGCTGCACGATGCCAAGGCGATCGCCGAGCGCGTGGTGCGCATGGTGCAGGACGGCGCGGTGGTGTCAGTCACCGGCAAGGTCATCAAGATGCGCACGGACACGGTCTGCATCCACGGCGATACGCCCGGCGCGGTCGAGATCGCGCGGACGTTGCGTCAGGCGTTGAAGGCTGCGGGGATTGAGGTCGCGCCGTTCAAGCGCGGGGCGTGAATCTTAAAACGGATGCACCGACAGCGTCCCGAACACGATGGCGGCAATGATCGCAAACGCGCTGTACATCGCAACGTGGTGCATGCTCGCCCCGGTCCGGCGCGAGAGCGAGCGCGCGTAGAAGTGCAGCCTGGCTTCCGCCGATAGTTCGCGCATGGTCGATCTCCAACGCCCCATTTGCGGGAGTATGAGGGATCAACCAGGGCGGGAGGCAAGACGGTGGCGAAAATAGCGATGCGCCTTCTCTGATGGCCCCACATCGCAGATGCAAATTCTCTCCAGGTGCTGGTTCCGAGAATCTTATTCGTTCAAATCCGAGCCAGTTGGAACCGGCCAGGATGACGGTGGAGCGACAGCAGGCTAGTAAACGTCCGCCTGGAAGCGCCCGGTCTTCTTGAGCTCAGCGACGAAACTGACGGCCTCATCGGTCGAACGCGCACCGAACTGGGCGACGATGTCGACCAGCGCGCGTTCGACATCCTTGGCCATGCGCTTGGCATCGCCGCAGATGTAGAGATGCGCGCCCTCGGCGAGCCAGGTCCACAATTCCCGGCCGACCTCGCGCATGCGGTCCTGCACGTAGAACTTCTTCTCGCCGTCGCGCGACCAGGCCAGCGACAGTCGCGTCAGCAGACCCGAGGTCTTCATCGCGTTGAGCTCGTCCTGATAGAAGAAGTCGCAATCGCTGCGTTGGTGGCCGAAGAACAGCCAGTTCTTGCCCGGCGCGCCTGTCGCCTTGCGGTCAAGCAGGAAGGCGCGGAACGGCGCAATGCCGGTGCCGGGACCGACCATGATGATCGGCGTCTTCGGGTCCTGCGGCAGGCCGAAATTGTGCGCCTTCTGCACATAGACCTTGAGCTTCTCGCCCTCGTTGATCCGCTCGCCGAGGAAGGTCGAGGCGACGCCGAGCCGCTTGCGCTTGCCGATGACGTAGCGCACGGAGTCCACGGTCAGCGACAGCTTTCCCGGCGTCGCATTGTGCGAGGACGAGATCGAGTAGAGCCGCGGCTGCAGCGGCTCCAGCGCCTCGACGAAGGCCTCGGGATGCGGCCGCATGCCGGAAAACTTCTGCAACGCCGCCATCACGTCGAGCGTCGCGGCATCGCCATCGGGATCTTCGCCCTGCGCCAGCGCCCGCGCCTTCTCGCGCTGCGCGCCGCCGGTGATGAAGGAGATCAGCTCGAACAGCGTGTCGGGCGCCGGCGACAGCGAGACGTCGTCGATCAGCACCTCGCGCAGCGTCTTGCCGTTCACCTTGGTGGTGTGGGAGGCGCCGAGCAGTGCGATGACCTGGTCGACGAGGCCGACGTCGTTGCGCGCGAACACGCCGAAGCTGTCACCGACCACGTAGTCGAGCTTGCTCTCGGAGAGATCGAACTCGATGTGATAGGTCTCCTTCTCAGACTTGCCCTTGTTGAGAAGACGACGCGACAGGAACGTCGCCTGCACCGGATTGTCGCGCGAGCGCCCGGGCTCTGCGATCGTCACGGTCACGGCCGGCGCCGGAGCGTCGGCCTTGCCGGCGGTCTTGTCGGCGGTTTTGGCCGCCGGCGCCTTGTCGAGCTCCTCGTAGAGCGACTTCAGCATCCGCGCGGTTTCCTTGCCGCCGGGGACGCAGAGATTGAGCCGCGCTTCGCTGCGGCTCGCGATCGCCTCCGAATAATCGTGGCAATTGTAGCCGCACTGGCCGCAATCCTGCTGCGCCATCGCCGCCATCATCTTGCGGCGCAGGGGACGGCCTTCGGCAAGCTTCATCCGCTCGGCGATCGGCATGGTCTGGTCGTGCCACGGCGCTTCGCCGTCGTCGCCGTCACCGGCCGGCATGACCGCGGCGCCCTGCTCTGCCGACAGCGGCGTTGCGACGTCAGGCGAGAGCAGTCCGGCAAAGAAGCCGTTCAGCCAGGAGCGCTGCGCATCGGAGAACGGTGCGCTGGCGGGAATGAGGTCGAGTTTCGGCGGAGGGGTGATCTGGTTCATGCGGACACCTGTGCATCGGCCAGCTTGCGCAGCGTCTCGCCGTCGTGGCGGCGCGCAAAAGACAGGAAGGTTTCGTCGGGAGACGAGCGGTTGGCGATATAGGCCTTGAGCAGTCGTTCGACCGTCTTCGGCGCGTCCTCGGCCTTGAGGTCGTGATAGACCTCCTGCCCGACATCGGCATCGGGACCGAACCCGCCGCCGGTGAAGAGGTGATAGCCCTCCACCGTGTCTTCCTCGCCGACCGGCACGCGCGCGCCGATCAGGCCGATGTCGCTGATGTAATGCTGCGCGCAGGAATGATGGCAGCCGGTGACATGGATATTGACCGGCTTGTCCATCGCAACGCGCGGCTCGCACCAGTCGCCGATCTCTTCGGCATGGCGCTTGGTGTTCGCCGCTGCGAAGCGGCATCCGGCATTGCCGGTGCAGGCGATCAGTCCGGCACGGATATGCGAGACCTCGACCGCAAGCCCGATCTGCTTGATCGCGGCAATGGCGAGCTCGACGTTCTCCTCGCGCACGCCTGATATCAAAAGGTTCTGCCAGACCGTGAGGCGGATCTCGCCGTCACCGAGATCGCGCGCGACCTTGGCGAGGCCCCGCATCTGATCGGAGGTGAGCTTGCCGAGCGTCAGCGACACGCCGATCCAGTTGAGGCCGTCCTGCTTCTGCTTGTGCACGCCGATATGAGCCATGCGATCCGCCGCCGGGCGCGGGAGAAACGCCTCTTCCGGCACGCGCGTGAACGGCGTCTTCAAGCGCTCCTCGACCAGCTTGAGGAAGCCGTCGTGGCCCATCGCGTCGAGCACGTATTTCAGCCGTGCCTTGTTGCGGTTGGTGCGGTCGCCATGCTCGATGAAGACGCGCACGATGGCGTCGGCAACGGCGGTCGCCTGCTCCGGCCTGACGATGATGCCGGAATATTTCGCAAAATCCTTGTGGCCGGTGATGCCGCCGAGGCCGAGTCGGAACCAGACCCCCGGCTCGACGCCGAAGCCGTCCTTCACTTCATAGGCGGTGAAGGCGATGTCGTTGGTCTCTTCCAGCACCGCGATCCTGCCGGCGCCGTCGAAGGCGACGTTGAACTTGCGCGGCAGGCCGTAGAGCGTGCGGTCGTTGAGGATGTGGTAGTGCCACTCGCGGGCATAGGGCCGCGTATCGATGATCTCCTGCGGATCGATGCCCGCGGTCGGCGTTCCCGTCACGTTGCGGATGTTGTCGGCGCCGGAGCCGCGCGAGCACAGGCCGAGCTCCTGGACGCCTTCGATCATTCTGATCGCATGCTTCAGCGGAATCTCGCGCAGCTGGAGATTGGCGCGCGTGGTGACGTGGCTGTAGGGGCCGCAGAGTTCGTCGGCGAGATCGGCCAGGCCCGACAATTGCCAATGCTTCATGATGCCGTTGGGGATGCGCAGGCGGCACATGTAGGAGTCCTGCGTCGGCGCGACGTAGAAGATGCCGTAATAGCGCCAGCGGAAATTGTCCGCCGGGCTCGGCGGGGCATTGTCGAGCGCCTGCTGGCGAAGCCGCGGATAGGCGTCGAAGGGATGCTCGTCGCGCTTGAACTTCTCCTGGTCGGCGAGCTTCTTGCCCGCCGCGATCACCTTGTCCTGGGCCTTGATGTGCACGGCATCGGGGCCGGTCGGCTCGGAAGTCGCCTTGCCGCTGCCGCCACCAAGGCCGCGGCCGACGCGGCTGATCTGCAGGCCGGTGGTGAAGCCTTCGAGATAGCGTTTCTGCTCGTCGGTAAAGTCGACTGAGAGCGTATCGATTTTCATGGTCGGTAACGAAGCTCCTGCGGCCACCTTGGGTGGCTTCGACGGATTGGCGCGACCCGCGAGGAACTGAACGCTGGCTCAGGAGCCGGCTTCGTTACCCACGGTCCGATCAGCTTCGTTGCTGCGGGACTTGGCTCAGCAGGCACCTATGACAAGCTGGCCGCAATGCAACATTCAAGTTGCGTGCCAGCTTGGCGGAAATAGAAAATCACTAATATTCAGAGGGTTATAGAGAATTCCAGAGCATGCCGGCCTGGGAACTCTCCCGAAATTCGAGCAGTCAGCTCAAACATTAGCCAACCAACTGACATGCTCAAAAACAAAGCAATCGCGAATCAGGCCTTCCAGCGCCCGACCGCGAAGGCCTCGAGATGTCCGCTGATATCGGCGGGGTCGAACGCGGGGCCGGCAAAGGCGCCGAACGCTGCGGGAGCTTCGGCCGGCGCGCTGTTGCCGAGCGCCGCGTCGTAGAGATCGGGCCTGAACACCGCCATCGCCGTCTTGACGCCGTCAGGGGTGAGCGCCGTCTGGCCCCAGCGCACCATCTGCGCATAGAGCCAGGCGGCCTGGACCGGATCGGGCCGCCCTGCCCCTTCGCGTCCGACCAGCAGGTAGCGGCCGCTCTCGCGGAAGGTGCCGTCGGGCGAGATCTTCAGGCGCCCCGTCAGGGTGCGCTGGATGACCTCGGCATCGACGCCGATCCGTTCCGGTTGCGCCAGGATCTGCGCCGCCTCGGTCCGGTTCTCGGGATGCTCGATGAACTCGGCGGCCTTCACGGCTGCCCGCACCAGGGCTGCGACCACATCCGGATTCTTGTCGGCCCAGGTCTGGCGGATCGCCAGCACCTTCTCCGCCGCACGGTCCAGGATGTCGGAGACGAAATGCAGGATTTGGCCGATGCCGAGATCGACCGCGACCGAGTTCCAGGGCGCGCCGACGCAGAATGCATCGACATGTCCGTTCTTGAGGCTGTCGACCATGTAGGGCGGCGGCAGCACCACGAGGCGCACGTCCTCGTCGGGATCGACGCCGGCCGCGGCCATCCAGAACCGCAATTGATAATTGTGGGTGGAGAACGGGAAGGTCATGCCGAAGGTCAGCGGCTCGGCCCCCGCCTTGCGCCGCTTGGCGACCACCCTCGCCAGCGCTTTCGCCGTCGCCATCGGGTCGAAGCGGTCGCCGTCGATCTCCTCCATCAGCGCGGCATGGAGCGCCGGCGACACGGTGATGGCGTTGCCGTTGATACCGAGGTTGAAGGGCGCGGCGATCGGCACCTTGACGTGACCGAGCCCGAGCGAGGACGCGATCGCCACGGGCGCGAGCAGATGCGCGGCGTCGAACAGGCCGATATTGAGCTTGTCGCGCACGTTCGACCAGGAGACCTCGCGCACCAGCTCGACCTCGAGCCCCTCGTTGGCGACAAATCCCTTGTCGACCGCGACGATCAGGGCGGCGGCATCGACCAGCGGAATGAACCCGATGCGAAGGGGGGCGGTCATTTCAGCATCTCCGACGCGGTGATGATCGACTGCGCGATCTCGCCGATTTTCTTCTTCTCGCGCATCGCGGTGGAGCGCAGCAGCACATAGGCCTCGTCCTCGGTCAGGCCCTTCACCTTCATCAGGATGCCCTTGGCGCGTTCGATGATCTTGCGGTCCTCGAGCTGCGACTTGGTGCGCTCCAGCTCCTCCTGGAGTTTTGCGAAGGCGTTGAAGCGGGACACGCAGAGGTCGAGGATCGGCTTGATGCGCTCCTTCTTCAGCCCGTCGACGATATAGGCCGACACCCCCGCCTCGACCGAGGCCTGGATCGAGGCTGAATCGCTCTGGTCGACGAACATGGCGATCGGCCGCTTCACGGCGCGGCTGACCTGGAACATCGCCTCCAGCACGTCGCGGCTGGGGTTTTCCAGATCGATCAGGATGATGTCGGGGTCCACCGCATAAATACGGGCGAGCAGGCTCTGCATCTCGCGGATGTGGACGACCTGGGTGAACCCGGCCTCCCGCAACCCCTCCTCCAGGATCGCGGCCCTGACAGGGCTTTCATCGACGATCACGATTTTGGGCGACTGTTCGGCGCTCATGGCTCACTCACGGCAGGTGATTCATCCATAGCACGCCAGATCGCCCTGCAAAGGGTTGTAATTATGGGCAATTGGGACTAGCTCAGACCGGTCAATCAGGCAAATCAGATATGGATCAGACGGCTGCGCCCAAGGTCAGCTTCGTGTCGCTCGGGTGTCCCAAGGCATTGGTGGATTCCGAGCGCATCATCACGCGCTTGCGCGCGGAGGGCTACGAGCTCGCCCGCAAGCATGACGGCGCCGACATCGTCATCGTCAACACCTGCGGTTTCCTCGACAGCGCCAAGCAGGAATCGCTCTCGGCGATCGGCGAGGCCATGGCCGAGAACGGCAAGGTGATCGTGACGGGTTGCATGGGCGCGGAACCGGAAGCGATCGAGCAGGCCTATCCCGGTGTGCTCTCCATCACCGGCCCGCAGCAATACGAGAGCGTGCTCGACGCCGTGCACCGCGCGCTGCCGCCGGCGCACAATCCGCATCTCGACCTGGTGCCGCCGCAGGGCATCAAGCTGACGCCGCGCCACTACGCGTACCTGAAGATCTCCGAGGGCTGCAATAACCGCTGCACCTTCTGCATCATTCCGAAGCTGCGCGGCGACCTCGTCTCGCGCCCGGCCAACGACGTGCTGCGCGAGGCCGAGCGCCTGGTCGGGGCCGGCGTCAAGGAGCTGCTGGTGATCTCGCAGGACACTTCGGCCTACGGCGTCGATCTGAAATATGCCGAGAGCCCCTGGAAGGACCGCCAGGTCCGCGCAAAATTCCTCGACCTCGCGCGCGAGCTCGGCGAGCTCGGGGCCTGGGTCCGGCTGCAATATGTCTATCCCTACCCGCACGTCGACGACGTCATCGCGCTGATGAGCGAGGGCAAGGTGCTGCCCTATCTCGACATCCCGTTCCAGCATGCGAGCCCCGAGGTGCTGAGGGCGATGAAGCGCCCGGCGGCGCAGGACAAGACGCTGGCGCGGATCAAGCGCTGGCGCGAGGAATGCCCTGATCTTGCTCTGCGCTCGACCTTCATCGTCGGCTTTCCCGGCGAGACCGATTCCGACTTCGCCTATCTGCTCGACTGGCTCGATGAAGCCGAGATCGACCGCGTCGGCTGCTTCAAATACGAGCCGGTCGCCGGCGCCACCTCGAACGCGATCGAGAACCCGGTGCCGGAAGAGGTCAAGCAGGAGCGCTACAACGCGCTGATGGCCCGGCAGCAGAAGATCTCGGCACGGCGCCTGAAGCGCAAGATCGGCACGCGCCAGCAGATCATCATCGACGAGGTCGGTCCGACCGTGGCGAAGGGCCGCTCCAAGGCCGATGCGCCCGAGATCGACGGCGCGGTGTATCTGACGAGCCGCCGCCCGCTGCGGGTCGGCGAGATCGTCACCGCCAAGATCGAACGCGCGGACCAGTACGACCTGCACGGCAGCGTCGCCGGGTTTTGAGCTTCACGACGCCTGTCGGCCGTCACGCGCGGTAAACACTTCCTTGGCCGCGAACAGCCCGTTCACCGCCGCCGGGAAGCCCGCGTAGACGGCCATCTGCATGATGATCTCGACGATCTCCTCGCGCGACAGCCCGACGTTCAGGCCCGCCTCGATATGCACCTTGAGCTGAGGCGCGGCATTTCCAAGCGCCGTCAGCGCCGCGATCGTTGCGATCTCCCGATCGCGCAGGCCGAGGTCCGGGCGGCAGTAGATGTCGCCGAAGGCAAACTCGATCACGTATCGTGCGAAATCCGGAGCGATGTCGGCCAGCGAGGCGACGACCTGTTCGCCGGCTCTGCCGTCAATGCGCGACAGGGCCCGCTGGCCGCGATCGAACCGGCTTTCGGCTTGTGGTTGGGCGTGCGTCATCTTCCTTCGTCCTCTGTTCGCCGCCGGCATAGCCGGCGATCTTGGTATCAAGGACGAGCAGGCATTCCTGGAGTTCGGCAATCTGCGTGCGCACCTGTTCTCGGTGGACCTCCAGCATCTGCCGCCGGGCTGGACCGGTGGTTTCGCCTTCATCACGAAGCGCCGCATAACGCAACATGTCCCGGATCGGCATTCCCGTGGTCTTGAGCCGACCAATGAATGTGATCCATGTGAGGATCGATGCGTCGAAGTCACGCTGACCGGAACGATCCCGGTTGGCGTATGGCAGCAGCCCGACCCGCTCATAGTAGCGCAGCGTGTGAGTCGACAAGCCGGTTCGTTTTGCGAGATCGCCGATCTTCATGTGTGCCCGTTCTCGTATTGACGCATGTACAGATACCCCTTCGAGCGCACTCTAAGTCAAGGGGACCGAAAGTGCTGCTTCCGGCGAGACCAAAATGGCACGACAGCAGAAGATTTTGGCGCGCCGGCTGGGCGGCAGCATCGCGGACTTCAGGACGCTGCCAGCCATTTCGGCACCCAGCGCTCCGGGCGCGGGGCGCGGGCGAGATCGGCCTTCGCTTCGGTGAGCAACGCCGGTTCGCCGTCGATGGTCGGGCGCACATCGTATTCAAAGCTCGGCATGATCCGGCCGTCGGCATAGAGCCCGAATTTCATCGCGTACCACAATCCGAGCTCGGGCTGCGCGCGGCGCATCTCTTCGCGCAGCTCGCGCAGCAGGGATTCGATCGACGCAGCTTCCTCGAACGGCTGCGGCCCGCGCGTCAGCACGCGCGCCTGGTACTGCTTGCCGACGATCGCGACCTCGAAACGCGTGTTGTCCCAGGCATTCTTGCCCTTGGGCAGATGGGCGGCGAGCCGCCAGCCGAGCTCGGCCATCATGCGATGGTTGGCCCAATAGTCCTCGCGGTCCCGGCTCCATTTTTCCATGAAGCCGCGGAAGTCGGGCAGCTCCGCGGCCCGATCGTCACACGTCGCCATGTCGGCAACGGGCTGTGCAGCGAGCCATTGCGCGAGTTCGCCGGTCTGAGGCTCGATCTCGCGATGCGGCTTCAGATCGCTCCAGGCCCTGTCGAATTGCTGCGACGTCAGCCTTGTCAGCAGCGCGTCGAGGCTCGGCGCCAGCAGCTCGTAGTCGCCCTCGGATCCCAGCCCGACGATCGGCGGATTGTCGCGGTCGAGGCCCGCGCCATACCAGCCGCCGACGGCCGAGCCGTCAGGCAGCCGCATGAACAGCGAAAACCGGTCGCGCAAAGGACTGCCGTCGACGATCGGCGCGGAGTCCGAGAACTGGCCCTGCAGCGAGAAGCAGCCGACGCTGCCCCAGGGGCGCCCCTCGAGCCAGGCGGCGAAATCGACCAGCAGCGGAGGCGCGTCGATGCCCGGCGGAAATGCGCCGCGAATGCTGTCGAGATCGATTGGGTAAGGCGTGTCGGACAAGGCTGAAAACTGGTCTGATTGGTCCCGTCTTGCTTGGTCTGAACCGCCATGAATCCGGTTCGAACCAAATTGCGTCCCATGATCACAAACGCGCCAGTGTCCCGATGGTTGCTGCAGGGCGCGGCACCGCAAGACTGCCTGCGCACCGCAATGTGACACTATAATGCATTCACGCAGGGGTCACGGACTCGGCCTAACTCTGCCCGCGTTTTCAACGCGAGCGAGGAACGAGGATGAGCCGCCTCTCGGACATGCTGCGCACGCAGCGCTTCGACGATTACCGCTTCTACCACCAGAGCACCGTGAACCAGACGCTGCACCTGATCAGCGCCGTCATCTTCCTCGGCTGCTACGCCCTGCTGTTCAAGGACCCCGCCATCGCCGGCATCGTCGGCTGGCTCGCGATGCTGACGCGGCAGACCGGGCATTTCTTCTTCGAGCCGAACGGCTACGACGCCGTCAACGACGTCAGCAACGAATACAAGGAAGCGGTCAAGGTCGGCTACAACCAGGCCCGCAAGATCGTGCTGCTGCTGGTCTGGGGCAGCGCGCCGCTCGCGCTGTTCGCCTTTCCGACGCTGTTCGGATTGTTCGAGGCGCCGGACTCTCGGCTCGATTTCATCCGGCATGTCGGCGCGCTCTGGCTCGCGATCGGCATCGGCGGCGGACTTGCGCGCATGCTGCAGCTCTTCGTTACCTGCGACGTCACGACGGGCCTCGTCTGGGTGTTCAAGGTGCTGACCGATCCCTTCCACAATATCGCGCTGTACTGGAATTCGCCGTTCAAGCTGCTGCGCGGCGAGCTGATCGACACCGCGATCGCGGACGCGGATTGGGGCTGTGAAGAGGCCGAGGAAGCCGCGTACCCGACCTGACCGATGCACGCTCGGCGAGCATCTCGCAAAATGCCTGCTTGACAAGTCCTGCTATTCGGCTGTACGGACGCGCCCCATGATCAACGCCCGGACCAACCAGCGCACCGAAATGCTCCGCCGTCGCTCCCGCGACGACGAGAGGGTGCGCCATGTCCGAGGACGCCGCTGAACCACTGAATTCAGCTGAAGTTTTCGAGAAGGCCGCACTCGCAAGGTGCGGCCTTTCTGCTTTTTTGCGCCCTTTTTCCACCCGACCTCCAGAGGAGTACGACATGACCACGCATCCATATGACGCGCTGATGGACATCACCGCACGGCCGAAGACCGTGTTCGTCCGCGGCGCCGGCTCCTACCTCTGGGACGACAGCCGCAAGCGCTATCTCGATTTCGTGCAGGGTTGGGCCGTGAACTGCCTCGGCCACTCCCCGCCCGCGATCGCCGATGCGCTCGCAGCTCAAGCCAAGCGGCTCTTGACGCCGAGCCCGGCCTTCTACAACGAGCCGAGCCTGAAGCTGGCGCAGGCGCTGGTCGAGCACAGCGCGTTCGATCAGGTGTTCTTTGCCAATTCGGGCGCGGAAGCCAACGAGGGTGCGATTAAGCTCGCGCGCAAATATGGCAGCCTGCACAAAGGCGGCGCGTTCGAGATCATCAGCTTCGAAGGCGGCTTCCACGGCCGGACGCTGGCGACGATGTCGGCTTCGGGCAAGAAGGCGTTCGCGCCGCTGTTCGAGCCGAAGGTCGCGGGCTTCAAGAAGGCCAAGCTCAACGACATCGCCTCGGTCGAGCAGCTGATCAACGCCAACACCGTCGCCGTGATGCTCGAGCCGATCCAGGGTGAATCCGGCGTGTGGCCCGCGACCGATCAGTTCCTGCAGCAGCTGCGCGCGCTGACCGAGACGCATAGCCTCTTGCTCATCTTCGACGAGATCCAGACCGGCATGGGCCGGACCGGAAAGCTCTTCCACTACGAGCATGCGGGCATCGCGCCCGACATCATGACGCTCGGCAAGGGCATCGGCGGCGGCGTGCCGCTCGCCGCCCTGCTCGCGACCGAACGCGTCTCATGCTTCGAGCACGGCGACCAGGGCGGCACGTTCAACGGCAACCCGATCATGTGCGCGGCGGGCCTTGCCGTGCTCGAGGAGGTCAAGAAGCCCGACTTCCTCAAGACGGTCACCGAGACCGGCCTGCTGCTCGAAAGCGAGTTGCAGAAGGTCTCGGCCCGGCACGGGCTTGGCGGCGTCCGCGGACGCGGCCTGTTGCTCGCGCTCGATCTCAAGCTGCCGATCGCACCCGGCATCGTCGCGCAGGCGTTCGAGGCCGGCGTGCTGCTGAACGCCCCGCAGGTCGACAGCTTGCGCTTCATGCCGGCGCTGAACGTCACGAGGAGCGAGATCGCCGAGATGATCGAATGTCTCGATGCGATCCTGACCAGGGCCGGCGCGGCAAGACGCGTGGCGTAAGATAGTCTCGTGCCCCGGACGCAGCGCAGCGCTCTCAAGGCGATGCGAAGCATCGTCCGGGAGCGGTGCGCTACAGAGCCGGGGCCCATCTCACCGCAGCGCGTGCCGGATCTGGGTCCCGGCTCAGCGCTGCGATGCTCTCCGGGACACCAGAGCTACGGCTTCAAGATCGAAGCGCCGGTGGTCTTGCGGCTTTCGAGATCGATATGGGCCTTGGCGGCGTCCTTGAGCGCGTAGGCGTGGTTGATCGGCACGTGCAGCTTGCCGTTGATGACGGCGGCAAACAGCGTGTCGGCGCCCTCCAGTAGCTCCTTGCGCGTGCCGATATAGTCGTTGAGCTTCGGCCGCGTGGCGAACAGCGAGCCGTGATTGTTGAGCTCGGCGATCGCGAACGGCGGCACCGGTCCTGAGGCATTGCCGAACGAGACGAACATGCCGCGCGGCTTCAGGCAGGACAGCGAGCCCGGGAACGTCGCCTTGCCGACGCCGTCATAGACGACGTCGCAGCCCTCGTTGCGGCTGATCTGCTTGACGCGCGCGACAAAGTCCTCCTCGTTGTAGAGGATGACGTGATCGCAGCCATTGGCCTCCGCAAGCTCGGCCTTCTCGCGCGAGCCGACGGTGCCGATGACATGCGCGCCGAGCGCCCTCGCCCATTGGCAGGCGAGCAGGCCGATGCCGCCGGCCGCGGCGTGGACCAGCACGCGATGATGCGGCTCGACCTTGAAGGTCTTGTGCAGGAGATACCAGACCGTCAGCCCCTTCAACATCAGCACGGCGCCCTGCTCGTAGGTGATGTGATCGGGCAGCTTGACCAGCTTCTCCCAGGGGATGTTGCGCTCGCCGGTATAGGCGCCGAGATTGTGGTAATAGGCGACGCGGTCGCCGGGATGAAAATTCGTGACGCCTGGCCCGACCGCGACAACCTCGCCCGAGGCCTCGTTACCGGCGATGAAGGGCAGTCCCGGCGCCTTGTAGAGGCCGGTGCGGTAATAGACGTCGATGAAGTTGAGGCCGACCGCATGCTGGCGGATGCGCACCTCGCCCGGCCCGGGCGCCGGCACGTCGACGCTCTCATAGACCAGGGCTTCGGGGCCTCCGACCTTGTGCACACGCATGGCTTTGGTCATCACCGGACCTCCTCTTCTTGCGGCTGAGCGAAAGCCATCGCGCCCGCCTTGTCAACTCGATGCCGATCGGGCCGATCAAGCCGTCGGCTCGCGTTCGGGGCTGATGAGCAGCTGCGTCATGCGAAGGATCGCACCAATCGTATCAAGGCGTCGCTGAAGCTGATCCAGAGCGCGATGGCGCAGAGCACGACGGTCACCCCGGTGCCGACGCGAAAATCCATTTGCAGCGTGTAGAAGGCGAGCAGCGCCCAGATCGCGATCAGCGACATCGTCAGCCAGCGCAGCCGCACGACCCTGACGGGGTGCAGCACATGGATCGGCACGAAAGTCAGCACGACCAGCGCGGCGACGAGCAGCGTCGCCCACACTGGCGGCCAATGCAGCAGGAACAGATAGAACGCGGCCGCATTCCACAGCGCCGGGAAGCCGCGGAAATGATTGTCGTCGGCCTTCATGCGCTGATCGGCGAAATACAACGCGCTGGTGACGATGATGGCGATGCCCAGCAAGGGAGCCGCGACCGGCAGCAGCATGCCGCTCGCGACGATCGCATAGGCCGGCACGAAGACATAGGTGACGAAGTCGACCACGAGATCGAGCACGTCGCCCGACCAGTTCGGCTGCACGTTCTTGACGTCGAGCCGGCGCGCGATCGGCCCATCGATCGCATCGATGATCAGGGCGACGCCCAGCCATTGAAACATCGCCGCCCAGTGCTCGCGCACGGCCTCCAACATCGCCAGGAGCGCGATCGCCGCGCCGAACGCGGTGAAGATGTGCACCGAGAAGGCTGCGGCGCGCATCGCCGCTCTCGGCTTGAGGGAATCCTGCTGAATATCCATGGCTTCTGCTATCAGAATGCGACCGGTTTGCACATCCGCCATTGCGGCGCACGATCGCACAATTCGCCATAAAATCAGGGAAATATAGGTGGGCTTGAATTTGCCGCCCGGCGTGTCAAATGTCGTTCCATGACAGACGCATCGACACTCCATGACGCGGCCGTGATCGGCGGCGGACCTGCCGGACTTGCCGCGGCGATCGCATTGGCGCAGGCGGGTGCCCGGACCGCACTGGTGGCGCGCCGCGTGCCCTATGCCGACAATCGCACCACCGCATTGCTCGGCGCCTCCATCGATCTGTTGGAAAGCCTCGACGTCTGGTCGCGCTGCAGGGACAAGGCGGCTGCGCTGGAAGTCATGCGCCTCGTCGACGACACCGGCCGGCTGTTTCGTGCGCCGGAGGTGCGCTTCTCCTGTCACGAAATCGGCCTCGATGCGTTCGGCTACAACATCGACAATCGCTCGCTGATGCTGGCGCTGGAAGCGCGCGCGGCCGAGCTGCCCAATCTCATCCGCTTCGACGACGAGGCCGAAAGCGTCGTCCTCGAAGCCGACGACGTCGCCCTGCGCACGGTGTCCGGACAGTTTCTCTCGGCCCGCCTCGTGGTCGGTGCCGACGGCCGGCACTCGCTGTGCCGCGAGGCTGCCGGCATCGAGGTGGTCAGGCGCGAGCTCAACCAGACCGCGCTGACCTTCAACGTCGGCCATGCCCGGCCGCATCGCAACGTCTCGACCGAGTTCCACACGCCGCACGGACCTTGCGTGTTCGTGCCGCTGCCCGGCGACCGCTCCAGCATCGTCTGGGTCGCGGCGCCGACGGAAGCCGAACGGCTGCGCGGCTCGAGCGACGAGGAACTGTCGGCCGCGATCGAGAAGCAGTCGCATTCGATCCTGGGACGGATGAATGTGGAGCCGGGGCGCAACCTGTTCCCGCTCGCGATCGAGCGTCCGAAATGCTTCGGTCGCGACCGTATCGCGCTGGTCGGCGAAGCCGCCCATGTGGTGCCGCCGATCGGTGCCCAGGGCCTCAATCTCGGCCTGCGCGATGCCGCCGACATTGCCCGGCTCGCGGGCGAGGCCATCGCCGCGGGACAGGATCCCGGCGCGGACGAATTGCTCAAGCGCTACGATCGCGCCCGGCGGCCCGACATCTTGAGCCGCACCTTTGCGATCGACATCGCCAACCGCTCACTGCTCAACGACTTCCTGCCGCTGCAGCCAGTCCGCGCCGTCGGCATGCACCTTCAGCGTGACCACCGACGCGAAGGTGCCAAGCAGCACCGCGACGGAGGCGGGCTCGATCCAGGCATCGTTCTGACGGGCGATGACGAACACGTTGAGCGCCGGCGGCAGCGAAGCCATCAGCACGGCGGTGGCGGCCCAGGGCTGTGCGAACGGGCCGAACGCCAGCATCAGGGCGAATGCCGTGAGCGGATGGATCAGCAGCTTCACCGCGATCACCCCCGGCACCTCCCACGGCACGCGATCGAACGGACGCAGCGCCACGGTCACGCCGAGCACGAACAGCGCGGTCGGCGCGGCCGCGTTCTGCAGGAAGGTGATGGTGCGGTCGAGCGCGACCGGCAGCTCGATATGCAGCGCCGCCACCGCCGCGCCGAAGCAGGCCGACATGATCAGGGGATTGAGCACGATCTGCTTGAGCACGACGCCGAAAGCGTGGACGAGCGAGGGATGGTCGCGGTCGGACAGCTCGATCAGGAGCGGCACGATCGTGAACAGGAATATGCTGTCGCAGCAGAAGATCAGCGCGGTCGGCGCGGCCGCCTTCGGCCCGAGCACCGCGAGCGCGAGGCCGGGGCCCATATAGCCGATATTGCCGTAGCCGCCGGAGAGGCCCGCGAGCGTCGCCTCGCGCAGCGTCAGCCGTCCGAATAGCTTGCCGACCACCAGCGCCAGTGTGAACGCCGCGACCGTCGACAGCGTCGTCGCCACCAGGAACGGCGGGTTATTCAATTCCGAAAACGGCGTCTTCGACATGATCGCAAACAGCAGCGCCGGCAGCGACACGTAGAGCAGGAAGAAGTTCATCCAGGCGAGCCCCGATTCCGGGATAGACTTGAGCTTGCCGCAGGCGAAACCGACGAAGATCAAGCCGAAATAAGGCAGCGCTAGATTGAGGATATCGGCCATTGCTGAAGTTTTTTCTGAAGGCTTGGAGGCTATCCGCCCCGGAGACGAAGGTTAATTCCAGCTGAGGGCACTAGCATCGGCCACAATCCTGGTCTATCGACGGGGGATGATTAAAGCGCGGACCGCCAAATTCCAGATCGGACAGGTCGTTCGCCACCGGATCTTCTCGTTCCGGGGGGTGATCTTCGACATCGATCCGGAATTCAACAACACCGAGGAATGGTGGCTGTCGATCCCCGAGGAGGTGCGGCCCCACAAGGACCAGCCGTTCTATCACCTGCTCGCGGAGAACGCGGAGTCCGAATACGTCGCCTATGTCTCGGAGCAGAACCTGTTGGCCGACGATTCCGGCGAGCCGGTCCGGCATTCGCAGGTCGCCGAAATCTTCGTCAAGGACAAGGCCGGCGGCTATCGCCCGCGCAATCCCTCGCTGAACTGATCGTCGCCGATCGCGGCCAGCAAAAAAGGCGCTCGAACCGAGCGCCTTTTTCACGTCCGGGATTTGCTCCCGATTACTTCTGACCGGTCGGAGCCGCGCCGGGCGCGCCACCCTGCTGCTCGAGCTTCTTGCGCTGCTCTTCGGCCTTCTTCTGCAGCTCTTCCTGCAGCTTCTTCTGGGTCTCCTCGAACACCTTGGGATCGGTCGGCGGACCGTCATAGGCCTTCTGGAATTCGCCGGTGAGCGGCAGCGGCAGGGTCAGCGGTGCGCCGTTGGCATTGATCGCCTGGACAACCAGATTCTGGCCCTTCTTCATGTTGTTGATGAGCTCGGGCGTGGCCTCGTAGTCGGACATGCAGCCGTTCTGGAAGCAGATCACATAGGGCTGCTGCAGCGGCGCGTTGCTGTCGACGATGATGCGGGTGCCGTGCACGAGCTGCATGCCGAGCGGCAGCGTCACGCGCAGGATCTTCTTCGGCTCGCCTTCCGGCTCGATGATCACGGCCGCGATGACCGGCTGGCCCGACTCGATGCGACCGTCCTTGCCGGTGAAGCAGACCTGCTTGGCATTGGCGTCCTGGCCCTTGAGGCAGAACTTGGTCCAGGGCGCGTAGATCAGCTGGATCTGCTGATCGGCGGGCTGGGCTGCGCCCTGCTGCGGGGCGCCTTGTGCCGGAGCCTGCTGGGCCTGCGGGGATGCTGCGGGCGCCGGAGCCTTCGGAGCCGCCTTGGGGGTCGCCTTCGGGGCTGGGGCGGCCTTGGGCGCGGCCGGTGCGCCGGGGGCCGGTGCAGGGGTCTGAGCCTCGGCGGTAAACGGAACGGCCAACGCCGTCGCCGTCAACAGGGCGAGAAGTCGCCCGCGCGGCCGGACGGACGCGGCCAAGTAACGGAAATTCATTGCGGAAAACCCTTTCTGAACGGGAAGTGCCCGAACCGCTCCGAAGCGCCGAACCTGGCCGCCTTGGGCGCGGCTCTCTCCCCGTCAATTGAGGCGGATAAGTGACGGGCTCGACGCTCTTGCGCGATTGGGTGCCTTCTTAACGTGGCCGACGAAAAGATCAATGCCGACAAGCGTCTTTGGCCGGTCTGGGGCGAAAGCCGCATCAAATTCCCTGTGATAAGATTCGAACCCCGCCGGTCCTCGAATCACGTGTGCCGATGTTCATGTTCCAGCGCCTCTTCGAGGGCCCCGGCCTCCGCCTCTGTGCGCTTGCCCTTGCGCTTGCCGGGGTGCAGTCGGCCGGCGCCGCCGCGGCCGAGGAGGCTCACGCGATCGCCATGCACGGCAAGCCGGCGATGGCCGCCGACTTCAGCCACATGCCCTACGCCAACCCCGATGCCCCCAAGGGCGGCCGCCTGACCTGGGGCATTCTCGGCACCTTCGACAGCCTCAATCCCTTCATCGTGAGGGGATTGGCGGTGCAGCCGGTCCGCAACTACGTGGTCGAGAGCCTGCTGGCGCGCGGACAGGACGAGCCGTTCACGCTTTACGGCCTGCTCGCCAGGACCGTCGAAACCAATGACCAGCGAAGCTTCGTCACCTTCCATCTCGATCCCCGCGCTCGCTTCTCCGACGGCAAGCAGGTCACGGCCGAGGACGTGCTGTTCTCCTGGCAGCTGCTGCGCGACCATGGCCGCCCCAATCACCGGCAGTATTACGGCAAGGTCGCCAAGGCCGAAGCGCCCGATCCCCTCACCGTCCGGTTTGACCTGACAGGCGCCAATGACCGCGAGCTGCCGCTGATTCTCGGCCTGATGCCGATCATGCCGAAGCACGCGATCGACGTCGCGACCTTCGAGGAGACGACGCTGACGGCGCCGCTTGGCTCGGGCCCCTATCGCATCACCGCGGTGAAGCCCGGCGCGAGCGTGACGCTCACGCGCAATCCCGATTATTGGGGCCGCGACCTCGCCATCAATCGCGGGCTCTACAATTTCGACGAGATCAGGCTCGACTATTTTCGCGAGGCCAATGGCCAGTTCGAGGCATTCAAGCGCGGCCTCTACGATTTCCGCGTCGAGCACGAACCGCTGCGCTGGCACGACGGCTACGATTTTCCGGCCGCACGAAGCGGCGAGGTGATCCGCGACACCGTCAAGCCGGGCCTGCCGCAACCTTCCGAATTCCTGGTGTTCAACACCCGCCGTCCGGTCTTCGCCGACATCCGCGTGCGGCAGGCCCTGACGCTGCTGTTCGATTTCGAGCTGGTCAACCGCAACTATTTCTTCGGGCTCTATTCGCGCGCGGCCGGCTACTTCGCCGGCTCGGAGCTGTCGGCCTATGGCAGGCCTTCGGATGCACGCGAGCGCGAGCTGCTCAAACCTTTCGCCGCACAGATCCCGCCCGGCATCATGGACGGCAGCTACCGCCTGCCGGTCACCGACGGATCAGGCCGCGACCGGACCACGCTGCGCGCCGCGCTGAAGCTGCTGTCGGAGGCCGGCTACGATCTCGACGGCACCGTGCTGCGCGATCGCGCGACCAAGACCCCCTTCACCTTCGAGATCATGGTGACGACGCGCGACCAGGAGCGCATCGCGCTCGCCTTCCAGCGCGACCTCAGACGCGCCGGCATCGAGGCCAGCGTGCGCTCGGTCGACCCCGTGCAATTCGACCAGCGCCGGCTCGCCTACGAGTTCGACATGATCCAGAACCGCTGGGACCAGTCGCTGTCGCCCGGCAACGAGCAGTATTTCTATTGGGGCAGCGCGGCCGCCGACAATCCGGGCACCCGCAACTACATGGGCGCCAGGGATGCCGCCGTCGATGCCATGATCGCCGCCCTGCTCGAGGCCCGTGAACATACGGATTTCGTTGCGGCGGTGCGCGCGCTCGACCGCGCCCTGATCGCGGGCTTCTACACAATCCCGCTGTTTAACGTCTCGGAGCAATGGATCGCGCGCTGGAATCGGATAGAACGGCCCAAGACCACCTCACTCTCGGGCTATTTGCCGGAGACTTGGTGGTCGAAGGGGCAGCCGCAAGCTCATCAAGCGAAGTGACGCCGTGAACCAGCCAGCAGTATCGCCGACGCTCGACACATTGTTTCAGCGCACGCTGATGCGGCAGCCGCACGCGACCGCCCTGCTCGATCCGCTCAACAAGGCACGCATCACCGGGCACCAGCCGCGGCGGATGAGCTATGCCGAGGCCGATACCGCCATCGAGGCGCTGTCGGCGCATTTCGTCGAATCGGGCCTGCCGGCCAACTCCGTCATCGCAATCCAGTTGCCCAACACGGTCGAGTACGTGCTGACCGTGCTCGCCGCCCATCGCGCTGGCCTCGTCGTCGCCGTGCTGCCGCTGCTGTGGCGCCATGCGGAACTGACCGCCGCGCTCAACCGCACCGCCGCGCGCGCCATCGTCACCATGAGCACGGTCGACGGCGTCAGCTATGCGGATCTTGCCATGCACGCCGCAGCCGAGGCGTTCTCGATCCGGCACGTCTACGGCTTCGGAAGCGACCTGCCCGAGGGCATGGCTTCGCTCGACGACGTCCTGGCGCGCCCGCCCGGCACCACGCGCGCCGTGATCCAGGACGGCCGCAAGGCGGCCATGATCTCCTTCGATGTCACCGCGGAGGGCTTCCGGCCGGTGCCGCGGCCACATTTCAGCCTGATCGCGGGTGGCCTTGCGATGTCGCTCGAGGCCGACATCAAGCAGGGCGCGACGGTGATGGCGGCGTTCACGCCGATGTCGTTCGCAGGGCTTGCCTCCTCGCTCGCGGTGTGGCTGCTCTCGGGCGGCACGCTGGCGCTGCATCATCCGTTCGAAAACGATGTGCTGGAACAGCAGATCAACGCGCACGAATGCGAGGTTCTGATCGCGCCGGCGCAGCTCGCGCTGCGGCTCAGCGATGCCGACCTCGCGGCGCGGCTACCCACGTTGCACAACGTCGTCGGCCTGTGGCGCGCGCCCGAGCAGGTCGCGGCGAGCGATGCCTGGATCGCGCCGCATGCGCCGCTGACCGACGTCTATCTGTTCGGCGAGGCCGGATTGTTCGGCGCCCGGCGCGGCGAGGACGGCATGCCGGTGCCGGTGATGCCGGGGCCGCACGGCGCGCCGCGGGAGCAGTCCGGCTCCTCCATCGCCGGCGAGATCCTGCTGACGCCGAGGGGTACGCTCGGCCTGCGCGGCCCGATGGTGCCGATCGCGGCTTACGCCCCGCCGCAACCGGTCGGCGAGACGCTGACGGCGCAGCCGCCGCGCGATTATGTCGACACCGGCTATGCCGCGCGGCTCGACCGCCCAAGCGGGGCGATCTGCATCACCGCGCCGCCCTCCGGCATCATGGCGGTTGGCGGCTATCGCTTCCTCTCCAACGACCTGCAGGAATGGGCGCGCCGGCTCGGCCAGGGCGCCCTGCTCACGGCGCTGCCCGACCGCCTCTCCGGCCACCGGCTCGCCGGGCGCGCCCAGGACAATGCCCGCGCCCGCGAGGCGCTCAGCGAACTCGGGCTTAACCCCCTGATGGTCGAGGCTTTTCGTGACCGCTCCGGGGCGGCCTAGGCGCAGTTTTGCCACCTCCGTTGACGCCGCATTAAGGCGGCCAAACTAGATTGCGCAGCAAATTGTTGCGCGATCAGAGTTTGTCGAATGTCCCAGGCGGGCCCGATCCTGTTTGTGTCCGATGCCGAACGCCCCGCCTTCGTGGCAGCGCTGGACGAGGCCCGGCTCTTTCCGGTCGTCGACACCGACTGGGCCAGCGCGACGCGCGCGGTCGAGGAGGTGCAGCCGGCCGCGGTTCTCGCCCTGATGCATGACGGACACGAGCCGTATATTGCGCCGCTCGCACGGAAGATCGCCGCTCAATTGCCTTACCTGCCCTTCGTGACCCTGGATGCGGCGGGCACACTGCCGCACAACGCCCTGCCCTTCTGCTCGCGCGGTGGCAATCCGGACCGGCTGATCGCGCGGCTCCGCGCCGCGCTGCGCGTGCGGACATTGCATGCAACGGTTCTGCGCCGGTTGCCCGAAGTGAAGGTCGCGCTGCCGCAAGGCGATCCCGCACGCGACGCCACCGTGCTCCTGATCGGCCGCGGCGCGGCCTATCCCGCGCTCTCGGTCGCGCTCGGCGAACGCGTCGGCGTGGTCGGCGCGCTCTCGATCGAGGTCGCCGCAAAACACCTCAACACCCGCGACCTCGACGGCATCGTGCTCGCCGAAGGTTTTACCGCGCGCGTGACCGACGCGTTTCTGACCGTGCTCGCCGAGGACACCCGCTTCCGCAGCCTGCCCGTGGTCGTCACCGCGCACCAGCTCACCCAGCGCTACGACCTGCCCAATCTCGAGCTGATCGCGGGCGAGCCGGCGAGGATCGCGGCCAACGCGCTGCCCTTGATCCGCCAGCACGCCCTGGAAGCGCAGCTGAGCCGCACGCTGCGCTCGATCGATGCCGGCGGCTGGCTCGATCCGCGCAGCGGCCTGCTCACGGTGGAAGCCTTCGCCCGCGATTTCGCCAAGGCGGTCGAGCAGACGCTGGCGCGCGGCGGCGGCCTCTCGGTCGCGCGCTTCGCCTTCGATCCCAACAATCCCCGCGCCCAGCTCGACGCCGCCCGCATCCTCAGCCGCCTGATGCGGCAGATGGATTTCGGCACCGCGCAGAAGGACGGCTCGGTGATCGTGGTGTTCGCCGAGACCGACTTCCGCACCGCGCACATGATCGCGCGCCGCCTCTCCGCGGTGATGCGGCACACCTCGAACGGCAAGCACGAGATGCGCAGCGATCCCGTGGTCAGCGTGGACTCGTTGTCACCGTCTGATACGGCCAGGTCCTTGCTGGCGCGGCTGTCGGCGGATGCGTCGAGGGCGGCGTCGTAAGGTCTCGTGCCCCGGGCGCAGCACAGCGCTCTCGAGGCGATGCGAAGCATCGTCCGGGAGCGGTGCGCTGCAGAACCGGGGCCCACCAATGCCTCGAAGAACTGGGTCCCGGCTCTGCGCTCCGCTTCGCTGCGCTTGTCCGGGACACGATAAATCCTACGCCGCCTTCTTGCTCTCGGCGAGCTGCGCCAGCTGCCGCATGATCTCGGTCGTGCCGGCGAGGCGCTCTTCCGGCGTCTCCCAGTCCTGCAGGAACACCACCTTCATGTCGGGCCGCACCTTGGCGGCCTGGCCGTAGCTGCGGATGAAGCTCACGAGGCGGTCGGGATAGGCGAAGGAATTGTCGCGGAAGACGATGACGGCGCCCTTCGGGCCGGCGTCGATCTTCTCGACATTGGCCCTGCGGCAGAACGCCTTGATCGCGGCGACCTTGAACAGATAGCGCACCTCGTCCGGCAGCACGCCGAAGCGGTCGCGCATCTCGGCGCCGAAATTCTCTATCTCCTCCTCGGTGTCGAGATCGGCGAGGCGCCGGTACAGCGACAACCGCACCGAGAGGTCGCTGACATAGTCCTCCGGAATCAGCACGGGCATGCCGATGGTGATCGACGGCGACCAGCGGTCGGCGGCTGGCTCGGAGACGCCGGCCTTGAGGTTGACGATCGCCTCCTCCAGCATCGATTGATAGAGCTCGAAGCCGACCTCCTTGATATGGCCGGACTGCTCCTCGCCGAGCAGATTGCCGGCGCCGCGGATGTCGAGATCGTGGGAGGCGAGCTGGAAGCCGGCGCCCAGCGTCTCCAGCGATTGCAGCACGGTGAGCCGGCGCTCGGCCTGCACCGTGATCTTCTGCTGAGCCGGCAGCGTGAACAGCGCATAGGCCCGCAGCTTGGAGCGGCCGACGCGGCCGCGGAGCTGATAGAGCTGGGCAAGGCCGAACATGTCGGCGCGGTGCACGATTAGCGTGTTGGCGTTGGGGATGTCGAGGCCAGACTCGACGATGGTGGTCGACAACAGGATGTCGAACTTGCCGTCGTAGAACGCGGTCATGATGTCCTCGATCACGGCAGGCGGCATCTGGCCGTGCGCGACCGCGACCTTCATCTCGGGCACGTTCTTGTCGACGAAGTCCTTGACCTCGGCGAGGTCGTCGATGCGCGGCACGACGTAGAACGCCTGGCCACCGCGATAGCGCTCGCGCAGCAGCGCCTCGCGGATCATCAAGGGATCGTGCGGGGCGACGAAGGTGCGAACCGCGAGGCGGTCGACCGGGGGCGAGGCGATGATCGAGAGCTCGCGGACTCCGGTGAGCGCAAGCTGCAGCGTGCGCGGAATCGGCGTCGCCGACAGCGTCAGCACGTGCACCTCGGCGCGCAGCGCCTTCAGCCGCTCCTTGTGGCTGACGCCGAAATGCTGCTCCTCGTCGACGATGAGCAGGCCAAGGTCACGGAACTTGATGGTCTTGCCGAGCAGCGCATGCGTGCCGACGACGATGTCGACCGAGCCGTCGGCGATGCCCTTCTTGACCTCGTTGAGCTGCTTTGTAGGGATCAGGCGCGAGGCCTGCGCGACATTCACGGGGAAACCCTTGAAGCGCTCGGAGAAGGTTCGGTAGTGCTGGCGCGCCAGCAGCGTGGTCGGCACCACGACCGCGACCTGCTTGCCGTCGAGCGCAACCGCGAAGGCGGCGCGCAGCGCCACCTCGGTCTTGCCGAAGCCGACGTCGCCGCAGATCAGGCGATCCATCGGGCGGCCCTTTTCGAGATCCTTCAGCGTGGACTCGATCGCGCCCAGCTGGTCCTCGGTCTCGTCATAGGGGAAGCGCGCGCAGAACTCGTCATAGAGGCCCTGCTGCACCGGCAGCTTCGGCGCCTCGTGCAGCATGCGCTCGGCCGCGATCTTGATCAGCTCGCCCGCGATCTCGCGGATGCGGTTCTTCAGTTTTGCTTTTCGGGTCTGCCAGCCGCTTCCTCCCAGGCGATCCAGCTCGACACTGGTCTGGTCCGAGCCGTAGCGCGACAGCAGCTCGATGTTCTCGACCGGCAGGAACAGTTTCGTTTCGGCGGCATAATGCAGCTCGAGACAGTCATGCGGTGCGCCGGCGACGTCCAGCGTCTGCAAGCCGATGAAGCGACCGATGCCGTGATCGACGTGGACGACGATGTCGCCGGCCGTGAGGCTCGTCACCTCCGAGATGAAATTGTCGAGCTTGCGGCTGGCCTTGCGCGGCCGTACCAGGCGGTCGCCGAGGATGTCCTGCTCGCTGATGACGGCGATCTCGTCGGTCTCGAAACCGCTTTCGAGGCCGAGCACGGCGAGCATGGTCTCGTTGCGCGGCGTCGCCTGCACCGTCCGCCAGGAGTTGACGCTGGTGGTGTGGGCGAGCTTGTGGTCGCGCAGCATCGAATTCATGCGATCGCGCGAGCCCTCCGTCCACAGCGCGATCACGACCTTCTTGCGCTGCGCCTGCAGCGCCATGACGTGGCTGACGACGGATTCGAACACGTTGACATTGCTGTCGTTGCGCTCCGGCGCGAAATCCCGGCCCTTGCGTGCGCCGGCATCGAGGACGCTCGTCCCGTCGGTCGGTACCGAAAACGGCGTCAACCGCGCCAGCGGGATCTCGCCGAGGCGCTTGGTCCATTCCTCCTCGGTCAGATACAGTCGGTCAGGCGGCAGCGGCTTGTAGATCGCGCCGCCGCCGGGATGCTCCATCGCCTCGCGCCTCGCCTCGTAATAATCGAGGATCTGCTTGAAGCGCTCGCGCACGGCGTCCTCGGCCTGCGGCTCGATCGCGATCGCAGCGCCTTGCAGGTAATCGAACAGCGTGTCCATCCGGTCCTGGAACAGCGGCAGCCAGTGCTCCATGCCGGGATGGCGGCGGCCTTCGCTGACGGCCTCGTACAGCGCATCGTCACGCTCTGGCGCGCCGAACTCGGCGACATAGCCCATGCGGAATCTGCGGATGGTGTCGGTGACGAGCTGGAATTCGGAGACCGGCACGAGATCGAGCGAACGCATGTCGAGCAGCGTGCGCTGGGTTTCGGCGTCGAAGGAACGGATCGATTCAAGGCTGTCGCCGAAGAAATCGAACCGCACCGGCTGCTCGAGGCCGGCGGGAAACAAATCCAGAATACCGCCGCGCACGGCATATTCGCCGGGCTCGCGCACGGTGGAGGAACGGTTGTAGCCGTTGTGCTCGAGCCAGGCCACGACGGTGTCCATCGGCACGACATTGCCGGGCGCGACCGACAGCGCCTGCGCGGCGACCAGCTCGCGCGCGGGCACGCGCTGCACCACCGCGTTCACCGTGGTCAGCACGATCAGCGGCTTGTCGCTGCCGGTGAGCGAGGCCAGCCGCGCCAGCGTGGTCAGGCGCTGCGCGAGAATTCCGCCATGTGGCGAGACGCGGTCGTAGGGTTGGCAATCCCAGGCTGGAAAGGTCAGGACCGGCAGATCGGGCGCGAAGAACCGCAAGCCGCGCTCGAGCTGCTGCATGCGCCCGCCATCGCGGCAGACCACGGCAAGGCTGACCGCCGGCTTCTTCGGCCGCGCCGCGATGGCACGGGCGAGATCGGAGACGACGAGGCCTTCGGCACCTTCCGCGACATTGGCAAGCGTCAGCGCGCGGCCGGGCGCGAGCAGCTCGGCCGGCGATTTCATCCCCTGCTTCATGCGTTGCCGTCCGCGATCGGAAACGCCTTGATGCGGGCAAACAGCGCGCCGGTGACATCGGCCGGCAGCACCTTGTCGCCGGTCATGGCGGCATAGAGATCGGGATCGTTGACCTCGAGCAGGCGCTCGAGCTCGCCGAGCTCGGCGTCGGAGAGATTGCCAATCTCGGCATCGGCGAAGCGGCCGAGGATCAGGTCCATCTCGCGCGTGCCGCGGTGCCAGCAGCGGAACAGAAGCCGCTTGCGGCGCTCATCCAGCCCGCCGCTCGATCGTGTCGTTCCCGTCATGCCTCAAATCCAGTCAAACGCAGAAAGCCCGGACGTGCCGGGCGGGGGTGATATAGCCACTCGGACCCCCAGTGTCAGCCCTTTGTTATTGCATTTGTTTGGGGACCGTCATTGCCGGGCTTGACCCGGCAATCCATCGTCCTTGAAAAGATGGATGCGCGGGTCCCTGCTCCGCCAAAGGCTTCGCCGGGCTTTCGATTTCGGGCCGGCGAAGCCTAGCGAAGACGGCAAGCCCGCGCATGACGAATGTTGCGAGAATGCGCCCCAGCCTGCTTAATCCGCTGTTTGCTCCCGTGACCAGCCTGTCCGGCGTCGGTCCGAAGCAGGACAAGCTGCTGCAGTACCTGCTCGGCCGCAGCGAGACGCCGCGGCTGGTCGATCTGCTCTTGCATCTGCCGAGCCAGGTCATCGACCGCCGCGCCCGGCCGAAGATCCGCGACGCGGCCCAGGGAACCGTGGTGACGCTGGAGGTCACCGTCGATCGCCATCGCCCACCGCCGCCGCGCAACGCGCGCGCGCCGTATCTGGTCTATGCGAGCGACGATACCGGCGACGTGGTGCTGACCTTCTTCCGCGCCAAGCCGGGCTATGTCGAGAAGCTGCTGCCGATGGGCGCGAAGCGCTACGTCTCCGGCACGCTGCAGATGTACGACGGCATCCCGCAGATCGTGCATCCCGATCGCGTGCTCGACGAGGAGGCGATCTCGAAGCTGTCGGGAATCGACCCGGTCTATCCGCTGACGGAAGGGCTCGCGCTCGGCTCGCTCCGCCGCGCGATCGCGCAGGCGCTGCTGAAGCTTCCCACGCTGCCGGAATGGCTCAGCCCGGAGGTGCTGCGCCGCTGCAACTTCCCGCCGATTGCGGAAGCGCTCAACCGCGTGCACCAGCCGGTCGAGCTGACCGACATCCTGCCCGACCGGCCGTTCTGGTCGCGCCTCGCCTTCGACGAACTCTTGGCCGGCCAGCTCGCGCTCGCCCTGATCCGCGCACAGCTGCGCCGCCCCGCCGGCGTGCGCAATGCCGGCGACGGACATCTGCGCAACAAGATCATCGACGCCCTGCCTTACGCGCTGACGCCGTCACAGCGCAACGCTGCGGCGGCGGTTGCCGAAGATCTCAAGCAGCCGGTGCGCATGCTGCGCCTGCTGCAGGGTGACGTCGGCTCCGGCAAGACCGTGGTGGCGCTGCTCGCGGCCGCCGCAGTGGCGGAAGTCGGCAAGCAGGCCGCGCTGATGGCCCCGACCGAGATCCTGGCGCGCCAGCACATCAAGACCATCGCCCCCCTCGCCGAGCGCGCGGGGATGCGGGTCGCGATCCTCACCGGCCGCGAGAAGGGAAAAGAGCGGCGCGAGCTCATAAGCCAGCTCGCCGCGGGCGAGATCGATCTCCTCGTCGGAACCCATGCACTGATCCAGGACGATGTGATCTTCCGCGACCTCGCGCTCGCCGTCGTCGACGAACAGCACCGGTTCGGCGTGCGCGAACGGCTCGCGCTGACGTCCAAGGGCGAGGCCGTCGACGTGCTGGTGCTGAGCGCCACCCCGATCCCGCGCACGCTGGTGCTGACCTATTTCGGCGACATGGACATCTCCGAGCTGCGCGAAAAGCCGGCCGGCCGCCAGCCGATCGATACCCGCGCCGTGCCGATGAGCCGCATCAGCGAGGTCATGGACGGCGTCGGCCGCGCGCTCGAAGCTGGCAAGCTGGTCTACTGGATCTGCCCGCTGGTCGAGGAATCCGAGGCGGAAGGCACCGAGCATCTCACCAATGCGACCAAGCGTTTCGAGACCCTGCAAAAGCGTTTCAGCGACCGCGTCGGCCTCGTCCACGGCCAGATGAAGGGCACCGAGAAGGACCGCGTGATGGCCCAGTTCGCGGCGCACGAGATCGGCCTCCTGGTCGCCACCACCGTGGTCGAGGTCGGCGTCGACGTGCCGGCCGCGACCATCATGGTGATCGAGAACGCCGAACGCTTCGGCCTTGCCCAGCTGCACCAGCTGCGCGGCCGCATCGGACGCGGCTCGGACGCGTCGACCTGCATTCTGCTCTATGGCGAGCCGCTCGGCGAGATGTCGAAGGCGCGGCTGAAAGTGATCCGCGAGACCACGGACGGCTTCCGCATCGCCGAGGAGGACCTGAAGCTACGTGGCGAAGGCGACGTGCTGGGCGTGCGCCAGAGCGGCCTGCCCGGCTACCGCATCGCGCGCCCGGTGGTGCACGGCCAGCTCATCGCTCAAGCCAGAGACGAGGCGCTGCGGATCCTCAAGGAGGATCCGAAGCTGAAAGGCGAGCGCGGCGAGGCGCTGCGCTGCCTGCTGTATCTCTACGAGCGGGATGAGGCCATTCCGCTGATTGGGGCGGGATAGACCAAGCATGCCAGCTCCGCGGGCTCATGCAGCCTCCGGCGCGAACACGCGCAAGCGGTGACCATCAGGATCGAGCGCGACGAAGTTCGTGCCGAAGTCCATCCGGGTCGGCACCTGGGCAATGGCAAGTCCGCGCATTTTCCAGGCCGTGTGTGTCTCCTCCACGGCGGCCGCATCGCTCACCGTAAACGCCACTTCGCTGCCGCCGGGCTGTCCGGCGGTATTCGGTTCGGCGGTGGCGCGCGACCACAAGCCGAGCATTACGCCGTCCCGCAACGGCAGCATGGCGAAGGTCGGCGACTGCTCGATGATCGGGATACCCAGCAACTCGTTGTAGAACTTGGCGCTTGCCGCCGGGCTTTCGACATGGAGCAACAGGAAGCTGAAGTCTGGCATGTGAGGTCCCCTCGTTCGGCGCTCGGTGACGTGAGCGCGACGCAGAAACCTATAGCTCGGCATGCTGTCAGTTTATGTCAGCAGCGTCGACGCCAATCACTGCTCCGGCACGCCCTCCAGAGCGCGCCATTCCTTCAACAGCGCGGCGCGCCGTCGTGGATAGCGTTTAGCCGTCGATTTCAACGCCGTGATGCGGTCCGTCCGGAAGTGCCGGTAGCCGTCTCGAAGCTCGCACCAGGCGACGACGACGCGCACGCGATCGAAAAAGGCGAGAGCGAACGGCCAGATTGTGCGCCGCGATGGACTTCCCTTGCCGTCGGCATAAGCAATCTGCATCTTGCGCTCGGCACGGATCGCGTCGCGGATCGATGCGAGCTCGGTATCACCCGCCGCGAGCGCTTCGCCCGGGCCGATCAGCAGGCTCGACGCATCAAGGCTCGTGCGCAAGTCGTCCGGAAGCACCGCGCCGATCTTGGCGAGTGCGTTGCGCGCGGCATCGCCGAGTGGCTGATCGGCGCGTTCCGCCACCCATCGTGAGCCGAGCACCAGCGCCTCGATCTCCTCCTCGCTGAACATCAGCGGCGGCAGCATGAAGCCGGGCCGCAGCACGTAGCCGACGCCGGCCTCGCCGTCGATGTGCGCCCCTTGCGCCTTCAAGGTCTCGATGTCGCGGTAGAGCGTGCGGAGCGACACGCCGAGCTCGTCGGCGAGCGCGGCGCCCGCGACCGGCCGTCGATGCCGGCGCAGCACCTGAATCAGGTCGAGCAGTCGTTGCGAGCGGGACATAAGCGAGCCTCGGGCGAGGCATACTACGCCATGCTGCCAGGACATGGCAGCATCAGAGCAGGCGCCCCAGGGTCTGCTTGCGCGCGATGCTCGCCGCGAAGGCCTTCATCAACGCAACGTCGGCCGCCTCCCCCTTCGCATCCTCCGCCAGGTGCTCGAACCACCTCGCGAAGCCCTCGTAGATCTGGCTGGCCGGATGATCGGGTCCGAGGAAGCCGGAAATCTCCCGCATCTCGGCGACCCAGCGATAGGCCTTCGGGATCATGTCGGGCAGCGCGACTTCGAGCCGGGCCAAAATCGCGGGCTGGCTGAGCGCGAGTTCGTCGCGGAGCGCATCGGCCGCGCCCGCTTTCGTGGCCGCGATCACCATCGCCGAGCCGATGCCGGCAAGGCCCTTGACGATGCCGGCATAGGACATTTTCAACGCCGACGCCGCGCCGACCGGGCCTTCGACGATCCGCACGTCGAGGCCGAGATCCTTCAGGACGGCGACGTCCTTGGCGTGCTCACCCGACATGTAGAAGGCCGGGCTCTTGCCCCCTCGCTGCGGCGGAAAGCCGATGATGCCGGCATCGACGAACGGCGCCTGCGCCGAGCCGATGATCTCCTCGATCCTTTGCACGGTATCGACATTCACCGCGTTGCAGTCGACGACCACCGGCTTCTTCTCGCGCCTGACGATCAGCGACGCCAGCCGTTCGGCCAGCGCGACGGCTTCACCCGGCGGCACGATCGAGAGGATGATGTCGGCGTCCGCGATCGCCTCGTCCTCGGCGCCGACCATGCCGGCGTCTGCCGCGCGTTTCAGCGTCGCCTCGCTGCGCCCCTTCAAGGACGTCAGCACGCGCGCACCATGTTCGTTGAGACGGCGGGCGACAGCGCTGCCCATGGCGCCAGGGGCGAGAATCGCAATGGTTTTGGACATCGTGCACTCCAGCTCGAACGCGAGCGAGGCGCTCGGCTCGACGTGAGACTAGCAGAGGACGAATGCGCCCGCGTGAACGCGGGCCATCCCGCGACGGAATGGCCCTACTCCGCCTTCGCAGGCTCGGGCCGGAGCGTGGAGGCATTGGCAATACGCGCGGCATTCGCCATGCCCGCAAGCGCGGCCGCTTTCTTCGGATCGGGCGTCGAGCCCGGCTGCACGACGCCGGCCGACATGATCAGCGTCGCGGCGTCCTCGGCGGTGAGATCGACTTCGATGATCTTGCTCTTGGGGACATAGAAGAAGAAGCCGGTGGTCGGGTTCGGCGAACACGGCAGGAACACCGAGACATGCTCCTCCTGCCCCGGCAGGCTGCGTGAGATGTCCTCGTTCGGCGATTGCGAGATCAGCACGATCGACCACATGCCCGGCGAAGGAAATTCGACCAGGCCGACTTTGCGGAAGCTCGAGCCCTTGCCCGAGAACAGCGTCTCGAACACCTGCTTCAGGCCGCGATAGATCGCGCGCACCGCCGGGATCCGGCCGAGAAAGGTTTCGCCGACATCGACCAGCGTGCGGCCGATCAGATTGGCCGCGAGGAAGCCGACCAGCGTCAGCGTGAAGAATGCGACAATCAATCCCCAGCCGGGAACGCCATAAGGAAGATAGGTTTCCGGCCGATAGGCCAGCGGCACGAACGGCCGTACCACGCCGTCGACCCAGGTGACGAACCACCAGACCAGATAGAGGGTGATCGCGATCGGCCCCGTCACCACGAGGCCGGTCAGGAAATAATTGCGAAAACGGCCCATCAGGCCGGTATGCGGTTCCGGAACGGGATCAAGTGGCGCAGGCGCGTCGTCGCGGGGGGTCATTCGGGTTCCAGGTCGGTCGCTACAAACAAGCTAGGGTCTTCTAGCAGGTTTTGGAAGACTGCAGCCGACCGATATCCCTATTGCCTATTCCACGGTCACCGATTTCGCGAGATTGCGCGGCTGATCGACATCGGTCCCCATCACGACGGCCGTGTGATAGGCGAGCAGCTGCACGGGGACGGCATAGACCATCGGCGTGAAGGCTGCCGCCATATCGGGCATAACGATGGTGACCAGGGACTCGACGGTCGCCTCTGCCGCGCCCTTGGCGTCGGTCATCAGGATGATGTTGCCGCCGCGCGCGGCGACCTCCTGCATGTTGGAGACGGTCTTCTCGAACACGCGATCATGTGGCGCGATGACGACGACCGGCATGGTCTCGTCGATCAGCGCGATCGGCCCGTGCTTGAGCTCGCCGGCGGCATAGCCCTCGGCGTGGATGTAGGAGATCTCCTTCAGCTTGAGCGCGCCTTCGAGCGCCAGCGGGAAGCTGGTGCCGCGGCCGAGATAGAGCACGTCGCGCGACTTGGCGATCCGGTGCGCCAGCTTCTCAATCTGGAGCTCGCTCGTGAGCGCATCGGCCATCAGGCGCGGAACCTCGACCAGCCCGTGGACGAGCTTGGTCTCGTCCTCGTCCGACAATTCGCCGCGCGCCTTGCCGGCCGCGATCGCGAGGTTTGCCAGCACCATGAGCTGGCACGTGAACGCCTTGGTCGAGGCGACGCCGATCTCGGGTCCCGCCAGCGTCTGCAGCACCGTCTCGCTCTCGCGCGCGATCGTCGAGGTCGGCACGTTGACGACCGCGATCGTGTGCACGCCCTCGGCCTTGGCATAGCGCAGCGCCGCCAGCGTGTCGGCGGTCTCGCCCGATTGCGAGATGAAGACGGCGAGATCACCCTTGCGCAAGGGCGCCTCGCGGTAACGGAATTCGGAGGCGACATCGACCTCGACCGGCAGGCGCGCAAAGCGCTCGAACCAGTATTTGGCGACGAACCCGGCATAGCTCGCGGTGCCGCAAGCGGTGATGTTGATGCGCTGGATGGTCTTGAAGTCGAACGGCAGCTCGACCGGCAGCGCGACGCGCTCGGTCGCCATGTCGACGTAGCGCGCCAGCGTGTGGCCGACCACTTCCGGCTGCTCGTGGATCTCCTTGGCCATGAAGTGACGGTAATTGGCCTTGTCGACCAGCGAGGTCGAGGCAGCGTGCCTGATCTTGTCGCGCTGGACGGCGTTGCCGTCCTTGTCGAAGATCGTGGCGCTCTTGCGGGTCAGCACCACCCAGTCGCCGTCCTCGAGATAGCTGATCGTGTCGGTGAACGGGCCGAGCGCGATGGCGTCCGAGCCGAGATACATCTCGCCGTCGCCGTAGCCGATCGCCAGCGGCGGGCCGTTGCGGGCGCCGATCATGAGGTCGTTGTCGCCGGCGAAGATGAAGCCGAGCGCGAAGGCGCCGCGCAGGCGCGCCAGCGTCAGCTTCACCGCTTCCACGGGCTTGTTGCCGCACGTGAGCAAATCGTCGACGAGATGCAGCACGATCTCGGTGTCGGTCTCGGTGTGGAACACCGTGCCCTTCGCCTCGAGCTCCTCGCGCAGCTCGCGGAAATTCTCGATGATGCCGTTGTGGACCACGGCGACGCGCTCGGTCGCATGCGGATGGGCGTTGTTGACGGTCGGCTTGCCGTGCGTGGCCCAGCGGGTGTGACCGATGCCGGTGGTGCCCAGAAGCGGCTCGGCCTCGAGCCGCTTCTCCAGATTCTTCAGCTTGCCCTCGGCGCGGCGGCGCTCCAGGTGCTTGCCTTCGAGCGTGGCGACGCCCGCGGAATCGTAGCCGCGATATTCGAGACGTTTGAGCGAATCCACCAATTGCTCTGCAACCGGATCGCGCCCGAGAATGCCGACAATCCCGCACATGCGGATCACTATCCCCCAAATCGTCGAAAAATCGCCTAAACGACGCGCTCGGTTTTTAGCGAAAATCCCAGGGAACCAGATACTCAATAATTATTGCTGATTGAGACAGCACCGGACCGCACTTCTGCTTCGCCTGCGTCGAATTAGCCGGCCTTAAACCGCGCGCGTTAACTCGTTGTCAACACTTTTGGCCAACGATTCCGGCCAGGAGAACAAGGTCATGAAAGGCTCGTCCGACCGCAAGGGTCTGTCGTCGATGTATCTGCACGCCAGCGAGACCACGGGCACGCACCTTGCGCATTGGCCGCCGCCGCTCCGCGGCAAAGAAAACAAGCCCCTCTTCATCAAGCATCCCGAAGGCGAGCCGGTGAAGCGCGCCAAGCCGCGCGGCTGGCGCCTGACCCGCGCGATCTTCTCCGAATTCGCCGACGACGAATAGCGCCGCTCACGTCTCCAGCTTCTTGCCGCCGGTCTTCATCTCGCGATAGCGCGCCGCGCCACCTTCCCGGATGGTCTGCTGATTGCGCTCAAGCGCCATCGCGTCGTCGGGTACGTCCTTCGTGATCACCGAGCCCGAGCCGATATAGGCGCCCTTGCCGATCGTCACCGGGGCGACCAGCGAGGAGTTGGTGCCGACGAAGGCACCCTGCCCGATCACCGTCTTGTGCTTCTTGAAGCCGTCGTAGTTGCAGGTGATCGTGCCGGCGCCGATGTTGGAATTGGCGCCGACATTGGCGTCGCCGATATAAGAGAGATGGTTGACCTTGACGCCGGCCTCCAGCGTCGCCGCCTTGGTCTCCACGAAATTGCCGATGCGCGCGCCGTCGCCGAGCGAGGTGCCGGGTCGCAGCCGCGCATAGGGGCCGATCGAGACGTTTTTGCCGAGCGTGGTCTCGACGATATGCGAGAAGGAGTGGATCACCGTGCCGTCCGCGATCGACACGCCGGGGCCGATCACCACGAACGGCTCGATCGTCACGTCCTTGCCGAACACGGTGTCTGCGGACAGATACACCGTCTCCGGCGCGATCAGCGTGACGCCGGCCTCCATCGCCGCCTTGCGCAAGCGCGCCTGCATCACGCTTTCCGCTTCCGCGAGTTGCGCCTTGGTGTTGATGCCGCGCACCTCGTCCTCGCTGGTCTCGATCACCACCGACTCCCATCCCTGCCTGCGGACGATTTCGACCGCATCCGTCAGATAATATTCGCTCTTGGAATTGGCATTGCCGATCTGCCCGAGAATGTCGAGCGCACGGCGGCCGTCGATCGCCATCACGCCGGCATTGCACAAATCGATCTTGCGCTCGTCCGCGCTGGCGTCGGCCTGCTCGCGGATCGCAACCAGGCGGCCGCCCTCGACGATGAAGCGGCCGTAGCCGGTCGGATCGGCGGCGCGAAAGCCGAGCGCGGCAATCGCGGCGCCGCGGGCGAGCGGCGCGCGCAGCCGCGCAAAGGTCTCGGCCGAGATCAGCGGCGTATCGCCGAACGCGACCAGGAGATCGTCGGCGCCGCGCGCGATCGCCTCACGCGCCGCCAGCACCGCATGCGCAGTGCCGAGCCGCTCGGCTTGCACGAAAGTGAGCGCGTCGGGACGGATACGCTTGGCCTCATCCGCGACTGCCTGGTGATCGGGGCCGATCACGACCGCAAGCGAGGTGCCGGTTCCCTTGGGGGCGGCGGCGAGCACGTGGGCGAGCAGACTCTGGTGAGCGACCGGATGCAGCACCTTCGGCAGGCTCGATCGCATGCGCGTGCCTTCGCCGGCGGCGAGCACGATCGTAAGGCTGGAACGGGCAGTCATCGAAATCCTGACAGCTATGGCCGAATCAAATTGGCGCGGACAGGCCGCAAGGCCCTCGGAAGCCATCGCCTTGCTACCCCCGCAAACGCCCGGAATTCAAGTGCGGCGCGCTTTTCCTGTTAATGTTCCCTGATTGATTCGGGGAAGCCGGACGGGGCTGGGCGCTTAATATTCATGGCAAAGGATTCCGACCCACTGGCGGATGCCTTCTCCACCAAGGAGACCGGCGGGCTGTTCTCCGGACTTTTGGCCGAGGAAAGCGCCTTCGACCGGAGCATGATGTGGCGGCTGGGCTCGTGGGGCGTCGCGGCTGTCGGCGCCGTCGTCATTGCCGTGATGGCCAACCAGGCCCAGCTCGGCTGGCGGCGCGATCAGGTTGCGTCCGCGGATCTCGCGCGCCAGGCCGACCGGCTGCAGCAGCTGAGCAAGGAGAGCCAGAACGAAGCGCGCCGGCTCGCCGCCGCGATCGAGACGCTGAACAGCGACCGCGACCGGCTGTATTCGCGCGTCACCGTGCTGGAGCAAGGGCTCGATTCCGTCACCGGCGCCATTGCAAAGCAAGCCGCCACGCCGCCGTCGGGCCCGAAGCCGCAGGACGTAGCACCAGCGGCCGCAGCGCCCAGCATCGCGCCGGTCGCCTCGACGGCGACGAGCGAGAAGCCGCGCGGCGAAGCCGCCAAGGATACGCAGAAGGATGCTCAGAAGGAAACGTTGAAGGAGCCGCCGAGCCCGCCGCCGCAGACCGCGGCCGCTGCCTCGCTCGTGCAACAGAATCCGGCCATGACTTCGGCGTTGCCGAGCATTCCGCTGGTGCCCTCCAAGTCGCTCATGGCGCCGCCGGATCCGGCCGCATCGAAGCTGATTCAACCCGAAGCGGCAGAGAAGGCCGCCGAGAAGAAGGCCGAGCCGACACCCGCCGCGGCCGAAATCGTGGCGGCAGCAAAGCCGCCTGATACAGCCGAGAGCGAATCCCCTGCCATCGCCGTTCAGCAGACGCGCTTTGCGATCGATCTCGGCGGCGCCAATTCGATCGACGGCCTGCGCGCGCTCTGGCGCGGCGTGACCAAGTCCAACCCGGAGATCGCGGCGCTGCGGCCGATCATCATGATCAAGGAAGGCAACACCGGCCTCGGCATGCAGCTCCGCCTGGGCGCGGGCCCCCTGGTTAATGCCGCCGCCGCCGCAAAATTCTGCGCGAGCCTCGCCGAGAGCGACCGTCACTGCGAGACCACCGTGTTCGACGGCCAGCGCCTGTCGATGCGCGGCTCCGACAAGACGCCGGACAAGGCACAAGAGAAGTCCCAGGAGAAGGTTCAAGAGAGGGTTCAAGACAGGGGCCAGGACAAGAGCGCCGAGAAGAGCCAGGACGCCGCGCCGCAAGCCGAAACCGCGCCCGCGCCGAACGCAAAGCCCGAGAAGCCGCAGCGTCGCCGCAGCACTTCGTCGAAACGGTCCAAGCGCGAGGAGCCCGCGCCCCCGCCTGCAGCGCAGCCGGCGCCGACCAAGCCGGAGACTGCGTCGGCGACCTCGACGCTGTCGTCGTTCTTCAGGCGATAGGCCGATCCGTCCGCTCGAAGCCGCTTGCGTTGTTGCCGGCGTATTGACCGATATCGGCTTGCGGAACATACCAAATGATACGGAAGAGGTTCGCGTAAGCAGGCACTATCCGCGGCGAATTCGATTCGGAGCGGAGATGACCGACGCGAACTTTCTGCGGGAGCAACTCGCGTTGATCCGCGAACTGGCTGAGCGGGCCGATCCCCACATCAGGAAGCGACTGCTCGCCTTGGCTGAAAAATACGAGCGCCGGCTGGCGGAGCAGAGCCGGAACACGCAAGGTCGCGGTTGATCGCCCTTGATCGCCTTGGTGCAGGCGGTGACCTATTCCATGCGCGCCTTTTCTTTCAAGTCGCGGATGCGCATCTCCGCCTCGTCCTTGGACTGGACGATTTCCGACCAATCCTCAACCCGCGCCTCCTTGCTCAGCCTTTTGAGCTCGCTCAGCTGCTCCTGCGTCGGCTTGTCCATGCCTCACTCCTCGGACGGCAATGCGTTTGGCAACACATGTTGAGAACCAGCGGGATGCTCGCGTGTTCCCGGACGGTGCCAGGTCCCCGCCGGATCAACAGAAACCTACCCTGCCCTGTTGCCTGGCCGCGCCTTCCCGACCATATTGCCGCCATGACAAAGAAGCCCTTCCGCCTCACGCCCTACCAGGTGCAGTTCCTGCTCGTGGTCGGATTCGTCACCGTCGGCTGCGCGCTCTACGTGCGCTATCTCGCGATCGAGTTTTCACAGGTCGCGCTCGCCTGCGACGCCGGGCTTCAGACCCTGGTCTGCAAGTCACGGTCGGTCTCGACCGTGCTGTTCAAGAATTCGGTGTTCGGCATCGTGGCGCTGGTGGTTGCGACGCTGAACCTGATGCGGCCCTCGATCGTGCTGCTCACGGTCGGCCTCATCGCCGCCGGCCTCGGCATCGTGCTCTACAATGTCGTGCTCTCGGGCCTTGCGATCGGCCTGCTCATTCTTGGCTTTGCGCGGCCCGCGCCCGCCACAGCGTGAGGGCGAACAACAGATAGATCGCGCAGGTCCACAGCGACTGCCAATTGTCGCGGCCTTCGTTGAACAGCACGTACACGGCCGACAGCGCCAGCACGCCCGCGAACACCGCTTCGGCGATCGGACGCTGGCCGATCTGCGGCCGGTTCAGCATCAAGAGCGCAAACGGCACCACCGCCATCGTCAGCGCGGCGTAGGGAAAATCCTTGTAGCGCGGGTCGAACACGAAGCCGAGCGCGGTGGCGGAAGCGATCACCGCCGTCATCGCCAGCGTCAGGCCGAGCACCGCGGTGAGCTTCGACCATTTCCGGCCCTCGCGCGGGCCGAGCAGGTCGAGAAAGGTCGGCAGGCTGCGGCCGATCACCATCGCCTGCGCGCAGAAGATCGGCGACAGGATGCCGGCCAGCAGCAATACGCCCCAGAGCAGCCAGCCGCCGATCCCGTAGCTCTCGTAATACATCTTGTCGGCGCCGATCCCGAGCAGGATTCCGGCCGTCGTCGCCGAGATGCCGACGCCGAGCCAGGCCGGCAAGCGCGGCGTCCACGGCCGGCGGCGCAACGTGATCAGCGCGACCGCGAACACCAGCACGGAAAGCCCCATGCCGGCGCCCATGTACCATTTCCAGTACGGGAAATTGCTGATCGGCTCGCCCGGCGGATATTTCAGGCTCCGGCGCACCGAATCGTACAGGCCCCAATAGCCGCCGACGGTGCCTTCCAGCCTGCGCTTCCACGGCTGGTCGTAGGATTCGATCAGGTTGACGCGGAACTTCTGCGCCTTCGCAAGGCTCAGGATTTCCGAGACGACACGCGCCTGGTTGGTGCGCGAGGGCAGTGCGCCGTCGCGCATGCGCCCCTGGCTCGGCCAGCCGGTTTCGCCGATCAGGATCTCCTTGCCGGGAAACGCCACCGCCATGCGCTCGCGGATCTGTTCGACATGGGCGGCGGCGAACTTCGCCTTGATGGGGAAATCCTCCCAGTAAGGCAGGATATGGATCGTGACGAAATCGACCGCGTCATGGACCTCGCGATTCTTCAGCCAATATTCCCAGACATCGGCATAGGTGACGGGCACGCTGACCTGGGTCTTCACCAGGCGGATGAGGGAGACGAGGTCCGCCGTCGTCATCTCACCGCGCAGCAGCACCTCGTTGCCGACGATGACGGCGGTGATGACGTCGGGGAATTGCTTGATGAGGCGGATGGCGAGCCCGGCCTGCTCGTAGTTCTTGGTGCGGTTGCTGGAGAGCCAGATGCCCTGCAGCACTTTCAGTCCGCCGACCTTGGCGGCGATCGCCGGCACCTGGTCGAGCCCGTTCTCCATCGAATAGGTGCGGACGCAGTCGGTGATCTCCTTGAGCTGGCGCAGGTCCTGCTCGATCTGGTCGGCATCGATTTGGGTCCATGCGTCCAGCGGCGACTGCTCGCCGCGGAACGGCGCATAGGAGACGCATTGAACCTTGTCGGCAGGATCGATCGGGGCGCGCGCGAGCGTGATCGGCGTGGCAAGCCACCACCACACGGCAGCGATCGCACCCAGTGAGACGAGCAGAAGCGCCAGTGGCGTACGAAGAGAAATCGGTTCCGTCCTCCGCGAAGGGCCGTCGATTACCTTCTCGCACGCCGTCTGCCAAGGGGGCACGCCCGGCGGATCCGTTGCGCCCCCAAGGAATTTACCTGCGGCGGTTCGACCGTGATCTAGCATCGTGACTTTGCTGGACAAAATTCGAAATACAGGTCATGGACTCCCAAAGACTTTTCCGCCGCATTGGAGACCCATTTGGACGCCATCAGCTAGCGCGTCCGCGGACCTCCTGACGCGGACGGCCAGCGGATACATTGGGGAATTCATGCGGCAACGGGTGTTCGAGTTACGAAATGCGGTCCTGCGGCAGTTCGCCGCCACCTTGGCCGTCTCCTCCCTGCTCGTTCTGATCGGTGTTGGCGGCGCCCTCGCCCAGAGCGGCACGCCGGCCCCGGCCGACCAGGGCAAGGCGGCCGCCCAGCCCGCCGATGCCGCCAAGGACGCCGCCCAGAATCAGCGTCGCACCGACGAATTCGCGGAGGCCGCCCAGGTCATCAACGGCCCGGCTGGCAATCCCGAATGTGTCTGGCTCGGCCGGCGCGTGGTGCGGCTGATGTGGCGGGACGACCTCGATACCGCGTTCCGCCATCTCGACCTCTACGACCGCTTCGGCTGCCCCGGCGGCCACATCCAGGCGGCATTCCGCTGCCTGACCCGGTTCGGCGGCCAGATCGATCCCAAGGTGGCCGAAACCCTGGATAGCCGTGTGCACGCGTGCTGGCTCAACCCGGCCGCCCAGCCGCAGCAGGCGGCGGCCGCGGCGGCCTCCCAGCCGGCAGCGCCAGCTGCCAATGCGCAGCCGCAGCCGGCCGCGAGTCCCTCGCCTGCGGCAAGCCCGTCCCCGACCCCGGCGAAATAGCAGCCGCCCGTTTCAGCTGCCGTTCAGGAACGGTCGGCCATAGAGACGCTTGGCACTGCCGCGCGTCGTTCGAAAGGCCATGCCCTCATAAGGACATGAGGCCATGACAGTTGTGAAACCGCGCGGCAGAGGTATGCTTCCTTTGCCGCGGACACGGTCGGATCTCGGGGTCGGATCCGCTTCCCTGCCACCTCAGCCCCTATTGGTTTAGCCGCGATGCGCGTTGTCGCCGCCGTTCTGTTGCTCGTGTCTGCGCTCCATGCAGGCATCTGGGGAGTCCTGCGCGACAGGGAACCTGCGCCGGATTTCAAGGGCCTGCTGCCGAGCCTGTCCTATACGCCGTTCGAACCGGGCCATGTCGTCGACCTCAATGTCGACCCCGACAAGATTCGCGCCGACATGAAGAAGCTCTCGACCCTCACGCGAGCGATCCGGTCCTACACCGCGACGGAAGGCAGCGAGCTGGTGCCGCCGATCGCCGCCGAGTTCGGCCTCAAGGTCACCGTCGGCGCGTGGATCGACAAGGACGAGGATCGCAACGAGCGGGAAATCAAGGCCGCCATCGAGCTCGCCCGCAAGAACAGCAACGTGATCGGCATCGTGGTCGGCAACGAGGTGATCTTCCGCGGCGAGCAGAAGGTCGAGGACCTCATCGATAAGATCAAGAAGGTCAAGAGCGCGGTCCGCGTTCCCGTCACGACGGGCGAGATCTGGAACATCTGGCGCGATTTTCCGGACCTCGCCTCCAGCGTCGACTTCATCGCCGCGCACGTGCTGCCCTATTGGGAAAACTTCCGTTCGGATCAGGCCGTCGACCAGGCCGTGGACCGCTACAACCTCCTGCGCAATCAGTTCCCGGGCAAGCGCATCGTGATCGCCGAGTTCGGCTGGCCGAGCGCAGGCTATAATTTGCGCAACGCAGACCCAGGTCCGTTCCAGCAGGCGCTGACCTTGCGCAACTTCGTCACCCGCGCCGAAGCGCTCGGCATGGACTACAACATCGTCGAAGCCATCGATCGGCCCTGGAAATTCTTCGAAGGCGGCGTCGGCCCGTATTGGGGCGTCCTCAATGCCAGCAGCGAACCGAAATTCGCCTGGACCGGCCCGGTCGAGAACCCCGACTACTGGAAGCTGATGGGCATCGCGCTGCTGGTCGGCGTGCTGCTGTCGCTGCCGATCCTGCGGATCGAAAAGGCGACCGCCAGGCAGGCCTTCCTGCTGTCGGCGACCGCCAACGGAGTCGGCGCCTGGGCCGCGACCGTGTTCGCCTATTGGAACGGCCACTACTTCCTGTTCGGCTCGGCCTTCGCGCTGACGCTCGGCATGATCCTCCTTGTTCCGCTGGTCCTCATCGCGATGGCGCGCATCGACGAGATCGCCGCGGTCGCCTTCGGCCGGCCGCCGCAGCGCCTGATCACCAAGGACAAGCCGGTCGAGAACGTGCCCGAGAATTACTGCCCCAAGGTCTCGATCCATATCCCGGCGTATTTCGAGCCGGTCGAGATGCTGAAGCAGACGCTGGATGCGCTGTCGCGGCTGAACTACCCGAACTACGAATGCGTGGTCATCATCAACAACACGCCGGACCCTGCCTTCTGGCAGCCGATCCAGGACCATTGCCGCGCGCTCGGTGAACGCTTCAAGTTCATCAACGCCGAGAAGGTGCAAGGCTTCAAGGCCGGCGCGCTGCGCATCGCGATGGACCGCACCGCGGCGGATGCCGAGATCATCGGCATCCTCGATGCCGATTATGTCGTCGAGCCCGACTGGCTGAAGGACCTCGTGCCCGCCTTCGCCGACCCGCGCGTTGGCCTGGTGCAGGCGCCGCAGGAGCATCGCGACGGCGACCTGTCGATCATGCACTACATCATGAACGGCGAATATGCCGGCTTCTTCGACATCGGCATGGTCCAGCGCAACGAGCTCAACGCCGTCATCGTGCACGGCACGATGTGCCTGATCCGCCGCGCCGCGATGGACATGGCCGGCGGCTGGTCGAGCGACACGATCTGCGAGGACTCCGATCTTGGCCTTGCGATCCAGGAGCTCGGCTGGACCACCCACTACACCAACACCCGCTATGGCGCGGGCCTGTTGCCGGACACTTACGAGGCCTTCAAGAAGCAGCGGCACCGTTGGGCCTATGGCGGCCTGCAGATCGTCAAGAAGCACTGGCGCCGCTTCCTGCCCGGCGCGAGCCGGCTGACGCCCGACCAGAAGCGCGAATACGGTCTCGGCTGGCTGAACTGGCTCGGCGCCGAAAGCCTCGGCGTGGTCGTGGCGCTGCTCAACCTCGTCTGGGTGCCGATCGTCGCTTTCGCCGACATCGCCATTCCCGACAAGATCCTGACGCTGCCGATCATCGGCGCCTTCATCGTCTCGCTGGTGCACTTCCTCTGGATGTACCGCGCCCGCGTCGCCATCAGGCCCGGCCAGATGCTGGGTGCCATGATCGCGGCGATGAGCGTGCAATGGACGGTATCGCGCGCGGTGGCGCAGGGCCTGATCACCGAGCACATCGCCTTCGCCCGCACCTCCAAGGGCGGCCTGTCCCGGATGTCGATCGAGTTCCAGGCGTTCTGGGAAGCCGTGATCGGCACCCTGCTCCTGGTCGGTGCCGGCGTCCTGATCGCCTCCAACAGCTTCAGCCGGATCACCGAGATCTACATCTTCGCCGGCGTCTTGGTGCTGCAGAGCCTGCCGTTCCTCGCCGCCGTCGCCATTGCCATCCTCGAGCTCAGCCGCATCAACTCGTTCCAGTTCTGGCGCGACAGCGCGATCCGGACCGCCGAGCTGATCGGCCTCCGCCCAGTCGCGCTGCCCCCGGTGGGCGCGCCGCAGCCGGTGCCGACCGAGGTCCGGCGGGAGACGAACTGACGCCGCCTTCGCCCACGGCGCATCCTTCGAGACCCCCGCCTGCGGCGGGCCCTCAGGATGAGGTCGAGCCCGCGGCGAGATGTTAGACCCTCATGGTGAGGAGCCCGCCCAAGCGGGCGTCTCGAACCATGCAAGGCCGAACTCTTCCGGCGACCGCTGCAGTTCAGCGTGGATGACGGCGCCAATCGGGTTGAGCTTTTCGTCTTAAGCGACGGAGACCCTGAGCAAATCCCCGCTCTGCCGCGATCTTCGGCAACCACCCGCACTATTGACCTCAGCGTCCCGTCCCCCTACACAGCCCGGGCCGAAGGCATGATCCGGAAACAACCGGTTTTCCCCGCGACGCATTTGGCGAAGCGGCAAGACATGCTTCTCGAATGTCCGAACACGATGGCGACCGCGTCAAAAGCCATCAGCGGTCATGGGAGCGCGTAGCTCAGCCGGTAGAGCACGTGACTTTTAATCACGGGGTCCTGGGTTCGAGCCCCAGCGCGCTCACCAGCAAAATCAGAGACTTAAGAGCCGATATGTTCCGTTTTGCTTCCCAGAAATTTGCATTTGGGAAGCGACTGGGAATGTCCAGCGAAATGCGCCAAGACATCAAAAAACCTTGCGATGTTCTTCGCTCTTCTCGCGGGTATCGGACTCTTGCTGAAATGCTGGGCCGAGCTCTACGTGCTCGAGGCTGACATCAGGTACCACCAGTGCGTCATCGAGCAAATTGACGCCAAGCAGTCACGGTTCGCCTGTGGCCTCCGGCCGCCGAGCGCTCAATAGGTCGTCCCGAACACGTTGCCAGTAGCGGCGCGGACGAGCTCTCATCCGCTAGACTCGGGGCATTTCCATTGGAAGATCGTGTCCGCCATCACCAAGCCGGTGGTCGTCACGCCGCCGTTGTTGGTTGTGTTGGTGGCGGGACTTGAACGTGCCGCATTGACCTTGATGCGGTTCACAGCGCTCGTGCGCGTCGGCCGCTCCACGCTGCCCATGCGCGCTACGGCCTAAGCCGATGCGAAGCTCTGGTTGCGCTGGTGGCTCGGCCGCGCGATTCCATGAAGTGCCTTGGCCGTTCCTGCCGAGTGGCGCACCAGATGGCTGAGCGGTACGATCCCGACCAGACGATTGTTCCGGTCGAGGACCGGCAATCGCCGCACCTGGATCTCGCTCATGTTCGCGCAGACGTGAGATATGTCCTCGTCTTCGAAATAGTATTTCACCTCTTCCGTGATCGCATCGCTCACCTTGGCGTCCGGCCCCTTACCCTCCGCGATGCTGGTTCAGCGCATTCACGGCCGCGTGTACGAAGCCATTTTAGGCGCCCAACGAAGCGAACCTGAAACAATGCAATGCGATGCTGTGATGGTAACGCCCGTTGAGGGAGGGTGGAATGCGTAGCCTGATTTTCGGTGCGGCTCTCCTTGCGCTGGCAACCATCGGATGTTCGACGTTTATTTCGGCCGCACTTTCCGCGGCACGGGATGCAAAGGCCGCAACATTCTCAGAACGGTTCGCGCCGGCAGTGACGGTTCTCCCAACCGGCTAGGCCGCCAGCGTGAAGGTGAGCGGTCCAAAGCGAACAGACTAGTTTCTCGTCCCAATCCGGTTCTGCCCTCCACCTCGGGAAATTCAATTCTGGTCGGTATCGTTTGGGACCCAGAACGCCTGGGGCCGTTCCCTTGGATTCACATTTGTTGATGCAGGAACATCCTTCCGGGACGAACCATGTCGTTACCGGGGCTGGCAAGTTTCATCTCGGATTTATTGTAACCCGGTGGGGCCGCTGCTCCAGAGCAGCGGCCCTTGTTTCTGAAGCGTGAACCGGGGCCGCGCCTAGCGCCTCTTTGGCCGATCGGTTTCTGCTGATCGCGATTTAGGCTTGCCACCCTTGTGAATTGCCGGGGGCGGTTTGCCCTCGAGACTATGCCTCTCTTGCATTTGCTCGGCCGCGATCACGCGCGAGCGCAAATCCTTCAATTCGGAAAGCCCAGAAGCAAGCTTGTCGAAACGCTGTTTCAGAACAGCGGTGCGATGATCGCAACTGCCCATTGTACGCCCCCTCCATCACCCCGAGCCGACCGAGATAACAGGGAAAACTTTGCAATCGAGGAAATGCACTCGCGAGCAGCCGGTTCCTGTGGAAAGCGTTGTGCGGCTGTCGCAGGTCGTGCAATGCGAATTTACTCAGGGCCATGCGCGAACGCTTGGACGCGCCGGCTTTGGGCGGGATCGTAGATCGGGCATAGCGCCAATGACGGCCCCGACCGTGGGGGGCTTTTGGGGTGGGGAGGCCGGGGCCGCTGGAGGTGCTTGGACCTTTGGGGCAAGGCCAAAGCCACCAAAGACTAGGAAAATTCGGCAATCACTTCCGTTCGCTTTCGCACATTGCCTGTACGTTCTTTTTGGCGCAGACGTGATTTTGTGTCTCCAGCTCGGAGCTGCAGTTGTGGTCGGCATGGTGAGCGGAGCTCCAAACATGCTGATGCACCGCCGATCCAGATGAGCACAGGAACGTTTCGACCGGCGGTGAGTCCTACAGGCGCAATCCATCCCGTTTCCTCGTGGATCGAACGATGGAAAGAGCGCTCGCCTATGCCATCTCGGCGGCCCTCGTGGGCTTCGGTGTCTTCATCTTTTTCGCCGGTCTATCTTCCAGCTCGCCCGCTTTATGGACAATCGTCGCGCTGGTCCCGATCACGATCGGCATCGTGAGTGCCTTTGGTCCTGTGTGACTTGATGTGGAAATCAGGCTTTAGGTCAGCGCGTCTGTATTTTCCGAATCGGCATGTCGTGTTCGCTCTCTTGTAGTTTCCAACCGCTGGTGACGCGCGTGAGCCATTTCGTCTCGATGCTTCTGCTTGCGACGGCGCTGATCTTGACGCTGTGCTTCGGAGTGGCAGCCTGGCGCCTCTCGGCAGACAAAGAGGCCGACATCACCGCCACGATTTCGCATCAGGAATACGGCTGGAGGCCAAGGCCCGGCAACTGAACGATTGCATTCCGCCGGCCCAGGCGATCGCTAAGCTGCGGGCGGGTTGCTGAAGCCGCGACCAGAACCGTAACCAGCCGCGTGGCTCAACAGGTACGCAGGAACAAAGGGCTCTGTTCCAGCTTGAGTCTGGCTGGCTCGTCGGCCGAGTTGGCGAGGCAGCCCCAACCAACCGGCACGACGTTTTCTGCGCATGGGTCCTCACGTCGTGGACGAAGAGCGCGACTGGAGGACGACTTGCGGGTTCTTGTAGCCGAAGACGAAGACCTGATCCGGGACGTGGTGGTCGACATCCTGGAGACGCACGGGCACGAGGTCATGGAAGCTGATAGCGGTGAACTTGCGCTTCAGCTTTGTGCCGAAGCCGCGCCCGATCTGTTGTTCACTGACATCAGGTTGGCAGGTTCGCTGACGGGCTGGGATGTTGCTATCCAGTGCAGGGAATCCAACCCGCGCTTGCCGGTGATCTACGCCACCGGCTACACGCACGCCGCTCCGCGTCCGGTGTCAGGCAGCATCATGCTCCAGAAACCATTCGGGCTTGAACGCCTCTTGGAAGCGATGCAGTCGCTCGCTGGCAAATAGCTTTACGCGCCTCAGCTATCCGGCGTGGCGGCTGGCACGGTCAGGGGGGCGCCGCCCACCGACACGGGTCCCAGCGGCTGGACCTCTCGCGTCACCCGCTTGCGCATCGCGGGAAATCCGTAGCGGGCATTCGACCTTCGAATGGACGACGTGACGTCCGACATCATCGTGCTTTGCAGCGCATCGACCTTTGCCATCAGGGTCGACAGCTGCGAGGAGATCTTCTTCACATCGATCCGCTCGTCCGTGATGCTCTGTCGCAGCGACAGCAGCACGGCCGCCGCGCCGTTGATGGCCAGCGCACAGAGCGCAAAGGCCGTGATCGATTTGCGGCTGGACCGCTTGACCGGCTCCGTGGCTTCGGGAGTTTCGGATTGCTGCGCTGCCGCGGCGTCGGCCAGTGCGACGGCGTCGAGCTCTTCGGCAAAGCTTGCCGTTTCGAATGTCGTGGTCACGTGCATGGACCCCAATGAGCGAGCAACAGGCAGCCGCCCCTGGAACGTCCTCGCGAGGAGTCCTTGTACGCAGCACCCTTACACAACTGCCTCAAATTGTGAGCATTCTGAATTAATTCCACGTTAGCGGCCGAGGCTGGCGCCCCCGGCCGATTACGGATATGCAAGCTCCTCGCCGCGCGTCCGACCAACAGCCGTCCTCGCAACGGATTTTCCGAAGTTGGCATCATGCCACTGTTTTGCCCGACGGGTCAAACGGAGGGACGTCGTCGAGACACGCGGCGTGACGTAGAGCAGCTGTACTCGATCACGATCCTGGGCCACCAGCCCCACTGGGCGCGTTCCGCCGATGCAGAGCGGAGCCTTATGGTAGAAGCACTTAGCTACTGTGCATGGGGTTGTTTTCGCATTTTGATGCGCTCTCCCCTCATCAAACCTGGCCCTATCGTGCTCGTAACGCGTTTGGTCGACACAGTCGTTCGTCGCTCGACCTGCGCCTTGGCATCCAGCACCTTGTCTCCCGCCCGTGCGGCTCGCGGCCGACTGACCTGGTCCGAAAGGCTCGACCCTCTCCCTGACAGACCATCTGAACCGACGCTGGCGTTTCCCTGAGCCTTTGTTGCTGGCCGGAATCTGTTTTGGGAGGGCGCCGAACCGTTGGCCCTTTGATCCTCGTTGCTGGTGCCGCTCCCGATCGCACCGATCGGCAGGCCATTTGGAGCGTGACCAACCCCGGCATTTCTCGCGGCCTGAGCTGCCGCCCGCGCCCGGGCAGGCGTGGCGGGCTGAACGTTCGGATTGGTCGGCTCGCCGTTGGCGCCCAGATCTCCGCCGGGCGCAGTGTCCTTCGTCCCCATCCCGGGGGGTGCTGAGGGACCTGCATTGCCCGCACTCGTCCCCATTCCAGACGGTGCCGAGCCGCCAGCGCTACCCGGCCCCGTTCCCATGCCCGCTCCTGCGGGCCCGGCATTAGCGCCGCCTGCTTGCGCCAGAGCCAACAGACACGAGCTTGCGACAATCGCGGCAATGACCGGAGGAATGGCATGTGACATCGGACAATCTCCTTCGCCACGCCCAAATTAACTATAATGGTGGAACAGGGCTTCCGCCACGAATTCGCAATTATCCGCGCTGACGAAGGCGCGAGCCCCTCACCCCTCGTCCAGCAGCTCGAACAGCTCCTCCACCCGCTCGAACGGCGCGTCCTGCGTCTTGGCGTGATAAACGACGCGGTCGCCATCCCGCTGCAGCGACTTGCCCCGCGATTTGCGCAATCGTCCGGGCAGGAACGTCGCGGCCGCAGCTTCAGGGCCGACGTCGAGGCGGATGATGCCTCTGCGCTTGCACTCGATTCTGAGCTTCGCCGCGGCGAAGAAGTCGCGGGCCACTTTCGGCAAAGGTCCGAAGCGGCGGGAGGTTTCCTCCTCGAGGTCGTCGAGATCGTCCTCGTCGTTGCATCGTGCGGCGCGGGCATAGAGCTCGAGCCGCACCGGCTCGGACTGCACATAGCTCTCGGGCAGCATGTCCCCGACCGGCAGGTTGAGGTCGGGCACCCACAGCGCAGCCTGCTGCTCGTCGGTCTTCTCCGAGGCCATTTTCAGCAGGTGACTGTAGAGCACCGGCCCGAACACCTGGACGTGGCCGGATTGCTGCTCCGAGAACAAGTCGCCCGCGCCTCGCAGATCGAGGTCGCGCTCGCTGATGGCAAAGCCCGCGCCCGGCCGGCTGAACTCCTCGAGCACGGCGAGGCGCTTCTCGGATTGTCCGGACTCCGTCTCGGTCAGCAGATGCGCGAAGGCGCGGATGCCGCCGCGGCCGACGCGTCCGCGCAGCTGGTGCAGCTGGGCAAGGCCGAACTTTTCCGGCCAGCACACCACGATGGTGTTGGCGCGGGGGATGTCGAGGCCGCTCTCGACGATGTTGGTCGCGAGCAGGACGTCGGCATGGCCTTCGACGAAGCTCATCATGCGGTCGTCGATCTCGTCCGCCGCCAACCTGCCGTGAAGGCAGACGATGCGCAGATCCGGCGCCACGGCTCTCACCCGCGCCAGCATGGGATCGAGATCCTGGATGCGTGGACAGATCAGGAAGCTTTGGCCGTGGCGGCGCTGCTCGCGCAGCAGCGCCGAGGCGATGGCCGCATCCGACAGCGGCGCGATCCTCGTTGCAACCGGAAGCCGGTGCACCGGAGGCGAAGCGATCACGCTGAGATCGCGGAAGCCGGCAAGGCCGGCGGCCAGCGTGCGCGGGATCGGTGTCGCGCTCATCATCAGCACATGGACGTTCCTGGCGAGGCTTGCGAGCTTGGCCTTCTCCGCCGCGCCAAAGTGCTGTTCCTCGTCGACGATGACGAGGCCGAGATCGTCGAACCTGACGTCCTTGCCGGTGAGCGCCTGCGTGCCGATCACGACCTTGATCCGGCCGCTGCGCAGGCCTTCCCTGGTCTCCCGCAACTCCGCGCCCGAGGTCGCGCGCGAGAGGTTGCCAACCTCGATGCCGAACGGGGCAAAGCGCTTCTGGAACGTCGCGACGTGCTGGCGCGCCAGCACCGTCGTCGGCACCGCGACCGCCACCTGCTTGCCGGACAGCACCACCGCGGCCGCGGCGCGCAGCGCGACCTCGGTCTTGCCGAAGCCGACGTCGCCGCAGATCACCCGGTCCATTGGATGGCCGGATGCGAGATCGTCCAGCACGTCCCGGATCGCCTGGGCCTGGTCGATGGTCGTGAAGTAGGGAAAACGCGCGACGAACTTCTCGTAGGCCGATCCCGGCGGCACCAGCTTCTCGCCGCGCCGCCGCCGGCGCTGGCTGATGTGCTTGGCGAGCGCCTTGCCGGCGATCTGGATCTCGCGCTCGGCCTCGCTGCGGCGCGCCCACCATGTGCTGCCGTCCGCCTTGTCGAGCGAAACCTTGCCGAGCTCGGCGGCGTAAGGCCACATCAAGGCGAGATCGGGCGGCGGTACCAGGACCGCGTTGTCACCGGCGAACTTCAGGCGGATCAGCTCGCGCATCGCGCCGCCGCCGGTGTTGACGGTCTGCAGCCCGTCGAGCACGGCAAGGCCGCGCTGGAGATGAACGACCACCGTGCCCTGCTCCGGCGCATCGGCATGGTCGAAGGCCGCGCTCCAGGGGCGCGCCATCGGCTGCGGATGATGCGCGCGGCTGCCGAGCACGTCGGACGCCGTCACCACGACCAGAGGCTTCTTCGCCGGCACGACGAAGCCGGCATCGAGATCGGCGAGCAGCGCCATCTCGCCGCCCCGCCCGCGCGCCGCCTCCTCCCAGTCCTCGCAGCGCTCCGCCTTGACGCCGCTCATCCGCTCCATCACGCGCAGATCGTCCGCGTGCGCGGCGACGAGGATCAGCCGCGACCCGGCCCGGCGCGTCTCCTCGACGAAGCCACGCAACGCCTTCCGCGAGGATGTCAGCTTTGAAAATTCCGGGACGGGCTGGAACGGCGCCGTGCGCGGCAACACCTTCATGCCCTTGGAAAGCCGTTTCCAATCGCTCCGCCCGAGATAATCGCGCTGCCGCTCGCTGCGGGGCGCGGCCTCCTCGATCGTATCGAGCCATCCGTCGGCGTGCGACGGGACGCCCGCATCGGCGATCCATTTGGCTCCCGTGCAATAGTCGAACAGGCTCGCGCGCTTGCCGTCTTTGCCGGCAAGGCCGAGCCGCTCCGACATGGGATCGACGAGCAGCTCCCTGGTCTCGAAGATGATCCTGTGCTCATGCGGGTCGAAGGCCACGATCCGCTTGATCGTATGCTGCGAATGCTCGATCCGGAACGGCCCCAGCGCGCCCGCGGGAAATATCTCGAAGGTCTGGCCATGGAACAGCGCCCCGCCCGGATAGTCCGGCTCATCGTCAAGATCGTAACCGAGGGATTGGAGGCGGGACTCGAGCTCGTGCTCGGAGAACGTGCCGCCCACCTTCAAGCTCAGGCTGAGGCGCGACAGGCTGGCCGGCGGCGGCATCCGCTCCATCACCGCTTCCGCCGTCGATACGAGAAACACCGGCTTCTTGGATTTCGCAAGACGCCTCAGCACGGAGGCTCTGCGCCCCGCGAGCTCGTGCGAGGGCTCCAGCTGATCGAACGGCAAGGTGTTCAGACGCGGAAACACCAGCACCTCGCAGGCGGGGTCGAGCGCGTGAATGACGCTGCCGAGCCGCTCCGCCCTATTCTCGCTCTCGGCGAGAAAGACGATGCCGCTGCGTCCGGACTGCTTCCATTGTGCCAGCAGATGAAGGGCCATCATGCCGAGGGGCGATGAAGACGAGATCGTGGCGCGCTGCGATCCTTTGCTCTTCTTCGGCGGCTTCTTGGCCAGCCTTGCCTTCCTGGAAAGCCTCACTTGGACCCGCTTCTGCTCTTAAACCGCCGCACACTGAATGCGAGCCGTCTCGATCCTCGAATCGGCAGCTCGCCGCCATGCATATGGGATTTGCCCTGCGAACGCACCTCTCCCCGGCAACGCTCGAGGCGGCGGTGCGATCCCGGCAATCTGGCTTTTGGCCGCGAGAATGGAGGCACGAAAAAACCCCAGCGCTTGGAGCCACGCTGGGGCGTTTCGTTCGAAATGAATCAGTCAAGCAATGACGTCTTCATAGCAGCGGTTTCGCCGCGCGCTTGTGAACTGGTTCACAAACCCTGCCCGGAGGCGCTCCGACCAGGCCGGAGCGGGCTACCGCATCGCCCGCTTTGAGCCCACGCCCGCCGCGCGCTAAGATGCGCGCATTGACGGAGGCTCATTTGAGAACATTCATTTTCATCGGCGCCGTCGCGCTGCTTGCGGCGGTCCCCGCTCACGCACAGACGTTGGTCGATCCCACCAAGGTCGCTCCCGAATACCGCGAGGCCGCCGAGAAGCGCCGGGCCGAGCAGCTGCGTCAGCGCGAATGCGCGCGGCAGGCCGATCTCGAGAAGGTGTTGCCGAGGGACCGCACCGCCTTTCTCAACCATTGCCTGGAGACGATGGCGGCCCAGCAATAACGGCCGGCCGACGGTTCAAACCGGCGTCGTCCGCGACGAGCCGATCGCTCGGCCGCGCGATGTCTGCAGGCATCCGGCCACGACGGCATTCAAGCTTTGTTCAGATATTTCGGATCAGCTGACGATCTATTTTCAAAGTGATTGTCATCCGCGCATGAGTTCAGTCCAGATTCAGTGCACGCGGTGCAAGAACGTGTTTCGCGATCGCGCCGGGCGGTTGCAGGACGGCTATTCCAGGCAATGTCCGAGCTGCGAAGTCGTGCTGTTCTTCGCCGAGGACTCGCAACATCCCTTCATCAAGCGTGCGATGCGCAATGCGCGCCAGGCCCGTAAGGAGATGCGGGAGCTCCAGGCCGCTAAGCTTGCCACACCCGAGCCGGAGGCGGTGCAGTCGAGGAGATTTGCCGGGCGGACGCGATCGGCGGCGCGGGAGGACTAGCGGCTCAGCTTCGCCGCCGCTTGCGCGGAAACAGGCGGTCGCGGATGTAGCGCGAGGTCGCCGTCAGGCGGATGCCGCGGGGCTTGTGCCAGGCGGCGCGGTCGATCTCCTTCTTGTCGCCGATCGCCAGCCTGCCCTTGGCGGACTTGGCGATGAAGATCGCGTCGCTCATCTTGCGGCCGGAGCGCTTGTTCCTCGCCTTCACTTCCTTCCAGAGGCTGATCCTGCCGAGCTTCAGCTTGGGCAGTTCCTCCTTGATCTCCCGCCGCAGGCAGTCCTTCTCCGACTCGCGCGCACGCTTTCGGCCGCCCGGAAACATCCACAGGCCGTCCGACCGGCGTCTGACCAACAATACCTTGCCGCGCCTGGCGGCAACCAGCTTGGAAGACTTTGCCATTGCTGCGCTGTCGAAAACAGAATCGACCCAATGGTAACTTGTCTAGTCGAACAGACAAGTTAGCGGCGCGCCTTGATCACAGGCCGCGGGATGTCCGGCATGGCGGGCAGACCGTACGCCGGCGGGCGCGGGATCACCCCTTCCCCGCCTCCGCCCGGTCCTCGGTCCTGATCCAGGCCATCATCATTTCCCAGGCCACCGAGAGGATGATCGGTCCAATGAACAGTCCGACGATGCCGTGGGCCAGCGTACCGCCGATCACGCCGACGAAGATCACGATGGTCGGGGTGGTCAGGCCACGGCCCATGACGAGCGGCTTCAGCATGGTATCGATGAAGCCGACCAGGACGAAGAACATGGTGAGCAGCAGCGCGGTGGTGACGTCCTTGGCGGTCCAGATCCAGATGATCACCGGCAGCAGCACCAGAAAAGCACCGATCTGCACGATCGAGAGCAGCAGCACGATGAAGGCAAGAAGGCCGGCGCTCGGCACGGACGCGAGCTTGAAGCCGATGCCGGCGAGCAGCGCCTGGACGATCGCGACGCCGATCACGCCCTGCGCCACGGCGCGGATGGTCGCACCGGCGAGCGAGAGGAAATGCTCGCTCTGCTCCGGCACGATGCGAAACAGGAAGCCGCGGCCGGCGGCGACCAGGCGCGGCCCATGCGGAAACAGGAAGCCTGCCACGAACACCGAGACGAGAAACTGCAGCGTGCCGACGCCGGCATCGCCCGCGAGCGAGAGCAGCGGGCCGGCCAGCGGCTGGAGATACGGCGCCACCTCGCGCACCGCCGTCTGAACGTTGTTGTAGGCCTGATCCCAGAGCTCGTAGAGCCAGGGGCCGACCAGCGGCCATGACTTGAGCTGGTCCGGGGCCGATTGCAGCACGAGGTCGCCCGTGCCGAGCTGGTGCGCCAGTTCACGCACGCCGTCCACCGCGCTGATGCCGAGCCAGGTCGCCGGACCGATCACGATACCGAGCGTGATCAGGGTCAGGATTGCTGCCGCGGTCTTGGGCCGTCCGCCCAGGATCTTGGCAACCCAGCTGAACGCCGGATAGAACGCGACCGCCAGCACGCCGCTCCAGGCCAGGATCGGCACGAATGGGCGGATGATCAGGAAGGTCCAGATGATCAGCAGGGCAAGCAGGCCGAGCCGGATCACGAGCTGGATGACGTCCTCTCCCGTCAGCAACTGACGGAGGCTTTTCACGGGCACAGCTTTCCTTGCGGCATGAACGCAGCTTGCGAGCCCAGCCGTTATTGCCAGCAACGCATCTGGCGTCAAGACGACCGGCTGCCGGATACCGCATCGGCCGCACGCCAACCCGGCTTGGCTAACGCGGGTTAACCGGATTTCCCCGCGCCGGTTTACGCCGCTGCAAAGGCTGGCGATTACGCTGCATTGCAGTCACCGAAACGCATTCTGGGCCATGGCCAACAGCATCTGGACGATCGAACAGTTCACCTGTGCGAGTTGCGGCATGAACTACACCGCGACCAGAGAGGAGCACAGCGAGGCTCACAGCGGCAGCTTCAAATGCGGCATCTGCAGCGGCGTCGTGCATGCCTGGTCCGGCAAGCATCACTTCTTCGGCTGGCAGGCCGTGAAGACGAAGCCGCCCGTGTTCGGAAGGCGCTGGGCCGGCGTCGAATGGTAAGCCGCCTACTGTGACGCCGGATCGGCCGAATTGCGCCGGCGCCGTTTGGACTCCGTTCACCGATCGCCGCTAGATCAGGACGGATTCTCCGCTTCGAACACCATGGCCGACCTCAACGCCGTCCTGACCAGGCTTAACGACCGTCTGCTCCGCCTCGAGGGCGAGCTGTTCGTGCTGCGCTCGCTGGCGCGCGCAGCACTGACGGCGGGCGACGACCATGCCGCACGTATGCGCAAGCTGGTCGAGGCCGCAAAAGTCGCGCTGGACGACGAGGCCAAGCGCCCTCTCGACAAGCCGACCCGAAAATATGTCGACGCCGCAACCGCATTGGTGGAGGAATTGCTGGTCGAACCCACCCCGGCGCGGCCGCTGTTCACCGTGATCGACGGCGGCCGGCGCGACTGAGCGCGCCGCCTTTTCCCGCACACCACGCTGGGTCTAAATCGTGGAATTGTCCGCCTTGAGTCGGCTGAGCCCCGCCTCGATGATGGCGATCTCCTCGTCGATCTTTCCGATCGGCAGGCTGAAGTCGTAGCCGGACCGGCTCTTCAGATCGACCGCGAGCCGCTGCCTGTGCATCATCAGCTCGTCGAGTCCACGGCGGTTCTTCAGACGCACATAGGCGTCGACGATCTGCTCGATCGCGTTCGGCATGAAATCTGTCCCGGCGAAAGGGCCCGGCGGCGCGCCCACGCCGGCGGACGATTTCGGTGTCGCGGTACGCAATACAAATCCGCGACGGATTCGTCGATACGCCAAGCTGGTTGAGATCGTGTTACCGTCTGATGATTTCGCGACGCGTGGCTTGAAAAGGCCGCCGGCGATCACGCCGGCCGCGATGATAGAAATTGATCACCGGCCCCTGGGCGCAACGGTAGGCGTTCCGGATCGGCCCCACTGATGGCGCGATGCCGGTCTCCGTTGGGACCGCAGGGTAAGGCCCGCCAGCCTGGGCCGAAGTGGCCGCCAGCAGCATCGCGACGACGAGAAACCCGACGCTGCGCATGCCTTGCTCCCCAGGCGGTGTCATGCCCGCGTGGAAGCACCGGACAGCTCGACTGCGCAATCCCGGAGTTCGCGCAAGCGGCGCCCGGCGCGTTGTTGATAACCCATGCAAACGCTGCGCGGGTGGTGACAGGACATGCGGACGTGTTATCGGGGGATAACGCAGTTGCGAGACGGATCGGACCCCCATGCGCATTACCCTCGTCGGCTCCCGCCATTTCGGCGTGACCACCCTGAACATGCTCCGAGAGCACGGCGTCTCGGTCGTCCGGGTCGTGGTGGCCGACGCCGACGACCGCCTCGCCGCGGCGGCCAAGGCGGCGGGCATCGAGGTGCAGGTGCAAGCCAATCCCAAGCTGGTGGTGGCCTCCGAGATCGACCCGGACACCGATCTGATCATCACCGCGCACAGCCACGCCAGGATCGGCAAGGACGCGCTCGCCGCCGCCAGGTTCGGCGGGATCGGCTATCATCCCTCGCTGCTGCCGCGCCACCGCGGCAAAGCCGCGGTGGAATGGACCATCAAGGAAGGCGACCCGATCGCCGGCGGCACGATCTACCATCTCGCCGACCGCATGGATGCCGGTGCGATCGCCGCCCAGGACTGGTGCTTCGTCAAGAAGGGCGAAACCGCACGGGAGCTTTGGGAGCGCGCGCTGGCGCCGCTCGGGCTCAAGCTGCTGGCCGACGTGATCGATTACGCCAAGGTCCACAAGGCGCTACCCGCCAAAGCCCAGGACGAGCAGTTCGCGACCTCCGCGCCAAGCCTCTCCTGAGCCAAGCCCTCTGAGCCAAGCGCCTCTGGGCCAAAGTCTTCTGGAGCAAGTCTTTGCGAGTCGTCCCGACATTTACCCTTAACGTGAGGCGGCCTTGATTCCATTTCGGAAATCGGAGCCAAATGCGCAAATAAACCATTGTCCCAACAGGAACAATTTTCGGTTTGGCATCGCAACAAATTTCCGTCACATTTCGCCCGAATAAGTGTCAGCATCTCAGACACATTCAAGGACGAATTCATGCGTTTTGGTCGCATTGCGGTGTTCTGTGCCGCCCCGGTTCTCGCTGGCACCCTCGCCGCCCCCGCCTTTGCCCAGAATCCCTATGACGGCAATTGGCAAGTCACCATCGTGACCAAGAGCGGTTCGTGCGAGCCAACCGCAAGCTCCATGCTGACGGTTGCCGACGGCAAGATCACCGCGCCCGGTGCTAACGTTTCCGGCACCATCGGCAGTGGGGGACTTGTGAAAGTTTCGATCAATGGTGCATATGCCAACGGTCAACTCAGCGGCAACGCCGGATCGGGGAAGTGGAATGGAGCATCTGCAGGCATACCGTGCAGCGGGCGGTGGGAAGCATCGCGCCAGTAAACAAATTGAGGCTCGCGCCCGGAACCGGCGGCTGCTGACGGCGGCCGCCGTTTTGCTTGCGGCCGGGATCGCCACGACCGAAAGCAAGGCCCAGTCCGGCCCGTTCGCGCCGCTGGCGGGCAGCTGGAGCGGCGGTGGCACGGTCACGCTGGATGATGGTTCGACCGAGCGAATCCGCTGCCGGGCCAAATACGCGCCGATCGGACCGACCCTCGAGATGTCGCTGACCTGCGCCAGCGATGCCTACAAATTCAACCTCGGCGCCAACGTGAAGGCCGAAGGCAACGCCATTGCAGGCAGTTGGTCCGAGACCAGCCGCAACATCTCCGGTTCGCTCCAGGGCCGCGGCGGCGGCGGAAACTACGAACTGGTGGCCTCCGCCGCCGGCTTCAACGCCAACATCTCTCTGAAGACGTCCGGCAACAAGCAAAACGTCACGATGCGCGCGGACAGCCAGTTCCGCGGCGCGCATATCTCGATGTCGAAGTAGGACACCAGGCGACACGACCATCGATCCGGCGACCCCGCCGGGTCGATTTTTTATGTGCTGGCCACGAACGCCGTGACCTCGATTTCCACCTTGGCACGCTCGTCCACGAGGCCTCCGATATAGAGCAGCGTCGAGGGCGGAAAATTGCGTCCGAGCGTTTCCTTCCAGGCCGCGCCGATGCCGGCACCTGCGGCTTCGTACTCGGCGCGGCTGGTCAGATACCAGGTCAGGCGGACGATGTGCTCGGGGCCGGCGCCGGCCTCGCCCAGCAGCTTGACGATCCGCTTCAGCGCAGTCGCGACCTGGGCCGCCATGTCGGACGCGTAATTGCCCGCCTCGTCGCCGCCGGTTTGGCCGGCCAGAACCACCCACCGGCCCGGCCCCTCGGCCACGACGCCATGGGAAAAGCCGCGCGGTTTTTTCCACTCGGCCGGCTGCAAGATGTGCATGGGCAATCTCTCCCGATGTTCTCGTTGTTCGACTGATGCCTTAACACGCCGCGGCGCATCGCTGCATCCGCAGATTTGGCCGTTGCAAATAGCGGCAATGTCGCCGATACCGGCCGCCCCCTTCGTATTCCACCCTGCCGCATCCGCCGCAAATGAGCACCACACCGTCGAAAATGATGGCCGCGCTGTGGATGGCCGGCTGGCTGTCGCTGATGCTGGTCATGGCGGTGGCCGGGCGCGAGACCACGCGCGAGCTGAATGTATTTCAGATCATGGAAGTGAGGTCGCTGGTCGGCTTCGTGTTGCTCTCACCGATCATCTACCGCGCCGGTGGCTGGAAGGTGCTCAAGACATCGCGCCTGCCGCAGCATGTCGGCCGCAACCTGGTGCACTATGTTGCCCAGCTCGGCTGGTTCTTCGCGCTGACTCTGATCCCGATCGGCCAGGTGGTGGCAATCGAGTTCACCATGCCGATCTGGACGGCCGTCCTCGCGGCAAGCTTCCTGTCCGAGCGGATGACGCCATGGAAGATCGCCGCCATCGTGCTCGGCCTCGTCGGCGTTATGGTCATTGTTCGCCCCTCGACCGGGGAGATCAATCCGGGGCAGCTCATCGCCCTTGGCGCCGCCATGGGATTTGGCGTCTCGATGGCGCTGGTCAAATCGCTGACCCGCACCGAGAGCGCGCTCTCGATCCTGTTCTGGATGCTGGTGGTGCAGTCGGTCGCCGGCTTCGTGCCGACGCTGTTCGTCTGGATCTGGCCGTCGCTCTATGTCTGGGCCTGGGTCGGCGTGATCGCGGTCTGCGGCACGTTCTCACATTATTGCCTCGCCAGCGCGATGCGCTATGCCGACGCGACGATCGTCGTTCCGATGGACTTCCTGAGAGTTCCACTGACCGCAGCTGCCGGCTGGCTCCTGTATTCCGAGCGGCTCGACGCCTGGACCGTGCTCGGCGCCGCGCTGATTCTGTTTGGCAATCTGCTCAATTTGAAGCCCGCTTCGCCGGTTCCCGCCCGCGCACGGTGAACCTCTCGCCGCCTTGCGCGACAAAATCAAGTGGCCGTGTGATTTGGATCACGCTGGAGCGACACTCCATCGTGCACATTCGGCCACACAGCAGCGGGTTGCCGCAACGGACTGCCGTTTTGGTGGCGCGAAGTCGGGCACTTCGTGTAGGTTCGTTGCCAATTTGTTGCTGCCTGCAATTCGATTCTGGGGGATTTCAGAATGCGCTATCTCACCCTCCTCGCTTCGCTGATGTGCATGGTGCTGTCGGTCAGCGCCGCCAAGGCTGACCGCCGCGTCGCCTTCGTCGTCGGCAACGGCTCCTACAAGAACGTCGCGCAATTGCCGAACCCGCCGATCGACGCCAAGGCGATGGCCTCGACGCTGCGCAATGTCGGCTTCGAGGTGATCGAAGGCTCCAATCTTAGCCGCGACCAGATGACGGAGAAGCTGCTCGATTTCGGCCGCAAGGCACAGGGCTCCGACATCGCGCTGTTCTACTATGCCGGCCACGGCATCGCCGTCAGCGGCACCAACTATCTGCTGCCCGTCGACGCCGACATCAAGTCTGAGATGGACGTCAAGCTGGGCGCCGCCATCAACATCGACCTGACGCTCGAGCAGACCATGGGCGACGCTAAGGTCAAGCTGGTCTTCCTCGATGCCTGCCGCGACAATCCGTTCGCCGCCAAGATCAAGTCGAATTCGGCGACCCGCAGCGTCAACGTCCAGAGCGGCCTCGCCGAGATGAAGTCCGGCGAAGGCACGCTGATCGCGTTCGCCACCGGCCCGGGCCAGACCGCGCTCGACGGCCAGGAGGGCAACAACAGCCCGTTCACCCGTGCGTTGATCGACAACATCACCAAGCCCGGCGTCGAGATCCAGCAGGCCATGACGGCGGTGCGCGCCCAGGTCAATGAAGAGACCCGCAAGGGCCAGCTGCCCTGGGGCCACACCAACCTGACCGGCTCCGTCTATCTCAATCAGGCCCCGACCACCCAGGTCGCCACCGCGGCCCCGACCGCGACGGGCATCGTGCCGGCGGCGACCGGAAGTTCGGACGGTGTCGAGCTCGAATACTGGCGCTCCGTCAAGGAGTCCAACAAGCCCGAGGAGCTCAACGCCTACCTCACCGCCTATCCGAACGGCCAGTTCAAGGCGCTGGCGCTGGCACGGCTTGCGGCGATCAAGAGCGGCCCCTCGACCGCGACCCGCACGCTCAACGCCGGCGTCGATCCCGCAACCTTTACCGATGAGGCGACCCAAGTCACCGAGGACCAGATCGGCCTCGACAAGAACAAACGCCGCGACGTACAGCGCCGCCTCACTGCGCTCGGCTTCGACACCAAGCAGACCGGTACGTTCGACGACGAGACGCGCTCGGTGCTCAAGCGCTGGCAAACGGCGCGCGGCTACCCCTCCTCAGGCTACCTGAACAGGCACCAGCACAAGGCCTTGCTCTCGGAAATCGTGGCTGCCCCGGCGACGGCGAGCGACACCAGCCAGAAGCCGGCTCGGCGCGCCGCTACCGCCCCGGCTCAGAGCAGCGCACCGGCGCCGGCTCCCCAGCCACGCAGCAATCCCGGCGATGCGGCCGGCGCGGCCTTCGTTGGCGGCGTCGTCGGCGGCATGATGGGCGGCATGTTCCGCCGCTGACAGACGGGACGTGGATCTCAGAAGATAAAAGCCCGGCTCACGCCGGGCTTTTTCGTTTGTGATCCTCATGGTGAGGAGGCGCGAAGCGACGTCTCGAACCATGAAGGCCCGCCTCGACGACCAGCGGGGCCTTCCATCCTTCGAGACGCTTTCTGCGCAAGCTCTCAGATCCTATGGGCGGCGGGTGGTCAAGAGAGGTTAGGATTGGATTGCAAACCACCCAGCCTCGGAGGACCAAGATGATCAAGCTCGATCGCATTGACGCACCCGCCACGGCGGAGCATGCCACGGTTTACCTGGCTTTTGAACTGAGCAAAGCGAAATGGAAGCTCGGCGTGTTGCTGCCGGGCTCACAGAAGCTGAGCCGGTACACGATTGGTGGCGGTGATCTGGTGGCCTTGGCAGCGCGGCTTGCAGACGTGCGCAAGAAGGCTGCCGCGGATGGACGGCCGATACGCATA
>NZ_JACCHP010000037.1 GCF_016031625.1 Bradyrhizobium agreste | reverse complement strand
CAAATAGGCCAGGAAGGTCCGCATCAGCTTCTCCAGATCGATCTGGTCGGTCTTGGCGCGCCGTGCGCGACGGTTCACCTCGATGCTGGAGGGATCGATCTCGTGATTGATCACGCCTTGCTGCGCCAGCCAGCGATGCAGCCAGTGGCCGTCGAGACCTGCCTCGTAGCACGACAATATGCGTATCGGCCGTCCATCCGCGGCAGCCTTCTTGCTCACGTCTGCAAGCCGCGCTGCCAAGGCCACCAGATCACCGCCACCAATCGTGTACCGGCTCAGCTTCTGTGAGCCCGGCAGCAACACGCCGAGCTTCCATTTCGCTTTGCTCAGTTCAAAAGCCAGGTAAACCGTGGCATGCTCCGCCGTGGCGGGTGCGTCAATGCGATCGAGCTTGATCATCTTGGTCCTCCGAGGCTGGGTGGTTTGCAATCCAATCCTAACCTCTCTTGACCACCCGCCGCCCATAGGATCTGAGGAGGCGCGGCCAGCGCCGTCTCGAAGGACGAGGCCGGCGCTCGCTGCGCACGATCGCGCCGGCTTCGCGCGCGATCGCGGCGGTCCGGTCGCGCGAATTGTCGTCGTAGACGTAGATCCCCGCCGCGGGCAGCGCCTTGCGGAAATCGCCAACGACGGTCGCAACCGCGGCCTCCTCGTTGTAGCAGGGCACCAGCACCGCGATACGAAGTTGCGTTGTGGTCATCAGGGCAGCACTCCGAGGCTGTCGGCTCGCGCCTGAGCGGCGTGGCCTGCCGTGCGCATCGAGCGGGTTACTAAAGCGCGATGAGATTAGGACGAATCGTCATCGCGCGTTGGGTTTTTGTTTGAGCATGACCTTCTCGGAAAACCGCTGCACACTTTTCCGGATCATGCTCTAGCACAAGCCGCCCTCAGCGCCATGTCGCAATCAAGGGCCTGCCATCGAGCACTTCGGCGATCCGCAGCCGCGTGCCGGGCGTGGTGCCCTCGGGCAACGCGGCCTTGTCGAAGAAGCCACATTCGGCGATCTCGCGGTTGGGCCCGGGGATGCGGTCCTGCCTGAACTGCCGGACCACGTAGACCGCGACGTGATCGCGGCGGGAGACGTGGCTGTTGAGGAAGACGCCGTGCAGGATCGCCTCGCCGGTCAGATCGATGTCGCCCTCCTCCTTGAGCTCGCGCCGCAACGCCTCTTCCATGGTCTCGCCGAAATCGACGCCGCCGCCAGGCAAATACCAGCCGCTGACGTAGCTGTGCCTGACCAGGAACACGCGATTGTCGGCATCCAGCACCACGGCGCGGACGCCGAGCGTCATGCCGCGGACAAGCAGGAAATAGGCGTGGAAGATCCGCCGCAGCAGCGGCTCGGCTTTTCTTCGGGCTCGGTTCAGACGTCCCCCCATCAGGCTTCCTTGACGCCGCGGTTCAGGCCTGCTTGCGCGGCGCGCGCGACCTTGCCATTACAGCGGAGCAATAGCGAGGCATTCGCGCGTCATGACTCCCTTCAAGCTGGCCCCCTTCACGCTCGCCCACCTGTCCGATCCGCATCTGGCACCCTTGCCGAAGCCGCGGCTGATCGAGCTCGCGGGCAAGCGCGCGCTCGGCTATGTCAACTGGACGCGCAACCGCCACAAGTACCAGCGCCGCGAGGTTCTCGACGCGCTCGTCGCCGACATGAAGGCGCAGGCGCCGGACCACATCGCCGTGACGGGCGATCTCGTCAACCTGGCGCTGGAGGCGGAGTTCGCGCCGGCGCTGGCCTGGCTCGAAAGCGTCGGCCCGCCCGACCGCGTGACCGCGATCCCCGGCAATCACGACGCCTATGTCAGCGCAACGCGTCATCGCTTCGGCGAGACGTTCCTGCACTACATCGCCGCGGACACGCCCGGCGCTGCAGCCTTCCCCGCGGTGCGCCGGCGCGGGCCGCTGGCTCTGATCAGCCTGTCCACGGCGGTGCCGACCCTGCCGCTGATGGCGACCGGCACGCTCGGGCGCGATCAGCTCGCTGCGCTTGCGGAGGTGCTCGAGCGGCTCGCGGCGGAAGACGTCTTCCGCGTGCTGCTGGTGCATCATCCGCTGAAATCCAGCGCGCGCCAGAAGCGGATGACGGACGCGCCGGAACTCTTGGGACTGTTGAAGCGCCACGGCGTCGAGCTGGTCCTGCACGGGCACGATCACATTCATTCGACGATGTGGTTCGAGGGCCCCAACGGCAACATTCCCGCGCTCGGCGTGCCCTCGGCCTCCGCGCTCGCGCACGGACGCTATCCGGCGGCGGCGTACAATCTGTTCACCATCGAGAAGGACAATGCCGGCTGGCGCTGCGAGCAGACGGTGCGAAGCCTCGGGGCTGGATTTCAGATCGGGCAGATCAAGCATGTGCGGCTGATTTAGTCCGGCTGTCATTCCGGGGCATGCGAAGCATGAACCCGGAATCCATCGCGCCGCAGTGCGTGCTGATGAATGGATTCCGGGTTCGCGCTGCGCGCGCCCCGGAATGACGACTGAGAATGCCTCACCAGTTTCGCAACACCGCAAGCACTGCGAGCCCGAACAACGCGGCAGCGCCGAGCACGAAGCCGAACACGAACGGCCACAGGCGCGAGCGGCGCGGCAGCGCGGCGGCCGGGGCCTGCGGCTCCGGCGCGACCACCATCGCACGCTCGCGCTCGACCATGCGGCGCGCGACATAGTCGGTGACGGCCTCGACGATCACGGCGGTGTCGTGCGATTCGGCGAGCACGATGCGGCCGAAGCGGGTGTCCTGGACGAAGCGGTACATCCGCTTGTCGCGCCCCATCACGATGTGGGCGACGACGTCGATCCACAGCCGCGGCGTATCGCCCTGGCTGATGCCGCGGTCGAACAGATCGATCTGATCGGGCACCTGCGCGAACAGCGGATCGAGCGCGTCGTTAAGGATCTCGAGCCGCGCCACCTCGGCGTCGCGCAGATCGACGACGACGCCGGTCCGGTCGGCCGCCTCGATCCGCGCGCGCAGCAGCGCATCGCGCAGCCGCACCGGGCGCGGCTGGCCGGGATGGGTCCCGCTGGTCTCGGGCTCTGACATTGTGGGCCTCGTCCTCGACTTATCCCCATTAACCTATCAGCAACCCAACCCTCCGCAAAGGCCTACAATTCCAGAGACTTACGGCGCCCACAACCGTTTCACCTGTACCAAAAGCAGACGATCCCACCCAGGCAGCGCCTGGATGGGACCATCCGTCCTTGGACGTCTTCTTGTTTCAGCTCGGCAGCTGCCGATCAGGCTGCCGGGGCGCGCTGCGGCTCTTCCACGATCGAGAAGCGGACGCCGGCCTTGTGGCGGCTCTGTTCCGACACCTCGCGCCAGCAGTCCTCGGCCTCCTTGCGGGTCTTGAACGGACCTTTGACCTGGGCCGAGCCTTCGACGAGCTTGTGGAAGTTCATCGAACCGAACTCGCCGCCGATCACCCAGAAATTGCTGCCTTTGGTCATTGTCAGTCTCCTCTCGAACTTTCGCGATGCGTTAGCCGAACTGGTTCATCGTATTGTGGACGCCGCCCGCCTTGAGGGCAGCTTCGCCCGCGAAGTACTCCTTGTGGTCGTCGCCGATGTCGGAGCCGGCCATGTTCTGGTGCTTCACGCAGGCGATGCCCTGACGGATCTCGGCGCGCTGGACGTTCTTGACGTAGCCCAGCATGCCCTGCTCGCCGAAATACTCGCGGGCGAGATTGTCGGTCGAGAGCGCGGCCGTGTGATAGGTCGGCAGCGTGATCAGGTGGTGGAAGATGCCGGCGCGCTTGGCCGAATCCGCCTGGAAGGTGCGGATGCGCTCGTCGGCTTCCTGCGCCAGCGGCGTGTCGTCGTATTCCGCCTTCATCAAATCGGCACGGTTGTACTTGCTGACATCCTTGCCCGCTTCCTTCCAGGCGTCGTAGACCTGCCAACGGAAGTTGAGCGTCCAGTTGAACGACGGCGAGTTGTTGTAGGCGAGCTTGGCGTTCGGCACGACCTTGCGGATGCGGTCGACCATGCTGGCGATCTGCTCGATATGCGGCTTCTCGGTCTCGATCCAGAGCAGGTCGGCGCCGTTCTGCAGCGAGGTGATGCAATCGAGCACGCAGCGGTCTGCACCAGTGCCGGGGCGGAACTGGTAGAGGTTCGATGGCAGCCGCTTCGGACGCATCATCTTGCCGTTACGGTTGATGATGACGTCGCCGTTGCGGGCGTTCTCCGCGGTGATTTCCTCGCAATCGAGGAAGCTGTTGTACTGGTCGCCGATGTCGCCGGGCTTGTGGCTGACGGCAATCTGCTGCGTCAGGCCGGCGCCAAGCGAGTCGGTGCGGGTCACGACGATGCCGTCTTCGACGCCGAGCTCGAGGAAGGCGTGGCGGCAGGCGCGGATCTTCGCCAGGAAGACGTCGTGCGGCACGGTGACCTTGCCGTCCTGGTGGCCGCACTGCTTCTCGTCGGAGACCTGGTTCTCGATCTGTAGCGCGCAGGCGCCCGCCTCGATCATCTTCTTGGCGAGCAGATAGGTCGCCTCCGCGTTGCCGAAGCCGGCATCGATGTCGGCGATGACGGGGACGACGTGGGTCTGGAAGTTGTCGATCTTCTCGATCAGCTCCTTCTCCCGGGTCTTGTCGCCTTCCTTGCGCGCCTTGTCGAGCAGACGGAAGATGTCGTTGAGCTCGCGCGAATCGGCCTGACGCAGGAAGGTGTAGAGCTCCTCGATCAGCGCCGGCACCGCGGTCTTCTCGTGCATGGACTGGTCGGGCAGCGGACCGAATTCGGAGCGCAGCGCCGCGATCATCCAACCTGAGAGATAGAGGTAGGTGCGGTCGGTCTTGCCGCCGAAGTGCTTCTTGACCGAGATCAGCTTCTGCTGGGCGATGAAGCCGTGCCAGCAGCCCAGCGACTGGGTGTACTTGGTGGGATCCTTGTCATAGGCGGCCATGTCGGCGCGCATCACGGCCGCGGTGTAGCGGGCGATGTCGAGGCCGGTCTTGAAACGGTTCTGCAGGCGCATGCGCGCGACGGCCTCGGCCGACACGCCGTTCCAGGTCGGCTGGGTCTCGAGGAGCGCCTGAGCCGCCTTGACCTCGTCCTGATACGACGACGGACCCTGGAGGGTGCTGATACCGCGGGGCTGGTAATTCATGTGCCGATCCTTTCGCTGACAATGGCACTGACGGCCATCGACATTCTTGACATTGCATTGCGAGATGCGTGTCAGGAGCTAAACGCGAAAAGGCAAAGTTCGTATAGGTGGCTTGTTTTTTATTGGTGATGTCATGTAACATATGAACGTGTAATAGATGTTACTTTGTAAAGTTTGTCACAGATAGGTCAATGATTCTGACCTTGATTGAGGCTGGAGATCTGAGACATGCCCGCCGATTCCGGCAAGAAACTCTTCGTCGGCCCGCGCTTCCGGCGGATCCGGCAGCAATTGGGGCTCTCGCAGACCCAGATCGCCGAGGGGCTCGGGATCTCGCCGAGCTATGTCAACCTGATCGAGCGCAACCAGCGTCCGGTGACGGCGCAGATCCTGCTGCGGCTCGCCGAGACCTATGACCTCGACCTGCGCGACCTCGCCACCGCGGACGAGGACCGCTTCTTCGCCGAGCTGAACGAGATCTTCTCCGATCCCCTGTTCCGCCAGATCGACGTGCCCAAGCAGGAGCTGCGCGACCTCGCCGAGCTCTGCCCCGGCGTCACTCATGCGCTGCAGCGGCTCTACGCGGCCTATACCGAGGCGCGCCAGGGCGAGACGCTGGCCGCGGCGCAGATGGCCGACCGCGACGTCGGCACGCGCTTTGAAGCCAATCCGGTCGAACGGGTGCGCGAGCTGATCGAGGCCAACCGCAACTATTTTCCGGAGCTGGAGCAGGCGGCGGAAAATCTGCGCGACGAATTGAACGTGCCCGCCGAGGGACTCTATGCCGCGCTCGCCGCGCGCTTGCGCGAGAAGCACTCGATCCAGACCCGCATCATGCCGGTCGACGTGATGCGCGAGACGCTCCGCCGCTTCGACCGCCACCGCCGGCAGCTGCTGATCTCGGAGCTGGTCGATCCGCCCGGCCGCGCATTCCAGCTCGCCTTCCAGCTGGGCCTCGGGGAATGCGCGCAGGCGCTGGAAAACATCATCGGCCGGGCCGGACCGCTGGACGATGCGCCGCGCCGGCTGTTCCGGATCACCCTCGGCAATTATTTCGCAGCCGCCGTGATGATGCCCTACCCGGCGTTCCTCGCCGCCGCCGAAGCGCTGAACTACGACATCCACGTGCTGGCGCAGCGCTTCAATTCCGGCTTCGAGCAGGTCTGCCATCGCCTCACCACGCTGCAGCGGCCGAACGCGCGCGGCATTCCGTTCTTCCTCCTGCGCGTCGACAATGCCGGCAACGTCTCCAAGCGCTTCTCCTCCGGCACCTTCCCGTTCTCGAAATTCGGCGGCACATGTCCGCTCTGGAACGTGCATTCGACCTTCGACACGCCGGATCGCCTGCTCAAGCAGGTGATCGAGCTGCCCGACGGCACGCGCTATTTCTCGATCGCGCAGATGGTGCGCCGCCCGGTGGCGCCGCATCCGCTGCCACAGCCGCGCTTCGCCATCGGCCTCGGCTGCGAGATCCGCCACGCCGCGCGCCTGACCTACGCCACGGGCATGGATCTGGAGAAGGCCGAGGGCACCCCGATCGGCGTCAACTGCCGTCTCTGCGAGCGCGAGAACTGCGCCCAGCGCGCCGAGCCGCCGATCACGCGCACCCTGATCCTGGACGAGACGACGCGGCGGGTGTCGAGCTTTGCGTTCTCGAATGCAAGGGAGTTGTGAAGGCACACACTCTCTCTTCCGTCATGGCCGGGCTTGACCCGGCCATCCACGCGCTTCCGCGTACGCAGAAAGATGTGGATGCCCGGGTCAAGCCCGGGCATGACGACCGAGTGTGTGGTCGCCGCTCCGGTCATCAATAGCGTGCGCCCTCACGCCAGCGTATGCACGATCACCGGCCCCGCCACAGCGCGGGCGTCGCCGGCAAGCAGCGGGCCGAGATCCTTCTCGATCCAGGCGATGGCGCGCTTGTTCGCCTCCTCGGCCTGCTCGAACTTGTCGAAGATCGAGATCGCGGTGACCGTATCGTCGCCGGCATAGACGACGTAATAAGCGCGGAAACCCTCGACGTCGCTGATGATGGGAACGGCGCCGTCCTTGATGCGGCGCGTCAGCTCTTCCGCGCTCCCGCTTTTCGCCTTGGCCTGACGGATGGCGGCATACATGGCATCCTCCCTTCCGGCTGTCTGGACTTCCGGGCCTGTTGCCCGGAAGCGGATGGTACGCCGAACTGTGCCGCCGATCCACGCTTGGTTAACCCGGCCCTAATCCGTCTCCGCGATCTGCAACCAGCGGTTAAGCACGCCTCAACATCGGTGCCTTAGTCTCGCCGCACTCACGTTTCGCAAACAACGGCGGCCTAATCTGCCGGGCGACGTGACATCAGGGGGTTCATCATGCGCATTGCGTTGCTGCTGACCGCTACCATCGTCGGCGCGCTGTTCGCCAGTCCAACCATCGCCGGCTCGCTCGATGACGACGCGGCGCAGGCGCTGCCGCCGGGCTTCCAGAGCTATCGCGGCTACATGTTCGACCTGTCGGAGAACTCCGACCGCAAGGACGTCGACAAGCTCACCGATAATCTGAAGCAGCAGATCGATGTCGTCGAAGGCGCCGGCCTGTCGCCGCGCGTGCTGCGCTTCTTCCACACCGTTCCGATCGTCGCGAGCGAGCTGGCCTGCCTGGACGAAGGCGCCGCGACCGCCTGCTACGGCCGGGTCACGCCAGACATCCGCCGCACCGTTCCGCGGACGCTGACGGTGTGGGACCCGAACAAGCAGCGCTGGACCAATCCGAACGCCGTCGACCTCGCGGTCGATTCGGGGCTCGGCGTGATCATGCTGCGGCCCGACATGATGCGCTACGAGAAGGAGGCCGTGCTGCTGCACGAGCTCCTGCACGCCTATCACGCGCGGCTGCTGCCGGACGGCTACGCCAACAAGGGCGTGATCGCCTATTACGCCCTCGCCAAGTCCAAGGACCTCTTGCCCAAGGAATCCTATGCGATGAAGAATCCCATGGAATTCTTTGCCGTGACTGCCAGCATCTTCCTGGCCGGCAAGAGCGAATTCCACGATCCGAAGTCGCGCGAGGCGCTCAAGGAGAAGATGCCGGATTATTACAAATACCTGATCGGCGTGTTCGGCTTCGACCCCGAGCCGGCGGCCTCGAACGGTCCGGTCGCCTCGCTGAAGTGAGCGGACGGCACCAAGCCAAGCCAAAGAGCCGCGCGAACAGCGCGGCTTTTTTGTTTCGCAGGCCGGAAGCTGCGGATGACGCACAGCCGGGAATTGCCAAGCCGGGGTCCGATCTGCATAGTCCCGCCCGCATCGATACCGTTTTTCGAAGGGATGAGAGAACATGGCGGACGCCGACCTGGATGTCGTGATCCGGCAACTGGCCAGACAGCTGCATACGGGCCTGATGACCCGTGCCAAGGAGCGGCGGGATCGCTTCAACAGCCTTGCGGCCAAGGCCAAGGGCAAGGAGACCGGCGAGCGCTTCAAGATGATGGCGAAGGCCACCATGGAGCAGGCCAATGCGGCCGCCAAGCGCCTGCAGATGTCCGCCGACAACGTCGCCGACAGCTACGCGCGATCGATGCGCCTGGCCGCCAGCACGCCTGTTACGGTGAAGGCCGAGAAGAAGGCAAAGGAGAAGCCGGAGAAGAAGGCTGCAAAGAAAGCGAAAAAGAAGACGTAGCCGTTGCTCCTCCTCGCTGTCGAGCGACATCCCTCACATGTAGCGCCTCACGCTTTCGAGAAATCGCTCTTTCTCGCCAGGCGCGTAACCTTGGGACGCTCCATAATAGGGTTCATAGAACTGATTGTAGGGTGCAGCCCGGTAGTGGATCGGCGGCCTCGGTGGCGCGTAGGTCTGGCGATGATGACGCCGAGAGTTCCCTCTGGCCGCCGCACCGGCGTAGTAGGGATTGAGGACGCACATCTGACCGTTTGCCGATGCTCTGCATTGGTCCATCGTCGTGTAGCTGCATTGGTAGTAAGGGGTCATTCCGCGAGAAACGACGTACAAGCAAACGGGAAAAGCCGGGTCATATCTTTGGGCCCGAGCCTGCCCCGCTGTCAGGGCGATCGTCACGGTCAAAATCGTCAAAGCCCATTTGCACATTGGAAGCTCCTCCAGGGGCGCACGACATGGCTGCACTCTGGCCCCGGCCAGTCTTGATCCAACTCGATACTAGTTGAATTGGTTCATACGCGCAGGAGACAGCCGCGACGGTCTCGCCTTGCGCATCTCCCACCCGTCTCGCCGCCATGCGGCAAGCCACGTGTCCCAAGACGTGAGAGGATGCCGCTGCGAATGCCGCGCCAGATCCTCATCTTCGCGGCGCGGCAATCAGTGCTCAGCGCTGGCGAGTTCCGCGAGCTTGGCGCGCGCGGCCTCCCGCGCGCGACCGTCCTTGCCGGCGGGCAGCGCCAGCGCGGCCTCGAAATCGGCGCGGGCGTCGTCCGTCTGGCCGCGGGCGAGGAACGCAAGACCGCGATCGAGACGGGCCTGCGCATCGGTGGGATCGAGGCGGACCGCCGTGCTGTAGCTCAGGATGGCGCGGTCGAGATCCCCGGTGGCGGCAAGCGCGAGACCGCGTTGATGATAGGGCGCGGCGAGCTTGGGATCATGCGCGATCGCCTCGTCGTAATCGGCAATGGCAAGCTCGAGGTCGCCGTTCTGCCGGCGCGCCAGCGCCCGGTCGCGATAGAGCGAAGCGCGGTTGGGATTGAGGTGGATGGCCTCGTCGAAATCGGCGATCGCCCGCCTGAAGTCGCCGTGACGCAGCGCGATCCGCCCGCGCCCCTCATAGGCGAAAGCGATCAGCGAGCCGCGCAACGGCGAGAAGCCGATCACGGCCGAGCAGATGTCGGGCTCGTCCTCGTCGCCGCAATTGACGACCATGTGCGTGGACAAGCCGACGAGCACGCAAAGGACGATCAGCAATGGTACGGCAATTCTGGTCATCTTCGGCGGTGGCCGGCAGCGGGCCGGCCACGCATCCCCTTTCGAAGGAATGGTCACGCCGAGGTGTTAACACCGGTCTGGGACGTCCCTGTGTGCGCCAGATCACAAAGGCGGCCGCAAATCCTTGCCGGCTCCGTCAGCCCCAAGGACCACGTGAAGAGCCGCGTGAGGAGGAGCGGCCCCAGGGGCCGCGCGGCGGATAGTTCTCGTTGGCGCCGACCGACGGCGCCGCGCGGGTGCCGAGCTCGGCCGCCAATTGCTGGAGCGCGGCGACGCGGTTCTGCGTCGAGGGGTGGGTGGCGAACAGATTGTCCACCCCGTGGCCCGACAGCGGATTGATGATGAACATGTGCGCGGTCGCGGGGTTGCGCTCGGCCTCGTAGTTCGGGACCTGATGCGCGGCGCCGTCGATCTTCACCAGCGCAGAGGCCAGCCACATCGGCTGTCCCACGATGCGCGCGCCGAGATTGTCGGCGGCATATTCACGGGTCCGGCTGATCGCCATCTGCACCAGCATGGCGCCGAGCGGGGCGAGGATCATCATCAGGATCGAGCCGACGATGCCGAGGCCATTGTTGTTGTCGCGATTGCCGCCGAAGAACATGCCGAACTGCGCCAGCATGGAGATCGCGCCGGCAATGGTCGCGGTGATCGTCATCAACAGCGTGTCGTGATGCTTGATGTGCGCGAGCTCGTGCGCGATCACGCCGGCGAGCTCCTCGCGGCTGAGCTGATTCATCAGACCGGTGGTGACGGCAACCGCGGCGTTTTCCGGATTACGGCCGGTGGCGAACGCATTGGGCTGGATCTCATCCATCACGAACACGCGCGGCATCGGCAGGCCGGCGCGGCCCGCAAGCTCGGCGACGAGGCCGACCAGCTCCGGCGCGGTCGAACGATCGACCTGATGGGCGCCGTACATCGACAGCACCATGCGGTCGGAGTTCCAGTAGGTGAAGAGATTGGTTGCGGCGGCAATGACGAGCGCGATCATGGCGCCCGAGGCGCCGCCGATCAGATAGCCGACGCCCATGAACAGGGCGGTCAGGCCTGCGAGCAGCATTGCGGTACGAAAATAGTTCATGGCCGTCTCTCCTGGCCGGCCGCGGCTGCTGGAAGCGCTGCAGGCCGGCACACGTCAGGTAGGGATGACCCCGGCCGGGGTGCAAGGTTTCCGGGTGCGTCGCGGAGCCGCGGCACTTGACCTGGCCGGGAACGGCCGGGCACGATCGCGGCCATGCAATTCGAAATTCTCGGCGAAATTTCCGAGGTCGAAACCTTCGCCAGCGGCTCGGCTATCCGCGAGATTGCCCGGCTGCGGCGAATCTACGGGCGAGGACGCTGGCGAAAGACGGGTATCGCCCAGGTGCGATTATCCGATGGCTCCACCCATCTCGCTGAGATACATTGGTATGAGGCCGGCGGCATCGGCCGCAAGGAATTCAAGATCAAGAACCTATTCCGAGAATCATGACGAAGTCGCGAAGCAAGCAATTGGTCATATGCGTCGACAATGAGGGCTACGAGGCGTCCCTCGAGAAGCGCAAGATTTATGTGACACTGCGCGATCCCGCGGCCGACAAACTCGGCATGCTGCGGATCGTCGACGAGTCCGGCGAGGATTACCTTTATCCGAAAGCCTTCTTTCGCGAGATTGCCCTTCCGCTCGCGGTGAAACGCGCCGTATTGGCCGCCTAGCGGCTCGCCCGACAACACAGAGATATCGATGCCGATGGCCTGCCTTGGTTCTCGCCTCGCGATTGCAACGATCGCGGTCTCGTTTGCCCTCGTCCTTCCCGCCTTCGCCCAGTTCGCGCCGCCGCCCGCCAAGCCTGCCGCGCCCAAAGCGACAGCCCCGTCGCCGCGCGCGGCGTCGTGCCACAATGGTGCGAGCTTCGATCGCTTCCTCGTCGACGTGAAGCAGCAGGCCGTTGCCGCCGGCGTGTCGCAGCGCACGATCGCGGAGGCCTCGCCCTATCTCGTCTACGACCAGGGCATCGTCAACCGCGACCGCGGCCAGCGCGTGTTCGGCCAGCTCTTCACCGAGTTTGCCGGCCGCATGGCCGCGCCCTATCGCATGCAGAACGGGCAGCAGCACATCAAGCAATACGCCGCAGCGTTTGCACGCGCGGAAAAGGAATACGGCGTGCCGCCCGCCGTGATCGCCGCGTTCTGGGGCCTCGAGAGCGATTTCGGTGCCAACATGGGCAATCTGCCGACGCTGAAGTCGCTGGTGTCGCTGGCCTATGATTGCCGCCGCTCCGAGATGTTCGTGCACGAGACCATCGCCGCGCTGAAAATCATCGACCGCGGCGATCTGCATCCCGACGAGATGATCGGCTCATGGGCCGGCGAGCTCGGGCAGACGCAATTCCTGCCGGTGCACTACGTCAACTACGCCGTCGATTATGACGGCGACGGGCGGCGCGACCTCCTGCACTCCGGCGCCGACGTGATCGGCTCGACCGCAAACTACATCGCGAACGGACTGAAATGGCGGCGCGGCGAGCCGTGGCTCGAGGAGATCAAGGTGCCGCCGAACCTGCCGTGGGAGAAGACCGATCTGACGGTGCGCGAACCGCGCTCGACATGGGCGCAGCTGGGCGTCACCTATCCTGACGGCCGGCCGCTCCCGAACGACAATCTTGCAGCGTCCGTGCTGCTGCCGATGGGACGCTTCGGGCCGGCCTTCATGGCCTATCCGAATTTCGCCGCCTACACCGAGTGGAACAACTCGCTGATCTATTCGACCACGGCGGGCTATCTCGCCACCCGCATCGCGGGCGCGCCGCCGATGCGCAAGCCAACGACGCCGGTGGCGCAGTTGCCTTTCAACGAGCTGAAGGAATTGCAGCAATTGCTGGTGCGTGCCGGCTTCAATGTCGGCAAGGTCGACGGCGTGCTGGGCCAGCAGAGCCGCGCCGCGGTGAAGGCGATGCAGATCAAGTACGGCCTGCCGGCCGATTCCTGGCCGACCGCCGAGCTGCTTGCGCGCATGCGCGGCGGCACGGCACAGGCACAGCCCCAGACGGCGGTGCGGTAGAATTTTCGCATCGCACAAGCCGCTTTCCGCGATTGCATTTTTCCATGAGGCTCCCATGTGAGTGACTCAGGTATTCTCCTGAGATTTCCCATCATTTGAGCGAGCATCACATGTCATTCTACGACGCCGTCGTCCCCGCCTATTTGCAGATGCTGAACAGCGTGACCGGGCTGCTCACCAAAGCTGAGGCGCATTGCGCGGCCAGGAAGATCGATCCCGGCGTCCTGCTCGGCTCGCGCCTGTTTCCGGACATGCTGCCGCTGTCGAAGCAGATCCAGCTCGTCAGCGATTTCGCCGCCAAAGGCTGTGCCCGGCTGACCCACAGCGAGGTGCCGACGACGCCCGATACCGAGACCAGCTTTGCGGAATTGAAGCAGCGGCTCGCCAAGACCATCGACTACGTCAAGTCGTTCAAGCCCGAGCAGTTCGAAGGCGCCGACGTCAGGGACGTCACCTTCCCTGCAGGCCCCGACAAATCCATCACCGTGAAGGGCCAGCAATTCCTGAGCTCGTTCTCGCTGCCGAATTTCTATTTCCACGCCGCGATCGCCCACGGCATTCTGCGTCACAACGGCGTCGAGATCGGCAAGCGCGATTTCCTGGGCACGACCTGACTTGTCAAACCGCACGGCGGCCGGGAGCGGAAATCCGCTGCCGGCGCCGGGATTGCACATGAATTGTGCTACGCGGGCGCTGCCGCGTAGCCCGCCTGCACTTTCCGTATGGCTCATCCCTTGCGCCTGATGTCGCGATGCACAAGTGTTCGAGACCTCTCACCGCCTGGAAGCATTCCCATGAGCCGTTCGACCAAATTGTTTGAGACCTACAAGCTCGGCCCGATCACGCTGGCCAACCGCCTCGTCATGGCGCCGCTGACGCGCAACCGCGCCGTACCCGGCACCTTCGTGCCCGGTCCGCTCGCCGCCGATTATTACGCCCAGCGCGCATCCGCAGGCCTCCTGATCACCGAGGCGAGCCAGGTCTCGCAACAAGGTCAGGGCTACCAGGACACGCCCGGCATCTACTCGAAGGAGCAGGTCGCCGGCTGGCGCAAGGTCACCGACAAGGTGCATGAACGCGGCGGCAAGATCTTCATCCAGCTCTGGCATGTCGGCCGCATCTCGCATGTCGATCTGCGGGCGAATGGCGCAGCTCCGGTGGCACCGAGCGCGATCCGCGCCAAGGGCAAGACCTTCGTCAACGGCGGCTTCGCCGACGTCTCCGAGCCGCGCGCGCTCGAGCTCTCCGAAATCCCTGCAATCATCGACGACTTCAAGCGCGCCACGAAGAACGCGCTGGAAGCCGGCTTCGACGGGGTCGAGATCCACGGCGCCAACGGCTATCTGCTCGAGCAGTTCGCCAAGGACGGCGCCAACAAGCGCCTGGACGCCTATGGCGGCTCGATCGAGAACCGCGCGAAGCTGATGCTGGAGGTCTCCAAGGCCGTTGCCGCCGAGGCCGGCGCCGAGCGTACCGGCATCCGCATCTCCCCGGTGACGCCGGCCAACGACATCTCCGATTCCAACCCGCAGGCCCTGTACGATCACATCGTCGACGGCCTCAGCGCGCTGAAGCTGGTCTATCTCCACGTGGTCGAAGGCGCCACGGGCGGGCCGCGCGACATCGCGCCGTTCGACTATGCCTCGTTGCGCAAGCGCTTCGGCGGTGCCTACGTCGCCAACAACGGCTATGATTTCGATCTCGCCACCAAGATGCTGGACGCGAACGCCGCCGACCTCATCGCCTTCGGCAAGCCCTTCATCTCCAATCCCGACCTGGTCGAGCGGCTGAAGCAGGGGGCGACGCTGAACGACTGGGACAAGAACACCTTCTACGGCGGCGGCGCCAAGGGTTACACTGATTACCCGACGCTCGCGGCCGAGCCGGCGGAGTGAGGTCCCGCTCTCTCCGCCGTCATTGCGAGGAGCTCTTGCGACGAAGCAATCCAGACTGCCTCCAGGGAAAGACTCTGGATTGCTTCGCGGAGCCTGTCATCGGGCCGCGCTTCGCGCGGACCCGTTGGCTCGCAATGACGTAGTGGTGACAGCTGCGCAAAAAGGCCGGGATCGCTCCCGGCCTTTCGTTTTGGATGGATGGCCGGGTCAAGCCCGGCCATGACGTCTCACGAGCTTACTTCGCTTCCGCGCGCTTCGGCGGAGTGGCGGGCCACGACTTGATCAGGGTGTCGTAGTCCACCGTCTCGCCCTTCGGCTTCTCGTTGGCGAGCTTGCGCTGCGGCGCGATGGTGCCGTCCTTCTGGGCCTTGGCGAACCAGAACTCGGCCGTTTCCTTCTTGTGCAGCTTCGGACCGCAGGCGCCCTGCACGCCGGACTTCTCCAGACGCTCCAGCACGGAGTCCTGGGCCGCCGCGAGAGCATCCATCGCGGCTTGCGGCGTCTTCGCACCGGACGACGCATCGCCGATGTTCTGCCACCACAGCTGCGCGAGCTTCGGATAGTCGGGCACGTTGTTGCCGGTCGGGGTCCACTGCACGCGCGCGGGCGAGCGGTAGAACTCGATCAAGCCGCCGAGCTTCGGCGCACGCTCGGTGAACGACTTGTCCCAGATGTCGGATTCACGGATGAAGGTGAGACCGACATGGCTCTTCTTCAAGCTCACCGACTTGGAGACGATGAACTGGAGATAGAGCCAGGCTGCCTTGCGGCGGTCCGGCGGAGTCGACTTCAGCAGCGTGGCGGAGCCGGCGTCCTGGTAACCGAGCTTCATGCCTTCCTTCCAGTAGGAGCCGTGCGGCGACGGAGCCATACGCCATTTCGGCGTACCGTCCGCATTCACCACCGGCAGACCCGGCTTCACCATGTCGGCAGTGAAGGCGGTGTACCAGAACATCTGCTGGGCGATGTTACCCTGCGACGGCACGGGGCCGGACTCGGAGAAGGTCATGCCCTGCGCCTGCGGCGGGGCATACTTCTTCATCCACTCGAGATACTTCGTGATCGAGTAGACTGCGGCCGGACCATTGGTGTCGCCGCCACGCTCCACCGAAGAGCCGACCGGGCGGCAGCCCTCCATGCGGATGCCCCATTCGTCGACCGGCAGACCGTTCGGAATGCCCTTGTCACCGTTGCCGGCCATCGACAGCCAGGCGTCGGTGAAGCGCCATCCGAGCGAGGGGTCCTTCTTGCCATAGTCCATATGGCCGTAGACCTTGACGCCGTTGATCTCCTTGATGTCGTTGGTGAAGAACTCGGCGATGTCTTCATAAGCCGACCAGTTCACGGGCACGCCGAGCTCGTAGCCATACTTGGCCTTGAACTTCGCCTTGTAGTCGGGATTGGTGAACCAGTCGTAGCGGAACCAATAGAGGTTCGCGAACTGCTGGTCGGGCAGCTGGTAGAGCTTGCCGTCCGGCCCGGTGCCGAACGACTTGCCGATGAAGTCATTGACGTCGAGCATGGGGTCGGTGACGTCCTTGCCCTCGCCGGTCATGTAGTCCGACAGCGCAATGGTCTGGCCGTAGCGGAAATGCGTGCCGATCAGGTCGGAGTCGTTGATCCAGCCGTCATAGACGTTCTTGCCCGACTGCATCTGGGTCTGGAGCTTCTCGACGACGTCACCTTCCTGGATGAGATCGTGCTTGAGCTTGATGCCGGTGAGCTCGGAGAATGCCTTGGCGAGCGTCTGCGCCTCATATTCATGAGTCGTGATCGTCTCGGAGACGACGTTGATCTCCATGCCCTTGAACGGTTCGGCCGCCTTGGCGAACCACTCCAGCTCCTTCTTCTGGTCCTCCTTCGACAGCGTCGAGGGCTGGAATTCCGCAATCCACTTCTGGATCACGGCCTCGTCGGCGGCGCGAACCGGCGCCGAGACGGCGAACGACACCGCGATGATTGCAGCGGCGCTGGACATGGTGAGAAAACTATTCTTCGTCAATGGACCTTTCCTTCTCCTAAACTGTCGCATGTTGTTCCTCCGTTGCAGCGACAAACTTTTATACAGGCCCGGGTTGGTCCCGGATCTGGCCGTCCCTTCGCAAGCTTCAGACCGTGCGGAAAATGAGCGCGGCCGTGACCAGCGAAATTCCTGATGCGAGCCATAGGCTCGAGATTTCAAACCCCTCCTCGCCGACCGGCAGCGTGGCGATCGCCTCCGTGCCGACAAGGCCGATCCACGCGAGGTGGATGACGGCGGCCGCGATCAGCGAGATGAACAGGCGGTCGCCGCGCGTGGTCGGGATGCGCAGCACGCCGATGCGCTCGGCCTCCGGATAGACCGCGGCAAGCCAGGTCATCACCGCGAGCGTACAGGCGAGCGCGGCGAAGAAGATCGCGGTCGGCAGCGTCCAGGCCATCCATGCGATTGACTCCATGGTTGCCTCCTTACACGCGGCCGAGCGCGAAGCCGCGCGCGATGTAGTTGCGGACGAACCAGATCACGAGCGCGCCCGGAATGATGGTAAGCACGCCGGCTGCGGCCAGCAGGCCCCAGTCCATGCCAGCGGCCGAGACCGTGCGCGTCATGATCGCGGCAATGGGCTTGGCCTGCACCGAGGTCAGCGTGCGCGCCAGCAGCAGCTCGACCCAGGAGAACATGAAGCAGAAGAAGGCGGCGACGCCGATGCCGCTCGCGATCAGCGGCACGAGGATCTTGATGAAGAAGCGCGGGAAGGAATAGCCGTCGAGGAAGGCGGTCTCGTCGATCTCGCGCGGCACGCCGGAGACGAAGCCTTCGAGGATCCACACCGCCAGCGGCACGTTGAAGATGCAGTGCGCGAGCGCAACGGCCCAGGGGGTATCGAACAGCCCGATCGCCGAATAGAGGTTGAAGAACGGCAGCGCATAGACTGCAGCCGGCGCCATGCGGTTCGACAACAGCCAGAAGAACAGGTGTTTGTCGCCGAGGAAACGGTAGCGCGAGAAGGCGTAAGCCGCCGGCAGCGCCACAGCGATCGAGATGATGGTGTTGAGGACGACGTATTCCAGCGAATTGATGTAGCCCGAATACCAGCTCTCGTCGGTGAAGATGCGCTTGTAGTGCTGCAGCGTCGGGGTGTGCGGCCACAGCGTCATCGTCGAGACGATCTCGCTGTTGGTCTTGAAGCTCATGTTGACGAGCCAGTAGATCGGCAGCAGCAGGAAGATCAGGAACAGCCCCATGATGAGGCGGCGGCCGGGGATCGAATGCATCAGGCCACTCCTTCCCTAGGCTTGAGTGCGGGCACGGGCTTGAGCGCGGCCGAAGGTTTTGGCTCCACCGCCGGCTCGCTTTCCGCCTGGACTTTGCGTTCCACGCCGGCGTTGGTCATGACGGTGTAGAAGATCCAGCAGACGATCAGGATGATGAGGTTGTAGACCAGCGACAGCGCGGCGGCCTTGCCGAGGTCGAACTGGCCGAGCGCGATCTTGACCAGCTCGATCGACACGAAGGTGGTGGAATTGCCGGGCCCGCCGCCGGTGACGACGAACGGCTCGGTGTAGATCATGAAGCTGTCCATGAAGCGCAGCAGCACCGCGATCAAAAGCACGCGGTTCATCTTCGGCAGCTGGATCGCCTTGAACACGGCCCAACGCGAGGCGCCGTCGATCTGCGCGGCCTGATAATAGGCTTCGGGAATCGACTTCAGGCCGGCGTAGCACAGCAGCGCGACGAGGCTGGTCCAGTGCCAGACGTCCATCACGATGACGGTGACCCAGGCATCGACGTCGTTGGAGACGTAGTTGTAGTCGAAGCCCATGGCGTTGAGGACGTAGCCGAGCAGGCCGATGTCGGGACGCCCGAAGATCTGCCAGATGGTGCCGACCACGTTCCAGGGGATCAGCAGCGGCAGCGCGAGAACCACGAGGCAAGCTGCGACCGTCCAGCCCTCGCGCGGCATCGACAACGCGACGACGATGCCGAGCGGCACCTCGATGGCGAGGATGGCAAGGGAGAAGAACAGGTTGCGGCCGAGCGAAGCGAGGAAGCGGCCGCCGAGATCGGTGGAGGGATCGAGCAGCTCCTTGAACCAGCCGACGCCGTTCCAGAAGAACTGGTTGTTGCCGAAGGTGTCCTGCATCGAATAGTTCACCACCGTCATCAGCGGCAGCACCGCCGAGAAGGCGACGACCAGGAACACCGGCAGTACCAGGAACCAGGCTTTTTGGTTGACGGTCTTGTCCATCAGGCGGCTCCCTCCACCAGAAGGCTGTCGGCATAGACGTGGACGTGCGACGGATCGAATTTCAGCCCGGCACTGCCGTCCGCGCTGGTGAAGCTGCCAGGAGCGCGCGCCGCGAGCTTGGCGTCGCCGACGCGCACGCGCGCGAAGCGGATGCGGCCGAGATCGTCGATGCGTTCGATTTTGGCGGTGAGCAGGCCAGGTGCGGGCGCGACCACCTCGACGAATTCGGGACGGACGCCGATCTCGATCTTGGCGCCGGCCGGCAGGTTGTCGTAGCTGCGGTTCAGCGCGATGACGTGGCCGCCGACCTTGGCCTCGCGTCCCCGCACCTCCGCCGGCAGGATGTTCATGCCGGGCGAGCCGATGAAATAGCCGACGAAGGTGTGCGCCGGCTTGTCGAACAGCTCGGCCGGCGTGCCGCTCTGCACCACGCGGCCGTCATGCATGACGACGACGGTGTCGGCGAAGGTCAGCGCCTCGGTTTGGTCGTGGGTGACGTAGATCATCGTGAGGTCGAGCTCGCGATGCAGCGCCTTCAGTTTGGAGCGGAGCTGCCATTTCAGCTCGGGGTCGATCACGGTCAGCGGCTCGTCGAACAGCACGGCGGCAACGTCGTTGCGCACGAGACCGCGGCCGAGCGAGATCTTCTGCTTGGCGTCGGCGGTCAGGCGCGTGGCCTTGCGGTTCAAATAGGGCTCGAGGTCGAGCAGGCGGCCGATCTCGGCGACGCGCCTGTCAATGTCGGCCTTGGGCACGCCGCGGTTCTTCAGCGGGAACGCCAGGTTCTGCCCCACCGTCATGGTGTCGTAGATCACCGGAAACTGGAACACCTGCGCGATGTTGCGCTTCTGGGTTGACAGCAGTGTGATGTCCTTGCCGTCGAACAGGATTTTCCCCCGTGACGGCGTGATGATGCCGGAGATGACGTTCAGAAGCGTGGTCTTGCCGCAGCCCGACGGGCCAAGCAGCGCATAGGCCCCGCCCTGGCGCCAGGTCATGGTCACGGGCTTGAGCGCAAAGCTTTCCCGCGGCGCATCGTTGCCGCCGTAGGAATGGGCGAGATCGACGAGGTCAATGCGGGCCATGGTGCATCCCCTCTTAAGAGCCCGGTGCCGCGACTAACCGGTCGGCGGCATCGAACACGAAGACGTCGTTGGGATCGAGCACGGCATCGAGCGTCTGGCCCGGCTCGAACTCGTGCACGCCGTGCAGCACCGCCACCCAGTTCGATCCGGCGCGGGTCAAATGCACGAAGCTCTCCGAACCGGTAATCTCCGTCACCGTGACAGTGGCGTGGAAGGCGTGGCGATCGGTGTCGCCGTTGGCAAGCCCGAGCTGATGGGCGCGGAAGCCGACGCGATAGAAGCCGTCGGGCAGACCGGCATAAAGCCCGGACGCGGGCGCTGCACTCCCGCCGGCATATTGGACCATGCCATTTCCCTTCTCGAGGCCCACGAGATTGAGCGGCGGGTCCGAAAACACCTGTGCGACGCGAAGCGTCTGCGGCCGGCGATAGACGTTGGTGGTCTCGCCCATCTGCAGCGCCTGGCCCTCCCACATGCACACGGTGTTGCCGCCGAGCAGCAGCGCCTCGGTCGGCTCGGTGGTGGCATAGACGAAGATCGCGCCAGAGGCCTCGAAGATGCGCGGCAGCTCCGCCCGAAGCTCCTCGCGCAGCTTGTAGTCGAGATTGGCGAGCGGCTCGTCGAGCAGCACGAGGTCGGCGCCCTTGACCAGCGCGCGCGCGATCGCGGTGCGCTGCTGCTGGCCGCCGGAGAGCTGGAGCGGCGTGCGCTTCAGGAACGGCTCGAGCCGCAGCAGCTTTGCCGCCTCCGCCACGCGCGCCTCGATCTCGTCGCGCGGCTTGCCCTGTACGCGCAGGGGCGAGGCGATGTTCTCGTAGACCGTCAGCGAGGGGTAGTTGATGAACTGCTGATAGACCATCGCGACCGAGCGCTGGCGCACGTCGGCGCCGGTGACGTCCTTGCCGTTGACGAACACCTTGCCCGTGGTCGGCTTGTCGAGCCCGGCGAGCAACCGCATGATCGAGGTCTTGCCTGACAGCGTCGGCCCCAGCAGCACGTTGAGCGTACCGCTCTCCAGCGTCAGCGAGACCTCACGGATGTGCGGCACGCCTTCCACGGTCCGGGTCACGTGATCGAGTGTCACGGTCATGAGCGTCCTCCCGCTTCCAGCAGGGGACTTTGCGACACGGCATGGCTCCTGATCCAGTCGTCGAGGGCCGCGATCTCGTCGGCAGATAGTCGCAGGCCGAGCTTGGAACGGCGCCAGACCACGTCCTCGGCGGTGACGGCCCATTCATTGGCCATGAGGTAGCGGACCTCGCGCTCGGTCAACGTGGCACCAAAGGCCTGGCCGAGATCCGCGGCCGATTTGGCATCGCCGAGCAGCTTGGTGGCGCGGGTGCCATAGGCGCGCGCCAGGCGCCGCGCATGCTCGTGGCTGAGGAAGGAATAGCCGCGCTGCAGCTCGGCGATCAGGCCGTCGATGTCGGATACGTTCATGTCGCCGCCCGGCAGCGGCCATTTGCCGGTCCAGCCCTCGCGCGCCTTCGCACTGCGCAAATAGGGTGCAAGGCGCTCCAGCGCCTCCTCGGCAAGCCTGCGATAGGTCGTGATCTTGCCGCCATAGATCGACAGCAGCGGCACGCCGCCGGGCGTGTCGAGCTCGAACACGTAGTCGCGCGTCGCGGCCTTGGCCTCGCTGGCGCCGTCGTCATACAGCGGACGCACGCCGGAATAGGTCCAGACCACGTCGGCGGGCGTGACGGGCTTGGCCAGATACTCGCTGGCCGCCTTGCACAGATACTCGATCTCTTCAGCCGTCGCCTTCACCTTGGCGGGATCGCCGTCATAGTCGCGGTCGGTGGTGCCGATCAGCGTGAAGTCGTCCTGGTAGGGGATCACGAAGATGATGCGGCCGTCGGCATTCTGGAACATGTAGGCGCGGTCGTGGTCGTAGAGCTTCTTCACGACGATGTGGGAGCCCTGGACCAGGCGCACCTTGGCTTTCGCATTGACGCCGGCGCCGCGGCCGAGCACGTCCTCGACCCAGGGCCCGCCGGCATTGATCAGCGCCTTGGCCCGGATCTGCGAGCGCGCGCCGGTCAGCGTGTCGACCATGCTGACGGTCCAGAGGCCGTCCGACTGGCGAATCTCGGTGGCCCGGGTGCGGGTGCGGATTTCGGCGCCCTTGTCGGCGGCATCGCGCGCGTTGAGCACGACGAGGCGGGCGTCGTCGACGAAGCAGTCCGAATATTCGAAGGCGCGGCTGTAGCGATTTGGGATCAGCGGCTTGCCGACCTCGTCGCGCTTGAGATCGACCGAGCGGGTTGCCGGCAACAGGTGACGGCCGCCGATGTGATCATAGAGGAAGAGGCCGAGGCGCAGCAGCCAGGCCGGGCGCAGGCCGGCGTGATGCGGCAAGACGAAACGAAGGGGGCGGATGATGTGGGGCGCGATGCCCCAGAGGATCTCGCGCTCGATCAGCGCCTCGCGGACCAGCCGAAACTCGTAATATTCGAGATAGCGCAGCCCGCCATGCACGAGCTTGGTCGACCAGGACGATGTCCCGCTCGCCAGATCGTTCATTTCGCACAGGAAAACCGTGTTCCCGCGGCCTACCGCGTCGCGCGCGATGCCGCAGCCGTTAACACCGCCTCCAATGATGGCGAGATCGAAAATACGCTCCAACAGACGCATCCCCCGGCGACCGCCCGTTCGTCGAGCGGCTACTTTCGTTTTTGATTAGATCACACCGAAAAACGAAAGCAAGATGAAAGAGAGGCGAAAAGAAGCGAAAGAGGAACTTTTTTGGTGGGCAGGAGGGGTTCGTATTGGGCAGCCTCACGGCGATTTGGGAGGCGGCAATACCTTGATTTGGTCAATCTGAAGGATTATAGTCATAGTAGTCAAATTGGTTTAATCACATGGTCGATCGCAACGTTGAGCCCGATACACTTCCAACGGAAGACACCTGGACCCTGGCCAATGCCAAGGCGCGGCTGTCCGAGTTGATCGAGCGCGCCCAGGCCGGCCCGCAGGTCATCACCCGTCACGGCAAGCCAAATGCCGTCGTCGTTTCCGTCGAGGAATGGGCGCGCAAGACAGCGCGCAAGGGCACTTTGGCCGAATTCCTGCTGGCTTCGCCGTTGCGCGGCGCCGACCTTGAACTCGACCGGCTGGACGACGCGCCACGCGACGAAGTGCCATGAACCTTTTGCTGGACACCAACGTGCTTTCGGAAGTTCAGCGGCCCGTACCTTCGCCGAAAGTTGTGGCGTGGCTGGATACGATCGACGAGGACCGTGCGTTCATCAGCGTCGCCTCGATCGCCGAGCTTCGCCGCGGCATCGCATTGCTCGAGGATGGTCGCCGGCGCACCGCGCTGGCCGCCTGGCTTGCCCACGACTTGCCGGCGCGGTTTGCCGAACGCGTCATGCCGATAGACCAGACAGTGGCCGAGCGCTGGGGTGATCTCATGGCGCAGAGCCGCCGAAGCGGCGTCGCATTGTCCGTCATGGACGGCTTCTTTGCGGCGACTGCGCTCGTCAACGATCTCACGCTCGTCACCCGCAACGTGAAGGATTTTGCGGCCTTCGGCATTCCGCTGCTCAACCCGTGGGACGACGCTTAGCTCTTATCTCAGCCGCACCACTGGCGCGGCTTCCGGTGCGGCATCCTGGGCGTCGGTCGGGGCATCGTCGATATCCGCCGCCTTCGGCATCGCCTCGACCACCTCGATGCCCTTGCTGTGGCAGATGGTGGCGAGGCGCTCGGGCAGTTCCTGATCGGTGACGAAGGTCTGGATCTGGGTGATGTGGGCGATGCGCACCGGCGCGCTGCGCCGTAGCTTGGTGGAATCGGCGACCAGCATGACGCTGCGGGCATTGGCGATGATGGCCTGCGCCACCTGCACCTCGCGATAGTCGAAGTCGAGCAGCGCGCCTTCCTCGTCGATCGCGGAGGCGCCGATGATGGCGTAGTCGACCTTGAACTGGCCGATCAGCTGCGTCGCGGTCGAGCCGACCACCGCGCCGTCGGCGCGCCGCACCGTGCCGCCGGCGACCACCACCTCGATGCGCGGATGGCGGTAGAGCAGCATGGCGACGTTGAGATTGTTGGTGATGACGAGGAGGTCCTCATGCGAGGTCAGCGCGCTCGCGACCTCCTCCGTCGTGGTGCCGATGTTGATGAAGAGCGAGCAGCCGTTCGGGATCAGCGAGGCGGCGGCAGCCCCAATCGCCTTCTTCTCGTCGGCGGCGACGAAGCGGCGCGCCTCGTAGGCGAGGTTTTCCACGCCCGAGGCGATGATGGCGCCGCCATGAATGCGGGTCAGCGAACGCCGCTCACAGAGATCGTTGAGATCCTTGCGGATGGTCTGCGCCGACACCTCGAAGCGGCGCGCGAGCTCCTCGACCATGACGCGGCCGGAGGCGCGCGCGATGTTGAGGATTTCGGCTTGGCGATGGGTCAATCCGGTCACGACAAGGGCCCCAAATCAGACTGACGCATGGTGCGGCGGTTCGCGCCTGCGGTCAATGCAGACGCCGATCACGGTTAATGGAAGAAGGCCTCCCTGCGGAATTTCTCGGAGGTCTGGCCCCGGGCGCTGCGACATCCGCGCAAGCGGGCAGGTTGATCCAGATCAACGCCGTGGCGGCCCGAATGGATCAGAAGTGCAGCAAGGCAACGGCCCGGATGCCGTCCGGATTTCCCATCTCATCCCCGAGAGACCGAACATGTCGGCCCCTGACGACACGACGTCGCGCGTGCGCCGTAAGCGCATGGAGATTTTCGCGTTCCTGTTCCTGACCGCAATCGTGATGCCCTCCCTCGCGGTCGGGACGGTCGGCACTTACGGCCTCGGCGTCTGGATCTACCAGATGTTCGCCGGCCCTCCGGGCCCGCCACCCTCCCCGCATTGATCCGCTCAAAGCGAAAGACAGGCATCATGGCCCAAACCACATTCAACCGCCGCGCCCTGATCACCGGCCGCGTGCTCGCCGCCGAGCGCATCGTGCCGCCGCCGGGCGCGGAGATCGCCAGCATCATCGTGCAGGCGCGGCCCGAGCGCCTTGCCGAACTGGAGGCGGCGATCGCAGCGCTTCCCGGCTGCGAGATCCATGCCCGCGACGCGCGCGGAAAGCTTGTTGTCGTCGCCGAAGCGCCGGACGCCGGCAGCCTCGGCACCATGCTCAACACCATCCAGTCGCTGCAACACGTCTATTCCGCGGCGCTGGTGTTCCACGCCATCGAAACGACCTAACGGCCGGAGAGCCATCATGACATCGCCGAAGCTCGACCGCCGCCAGATACTCAAGCTCGAGGCCGCCGCGATCGCCGCGGCCACCGCCGGGCTCCCGGCACCGGCGCTCGCCGCCAACCTCGCCGCCGAGCGGAAGGAGAGCGAACTGAAATGGGACAAGGCCGCCTGCCGCTTCTGCGGCACCGGCTGTTCGGTGATGGTCGCAACCAAGGACAACCGCGTCGTCGCCACCCACGGCGACATCAAGGCCGAGGTCAATCGCGGCCTCAACTGCGTCAAGGGCTACTTCCTCTCCAAGATCATGTACGGCCACGACCGCCTGACGCAGCCGATGCTGCGCAAGACGGGCGGCAAGTACGACAAGAACGGCGACTTCACGCCTGTCACCTGGACCGAAGCCTTCGACATCATGGAGCTGAAGTGGAAGGAGGCGATCAAGAAGCGCGGCCCCAACGGCGTCGCCATGTTCGGCTCCGGCCAGTGGACGATCTGGGAAGGTTATGCCGCATCGAAGCTGTTCAAGGCCGGCTTCCGCACCAACAACATCGACCCGAATGCGCGGCACTGCATGGCCTCGGCAGTCGCCGGCATGATGCGCACCTTCGGCATCGACGAGCCGCCCGGCTGCTACGACGACATCGAGGCGACCGACGCCTTCGTGCTGTGGGGCTCCAACATGGCGGAGATGCATCCCATCCTGTGGACGCGCATCGCCGACCGCCGGCTGTCCGCGCCGCATGTCCGTGTCGCCGTGCTCTCCACCTTCGAGCACCGCTCGTTCGACCTCGCCGACATCGGCATGGTGTTCAAGCCGCAGACCGACCTCTACATCCTCAACGCCATCGCCAATCACATCATCAAGACCGGCCGCGTTAACAAGGACTTCGTTGCCGCGCATACCGTGTTCAAGCGCGGCCAGACCGACATCGGCTACGGATTGCGGCCGGATCACCCGCTGCAGAAGAAGGCGACGGGCGCCGCCAAGGCCAATGACTCCACCGACATGAGCTACGACGACTTCGTCAAGTTCGTGTCCGAGTACACGCTGGAGAAGGCCGCCGAAATGTCCGGCGTGCCGCTCAACCGTCTCGAGGCGCTCGCCGAGCTCTACGCCGATCCCAAGACGAAAGTGGTCTCGTTCTGGACCATGGGCTTCAACCAGCACACCCGCGGCGTCTGGTGCAACAACCTCATCTACAACATCCATCTCTTGACCGGGAAGATCTGCGCGCCCGGCAACAGCCCTTTCTCGCTGACCGGCCAGCCCTCGGCCTGCGGCACCGCGCGCGAGGTCGGGACCTTCTCGCACCGCCTGCCCGCCGACATGGTGGTGACCAACAAGGCGCATCGCGACCACGCCGAGCAGATCTGGCAACTGCCCGAAGGCACCATTCCCGACAAGCCCGGCGCCCACGCCGTGCTGCAAAGCCGGATGCTGAAGGACGGCCTGATCAACGCCTATTGGGTGCAGGTCAACAACAACCTCCAGGCCGGCCCCAACGCCAACGAGGAGACCTATCCGGGTTTCCGCAACCCCGACAATTTCATCGTGGTCTCGGACGCCTATCCGTCGGTGACGGCGCTCGCGGCAGATTTGATCCTGCCGACCGCAATGTGGGTGGAGAAGGAAGGCGCCTACGGCAATGCCGAGCGCCGCACGCAGTTCTGGCACCAGTTGGTCACGGCACCGGGCGAAGCCAAATCCGATCTCTGGCAGCTCATGGAATTTTCAAAACGCTTCAAGATCGAGGAGGTCTGGCCCGCGGAGCTGATCGCCAAGAAGCCGGAATATCGCGGCAAGACGCTGTTCGACGTGCTCTACAAGAACGGCCAGGTCGACAAATTCCCGGTCACCGATATCGAGCCGGGCTATGCCAACGACGAATCCAAGGCGTTCGGCTTCTACGTCCACAAAGGCCTGTTCGAGGAATATGCCCAGTTCGGCCGCGGCCATGGCCACGACCTCGCGCCGTTCGACACCTATCACCGGGAGCGCGGCCTGCGCTGGCCCGTCGTCAACGGCCAGGAGACGAAGTGGCGCTTCCGCGAAGGCAGCGACCTCTACGTCAAGCAGGGCACCAATGTGCAGTTCTACGGCCATGCCGACGGCAAGGCCCGCATCTTCGCGCTGCCTTACGAGCCGCCGGCGGAATCGCCCGACAACGAATATCCCTATTGGCTCTCGACCGGCCGGGTGCTGGAGCACTGGCATTCCGGCACCATGACGCGCCGCGTGCCCGAGCTGTTCAAGGCCTTTCCCGAAGCCGTCTGCTTCATGCATCCGGACGACGCGCAGGACATGAAGCTGCGGCGCGGCGACGAGGTGAAGGTGCTCTCCCGCCGCGGCTTCATCCGCGCCCGTATCGAGACGCGCGGCCGCGACCGGCCGCCGCGCGGCCTCGTCTTCGTGCCGTGGTTCGACGAATCCAAGCTGATCAACAAGGTGACGCTCGACGCCACCGATCCGATCTCGCTGCAAACCGATTTCAAGAAATGCGCCGTGCGCATCGAGCGGGTGAACATGTCATGATGAAACGATCCGCAATCATCCTGCTCGCCTTCGCGATCGCAGCCGGCACGGGCTCGCTGACGGCGCAGACCATGAGCTCCCGCCTGCGCGGCCCGACCCCGCTCAACGACGAGGGCCCGGCGCCACCGATGCTGCCGAACCGCAACACCTCCGAGAGGGAGGTGCGCAACTATCCGGAGCAGCCGCCCGTCATCCCGCACAATATCGACGGCTATCAGGTCGACCTCAACGGCAACAAATGCCTGTCCTGCCATGCGCGGGCGCGCACCGCCGAGTCGCAGGCGCCGATGGTCTCGATCACGCACTTCATGGATCGCGACGGACAATTCCTGGCCTCCGTCTCGCCGCGCCGCTTCTTCTGCACCGAATGCCACGTGCCGCAGAACACCGCCAATCCTCCGGTCAGCAACGATTTCACCGATATCGACACGCTGCTGTCGCGCGCAAGCCCCGGTGGCCGCAGATGACAACGACGGCCGATGATCCCAACGCGGAGCTGAATGAAAAGCGCGGCGTCATCGCGCGCAGCTGGGCGTTCCTGCTCGAGCTGTGGCAGGTGCTGACCCGGCCGAGCTCGGTGTTCGCCCTCGGCACCCTGGTGCTGGCCGGTTTCGTCGCCGGCGTGATCTTCTGGGGCGGCTTCAACACCGCGCTGGAAATCACCAATACCGAGAAGTTCTGCACCGGCTGCCACGAGATGAAGGACAACGTCTACGCCGAGCTGAAGTCGACCGTCCATTTCTCCAACCGCTCCGGCGTGCGCGCGACCTGCCCGGACTGCCACGTGCCGCACAACTGGACCGACAAGATCGCGCGCAAGATGCAGGCCTCCAAGGAGGTCTGGGGCAAGATCTTCGGCACCATCGACACGCGCGAGAAATTCGTGGATCACCGGCTCGAGCTCGCCGCGCACGAATGGGCGCGCTTCAAGGCCAACGATTCCCTGGAATGCCGCAACTGCCACAGCGCCGATTCCATGGACATCACCAAGCAATCGCCGCGCGCCTCGGTGGCGCACCAGCGCTTCCTGTTCACCAAGGAAAAGACCTGCATCGACTGCCACAAGGGCATCGCCCACCAGCTGCCGGATATGCGCGGCGTTCCGGGCTGGCAGTAGCCTCAGCTCTCACCGTCATGGCCGGGCTTGTTCCGGCCATCCACGCCTAACCACGCGGCACAAAGAACGTGGATGCCCGGGACAAGCCCGGGCATGACGGCCTCATGCAAGGCTCACATGCGGGTGCACCACTGGCAATGGCGGGGCCACCGCGCTTGAACCGTTGCGACGAATGGTTAGCTTTGGGGGAAAGGCGAATCGCCTCATTCGCCGCTCCCTCAAGACAGACATGGCCACTTTCACCCCGCATCAGGATGCTGCGCTCAAGGCCGTCGGCGACTGGCTCAAGGCCAAGCCGGGACGGGGCGGCACGCCGCCGGTGTTCCGCCTGTTCGGCTTTGCCGGCACCGGCAAGACCACGCTGGCGCGGCACATCGCCGAGGGCGTCAACGGCGAGGTGAAATTCGCCGCCTTCACCGGCAAGGCGGCGCTCGTCATGCGCAACAAGGGCTGCGACGGCGCCTCCACCATCCATTCGCTGATCTACCGTGCCCGCGAATCCGGCGAGGAGCAGCCGAGCTTCGAATTGTGGGACGATGCGCCGGCCTCGAAGGCCAAGCTGATCGTGATCGACGAATGCTCGATGGTCGATGCCGAGCTCGGGCGCGACCTGATGTCGTTCGATTGTCCGCTGCTGGTGCTGGGCGATCCCGCGCAGCTGCCGCCGATCCAGGGCGGCGGCTTCTTCACCAATTCCGAACCCGATGCAATGCTGACCGAGGTGCATCGCCAGGCGCAGGACGATCCGATCGTGCGGATGTCGATGGACGTCCGCGAAGGACGCGAGCTCGCCATCGGCCGCTATGGCGAGAGCGAGGTGGTCTCGCGCAAGGAGCTCGATCCCGATCGCGTCATGGGCGCCGACCAGATCCTGGTCGGCCGCAACAATACCCGCCGCGCCTACAACATGCGGGTGCGTCAGCGCCAGAACATCGAGGACCCGCTCCCCGTGGGAGGCGACAAGCTGGTCTGCCTGCGCAACAACCGCAAGAAGGGCCTGTTCAACGGCGGCCTGTGGCGGGTCAAGGAGCGCGCAGTTTCGAAGTCGAGGATTGTGACCATGCGTGTCCTGCCGGACGAGGACTTCGGCCGCAAGGTGATCAAGGTTTCCGTGCGCGCCGATTGCTTCGAGGGCGGTATCGAGCAGATCGCCTGGGAGCAGCGCAAGCCCTACGATGAGTTCGACTACGGCTATGTCCTGACGGTGCACAAATCGCAGGGCTCGCAATGGGACGACGTCGTGCTGTTCGACGAGAGCTTTGCGTTTCAGGATGCGCGGGCACGGTGGCTGTATACCGGCATCACGCGGGCGGCGAAAAGGCTGAGCATCGTGGTTTAGAGCCACTCCATCCGGGGCGATGCGAAGCATCGAACCCGGAATGACAGATTGAGTTACTCCGCAATCCAATCCCTCACTTCTCCGCAACAAAGTAAAAATCCTCCCGCCCCGGCGGCGACCCATACGTGAACGGCTGCTGCTCGTGCCTAGTCGCGGCCCAGACGTCGTCGCGGACGATGTCGAACAATTTTCGGATCTCGACCTTCGGCTGCTTGATCTCGCGCGCGAGCGCGGTGGCGAACGGGCTGTTGGCGGCACCGTCGCCGTCCATCGCGGTCTCGCCGTGCTTGGCGGCGTAGACCACCATGAAGCCCGCACCGGGCTCGATGTTGGAAAACCCCTTCTCGACCAGCTTCAGCGACAGCGTGCGCTGCATGGCCGGCGCGAACGGATTGTCGCGGCAGGCATCGAGGACGACGAGACGCACTTTTCGCGCGGCGCCGACCGCGGCGATCACCTGCTCGAGCGCGACGGCCTCGGTCTCGGCGTCCTTGTCCGCCGTGAGCTTGGCGTCGACCGGAACGAGATAGTTCACGCCGCCGATCTCGAAACCATGGCCGGCATAATAGACCACGGCCCAATCGGCCTTTTCCGCTTCCTCGGCGAAGGCCTTCAGGGTCTGGAAGAACGTGTCGCGGGTGAGATCCCTGGTGTCCATCACTTTCTGGAAGCCGAGGTCGCGCAGCACGCCCGCGATCAGCTTCGAATCGCGCGGCGGATTCGGCAAGGCCTGGGCGTTCTTGTAGGCGCCGTTGCCGATCACCAGCGCGACGCGACGGCCGGTCGTCGCACTCGCCGGCTCCTTCGGTGTCAGGGCGGCGAGCCGCTCCTGGGCGATGGCGCGGGCGCGCGCAACCTCGGTGTCGTCGAACCTCGTCAGCGAATAGGCCGCGGCGCGATAATCGGCACGGGCCTGCGCGAGATCCTTTCGGCGCTCGTAGATCTGTCCGCGGCCGGAATGGGCGCGGACATTGTTCGGGTTGATCTGGATGGCCGTGTTGTAATCCTTCAGCGCGGCGTCGAGATCGCCCTTCATCATGTTGACGTCAGCGCGGTTGTTGATCGCGAACACGTTCCTGGGCTGCTTCTCGATCAGGCCGTTGCAATCGGCCAGGGCGCTGTCGAACTTGCCCATCATGCCGTAGGTGACGCAGCGGTTGCCGGCGATCTGCGGCGCAGCCGCATCGATCTTCTCGGCCTCGGCGAAATCGGCGATGGCGCCGTCGAAATCCTTCATCAGCGTGCGCGCGCGGGCGCGATTGGTCCAGGCGAGCAGGAATTTCGGCGTGTACTTGATCGACAGGCTGAAATCGTCGATCGCGCTCTGCAGTGCGCCGCGGCGCGCGTGGATGACGCCGCGGTTGTTGTAGGGAACGCCATAGGCCGGGCGCTTCTGGAGCGCGAGGTTGTAGTCGGCCATCGCGAGATCCTCCTGCCCGCTGCGCTCATAAGCGAGGCCGCGCAGGTTGAGCGCGACGACGTTGTCCGGATCGAGGTCGATGGCCATGGACAGCGTCTCGATGGCGCGGACGTGATCGTGCTTGTTGAGCAGGGTATTGCCGCGCACGGACAGTGCGGTGGCCTTGTCCTTGCCGGTGAGACGATCGGCGTTCAGCAGCTTCTCGCAGGCCGAGGCGCGGGCCTGCAGCTCGGCCTGCCGATCACGGCACAAAGCGAGATCGTCGCCGGGTTGGGGATCGGCCGCGGCAATGCAGGTGCCGGCCGCGAGGACGGCAAGGATCGGGAAAACGACGCGCAGCATGTTGTCAGGCCAGCTCCAGCCACCCTTGGGCGATCGTCGATCGCGCCGGTTCATCTAGCGCGGAGTTCCGCATCCCGCCAAGCCGGCCCGGCGCCACGTCCGCCGCGTCCTCACGGTCTCGTGTCCGCCCCGGCGTAACAATCCGCGGCTCGGCCCGTATCTCGGATGATGCGAAAACGCGGCCGGGCAGGCTGTTCGCCCGGTCCCGTCCGCCCTAGACTGTCAGCCCTTCCGAAAGAGGATCGCCATGCGCCGAACCGCCCTCGCCACCCTGCTCGCCGCAACCACCGCCCTGACGCTGGCTTTCATGATGCCGTCCCGGGCCGCAGAGGAGGCGGTCGTGATCCCTGCCCCCGCATTGGACGCGGCGCCCGCAAGCGGCATCCAGACCGCCGTGCTCGCCGGCGGCTGCTTCTGGGGCGTGCAAGGCGTCTTCCAGCACACCGCCGGCGTGGTCAACGCGGTCTCCGGCTATGCCGGCGGCACCAAGGCGACCGCCGACTACCAGAGCGTCTCGAGCGGCCGCACCGGCCATGCCGAGGCGGTCGAGATCAAGTACGACCCGAAGAAGATCTCCTACGGCAAGATTCTCCAGATCTACTTCTCGGTGGTGCACGACCCGACCCAGCTCAACCGCCAAGGCCCCGACGTCGGCCCGCAATATCGCTCGGCCATCTTCACCACGTCGGACGAGCAGAAGAAGGTGGCGGAGGCCTATATCGCCCAGCTCAACGGCGCGAAGGTGTTCAACAAGCCGATCGTGACCAAGCTCAGTGCGCTGGAGGCGTTCTATCCGGCGGAGGCCTATCACCAGGACTATCTGACGCTGCACCCGAACCAGCCCTACATCGCCTATAACGACATCCCGAAGGTCGAGAACCTGAAAAAGCTGTTCGCGGATAATTACATCGAGAAGCCGACGCTGGTGAATGCCGGCAAGGCCACCAACTGATCTTGAGATCACCAAAGCAACGGGAGACCCATGCCCGACACCAAGACAAAAGCGACCGACGACAAGGTCATCAAGAGCGAAGAGCTGTGGCGGCGCGAGCTGACGCCGATGCAATACGCGGTGCTGCGCGAGAAGGCGACCGAGCGTCCCTTCTCGGGCGAATATGAGCACGAGCACCGGGCCGGCACTTATGTCTGCGCCGGCTGCGGCAATGTGCTGTTCTCTTCGGATGCCAAGTTCGATTCCGGCTGCGGCTGGCCGAGCTTCACCCAGCCCGCGGTCGAGAGCCACATCGACGAGGAGCGGGACACCAGTCATGGCATGATCCGCACCGAAGTGCTCTGCTCCAAATGCAGCGGCCATCTCGGCCACGTCTTCCCCGACGGACCCGGGCCGACCGGCCTGCGCTACTGCATCAATTCCGCAGCACTGAAGCTCGACCCCAAATAACCAAGCACGCCGCCGGGTTCCCCCGTGGAACCCGGCGGCGCGATGTGCTTTTCTGCTCTGGTGGTGCTGCCGACCATCGCATTTCGGCGGCCGTCAGGGAGGATGCCATGACGCTTGGGACCATCCTGATCATCCTGGTGATCATCTATCTGGTCGGCGGCCTGTCCGGCCGGTTCGGCGGCTACGGCTATGGCCTCGGCCATTCCGGCATGGGCATCGGCGGGGTCGTGCTGGTGATCCTGGTCGTGCTGCTGCTTCTTGGCAAAGTTTAAGCCACATAAGTCATTGAAATATAAGTGAGTTCAGCCCCCGCGGGGCTGCCATGCATGGATTCATCATCTCGCATCGCGGGGGTCGCATTTTTGTCAAATCGGCCTATATTAGAGGACGACAATGACATGCGGCGGGCCCGCTCGATTGCGGCCCCTGCCCTCCCCAACCCCACGCGCTTAAAGCCCCAGAGAAGATCACGAGGTCTTTGACCATGCGTCCAATGCGTCCGTTCAACTTCAACACTTCCGCCGAGCTCTTCCCCGCCGCCATCCGCAAGAAGAAGCGCGCGGGCTTCACCTATCGGCGGTTCGGCACTGCGGCCGAGGCCGTGCAGTTCGCGATGGAGCAGTTGCCGACGGACTCGCTGAACGGCGCCTATCTCCAGGTCGAGGAAGCGCGCTTCGACCAGAACGGCATCCGCTCGCTATACGAGAGCGATGCCTTCCCGCTGCCCCGCCGGCCCAAGCCGGCCCCCGCCGCGGAGACCGATGCCGACGCGGCGTAAGCTTTCGTCATACCGTTCGATGTGCGCAGAAGGCGCGATGGCCGAAAGGTCGTCGCGCCTTTTGTGTTTTGGGAGCCCTACATCCGCGGCTGCTTTTCCAGCCAGCGCTGGAGCAGGCGAACGTTGCGCATGTTGGCGCGGAACATGACGTCGAAGGCGTCGCCCGCGAACGGGACCAGGCCGACCACGCCGTCGACCGCGACATTGCCGAGCATGCGCGCCGTGATGTGCCAGGGCGCGCCCAGCGCGCGGGCTTCGCGCACCAGCCACAGCGAGATCGCGGTGGTGATGACGTCGCCGACGACGGGGATCAATCCGATCAGCCCGTCGATGCCGTAGCGGATGTTGGTACCGGGCAGGATGAAGGCGACGTCGAGCAGCTTGGCGATCGCCTCGAGCCGCGCGATCCGCTGCTCGCGGGTCAGATTGCCGAACGGGCTGCCTTGACCGAACTCGAAACGAAACTCGCGAAATCCCTGCTCCAGGCTTTCGGGCCGGACCTCGTGGCCGTCCTGGTCGATGATCGGCCCGCGCGCCTCGTCGCGCGAAAAGCGCGCATGCGAGCTGCTCCCGGAACGGGATTTGCGCGGAGCGAGGATGTCGTCGTCTTGCATGGCCATGGCCTTGAGTGAACGCGCCAGCGCGGCGGAGGTTGCGGCCGCGCCCGAACGCCGCGCGTCAGGTCGGCGCCGGCGCTGCTTGCGGCTCCTCGATGTAGCGATGCACCAGCCAGGATGAAATCGCCGCCGGCACGAAACCGACGAGCCCGTAAAGGATGAACTGCACCGCGCCGGAATCCGGCCCGCGCGAGCTGTAGGTGAGCGAGGCCAGGGCGAAGGCGAACAGGCCGACCAGAAGCATCCGCAAGCCGGGACCGATCCGGCGGATATGGAGCAGGATGTCGTCGACCGCGCCGATCATGAGCGAAGGCAGGAAGCCGAACAGGTAGCTGTATTGCAGGGTCTTGAAGAACACCGCGAACAGCTTGCCGACCTCGCCGAGGTTGGTCTGGGCCCAATAACCGGACTGGTAGGTCGTCGTCAGCAGCAGCAGGAACCCGCCGACGAATGGGCCGACCAGCGCAAACACCAGATAGCGTTTCATCAAGCACCTCACACGTTGCCGGCGTTATAGCAGTGCAGCGGGAACCTTGAACAGCGGGGCGCCGGCCTCCTTGAGGGGAACAAGTGGCAAGGCGATGAGTTCATGCTGGACCTGAATTCAACCCCTTAGACTGGAGCCACAGATGGCCCGCAAATTTCTCCTGGCGACGATCGCGCTGGCAGCCCTGAGCGGCCTGCCGACGGCACCGGCGCTCGCCCAAGGCCATATGGGCACGCCGCAGGAGCAGCAGGCCTGCACGCGCGATGCGCAGCGCTTCTGCCGCAAGGACCTCGGCAACGACAGCGCGGTGCAGAGCTGCCTGCAAGCCAACCGGGCGAAGCTGTCGAAGTCCTGCAGCAAGGTGTTTCAGAGCCACGGCATGTGAGGACGGCCCAACCCCGCGAACGGAGAGTGAAGCCATGTTGCACGACGAAGAGCTCTCGATCCTGCGGGACATCAGCCAGTCCGTTGCCTTCGCCGACGACCGGCAGGGCAAGATGGGGCAATTGATCGCCGACGGCTACGTGATGAAGGACGGCGATCTGTTCGAGCTGACGCCCAAGGGCGTCACCGCCGTCGAGGAGCACGCCGCCGCTCTCGGCGCGAGCGATGCGGAACAAGCGTCTCCGATCGGCTGATCCGACGCGCGACGTGACTGGCGTGCAACAATTGCGAATTCCTTTGCGCCGGCCATTGCGGGCGCGTGACAATGGCGCATACTTCGCTCGGGCGGCGCAGCACTTTCGATTCGAGCATCACGAAATCGAGCGACCACACGCGGGACCGAAGCTCCCGGCGTGAAGGCTGTGACATGCGGCAGATCAAGCCGCGTGCGGCGCCCCAAAACCAAGCGGCTCAAGCCCAGGACCTCGGGGACCCATCCTTCATGACACGCTATCAGACCATCGCTTCGCTGTTCGCAGTCGCCACCACCTTCGCTCTCCAGACATCGCCCAGTCTCGCCTTCTCGCAAGAAGCCCAGCAGATGTGCTCGGGTGACGCCATGCGGCTGTGCTCCAAAGAGATCCCCGACATCCCGCGCATCACCGCCTGCATGGTGCGGAACAAGGCGCAGGTCAGCCCCGGCTGCCGCGCCGTGATGGACCGCGAGCACGCCGCCGCCACGGCAGCCCGCAAGCGGGAAGCGGCGGCGCAGTAGCTCCCTCGGTCGTCATTCCGGGGCGTGCGAAGCGCGAGCCCGGAATCCATCGCGCGGCATGTGACGCGGTGAAATGGATTCTGGGCTCGCGCTTCGCGCGCCCCTGAATGACGGAAGAGCTCAATCGCCCCACTGCGCGAAGGCGTCGTTGAAGGCGCGTTCGCCGGGGGCGCCCTTCTCGATGGCGATGATGGCGCGGCGCTGGTTGGCGTAGACCAGCGGCACGTCGAACCAGGAGCGCTCCTTCAGGAGCTGGACGTTGCGGGCGCGGTCGGCGTCGACGTTGGAGAGGCCGACCAGGAAAAAGCCGTCGGTGACCTTGACCGCAAGCCCGGCGAGCGGCGTGCCGCGGGCCTGCTCGTTCGACTTCATCAGGATGCCCGGGACGTTGGAGACGCTGCCACCGGGGAAGTCCTGCGGCAGGATGAAGGTCAACTCCGCCGTATGGCTCGCCGGCAGCGAGGAATCGGTGTTGCGGCGGAACGACATCGTCATCTTGAACTTGCGGTCGGGGATTTCGATGTCGGCGCGCACGGCGACGTCGGCCTTCTGGTTGCCCGAAGCCTTGATCGGCTCCAGCCGCCACACCACCGAGCCGACATATTGCTTGCCCTTCGGGTCGGACGGATCTTCGTCGTAGAGCACGACCTTTTGCGCCACCGGCGCGACCGGCTGGTCGCTGGCCGAGGGCTGACCGACGCGATCGGGAATCTTGGGCTTGCTCTGCGGCTGCGCCGGGGTCGGCGTATCAGCCACTTGCGTCGCCGACGGCTTGAGAAAGCCGTTGACGATCTGGACCAGCTGCTTGCCCCAGAGGATGCCGGCGCCGACCAGGATGAGCACGATGCCGACGGCAATCGCGCTCTTGAACGGAAAGGCGGAGCGGGTACGGGCGCGCTTCTTGGCATCCCGATCGGGGGCGATGCGCGGACGCGGCGACGGCGGCTGCGGCGTGTAGCGCTCGGCCTCCTCGATCGATTCGTCGTAGGAATAGGGCGCCTCGGACTCGCCGGTGCGGTTTTCCAGGCTCGGCTCCAGCCGGTCGAATTCCGGCGAGGGCGAGGGCACGTTGGCGTAAGTGCGGCGCGCGGCGCGGCTGGCCTGCGCGGCGGCACCGCCGAGATCGTTGGCATCGGCCGTGATGTCGCGGAAACCGCGCACGCCGGGCGAGGACGGCAGCGGCGGCGGGGGTCCGACGTCGGGCGGACGCCGCCCCCCCTGGCGATCGCGGCCGGCCGGCGGCTCCGGCGGCCGGCCGCGATCGCCAGGGGGGGCGGCGTC
>NZ_JACCHP010000036.1 GCF_016031625.1 Bradyrhizobium agreste | reverse complement strand
TCGAGCTGCTGCGGCAGCTGGTTGGCGTAGCGCACCGGCCGTCGCGACCGGTCCGTCAGGGCCTCGAGCCCGTGTTCCTTGTACCGGCCAAAGATCTTGTAGCCGGTCTTCCGCGATATGCCGAACTCCCGGCATACGTCCGTCATTGCCTCGCCGTCCAACAGCCGGGCGACAAACCGCAGGCGCTCATCCATCACCGAACTCGCTTTCCACGGCATCTACACCTCCCGCAGAACAAAAGCGGAAAGTGTAACCCATGTGTCCGGTACGAAATGTCACCTATGTCTCGGGCCGCTCACGGTTCATCCGATCCCCCAAGCGCTCCGATCGACCAGGGCATCAGCCGCATCAGGGCTCGCTCGGCTGCGTGATCGCGATCACATAACCGCAGACGTGGCTCCCCTAACCTCCGTCACGCCAACACGGGGAGACTTCACATGCGCAAGATCATTCTGGTTGCCGCCATGCTCCTGGCTTGTGCCTCCGCCCAGGCAGGCGGCTCCCGCGGTCTGTCGCTGGCCGCGGCAGACGAACAGACCTCCGCTCCGCAAACCGCGGCATCGGCGAGCACCATGACGGCGCAGGCGAGCGAAGCTGCGCCGGTCGCCGAGGCTCAGAAATATCACGATCGTCCGCCGACAGTCTCGCTCTCCGCGCCGGCTGCGGCGAGCACTCCGACGGTGACCACACCGGCGGCGATCTCCGCGCCGGTCACGACGACCAAGCCCGCCACCAAGACCACTGCAAGGGCAGACAAGCCGAAGCCCAAGCGCAGCTGGACCGAGCGCCGCATCATCAGCGAGCTGCATCGCCACGGCATTTACTGGTAGGCACTTCCTCCGCTTCGAAAGCAAATGGCCGGGCGAGAGCCCGGCCATGATTCATTTGACGCGATGATCGCGGTTATTGCGAAACCGTCTGCACCACGCTCGAGATCGGGCGCGTGTTCGTGCCGGCGGTCGGCACCTTCATGTCCTTCATCAGCGCCTCGTCATATTCCGGCAGCGTCTGGAAGGTCGTCTTGGCCTTCATCTGCACGATCTTGTAGCCGCCGGCCTTGAGCCGCGCGAGCAGCGCCGGCATGGCTTCGCCGGTGTGCTTCTGGAAGTCGTGCATCAGGATGATGCCCTTGCCGAGCTTGTCGAGCCTTCCCATCACGGTCTCGACGATCTTCTCCGGCGTCGCGCCCTTCCTGAAGTCGAAGGAGTCGATGTCGGTCGAGAACATCGCGACGTTGCGGGTGCCGAAATAGGTCACCATCGCCGGATTGTGCTGCAGCTGCGGGAAGCGGAAGAACGGCGCCGGATTGGTGCCGAGCGCGAACCGCACCGCGCTAAAACCCTTCTCGACCTCGTCCTTGACCTGCTGCTCGGTCATCTTCTTGCCGTTGAGATTGACATGCGACCAGGTGTGCGTGCCGACCGTGTGGCCCTGGGCCAGCACCTGGCGCAGGATCTCCGGATGGTAAGTCGCGTGCTTGCCGACGGAGAAGAACAGGCCCTTGGTGCATTCGTCCGCGAGCGCCTTCAGCACCGCAGGCGTATTGACCGGCCACGGACCGTCGTCGAAGGTCAGCACGACCTCCTTCTCGGTCAGGAAGTCGAACTGCTTGAAATGCTCGAAGCCGAAGCCGGGACCGCCGGTCGTGTCGATCTCGACCACGCGGGACACACCCAGGGCGTTCGGATTGGCGCAGGCCTGCTTCGGCTGCATCGGCATGACCGGTGCGGGCGCAGGTGCTGCTGCGGCCGGCTTGGCCGCGATGGCTGCGGTGGTCTCGACGTCGTCCTTGGCGGCGAGCTTCGCCTGTGCCGGCAATGGATTGGCGGCACGGGCGGCAACTGTCTTGGGAGCGCCCTGGTCGGCGCGCGCGGAATAATAAAACCAACCGCCGGCGGCGATCACGACCGCCGCAACTACACTGGCCAGCATCAGGCCCAACGCATTACGCATCGCTAATCTTTCCAATTACGCAACCAAACCGGCGGAATTTCCCGCGCGACGAGCCATTAATGCGAACCAAGAGTTAACGTGACACCAACACGACGGCGGTTGCGGAGGAATTTCAGCGGGCTGCGCCAAAGTGACCGAGATCACAGAAGCTGGGTCTCCCGTGAGCGTCATCACAGTGGAAACGGATTTGCCGGAGCATCGTAGCTCCCATCGACAACGGGCCCGCTGTGGCGGCGCCAATGGGAGCTTCAAATGACCAAGTCGTCTACCGGCAAGACCCGCGACGCCAGCCTGGCCCTGGGCTTTGCCGCCATCGTCTCGATCGCGTCGACCAGTGCGAGCTTCGCCTTCACGGCCGAGGCGCAGCAGATGTGCACGGGCGACGCCTTCCGCCTCTGCTCGGCGGAGATCCCCAATATCCCGAAGATCACGGCGTGCATGATCAAGCATCGCTCGGACCTCAGCGCCGGCTGCCGCGCGGTGATGGACAAGGACCTCGCCAAGGGCGCTTCGCGCAAGGTCGCTGACGCTCAAGACAAGCAATGAGAGACGGGCAGCAACGCCTCGACCGTTGCGTTCAGTGAGCTCCTGCGCGGCGCGCCCTGGCGTTAAAACCGGGGCCAGGCGGCATGTGGCAGCCAGCAACAAAGCCGTTGCGGCCCTCGGATCGTCGCACTAGCTTCGCCCGCACATTCTTCCGGGTAAGAGGCATTCCGCGATGACCAGGTTTCTTTTCATCATTCCTTTGCTCCTGTGCGCTTCGGCTGCATCCGCGCAACAGCAGCCCGGCCATGATGCCTGCGCGCGCGATGTCAGCCGCTTCTGCCGCGCCGTGATGAACAATGGCGACGGTGCCGTGCTCGCCTGCCTGAAGCAGAACCGCACCCGCCTCAGCAAGGGCTGCGACAAGGTGCTGACGGATCACGGGCAGTGATCGTCATTCCGGGGCGCGCGAAGCGCGAACCCGGAATCCATCAAACGACAAGGTTCTGAGATAAATGGATTCCGGGTTCGCGCCTGACGGCGCGCCCCGGAATGACGAGAGACTTACGTACTGCTTCCCGCAGCGGTCGCGACCACCGGCAGCACCTCACTGTTGGCGCGGTCCGGCGTGTCGTCCTTCCAGCGCACCGAGCCGAACGGACGCTCCAGCATGCGGCGGATCCGCACCGGCTCGGGTCCGATGTGGAAATCGATCGCCTGCTGATGCAGCGCGCGTTCGGACTGGGTCGAACGGTTGCGCTGACGCAAATAATCGAACCAGGTCGGGCAGTGATAGCGCTCGGTCCATAGCTCGGGGTCGGCGATGTCGCGCGCGATCGACCAGCCATAGGCGCCGTTGCGCTGACGCGAGAGCTGCACGTCCTGCATCACGTTGTGGAACGCGCGCGCATTCTCTTGGGCGACCCGGTATTCGATCTCGACCACGAGGGGCCCGCTGCGTCCGGTCAGCGACAGTTTCACCTCGGGATCGGCGAGCATGTCCGCATCCTCGTTGCGGGCGCCGACGCGCGGCATCGTGAGCCAGATGCCGAGCAGCGGCGAGATCAGCATCAGGCCTGCTGCCGTCAGCAGCGCCATCTCGACGCCGGCATAGTCCGTGAGATGGCCCCAGCCCCAGGCGCCGATCGCGATGCCGCCGGCGATCGCGGCCTGGAACGCCGCGAGCGAGCGACCGGCGACCCAACGCGGGGCCGAGAGCTGCACGCCGATATTGAACAGCGCGATCGCTGCCATCCAGACTGCGCCGCCCAGCACGAGCGCGGCCGCCGTCAGCACCGGCTCCGTGCTCAGCGCGAGTGCTGCCATCGCGAAGGCCATCGAGATGGTGCAGGCGCGGATCGCGGCCTCGCCGCTCATGCGCTTGCGCAGTTCGTGGATGTTGAGCGCGCCGATCACCGCGCCCATGCCGAAGGCGCCGAGCATGATGCCGTACATCTGCGCGCCGCCATGCAGGAGGTCGCGCGCGACCAGCGGCATCAGCGCCATCACCGCGCCGCCGATCAGGCCCATCACCAGCGTGCGCAACAGCACGATCTTGATCGGCGGCGAATTGGTGATGTAACGCACGCCCGAGACCATGGCGCGGTTGAGCTTTTCCCGCGGCAGGCGCGACGGCTCGGTGCTGCGGCGCCAGAGCAGCAGCACCACCAGCAGCGGCAGATACAGGATCGCATTGCAGGCGAATGCGGCTACCGCACCGAGCGCGGCGACGATGACGCCGCCGACCGCCGGACCGAAGCTGCGCGCGATGTTGTAGCTGATGCCGTTCAGCGCCACCGCGGATGCCAAGGCCTCGGGCGGCACCTGCTCACTGACCGAGGACTGCCAGGCCGGGCCGAACAGCGCATTGCCGCTGCCGACGATGAAGCAGAAGGCGAGCAGCAATTCGGGGGTGATCAGGTTGAAGCCGGCCAGCACGGTGAGCGCGCTCGCGCCGATCAGCGCGATCGACAGCGAAATCACGCTGACGATGCGGCGGTCGTACATGTCGGCGATGGCGCCGGCCGGCATCGAGATCAGCATGATCGGCAGCATCAAGGCGGTCTGCACCAGGGCCACCTTGTCCGCCGAGGCCGCCATCTGCGTCATCGCCCAGGCCGCGCCCACGCCCTGGATCAGGAGGCCGAGATTGGAGAGCAGGCTGGCGAGCCAGATTCGCCGGAACACGGTGTACCGCAGGGGCGCAGTGATGCCGTCGGCGGTCATTTTCGGGCGGTTCGGCTGCTCGGTCATATCCCCTTCCATATCGAATGGCAGAAGTGGTCGTGGTGATTCCGGCCAATTCAGTGATGCCTGCGAAAGTCCTTCGCTGTCCAGTGCCTTGGCCGGTATAAGCAAAGCAAAGAGGCGGGCTTGCCGGGGAGGAGCTGATGAAGCTGTCGCGACGGACGATTTTGCAAGGGGCTGCGAGCGTGCCTTTCGCAATTGCGAGCTTGCGGTCGGACGTGCTGGCCCAATCTGCACCGATGGCGGCCGCATTGCTTGCGGACCCGCCGCCGCCGATTCTGTTCGTCCACGGCAACGGCGACTACGACGCGCTCTGGATGACCACGCTTTGGCGGATGGAGTCCAACGGCGTCGCGCGGGATCGCATGATGGCGATCAATTTCACCGATCCCCTGGCGCGCAGCGACGACAAGGTCGAGCAGGCGAACCGCTCCTCGACCGAGGACCAGCGCCGCGAGCTCGCTGCCGCCATCGCTGAGCTGAAGCGCCGCACCGGCGCAGCGCGCGTGGCGCTGGTCGGCAGCTCGCGCGGCGGCTATGCCATTCGCAACCTCTGCAAGAACGGCGGCGCCGGCGATGTCAGCCACGCCGTGCTGTGCGGCACCCCCAATCACGGTGTGTTCGCGACCGACGACCAGCCCAACAACGAGTTCAACGGCCGCGGCACGTTCCTGCGCGGACTGAACGAGGGCGAGAGCGAGGTGACGCCGGGCGTTGCCTTCCTCACGCTGCGCAGCGACGGCATGGACAAATATGCGCAGAGCGACGGCCGCTTCATCGGCAAGCCCGGCACCCCGACCAATGTCACGGTCGAAGGGCCGGAGCTGAGGGGCGCCACCAATCTCGTGCTCGGCGCGCTCGACCATCGCGAGGTGGCGTTCCATCCGCGCGCGTTCCGTGAGATCTACAAGTTCATCGCAGGACGTGAGCCCGCGCGTATCGCGATCGTGCCGGAGACCAGCGTGACGTTGAGCGGCCTCGTCACCGCCACGCCCGGCGGCGCGCCGACCAATCGGCCGGTCGCGGGTGCAATCGTCGATATCTTCCGTGTCGATCCCGAGACCGGTGAGCGCAAAGAGGGTGCGCTGCATAGCTCGAGGACGGGCTCCGATGGCCGCTGGGGGCCGGCACAGGTCGATCCCGCCTGGTCGCTCGAATTCGTGCTGACCTCGCCGGATGCACCGACGACGCACATTTACCGCTCGCCCTTCCCGCGCTCGTCCGAGGTCGTGCATCTGCGGCCTGCGCGCCCGCTCGGGCCGGCCGACAAGGACGCCGACGCCGTCGTTATCATGTCGCGTCCGCGCGGCTATTTCGGCCTGCCGCGAGACGTGGTGCTGCTCGACGGCAACGAGCCGGCCGACGTCAAACCGGGCGTGCCCACGGATACGGCAGCAACCCTGCGGCTTCCCGCCGGCGAGGTCGGCCGTAACATCGTAGCCCAATTCGGCGAAGAACGGATTGTGGCACGCGCCTGGCCTGCGTCCGAGAACCGGATTGCCATCGCCGAGCTGACTTACTAGCTATTTACCTGCGTCCCATCTCGCGGGAGAGAGCCATGAATATCGCCAGCGTGCGTCGGCCCATCATCCCTCCGGCTCCCCCGCGGGCACCCGACGACATGTCGTTCTTCGGCCGGCTCGCGGTCGTCAGGCAGAACATGATCGCGACCTGGGGGCAACGCGCCTATGAGGAAGAGGTCATTCCGGGCCGCTTTTTCTTCCGCAACAGCTTCATCCTGAACCAGCCGGACGCGATCCGGCACGTCCTGCTCAGCAATTACGAGAACTACACGCGCACGCCGGCCGGCATCCGCATGCTGCGTCCCGTGCTCGGTGACGGCCTTCTGATCGCGGAAGGTCACTCCTGGACCTTTCAGCGCCGCACGCTCGCGCCGGCCTTCACGCCGCGCGCGACGGCGAACCTCGTTCCGCACATGACGGCGGTGCTCGACGAGACCATCGCCAAGCTGGACGCGAAAACCGGCGAGCCGGTCGACCTGCGCCAGGTCATGCAGCGCATGACGCTCGAGATCGCCGGGCGTACGATGTTTTCGTTCGGCATGGACCAGCACGGCGCGACCCTGCGCGACTTCATCATGGAATATGCCGCGCGGTTGGGGCGTCCCTATTTCCTCGACATGGTGCTGCCGGTGTCCTGGCCGAGCCCGATGGATTTTGCCCGCGCCCGTTTCCGCAAGCGCTGGACCGAGTTCGTGGCCATGCTGATCGCCGAGCGGCGTAAGGCGGGCAAGAAGGCCGGCGCGCCGCCGCGCGACCTGTTCGACCTCATGGACGAGGCGCGCGATCCCGAAACCGGCCAGGGCTTCTCGGACGAGCAGCTGGTCGACGAGGTCGCGACCATGATCCTCGCCGGTCACGAGACCACGGCGACGGCGCTGTTCTGGGCGCTCTATCTGCTTGCGCTCGATCCCGATACGCAGGAAGAGGTGGCGTCCGAGACCCGCGGTGAGCATCTCGACAGCACGGCCGACATCGACCGCCAGAAATTCACCCGCGCGGTGATCGACGAAACCATGCGGCTCTATCCGCCGGCCTTCCTGGTCGCGCGTGCCGCGCGCGACAAGGACAACGCGGCGGGCATCGAGATCGGCAAGGGCGACATCATCATGATCGCACCCTGGCTGTTGCACCGGCACGAGAAGCTGTGGGATCAGCCGAACGCATTCGTTCCAAAGCGCTTCATGTCGAGGGAGGCGCCGGACCGTTTCGCCTACCTGCCGTTCGGTGCGGGTCCGCGCGTCTGCATCGGCGCGCCGTTTGCCCAGGCCGAATCCGTGCTGGCGCTGGCGCGGCTGATCGGCGCGTTCCGCATCGAGCTTGCCGACCCGGAGGCCCCCGTGATCCCGCTCGGCGTCGTCACCACCCAGCCGGACCACTCACCCATGTTCCGCATCACGCGTCGGTGACAGTCGTGCGTCTGGCCGCTGACGCGATCCATCCTAAATAGAGTTTCGCCATGAGCGACATCCAGGCCCAGTTCTCCGTTCTGAAGCAGACCGCCGATCCCAAGGTGGTCGATGCGATTGCGCAGCTGATCGCCAATGGTCAGGACCGCGAGCTCAACCGTATCAATGTGCTGGATTTTGCCGACCGTGCCGGGCTCGACCAGGAGAAGGTCATCTCCGGATTCCTGCACGCATCGCGGCTGGGCCTGTTCGACATGAGCTGGAACGTGCTGTGTCCCGGCTGCGGAGGAGTTCTGGGTGCACATGCAACGTTGAAATCGCTGAAACACGAGGATTACAACTGCGCACTCTGCGCAGCTGGCTACGAGGCGTCTGTCGACGAGATGGTCGAGGTGGCCTTTACCGTCAGTCCGCGTGTCCGCCGTATCGGCGCTCACGATCCCGACACGCTGCCGATATGGGAATACGTGCGACAGATGTTCTGGAGCTCCGGTGTCGACATCAGCGATGAGTCGTTCGCGCGCCTCATCAACGAAGTGACGCTCGAAGCGCTCGAATTACCGGCCGGCGAAAAGGCGATTCTCTCGCTGAACCTGCCTAGCCAGTTCATCATCGTTTTCGAGCCGGTCACCCATTCCGCCCATTTCCTGGATGTTCAGGGTGAGCCGACCAACGAACGTCAGCAGCTTTCGATCATGTTCAACAAGCTGGAGGCGCCCACGGGGACCACCGTGATGCGCCCAGGACCGTTGCGGCTTACGCTCGAGAACCAATCAGGCAATCGCGTATTGCCGTCGGTCTGGATTGCCGCCGACGCGTTGCATGAGATGATCGGCAAGCGCAAGCCGATCCTGACGGCCAAGCGGATGCTGTCCAATCAGACGTTCCGCGACGTCTTCAAGGCGGACAATCTCAACGTCGACCAGCGATTGAAGATCACGTCCCTGACCTTCCTGTTCACCGACCTGAAGGGGTCGACGGCCTTGTACGAGCGCGTCGGGGACCTCAGTGCTTTCGATCTTGTGCGCGCGCATTTTCGTGCGCTGCTGGAGATCATCGCTGCCGAGAAGGGTGCAGTCGTGAAGACGATCGGCGATGCCGTCATGGCGACCTTCGTCAGACCTGAGCACGCCATCACCGCCGGACTACGCATGCGTGCAGCCATGGATGAATTGAACAAGCAGCGCGGCGCTAACGATCTCATTCTCAAGATCGGCATCCATGAGGGCCCCTGCCTTGCGGTGATGCTCAACGAGCGGCAGGATTATTTCGGCCAGACCGTCAATATCGCCGCCCGCGTGCAGAGCCTGTCGACCGCGCAGGAGATTCACATCACCGGCCCGGTGCTGGATGCGCCCGCAGTCGCCGAAGTGCTCGAGCAGCGCGCCATCAAGCCGATCCAGAAGCAGGCCGCGCTCCGTGGCATCGCCGACAAGATGGTGGTGTACGAGATACCGTGAGCTTCGGACCGTCATTCCGGCTTCGCGCTTTGCGCGCCGGAATGATCGATATCCAGATTGCCGAAACGTAATACGCGCGCGGAACTGACGCACGTTGCGCCGGTTGAGTTTCCCGCTCATATATTGCTGGTAACGGCCGCGCTCCTTGCGGCGTCATCGATCTCGGTAGGACCCATGCTCGAAGGCTTGCGCCGATTCATCGCCGACATTGTCGGTCCCCAAGCCCAGGACCGCGCATTCGGCGACAGCGATTACCGCTTGGCCGCGACCGCGCTGCTGGTCCATGTGGTCTCGCTGGACGGCCAGCCGAGCGCGGCCGAGCAGCGCAAGCTGCACAGCCTGATCGAAAGCCATTTCGGGCTCGATCGCGGCACCGCTGACCGTCTCATCGCCGACGCCACCCAGGTCGAGGGCGAGGCCGTCGACCTCTATCACTTCACCAGCGTCATCATGCGCTCGCTCGACGAAGCGGGTCGCAAGCGGATCGTGCAGATGATGTGGGAGCTGGTCTATGCCGACGGAGAGGTCAGCGAGTTCGAGGACAATGTGGTCTGGCGCGCGTCCGACCTGCTCGGCATCTCCCAGCGCGACCGGATCGAGCTGAAGCACGCCGTTGCGGAGCGTGCCGGTGGCAAGGCCAAGGATCGCGCCGTCGGACCTGTCCCCGGCGGATTGCCTGGCCTGCGCGCCACATGACGAAACTTTAATGTAGGCCGGCGATCCCCGCTTTCGCGAATTCGGCTGCAAATTCCGGCCTTCCTGCTCGCCCTGTCGCCCTCACAAGCAGCCATGCTGCCGGCGCCGCTTGCCTGGTGCGCACGGCCTATGCTCTCGTTCAGCGATTGCCGGGGCCACAGACTTCAATTCAAGAGACTTATGTCGTGACTGAGCGGGTAACGTTGATCACCGGTGCCTCGGCGGGCATCGGGATGGAGCTGGCGCGTGTATTTGCCGCCAATGGACATCGCCTCGCGCTAACGGCGAGACGGGCGGATCGGCTCGAAGCGCTCGCGAACGAGCTCGCCGCCAAGGGCGGCAAGAAGCCGATCGTGATCGCCTGCGATCTCGAGGACCCGCATGCAGGCGAGAGGATCGCCGCAGCGCTTGCCGCCGAAGGCGTCGAGCTCGATCATCTCGTCAACAATGCCGGCTTCGGCGTGTTCGGCGATGCCATCGAGCACGATCGCATCGCGCAGCTCGGCATCATCGATGTCAACGTCCGGGCCCTGACGGATCTGTCGTTGCGCTTCGCCGATCAGCTCATCCGGAACAAGGGCGGTATTCTCAATGTCGGCTCCGTCGCAGGCTTCCTGCCCGGCCCCGGCATGGCCGTGTACTACGCGTCCAAGGCCTATGTGATCTCCTTCACCGAAGCATTGCGGGCGGAGCTCGCGCCCCGCGGCGTCCGCGTCACCGTGCTTTGCCCGGGCCCGGTGCCCACGGAATTCCAGGCTCGCGCCGGCCTTGGATCGCAACATGATACGGCCATGCTCAACGTCTCCGCCGCCGAGGTTGCGCGGGCGGCCTATCGCGGCCTGATGGCCAACAAACGGGCAGTATTGCCGGGTCTTGGCATCAAGATTGTGCCGTTCGCGCTGCGCTTCTTCCCGCGCGGCTTCATTCTGGCCGCCACCAGCCGGTTCCAGAGGCAGAGGCGCTGAACGATGCCGGCCACGTCCGTAGTGGCCCGGAGCTTGCTTCAAGCACGCGGCGTGTGTGCGCAAACTCACACGATGTTAACCATCGCTTAGCTATGCTGGTCTGAACCGATAGCACTTGCAGAGGCCATGTCGTTCCGGACGGACAGGTTTGGTGGCGCAGAGGTGGTCGCCTTCCCACAGAGGGCGGCGAGCGTCGCCGCCGCTGAAACCCGGCTGCCGGTTCTGATCGTCCTGCATCAGGAATGTTCGACACCCGGCCGCGTCGGCAATGCGCTGCGCGCGCTCGGCCATCGTCTCGACATCCGCCGTCCCCGCTTCGGCGATCCCCTGCCGGAGACGCTGGATCAGCATGCCGGCGCCGTGATCTTCGGCGGGCCGATGAGCGCCAACGATTCCGACGACTACATTCGCCGTGAGATCGACTGGATCGAAATTCCGCTCCGCGAGCAGCGCCCGTTCCTCGGCATCTGCCTTGGGGCGCAGATGCTGGCGATGCAACTCGGGGCCCGTGTCGCGCCGCATGCGCAGGCGCTGACGCAGATCGGGTACTATCCGATCAGGCCGACCGGCGCGGGCCGCTCGCTCTGCCCGCACTGGCCGGCTCAGGTTTATCACTGGCATCGCGAGGGCTTTGAGCTGCCGGTCGGCGCGGAGTTGCTCGCCGAGGGCGATGATTTCCCGGTGCAGGCGTTCCGCGCCGGCAATGCTTTCGGCGTGCAGTTCCACCCCGATGTGACCTATGCGATGATGTGCCGCTGGACCACACGCGGCTATGACGGCTTCAGCGCGCCCGGTGCACGGCAGCGGCATCATCACTTCGCGGATCGCGCCGTCTACGATGCCGCCGAGCGCGCCTGGCTCGATCATTTCCTCGACCGCTGGCTGGAGCGCCGGCCGGTGCTGGCGCAAGCCGCCGAGTGATCGCGCCTTCGCGCAGATCCTTGGCGCAAGTCCTCACCCCATCCCTGGATATGCTAGGCTCGCCGCCAACGAGCGCGCGCGAAAAGCGCGCCGGCAAACCAGGGAGAGAGCGTCATGACCTACGAACACATTCTCTATGAGGTGAGCGACAAGGTCGCGACCATCACGCTCAACCGCCCCGATCGCATGAATGCGTGGACGCCGATCATGGAGCGCGACGTGCGCCACGCCATGGAAGCATCAAACGCCGACGACAACGTCCGCGTCATCGTCCTCACCGGCGCGGGCCGCGCTTTCTGCGCCGGCGCCGACATGGATGCGCTGAAGGGCCTCGATCCCAACGATGTCAGGCGTGCCTCGAACCTGCCGCCGTTCGACATGAATCGCCGGCCGGACTGGCAGACGCGGTACGGCTATTATCCTTCGATCAAGAAGCCGGTCATCGCGATGCTCAACGGTGCGACCGCCGGCATCGGCCTCGTCCACGCACTCTATTGCGACCTGCGCTTTGCCGCCGACAACACCGTGTTCACCACGGCCTTCGCGCGGCGCGGTCTGATTGCCGAGCACGGCATCAGCTGGATGCTGCCGCGCATCGTCGGCCATGCCAATGCGCTGGATCTGTTGCTCTCGGCGCGGCGCGTGGGAAGCGAGGAGGCGTTGCGGATCGGGCTGGTCAACCGGCTTTCTTCACCGGAGAAGCTGCGCGAGGACACCTACGCTTACGCGCGCGATCTCGCCGATTTCGTCTCGCCGAGCGCGATGGCCGTGATCAAGCGCCAGCTCTACGAGGTACCGTTCCAGACGCTCGCCGAGGCGACGATCGAGGCCAACCGCGAGATGATGGTGGCGCTGAACGGGAGTGATTTCCGGGAGGGCGTGGCGAGCTTCATGGAGAAGCGGCCGCCGAAGTTTACGGGGAGGTAGGGGTGGATGTCCGCCGTCGCCCTTCGGGCTATGGCGGGACAGCCTTCGCTCACTTCGCTACGAGAGAGCAGGGCTGGATTGCCGAGCCGTAGCTCGCGAAGCGAGCGAAGGCTGGTGGAGCCAGGCGGGATCGAACCGCCGACCTCGTCATTGCGAACGACGCGCTCTCCCAGCTGAGCTATGGCCCCTTTGCTGGCCGCTCTGGTGAACGCGGCCGACAACCGGGCGCCATTTAAGTCCCCGCCAAGGTCAAGTCAAGGACGGCTGTAACCCGGTTTTGGCCGTCCAGGCGCCGACTTCCCTTGTTTGGGCCTGACGGAACCGATATCTAGCAAACGGGGCGTCAATCCCGATTGAGCCAGAGTCTTCAAAAGCCAGAGGCCTCATAAGCCATGCGTGCCGTTCTCGACATCGTCATCATCGTGCTCGACCTCTACGTCTGGCTGCTGATCGCCGCCGCGATCCTGTCCTGGCTGATCGCCTTCAACGTGGTGAACACGCGTAACCAGTTCGTGTCGGCGGTGGCGGAGTTCCTGTACCGGATCACCGAGCCGTTGCTGGCGCCGATTCGCAATTTCCTGCCCAGCCTCGGCGGCCTCGACATCTCGCCGATCATCCTGATCCTGATCATCATGTTCATCGAGCGGGTGATCCTGTACTACATCTACCCAAACGTGATCTGAGCGGGCGGGAGCGCCTTGGTCGCCAACAAGGAGCCTTGTTGTCAGGAGCCTTGGCGCTACTCGGCCGCAGGAATCAGCATCGCGCTGCGGGTGACGCCGCGCGGCGGCCGCGACGACATCGACGGGATCGAGCAGCTTTCGGATGGCCGCAGCGTGCTCAAGGTGAGGGTGCGCGCCATTGCTGACAGCGGCGAGGCCACCAAAGCCGTTCTCGCGCTGCTGGCGAAATCGCTCGGCGTGCCCAAGGCCAGTGTGAAACTGCTGTCCGGAGCGACCTCGCGGTTGAAGCAGATCGCTGTCGATGGCGATCCGGTGCGGCTCGGCGAAGCCCTGCACCAGCTTGTGTCGGCCAAATCGAAGGACTGAGGGAACAGACATGACCGCTGAGATCATCGATGGAAAAGTTATTGCGGCGGAACTCCGCGGCCGCGTCACTGAGGAGGTCGCCCGCGTCAAGCGCGAGCACAATCTGGTGCCGGGCCTTGCGGTGGTGCTGGTCGGCAATGACCCCGCCAGCGAAGTCTATGTCCGCTCAAAGCACACCCAGACCCAGACCGCGGGCATGGCCTCGTTCGAGCACAAGCTGCCGGCCGACGTCTCGCAGGCAGACCTGCTGGCGCTGGTCGCAAAGCTCAACCGCGATCCCGCCGTGCACGGCATTCTCGTGCAATTGCCGTTGCCGAAGGGGCTGAACACCGAGGCCGTCATCAACGCCATCGATCCCGCCAAGGACGTCGACGGGCTGCATCCGAACAATGCCGGCCGGCTCGCCGGCGGCTTCGAGGCGCTGTCGCCCTGCACGCCGCTCGGCTGCATCATCCTCACCAAAAGCGTGCACGCCTCGCTCGAGGGCATGAACGCCATCGTCATCGGCCGCTCCAACCTTGTCGGCCGTCCGCTGGTGCAATTGCTCTTGAACGAGAACGCCACGGTGACGATCGCGCATTCGCGCTCGCGCGATCTGCCTGGGCTCGTGAAGAAGGCAGACCTCGTCTATGCCGCGGTTGGGAAGCCCGAGATGGTGCGCGGCGACTGGCTGAAGCCGGGTGCGACCGTGATCGACGTCGGCATCAACCGCATTCCGAAGGAGGATGGCAAGACCCGCCTCGTCGGCGACGTCGCCTATCAGGAAGCGCTTGCCGTTGCCGGCGCGATCACGCCGGTGCCGGGCGGTGTCGGCCAGATGACGGTGGCGTGCCTGCTGGTGAACACGCTCCGCGCGGCCTGCGCGATCGCCGGCCTGCCGAAGCCGGCGGTGTAGGTAAACTGTCGTGCCCCGGACGCAGCGCAGCGCTTCTTCAGCGGTGCGCTGCTGAGCCGGGGCCCAGTGGCGGCATGGGTCCCGGCTCAGCGTCGCGTCATTACATGCCGCGCCGCGTCCGGGACACGGAAGCTCAGCCCTTCTTCTTCTTCTCGCGCTCGATGCCTTCTTGGATCAGCTTGTGCGCTTCCTCCGGGCCGCCCCAGCGCAGGATCTTCACCCACTTGCCCTTTTCGAGATCCTTGTAGTGCTCGAAGAAGTGCTGGATCTGCTGCAGCGTGATGTCGGGCAGGTCGGAATAGCTCTTCACCTTGTCGTAGCGCTGCGTCAGCTTCGACGACGGCACCGCCAGGATCTTCTCGTCGCCGCCGGCTTCGTCTTCCATGAACAGCACCCCGACCGGGCGCACGCTCATGACGGCGCCGGGGATGATGGCGCGGGTATTGATGATCAGCACGTCGCAAGGGTCGCCGTCATCCGACAGCGTGTGCGGGATGAAGCCGTAATTACCGGGGTAACGCATCGGCGTGTAGAGGAAGCGGTCGACCACCAGCGTGCCCGCCTCCTTGTCCATCTCGTACTTGATCGGTTCGCCGCCCACGGGGACCTCGATGATGACGTTGACGTCGTGGGGGACGTTCTTTCCGATCGAGACCGCATCGATACGCATTCAAGGCTCCGTTGTTGCCGAGGATAAATCGCGCCCGGCAGCGATTTTGGCGCTGTCATACGCGGGCTTGGCCCGCTGATCCATCGCGTTTTTGTGAAATAATGAATCCGGCGATCACCGGCTCGAGCGGCCTGCGGTATCGACGGATGGGAACGCTGCCCGGTGAGGGTTTCAGCAGCTCAATTGGTCCAAGCGAAGGCAATCTTGTCGAGCGCCTTCGGCCCGAAACGCTCCGACGAGCGCGCCACCATGCGGCCACCCAGAGCACGGTAGAACTCGGTGGCCGGGTCGTTGTCCGAGAGCGCCCACACCACCATGCTCTTCAGCCCGCTCTGCATCAGGTCGCGGCGGGCGGCGGCAAACAGGCGGCGGCCGAAGCCGAGGCCCTGAAATTCGGGCCGCAGATAAAGCTCGTAGATCTCGCCGTCGAAATGCAGGCTGCGGGCCCGGTTGCGGCCGTAATTGGCATAGCCGGCGATCTTGTCACCGAACACCAGCACGCTGACGCGGCTGCCCTTGCGGATCGCGCTGTCCCACCATTGCGGACCGCGGCGGTTGATCAGCTTCTCCAGCTCGGCACCGGGAATGATGCCCTGATAGGCCGAACGCCAGGCTTCGTCATGGGTCGACGCCACCGCAGTTGCATCTGCAGCTTTGGCTGGCCGGACCTCGATCAGGGTTGTGCTCATGGACGCGATCAAACCAAGTCGCCGCGCCGGCGGCAAGACCTATCGTTAATTATCGGTTAACCTGTGGACTTTCTGCATCAGTATTTCGGCCATGTTGTGCCGAAAGAGGACAAGCCGCCGTGTCAAACGCCAACCGCAGGGCGGGCGTCGGTGCAAAACGACGTGGCGGCAACGAGGGGCGGCAATGGCACGGCAAAAAGTCGGCCGATAATGATTCGTTCCTACTAATCTGGCTGTCCCTTTTTCGCTTTCGCTCTCGGCAATTCATGCGGCTCCTCAACATCATCGCGCTCCTGCCTCTGCTGGCTTTGCTGACTGCGCCGCCGCTGTGCGCGCAGGTCAGGTTCGGTCCATCGGGAGAGGAGGGCGAGCCGTTTCGTCGGCAGCAATGGCTGGTGCCATCGCCGGATACCGACCTTGCTGCACATGCACTGCTGTTTCGTCCCTCGGGCCCAGGTCCGTTCCGGCTCGCGGTGATCGCACACGCCTCGACGCAGAACACGTTGCGTCGGGCGCAAATGCCGCAGCCGGAATACCGCCCGCTCGCAGCCTTCCTCGTCGCGCGCGGCTTTGCGGTGCTGGTGCCGGAGCGGCCCGGCCATGGTGCGACCGGCGGCCGCTACCTCGAGGATCAGGGCGGCTGCGACGAGGCCGACTACGCACGCTCGGGACGCGCAACGGCCGACGCAATCAAGCTGGCGCTGGCCCTTCTGCAAAAGCAGGACTTCATCCGCAAGGATGGCGCGATCGTGATCGGCCATTCCGCCGGCGGGTGGGGTGCGCTGGCGCTCGGCGGTACCGATCCGAAGTTGATCTCCGCCATCACGGTGTTTGCACCGGGACGGGGCGGCCATGCCAATGATGAGTCTAACCGAATCTGCGCGCCGCACACCCTGCTCGCCGCGGCAGCGGAATTCGGCAAGACCGCGCGCATTCCCGTCACCTGGCTTGTTGCGGGCAATGACAGCTATTTCGCGCCCGCGTTCTCGCAGAAACTCGTCGATGCGTTTCGCGGCACTGGCGGCAAGGCCGAGTTTCGCCCGCTGCCGGCCGTCGGCAGCGAAGGCCATTGGATGATCGAAACCGAAGCCGGCGTCAAAGCCGCCAGCGGCGAACTCGCGCGCGCGCTGAACCCGCCCAGGCCTGTGGCGACCAAGAAGCCATGACGCTGTATTTCCTGGTCAAATTTGTTCACGTGCTCGGCGCCATCGTCATCCTCGGCACCGGGGCCGGTATCGCCTTCTTCATGCTGATGGCGCATCGCACGCAGGATCCGGAGTTCATCGCCCGCACCGCTTCGATCGTGGTCATCGCGGACGCGATCTTCACGCTGTCGGCCGTGATCCTCCAGCCGCTCAGTGGCGGCGTGCTGATGATGCTGTCGGCGACGTCGATCACGGAGCGCTGGCTGCTGGCCTCACTCGCGCTCTACGCGATTGCCGGCTTGTTCTGGGTGCCGGTCGTGTTCATGCAGATCGAGATGCGCGACCTCGCGCGCAAGGCTGCTGCGCAGCGCAGTGCGCTGCCACCGCGCTATTTCCTGCTGTTCCGCCGCTGGTTCGCGTTCGGCTTCCCCGGCTTCGGCGCGACCGTGCTGATCCTGTGGCTGATGATCGCGAAACCGTTCTGAGAGAAGCGATGAGTGAGCGAACCGTTTTGTTGCTCGGCGCCTCCGGCCTGATCGGCCGCTTCGTCACCGACGATCTGCGCGCGCGGGGTTTTCGCGTCGTCGGCGTGGCGCGGAGCATGTCGCCGGGGCAGCGGATGAGCGCGCTGGACATCGAACTGCCGATCCTCACCCTCGACGCGGCCGCGTTGACGCGTCTTTTGAGCGAGCATGCGGTGGACGTCGTCGTGAACTGCCTCGGCGTGCTCCAGGATAGCCCCGGCAGCAACACGCGCGCGGTGCATCGCGATTTCGTCGCGCGCCTGCTTCAGGCGATCGGTGGCAGCGGCCGCGCAATCCGGCTGGTGCATATCTCGATCCCCGGCACCGCGGAGGCGGATCGCACCGCCTTCGCCACGACCAAGCGCGAGGCCGAGCGCCTGATCGGAGCTAGCGGCATTCCCCACGCCATCCTGCGGCCCGGCTTCGTGGTCGCACCGTCAGCCTATGGCGGCAGCGCCATGCTCCGCGCGCTTGCTGCCTTTCCAATCGATCTGCCGGCCAAGGAAATGGCAACGCCAATCCAGCCCGTGGCGATCGAGGATATTTCGGCGACCATCGCCTGGCTCGCCGCACGCGACATCGACGATGCCGCGGTAAGGGCGGTGAGCTGGGACCTGATGCAGGCCGAACCGGTCACCATGGCCGGCGTCGTCAAGCCGTTTCGCCATGCGTTCGGCACGGCCGGCTGGCCGCGCATCGCGATGCCGCGCTTCATGCTCGATCTCGGCGCGAAACTCGGCGATGCCGCCAGCTATCTCGGCTGGATGCCGCCGATGCGCTCCACCGCCATCGCCGAGCTGCGCCGCGGCGTCATCGGTGATCCCTCCGCGTGGATCGCCGCGACGGGCATCGCGCCGAAGACGATGGCCGAGGCGATCGGACGCCATCCTGCCAACATCCAGGACAAATGGTTCGCGCGCCTGTTCCTGGTCAAGGCGCTGATCGTCGCAAGCCTGGTCGCGTTCTGGCTCGTCTCGGGCTTCATCGCCTTGTTTGTGTCCTACCGTGCCGCCGCCGGCATTTTGACCGCGCACAACTTTCCGCCCGCGCTGGTCGATCCCATCACCATCGGCACCAGCCTGATGGACATGAGCATCGGCATATTGATCGCCTTCCGCCGGACAGCGGCGGTCGGGCTGATCGCGGGTATTTTCGCTTCGCTCGGCTATATGGTTGGCGCAGCGATTCTCACGCCCGATCTCTGGATCGAGCCGCTTGGCGCGCTGGTGAAGACGGGGCCGGCGATCGTCTTGATGGTCGTCGCGCTCCTGATGCTGGATAATCGGTAGCGTTTTCGAGCGAAGTGGATTCCGGTTCGCGCGAAGAAAACGCGTCAAAAAGAGAGTCTGATGCCCAAATGGCCCGACGATAACGTGATCCTGTTCGACGGCGTCTGCATCTTCTGCTCGCGCTGGGTGCGGTTCGTCGCCAGGCGCGACACGGCGAAGCGATTTCGCTTCACGCCGATCCAATCGGATTATGGGGCGCGGCTGGCGCGCACGTTCGGCATCGAACCCGATGATCCCGACACCAACGCGGTCGTCCACGGCGGCGAGGTGTTCATGAAGTCCGATGCCGCGCTGACGGTGCTGTCGCAGCTTCCCGGCTGGGGCTGGGTGCGCGTGCTGTTTGCCGTGCCGAAGCCGCTACGGGACGCGGTCTACAGCCTCGTCGCGCGCAACCGCTACCGCATCTTCGGCAAGTACGACGTCTGCTTCGTGCCTGACGCAGACTTGCGGGCGCGGGTGATCGAGTAGCATTCTTCGTCATTGCGAGGAGCGCAGCGACGAAGCAATCCAGGCTGCCACTGCGGGAAGATTCTGGATTGCTTCCGCCTTCGCCAAGGCTTCGGCGGACAAGTCGCTGCGCTCGCAATGACGGAGTTTGAGGCTACGACCGGCCCAGAGCCGCCAGCACTTCCATCGCCGCCCGCTCGCCGCTGTCTCGCGCCCCGTGCGCCGTCGTAAAGAACGTGGGCGACGTCGCTTCTCCGGCGAAAAACAATCGCCCGTCCACCGGCGTCGCCAGCGCCGCGCGATCTCCGGCATGCCCCGGCAATGCATGCGAATACGACCCCCGCGCAAACGGATCATGAGCCCAGCGGGACTCGCAGAGCGGCTTCAGCTTGCGCCTGATATCGTTGCCGAGAAAGCCGGCGATCTCGTCGATGCTGTGCGCGGCGAAGGCGCCGTCGCCGGCGTCTTCCAGCTCGCGGGCAAAGCTGCCGCCGAAAAAGCCTTCGATGCAGGGCTGGCCGAACGGGCGGATGTGGTAGGTGCCCATCTCCGTGCGCATGGTGGCGCCGCGCAGATTGCCTTCTGTCGGGAAAGCCTCTGCATCGCCAAGCGCCAGCATCACCTTGTCGTCGACGCCGAGCGGCAGGCCGGCGGCGGCGTCGATTTTGGCGGGAAGCGGCGGCGAGAAGCGGAGTACTTCCTCCGCGATGAGATTGGTCGGCACGGTGACGATCACCTTGTCCGCGGTCAGCGTGCCTCGCGACGTCCCGATGCGAATGCGTTTGTCGGAGTGATCGATCAGCGTGACGTTGCAGTTCAGCGCCACGGGACACGGCGCGCCATAGGCTGCGATCAGCGCGCCATAGCCGCGACGGACGCGCCAGTTGAGGTTCGTGTCCTCATAAGCGTCCCAGTCCAGCGTCGACATATCCTTCAGCTCGCAGCCGTTGATATAGGTCGAGATCGCGTCGAGCATCGGATTCCAGCGATTGCCGGGCTCCAGGCTCAGGCTCGCGGGTTCGTCCTTGCCCTTCTGCGCGGCCTCCCACAGGCGCTCGTAGAACGCGTCCATCGCGTGCATGAAATCGTCGCGCTCGCTTTCCGGAAAGGCATTGCCGTAGGCGCGCTCGCGCCAGGGCGGCAGGTCCTTGTTGAGCTCGAAGCCGAGCTGTCGCGCGATCGACACGAAGGAGTTCTTGTCGGCCGAATGCAGCCAGCCGCAGCCGACGTCGAACGTCACCTCGGGTGAGGCCTGCACCGTCCAGGCCCGGCCGCCGAGTCGGTCACGCGCCTCCAGCACGATGACGGAGAGGCCGCTGTCCGTCAGTGCATGGGCTGCGCCGAGGCCAGCGGCACCGGCGCCGATGATCGCGACGTCGACGGAGGAGGGAAAATGCATGGGCGAATAGTGAGTAGCGAATGGCAAATAGGGTTATAGCAGACCGCGCCGCGCGGTCTTCCCTATTCGCTACTGGCCATTCGCTATTCGCGGCCTTACGCCACCGCTTCCTTGGCCTTTTCCGCGCGCTTGCGCTCGTTCGGGTCGAGGTGCTTCTTGCGCAGACGGATCGACTTGGGGGTGACCTCGACCAACTCGTCGTCCTCGATATAGGCGAGCGCCTTTTCCAGCGTCATGCGGATCGGCGGGGTCAGGCGCACCGCTTCGTCCTTCGAGGTCGTGCGGATGTTGGTGAGCTGCTTGCCCTTGAGCACGTTGATCTCGAGATCGTTGTCCCGGGTGTGCTCGCCGACGATCATGCCGCGGTAGACCTTCCAGCCCGGCTCGATCATCATCGGGCCGCGGTCTTCCAGCTTGAACATGGCGTAGGCCACCGCCTCGCCCTGGTCATTGGAGATCAAGACGCCGTTGCGACGGCCCTGGATCTCGCCCTTGTAGGGCGCATAGCCGTGGAACAGGCGGTTCATGATCGCGGTGCCGCGGGTGTCGGTGAGCAGTTCGCCCTGGTAGCCGATCAGGCCGCGGGTGGGCGCGTAGAACACCAGGCGCTGACGGTTGCCGCCCGAGGGCTTCATCTCGATCAGCTCGGATTTGCGCTCGCTCATCTTCTGCACGACGACGCCGGAATGTTCCTCGTCGACGTCGATCACGACCTCCTCGATCGGCTCCATGGTGGCGCCGGTCGCTTCGTCCTTCTGGTAGACGACGCGCGGTCGCGACACCGAGAGCTCGAATCCCTCGCGGCGCATGGTCTCGATCAGGATCGCGAGCTGCAATTCGCCGCGGCCGGACACTTCCATCGCGTCCTTGTCGGCGGATTCGACGACGCGCAGCGCGACGTTGCCTTCGGCCTCGCGCAGCAGACGGTCGCGGATCATGCGGCTCGTCACCTTGTCGCCTTCGGTGCCGGCGAGCGGGGAGTTGTTGACGATGAACGACATCGATACGGTCGGCGGATCGATCGGTTGCGCCGGCAGCGGCACCTCGACGGTCGGATCGCAGAAGGTGTCGGCGACGGTGCCCTTGGTGAGGCCCGCGATGGCGACGATGTCGCCGGCTTCGGCTTCGTCGAGCGGCGTGCGCTCGAGGCCGCGGAACGCCAGGATCTTGGTGATGCGCCCGGACTCGACCAGCTTGCCGTCCGCGTTCAGCACCTTGACCTGCTGGTTCGGCTTCAGCGTGCCGGAGGAGATGCGGCCGGTGATGATGCGGCCGAGATAGGGGTTGGCTTCGAGTATGGTGCCGATCATCCGGAACGGACCTTCCTCGACCTTCGGCGGCGCGACGTGGCGCAGGATCAGGTCGAACAGCGGCTCCATGCCCTTGTCCTGCGGACCCTCGGGGCTTTCGGCCATCCAGCCCTGCTTGGCCGACCCGTACAGGATCGGGAAGTCGAGCTGCTCCTCGCTGGCATCGAGCGCCGCGAACAGGTCGAACACCTCGTTGATCACCTCGGTCGGGCGCGCATCGGGGCGGTCGACCTTGTTGATGACGACGATCGGCTTGAGGCCGACCTTGAGCGCCTTGGAGACCACGAACTTGGTCTGAGGCAGCGGGCCTTCGGCGGCGTCGACCAGCACCAGGGCGCCGTCCACCATGTTGAGGATGCGCTCGACCTCGCCGCCGAAATCGGCGTGGCCGGGGGTGTCGACGATGTTGACGCGGGTGTCCTTCCACTGCACCGAGGCGGCCTTGGCCAGGATGGTGATGCCGCGCTCGCGCTCCAGATCGTTGGAGTCCATGGCGCGCTCGGTCACCTTCTGGTTCTCGCGGAACGTGCCGGATTGCTGCAGGAGACGGTCGACCAGGGTGGTCTTGCCGTGGTCGACGTGGGCGATGATGGCGACGTTACGAAGATTCATGAGGGAGCTTCTTTGCGGTCGAACAATGGGTTAAGCGCGATCTCGCCGGTCGGACCGGGACCTCTTCTCGAAACAACGCTGGAAGACTGGAAACGGGGCGCTTTCCGCCCAAAAAGGAAGCCCGGCCATATCAGACCGGGCGCCCTGCGCGTTGCGGCGCAATATATGCAAAAACGGCCAAAAAACAATGTGTTCTTTGGCCGTTGGTTGACTGAATTTTGTCCGGGAATCCCCGGGGCTTAGCTGCCGTTCCGGGCCGGCGGGGCCTTGCGCCCCTTGATGGCCGCCCAGATCAGCACGACGCCTCCGATGCCAACCACCAGTCCCAGGAAAACAAGCGGCGCGATGTCGGAATCGAGCTTGCCCTCATCGATCACCGAGGCCCCGCCGAACAGCAGCGCGCAGACACCCGGCAGCAGCAGGATTATCCCAGCGATCACCATCAGCGCGGTGAGGCAACCGCTGCGAGCCGGGCCGGGCGCGGGTGGCGGCAGACCCGGCGGTGGCGTATCGCTCATCGTGGGGCCTCCTCGGTTTGCCTCGCCTCGCGATAGGTCTGCCCCTCAAGCCCGGCACGAATCCGGGAGATGGCGCCATTGCGGTAGAACAGATTGTAGGTGTCGAACGGAATGATCGCGCCCTGCTCGGTCACAAAATGGATGCAGCTGCGCTTGACGTTTCCGACGCAGAAATTGAAGCGGTCGAGAAACTGCACGATGGTGACGCGGAAGACGTTTTCGTACGTGAGCCCTTGCGGCACCTCGAAGCTCGGCAGGCAGCACAGGAGTTCGCAGACGCGTTCGCTGGTGTTGAGCGGTCCTGAGGACAGCGAGAACAGATCGACGAACTTCTCGCGCAGCACCGGATATTTCTCCGGGCTGATCGTGTTTGGCATCACCGCAACCAGCTGCTCCTGCTGTAACAGCGAGGTCAGCGGCAGCACCTTCTCGCCGTTGCGCAAGCCATAGCCGATCGAGATGCTCTCGGGGTTGCAGGGCAGCGGGATCATGTCCTTGTCGCCGAACACGCCCGTTTCAATCACGCGCTTGCGGATCTCCGACAGCATGATGCGGTCGGTATTCGTGTCGAAACTCTCGTTGCGGCCGGCATCCTGGACCGGCTGCAACGTCACCCCGCGCACGCATTTCCAGGTCAGCGCGTGGCGCACGATGTCGCCGATCTCGGCATCGTTGACGCCGCGCTTGATGGTCGCGACCAGCGTGGTCGAGACGCCGTATTGATCGAGATTCTCCAGCGCCTGCTGGCGGATTTTTCGCAAATCCGCGCCGCGCAGGTTGATCAGCGCATCGCGCTGCAGCGAATCGAACTGGAGATAGACCTCCAGCCCGCGCCTGTTCTTGGCGAGCCGCGCCACGAAATCCTTGTCGCGCGCGATGCGCAGGCCGTTGGTGTTGATCATGACGTGGCGGATCGGGCGGGCGCGCACGGCATCCAGGATCTCGAAGAAGTCCGGATGCAGGGTGGGCTCGCCGCCGGAAATCTGCACGAGATCGGGCTCGCCTTCACTGGCGACCAGGGCGTCGAGCATCCTCTCCACGGTCGCGAGCGGGGTGAATTTCGTTCGTGCGGGCGAGGACTCCGCGAAGCAGACCGGGCAGGTGAGATTGCAATGCTCGGTGATCTCGATCAGCGCCAGGCAGGAATGCTGCTCGTGGTCGGGACAGAGGCCGCAATCATAGGGGCAGCCGAATTGGGTTCGCTCCTGGAATTGCAGCGGCCGGTCGCCCGGCTTGATGAAATCCTTGCACAGCCGCCAATAGGCGGCATCCGTCGACACCAGCGTCGATTGCACGCCGTGCTCCCTGCAGCGCTTTTCGTACCAGACCTCGTTGCCGAGGATCTGGATCTTGGTCGGCACCAGCTTCAGGCAGGTCTCGCAAAGAGATTGGGTCTGGCCCCAGAAGATGTAGGGACGCGACTTACGCAACGGCGCGTTCATGCAAGTGACTCTTTTTGTAAGCGTCTCGTTTTGGACGCCGTCGCCAGCATGACGACGGCGTAGAGCAGGACGGCCAGCGACAGAAGGTGAAACAGGGTCAGGGGCCCGACCAGCGTGCCATAGGGCTTGAGGAATTCCCATAGGAAGCGTTGCGCTCCGTAATAGGCAAGCACCAGGTAGAAACCATTGGTGATGGTGAACGCGTTCCGGTTCAAGACCGCCAGCACATAGACGAGCGCGAACAGGGCCATGGCCGCGCTCTCGTAGAGCTGCACGGGATGGCGGCGAACGCCGTCGCCGAAATCGTGGCCGAAGGGCAGCGCCGTCGGCGTGCCGTAGGTGAAATCGTCGAGGCCCGCGAAGTAACAGCCGATCCGGCCGATCGCGATGCCGAGCGCCAGCGGCAGCGCGAACCGCGCGCCGGTTCGCACCGTGACGCCAGCGGACCATTTGTAGAGCTCGATGGCCACGATGCCGCCGGCGAGCGCGCCCTCGACCGAGCGTGCAATGCCGCTTTGCCCCGACAGCCACAGATTGGCGGAGCCGAACAGATAGGCGCCAAGGCCTGCGCCGAACACCAGCGCGGCGACATAGGGCAGCGCGAAGGATTGCGAGGCAAACTGCAAGCCCCGTCGCGACAGCCAATAGAGGGCGGCCGCCGCCGCCAGCCAGGCCAGGATATCGAAGAAGGTGTGAAGGAAAGCCCCGCTCATCCGCGGGATATTATAGCATGGCAGGCGTTGGGAAGCGCGCGGCACATATTTGTGCCCTCTCCCCTTGTGGGAGAGGGCAGCTCCGCTATTTGCCACACGCACATTTGGGTGAGGGGTATCTCTCCGCGAACTCAACAACCGTGGGACTCGCGGATAGAACCCCTCATCCGGCGCTTCGCGCCACCTTCTCCCACAAGGGGAGAAGGAAGAGCTGACTGCGCCTTACCCCACCTCCCGCTCCTCGGTCGGATAGACGCCGCGCAGCACCTCCTCGAAATGCATCTTCACCGCATCGTTGCACAGGCAGGCGCGCAGCCTCAGGCCGTCGCGGTTGCGGACCAGGATCGAGCCGCGCCGCGTGTCGAGCACGCTCTCAGCCCTGAACGACTGAAGCACGCGGCTGGCATAGGAGCGCCCCACGCCGAGCAGGGTCGCGAGCTGTTCGTGGGTCAGCGGCACGCTGGTCTCGTCGCCTGTCCGCTCCATCGCCGCCAGGATCCATTTGGCGGTGCGCTGCTCGATCGAATGGATTGCGTTGCAGGCGGTCGATTGGAAAATCTGGGCCAGCATGCAATCGGCATAGCGGGCAAAGATGTTGCGCAGTGACGCCGAGCGCAGCTTGGCCGCTTCCAGCTTGGCGACGTGAATGCGCGCAAAGGGCCCGCCGAATTTCACGCAGATCCGGGTATAGGCGGGCAGAAACCCCTCGCTGACGATGCCGCCCACCGCGCCTTCGCGGCCGACCAGAATGGTTTCGACGTCGCGGCCATCCTCGTTGGGGACGAGGAAAGTCGCGAGCGAGGGACCGCAGGGGAAATGGGCGACCTGCACGTCATCGCCGGGATTGTAGAGCAAGTGGCCTGCTGCAGAATCCTCGACCGTCACGTGCGGTGCCAAGAGGCCGTAATCGGCCTGGCTCAAGCGCCGCAGCAGATTGTTGGCCGGCCGGCTCTCGACCTCGGTGACCTTGCCGATACGCGCATCCATCCTGAACTCCCACCTGCGACCTTAGCGAGTTCCATCCGTTTCCTGTGTGCACAAGTGGACAGACCAGAGAACGATGATGTGGTGAGTTTCGTTCCGGGAACCCTCCGGTGCGCTGGGCGCAGGCATCGTGTCGCGGCAGTCCTGATCCAAAAACCCCCAACCAAGATGCGATCATGGCACCCGCACCCTCCAATGGCACAGGCTGGCCGGCCGATGTTCTGATCGTCGAGGACGATCCGATCATCGCGATCGATTTCGAGGATCGCCTGCTCGGATTCGGCGTGTCCGCAGTGCGGACCGCGGGTTCGGTGAGGCAGGCATTGGACGCCATCGCGAAACGGACACCTGATTTCGCGCTGCTCGATGTCGAGCTGATCCGCGAGACGAGCTTTGCGATCGCCGAGCGGCTGATCGCGCTGAAGGTTCCGTTCGTGTTCGTCACCGGCTACGGCGCCGAGGCGCGCATTCCGTCCGAATTGGCGGGCCGGCCGCGGCTGCAGAAGCCATGCTCCAGCGACGCGCTGGAGGCGGCGCTGCGGGCACGCGCCGGCAATTAGCGGTCAGCTCTCCTTCGGATCGAGCGTGGTCGACCACAGCGCGACGTCGGCGCGGTCGCGCAAGGTCACCGTCATCTGGCCGGAGGTGCCGTCGATCTTGACGTGACCGAAGAACTGCATGCCCGCCGACGGCGGCAGGTTCTGCTTGTCGAGGCCGGGCGCCTTGACGAAACGCACCTCGGGTCCAAACGTGTTGTCCATCTCGCCAGGCCCGAACGTTCCCGCATGCAGCGGACCCGACACGAATTCCCAGAACGGCTCGAACTCCTGGAATTGCGCCTTGTCGGGATTGTAGTAGTTCGCGGCGGTGTAATGGACGTCGGCGGTCAGCCACACCGTATTTTTGACCGGCGCCATCTTGATGAAGCGCAGGAGGTCGGCGATCTCAAGCTCGCGACCGCGCGGCGGGCCGTCGCCCTGCGCGAAGGCTTCCGACCCCTTCTTGTTCGCGGCATCGTCGTAAACGAGGATGCTGAGCGGCATGTCGGAGGCGATCACCTTCCATGTCGCACGCGAATTGAGCAGGCCGCGCTTCAGCCAGGCCATCTGCTCCGGGCCCAGGAAGTAGCTGGCCGGACCGTACTCGGTCTCGACATTGTCACCGTTCGGCCCGCGATAGCTGCGCTCGTCGAGCACGAACACGTCGAGATGCGGGCCATAGGAGATCTGGCGATAGACGCGGCCGGGCTCAACGATGCTCTCCCGCATCGGGTACATTTCGTGGAAGGCACGGCCGGCGCGTGCGGCGAGCAGCGAGATGTCACGCACCTTGTAGGCGGCCGGCAAGTTCTTAGACAGTGACCAGTTGTTGGTGACTTCGTGGTCGTCCCACTGCACGAAGATCGGCACCTCCGCATTGAAGGCGCGAAGATTGTCGTCGGTGAGATTGTATTTGTGCGCGGCGCGGTACTCGTCCAGCGTCTCGGCGACCTTGGCCTTCTCCGGGATGGTCAGGTTCTTCCAGATCTTGCCGTCGGCGAGCTTCACCTCGGATTGGATCGGGCCGTCGGCATAGATCGTGTCGCCGGAGTGCAGGAAGAAATCCGGACGGTGCTTGCGCATCGCGGAGAAGGTGAACATGCCGCCATCGTCAGGGTTGATGCCCCAGCCCTGACCTGCGACGTCGCCGCCCCAGACGAAGCTGACGTCGCGGCGGTCGGCCGGCGCGGTGCGGAAGCGGCCGGTCACCGGCTCGCCCTCGATAGCGCTGTGGGAGAGATCGCGGAAGCGGACGCGGTAAAAGATATCCTGGCCGGCCGGAAGATTTTCGACCAGCAGCTTCGCGGTGAAGTCGCTCTCGGGCAGCGCCGCGATCGGCGGCAATGCGCGGGCGTCCCTGAAGGACTCGCTCGTCGCGACCTCGACCAGCATCTGCGCAGGCCGGTCGGTACGCGCCCACACCACGCCGCCGTCGACGGTGACGTCGCCGGATTGCACGCCGTGGGTGACCGCCGGCCGGTCGGCCGCGCGCGAAAGATACGGCATCGCCATCGTGCCGAGCGCACCGGCGCTGGTCGTGAGGAAGCGGCGCCGGGAGAATTTGATGTTCATGAAGATGGCTCCGAACCCGAGCTTGCAGGAAGGCACGTCATTCCGGGGTTCGCGCGTTGCGCGCCCGGAATGACGGGGCAAGCTATATTGAGACAATGTGACGCAGCAATAACGCGCGCAAGTGCTGCTCAGGCGTTGCCGGCGGCCCGGAATTGCGCGCCGGCCCGCTGCAGGTTCTGCGGCAGGCTCATCAGCACCGTCTTGCGGTCGGCGACGGCGGCGTGGAATTGATCGAGCGCAATGTTGAAGGCGGTGAGCGCGCCTTCCTCGATCGCGCCGTGATCGTAACAGCGCAGCGTATCGCGCAGGATGTCGTCGGCTTCGGTCTGCATCTGGTCGAGCTCTTCGGTCGTCTCGCACTTGCGCGCCGCCGCGATCATATCAAGCAGACGTTCGCGCTGATGATTGTTGCTGTCGCGCTCGTCCTTCTTCAGATAGCCCGCGAACCAGGCGCCGATCGAACCCATGGCGGACAGCGCCATCAGGCCCCACCAGATGTAATCGCTGTACTGGTCGAGAAAGGTTTTCTCCTCGCCGTCGACGAAGGCGGCTGCACCCGGATGCACGGGGATCACGGCGTCCTTGTCGGTATCGGGGGTCTCGATCTTCGCCGCCAGCGGGAATTCCGTCACCAATTGCTGCCGCACGGCGAACAGCTGGCGCGTGAACGCCGCGATGGTGGTCTCGGACACGCCTTTGCGCGCCACGATGTGATGCGAAAAGCTGATGGTCTTGACCTCGTCCTCGGGTCGCGCGGGCGAGCCGCCATAGGTGCCGGCTGGAATCTCGGACGCTTCATAGACCGGATGATTCTGCGCGATGGCGTCCGCTGAATCGATGGCGAGGAAGGTCGGCGTGCCGCCTTCCTTGATAGACGCTGCGATCGCGTCAGCAGTGATCCTGCTGTTGACCGGGCCGGCCGCGAGATAGACGTCGGCCTTCTGGGCCTTGATCGCCTCGGCAACTTCATTGGCGGGAAATTGCACGATCTCGACCTTGGCCGGGTCGACGCCGTATTGTTGCAGGATCACCTTGAGCAGATTGACGTTGGCCTGGGTGCGGCCGACGACGCCGATGCGATGGCCGGCGAGCTGCGCGATCTTGGTGATCTTCGCGCCTTTCTTCTTGCCCTTGGCGGGCACGGACCACAGCACCACGACGTTCTTGCGCAGGGTCGCGACCGCCTGTGCGTTCTTCGGCACGTCGAGGTCGCCGCGCACGATGGCGAGGTCGACCTTGCCCTCCGCGAGCGCATTGGCGCTGGCGGTGGCACCGTCGGTCTGGATCGGGCGCAGCCGCACCTGGCTCTTGTGCTGAGCGAAGCCTTGCGTCAGCGTCTGCACGACCTTGACGTCGTCGCTGTTGGCAGGGCCGACCGCGATCCTCAGCGTCACCGGCCGCATCGCGAAATAGTAGCCGCCGGCGAGCGCGCCGATGATGGCAAGCACCAGGGCCAGAGACACGAGCGCCGTCTTCCGCGCCGCGGATCGCGGCGAAGGCGGAGGGGGTGCTTCGGCCAGGTCCAATCCCCCGGTCATCGATCTCCCAAACAGGCGCTTCAGGCTCAGTTTCATCTTGGCCGGCGATCTATGCGTGCAATTGTAGCAAATTTCTTGTCCCGCGGGGTTACATCTCCGTCATGGTTAGCAGATGGAGGAAATCCCCGTATGAACCCGGGCGTCAGCACGGGGTTAGGGTAAAGTTCCCCTGAAGGATGGAGATGATCATGGCAGAACGGCTCTCGGCGGAGGCGCGCAGGCAGGCGTTGGGCGGACTGCCCGGCTGGACTGACGTCCCAGGCCGCGACGCCATCGGGAAAACCTTTGTCTTCAAGGATTTCAACGAGGCGTTCGGCTTCATGAGCCGTGCCGCGCTGGTCGCCGAGAAGATGGATCACCACCCCGAATGGCGCAACGTTTACAAGACGGTGGAGGTGGTGCTGTCGACCCACGATGCCGGCGGCGTCACCGCGCGCGACATTGCGCTGGCCAAGGCGATGGACGCCATCGCTGGCTGACATCAAGCTGACATCTTGCAGGGGCCGGCCGCATCCCCATGTTGTGATCAGCCGGGATGGGGCGGTCCGCCGCCTCCGGCCGAAGGGAGTTTGTCGCACATGGCTGCCGAGCACAGCGTCGGCTTCGAGCCGGCCGATCGGCTCGCGGAAGATCGCGAGAGCGTGCGCCGCCGCTTCTGGCGCAAGCTGAAGCGGGTCGCTGCGCATCTGCCGTTCGCGGAGGATCTGCTTGCCGCCTATTACTGCGCGTTCGACCGGCAGACGCCGCGCCACGTCCAGGCTTCGCTGTTGGGTGCGATCGCCTATTTCATCCTGCCGTTCGACTTCGTCGCGGACGTGATGCCCATGCTCGGCTTCGCCGATGACGCCGCCGTGCTCGCCACTGCGATCCGGATGGTTGCCAGCCACATCACAAATGAGCACCGCGACGCCGCCCGTGCCGCGCTGAAGCGCGGGCTGGATGAGGCGGAGGCAGAAGTGGAAGTGGCGGAGTAGCCTTCGCTACCAGCACACTGTCATGCCCCGGCTTGACCGGGGCATCCAGTACGCTGCGGCCTCTCGGTTCAATCGCAATCGTCTCGGAGTACTGGATCGCCCGGTCCCCGGCTCCGCCAAGGCTACGCCGGGGCCACAAGGGTGCTCGGCCGCCGAAGCTTTAGCGAAGGCGGCAAGCCGGGCGATGACAGCTCCTGTGTGGATGGCGTTTGCCGCCTTGTTGTCTACTTCCTCTCGCCCCCCGCCTGCGCCCGCGCCGCCTCCCATGCCTGGAATTGCCTGAACAGCGCTTCCTTGTCCGCATCGGACACCTGCGCGGCCGCCGGGCTCTGTTTCAGGAACGCCTCGAAGCGCTGCCGTGTCACCGGCTCGATGCCGTGCTTGTCGAGCCATTGCTGCGCCACCGGCAATCTGTTCCAGCCGGATAGCGGCGCCGCGAGCGAGACCTCCTTCCACTTGGGATGAAAGGGCGGATTCTGCAGCGCGGGGAATTTCGTGAAGAACGCGTCCACGAACAGCGCGAGCTTGCGATAGCGCTCGGTATTGGGCGCCCAACTATATGCCGCAAGCACCGCGGGCACCGCGATCGTGTCGACGCTCTCGCCCTCCTTGATCAAATTCGGATAGTCCTTCGCGGTCAGGGTCGCCGGCAGGTAGTCGCTCTGCAGCGGCTTGGCGTAGTCCACCTTCGCGAGGTGGAAGCGGCCGTCATTGCCGAAGGTCGAGACCGATTTGTACGGCTTGCCCCCGACCACGATGACGGCATCGATCTCGCCGGCCTTCAGCTTCTCCATCGCGATGCGCTGCTCGACATAGACGAATTGCGCCTTGATCCCGAGCCGCTCGAACACGGTGAGCGCAGTGACGAAGGTGCCGCCGTTGGGCAGGTCGACGCTGACGGTCTTGCCTTCGAGGTCCTTCAGCGTCGTCACCGATTTCGGCGCGATCACCTGCATCTCCTCGTTGTACAGCTTCGTCACATAGGTGAACTGCCGCTTGATGTCCTTGGCGAAACCCTTGCGCTCGAGATAGTCGAGCGTGTCGGCCCGCACGATGCCGAGATCGACGCCTTGCAGGAACAGGATGTCGGCGACGCTCTGCACCGAGCCGCGGCCGACGATCGGCAGCACGCGGATCTTGTTGCCGTCGTCGAGCACGGAGGCGAGATCGGCGCCGAACTGCACATAGGTGCCGCCGATCGTCCCCGTGATCAGCGTGACGGTGTTGGCGTTCAGCGCCTGCTTGGTCGAGCTCGAGCCGAACTGGAAGATGGCCTTCAGGCTGTCCGAGACCTTGGCCGGATCGTATTCGGCCTGCTCGGCGCGCGCCGCGAAGGCACAGATGGTCATGATGGCGGCCAGCGCCATTCCCAAAGCGTTACGCATGATGTCCCCTGAAGCGTTCTAGTTTGAGAGTTGGGCGAGACGCTGTCGCGCCTCCGCCGATCCGAGTGCCGCGGCCTTTTGATACCAGTCGCGCGCGGCGGCCGCGTCGGCGGCGATGCGCCGCGAGTCGCTGGTGCCAAGCACGGCCGGGTCATAGCTCTGCGCCAGCAGAAACGCAGCCGTCGCATCCTGTGCATTGGCCGCGCGTTCAAGCAGCAGGCGGGCAGCAACAATATCGCCGACGCCCAACAGGTTCTTCGCGCGCGTCATCAGCCCGGCCAGCGTGTCGGCGTCGAGCGTCTTCGCGGGCGTAGGCGGTGCGGGCGGCGCCGCGACGGGCGCGGGCGCCGGTTGGGTTTGTCCTTGGGCTTGCAGCGCCGTCTGATAGGCGGTCGCGATCGCCTCTCGGCTCGGCATGGCCGGTGCAGGGAGTACCTGCGTGTCGGCGCTCGCCAGCCTCGTGTCGCCCACGCGGGCCGCATCCTTGGGAGGGATCTGCGGTCTGGTCGGCGCGCTGGCCGACGCCATGGCCTGGTCCGCCGCGATGCGAGCCCAGCTAGCGGCACTGGCGGCTAAGAGGTCGCGCAAGTCGGACTGAAACAGTGTGGCCAGAACTGCCAGGCTGAATGCCGCCAGAACGGCCGCGAGCATACGCGGGACAATTCTGGAGCGCGATGTCACCGGCGCATATTCGCTCGGGTCGGGTGCGCCGAGCGGGTCGGACAGAAACAGTGGAATTGGATCGTCCTGCGCCAGCTCGGCGCGCTTGGCCCGTGCACGGATATAGGATGCGATGGGCGGATGTGATGCAGATCGATCGGAATCGTGTGCGTGCGACTCCTTCGACGGACGGTAGGCCGTCGTCTCCATGGTGTGATGCTCCCCATTACTGACGCAACGCAGGGGCAGTCCCGGCTTCAGTCTTTTTGTTGTTGTCCAGAAGTCCCCGCTAACTGGAACCGGTAAATCGCCGTCCGATTCAGCCCAAAAAACGACGGCGGTTTGCGCGAATCTGGAGATATTTGGGTTTGATTACGGCGGCGCGGCGGAATGCACCGCAATTTTGCTCGCTATGGTTGATGGGGATCTTACGATGCGGCGGCAGGCATAGTGCTAGCTCCTCGCCCGCTGTCATCCCCGTGAAGGCGGGTCACCCGGAACGCTGCGGCTTCTCGGTTAAATCACTGGCGCTCCGGAATACTGGATCGCCCGGTCACAGCCGGGCGATGACACTTGTGTATGCTGAAACAGCGTCGCGAGAACATCGCGATCACGGATGCAGGATCACCTTGCCCATGGCCTGACGGCCCGCGAGCACTTTCAGCGCGTCCGCAGTCTGAGCCAGCGGGAAGGTGCGATCGACATGCGATGAGATCTTGCCTTCCGCGGTCCACTTCACGAGCTTCTCCAGGTTGGCGCGATTCTTCTCCGGATTCTGCCGCGTCCAGGCGCCCCAGAACACGCCGCGGATGTCGCAGCCCTTCAGCAGCGCGAGGTTCAGCGGCATCTTGGGAATGTCGCCGGCGGCAAAGCCGATGACAAGGAAGCGGCCTTCCCAGGCAATCGAGCGCAGCGCCTGTTCGGCGTAAGCCCCGCCAACGGGATCGAAGATGATGTCGACGCCCTTGCCGCCGGTGAGCTTGCGCAGGCCTTCCTTCAGATCTTCCTTGGCGTAATTCAGCGTCAGTTCTGCGCCGTGCGCCTTGGCGAATTCGAGCTTCTCGTCCGACGAGGCGCAGGCGATCACCTTCAACCCCATCAGCTTGCCGAGCTCACAGGCCGCAAGGCCGGTGCCGCCGGCAGCGCCCAGCACGGCGAGCGTCTCGCCGGGCTTGGGGCTGGCGCGATCCTCCAGCGCATGCAGCGCGGTGCCGTAGATGATGATGATGCCGGCCGCGCGGTCGTAGTCGAGATTGTCGGGGATCTTCACGATCGATGCTGCCGGCAGCGCGATCTTCTCGCGCGCGCCGTTGTGGCCGCAGGAGGCGACCACGCGATCGCCGACCTTGAGATCGGTGACGCCGGGGCCGATGCTCTCGATCACACCAGCGACTTCCGCCGCCGGAGAAAACGGGAATGGCGGCTTGATCTGGTACTTGCCCTGGATCATCAGGATGTCGAAGAAATTCAGCGCCGCCGCCTTGATCGCGATTACGGCTTCGCCGGGCCCTGCCACCGGATCCGGCACCTCAGTCAGAACGAGGTCGTCAGGCTGGCAATATTGCGAGCAGAGGATGGCTTTCATGGCGGCACCTTGAGGGCGTTTCGGGTGGAATTATAGTTTGGCCGTTTCTGCCGGATTTAGGCAGTGGCGACAATCCGGATTCTTTGTCTGAGGTCGCGCGACGGCTATCCTCCCGTCATGCGAGCCACCGGGTCCGCGCGAAGCGCGGCCCGATGACAGGCTCCGCGAAGCAATCCAGAATCCGTCCTGCGGAAATAGGCTGGATCGCTTCGCTGCTCTCGCAATAACGCGGTGTATCGAAACAGCGAGGATTCAAACGATGTTTGAAACAAGCCTCCTCAAGAACAAGCGCATCCTCGTCACGGGCGGCGGCTCGGGTCTTGGCGCCGCAATGGGCCGTCGCTTCCTCGCGCTCGGCGCCGAGCTCGTGATCTGCGGCCGCAAGCTCGACCGGCTCGATGCGACGGCGCGCGAGATGCGCGAAGAGACCGGCGGCAAGGTCACCGCGATCGCCTGCGATATCCGCGACGGTGCGGCGGTCGACAACATGATGGATGCGATCTGGCGCGAGGCGCCGCTCGATATCCTCGTCAACAATGCCGCTGCCACCTTCATCGCGCAGAGCGAGCGCCTCTCCTTCCGTGCCGCGGACGCCATCCTGGCGCCGACGCTGCATGGCGCGATGTATTGCACGCTTGGCGCCGGCAGGCGCTGGATCGAGGCCGAGCACGGCGGCGTCGTGTTGTCGATCCTCTCGACCTCCACCATCACCGGCCGCGCCTTCACGGTTCCCTCGGCGATGGCGAAGTCCGCACTGCTGGCGATGACCAGGAGCCTTGCGGTGGAGTGGGGCCCGAAGGGCATCCGCACCGTCGCGATCGCGCCGGGCCCGTTTCCGACCGCAGGGGCCGCCGGGCAGCTCCGTCCCGAAGGCCGTGACGAAGGCTGGACTGCGCGCAACCCGCTTGGACGTACTGGCCAGCATAGCGAGCTCGCCGATCTCGCCAGCTTCCTGGTCTCGGATCGCGCCGCCTATATCAATGGCGAGATGGTGGTGATCGACGGCGGCGCGCATCTGCGCAGTTCCGGCGCCGAGGATTTGCTCGGCTGGACCGAGGCGCAATGGGCCGCGCAACGCGCCGCCCGATCCAAGGCCTAGCCGCCGGCGATACCGCTAACTTCCTTCCCAAATTGAACTTTCCCGGCTATCCCTGCCCGGGGACAAAGCGCGCTCGGGCCATCTTCCAGTCACAATATTGAGGGAACCAACGCGGCATGTGGCGGGTGCTGATTTTAGCTTTGATGACGGGCGTGGCGGCCGGGGGAATCGCCGTTTCGGCGCGGGCGCAGACGGCGCAACCGGCGCCCAAGTCCGGTCCAGCTGCAAAAGAGGCTACACCGAAGCCGGCCGCGCCATCGGCCAACACCAACGCAAAGGCGACCCCGAAGCCCGAGAGCAAGCCGGCGGCCTCGGCTGCGGCAGTTGCGGGAGGCGCGGAGCCGACCCTGATCGGGCAGTTCGGCACCTGGGGTGCCTATTCGGCGACGCCGAACGGCAAGAAGGTCTGCTTCGCGCTGGCCAAGCCGTCATCGTCGAAAACCAACCCGCCGAACCGGCCGCGCGATCCCGCTTATGCCTTCGTCTCCACCCGGCCGGCGGAGAAGGTCAACAACGAAGTCTCGGTCATGATCGGCTATGCGCTGAAGCCGGGCTCGGAATCGACCGTCGAAGTCGGCGGCGCCTCCTTCGCCATGTACACGCAGGGCGACGGGCTCTGGATCAAGAATGCGGCCGAGGAGGAACGGATGGTCGAAGCCATGCGCAAGTCCGCCGATCTCGTCGTCAAGGGCGTCTCGGCCAAGGGCACCGAGACGACCGACACATTTTCGCTGAAGGGCCTCGCCCAGGCGCTCGACAAGATCGCGCAGGACTGCCGGCGGTAAGACTGTCGGCGGCAAGACTGCGGGCGATAAGGTCGCAATCGGCGGTTCCGATTGCTATATAGGGGCGGTTCCAAATTCTTCCGTCATTCCGGGATGGTCCGAAGGACCAGACCCGGAATCTCGAGGTTCCGGGTTCGATGCTCCGCATCGCCCCGGAACGACCAAGCCATCAGGTCCATTCAATGCAACCGACGACCGAGCCGCACAACGCAACATTGGTGGAGAAAACTCCACTCGAAACCTATGTGCCGCCGGCCAAGCCGTCGCTGATCGGCCTGTCGCGCACCGAGCTTGCCGATCGCCTCGGCGAGATCGGCGTCGCGCCGGCGCAGCGCAAGATGCGGGTGCAGCAGCTGTGGCACTGGATCTATTTCCGCGGCGCCCAGAGTTTTGACGAGATGACATCGATCTCCAAGGGCATCCGCGCCGATCTCGCCCAGCATTTCACCGTGGACCGGCCCGAGGTCGTGGCCGAGCAGATTTCCAACGACGGCACCCGCAAATGGCTGTTGCGTCTGCCGAGCGGCGACAATGTTCAGAAGGCGCATGAAGTCGAATGCGTCTACATCCCCGAGACCGACCGCGGCACGCTGTGCGTCTCCTCGCAGGTCGGTTGCACCCTGAACTGCGCCTTCTGCCACACCGGCACGCAGCGCCTGGTGCGCAACCTCACCGCCGGCGAAATCGTCGGACAGGTGATGGTCGCGCGGGACCGTCTCAACGACTGGGCCGACCGCGAGGACGGCACGCGCCGCGTCACCAACATCGTGATGATGGGCATGGGCGAGCCGCTCTACAATTTCGACGCCGTGCGCGATGCGCTCTTGATTGTCGGCGACAACGAAGGCATCGGCATCTCCCGCCGCCGCATCACGCTGTCGACCTCGGGCGTGGTTCCGAACATCGTGCGCGCCGGCGAGGAGATCGGCGTCATGCTCGCGATCTCGCTGCATGCGGTGCGCGACGAGTTGCGCAACGAGCTGGTGCCGCTCAACCGCAAATATCCGATCAAGGAGCTGTTGCAGGCCTGCCGCGACTATCCCGGCGCCTCCAACGCGCGCCGCATCACCTTCGAATATGTGATGCTCAAGGGCGTCAACGATTCGCTCGACGATGCCAAGCTGCTGGTGAAGCTGCTCAAGGGCATTCCGGCCAAGATCAACCTGATCCCGTTCAATCCCTGGCCCGGCACGGCCTATGAGTGCTCCGACTGGGACCAGATCGAAAGGTTCTCCGAATACATCTTCAACGCCGGCTATTCCTCGCCGGTGCGCACCCCGCGCGGCCGTGACATCCTCGCCGCCTGCGGCCAGCTCAAGTCGGAGACGGAAAAGCTCTCGGCGCGCGAGCGCCAGGCGCTGCGCGCCATGGCGATGACGGATTGATGGATGATGACGTCCTCGATGCTCGTCATGGCCGGGCTTGACCCGGCCATCCACGTCGAGCCACGAGCACGAAAGTCGTGGATGCCCGGGTCAAGCCCGGGCATGACGGTTGTGAGCGTCGCGACATCCTTGATTGGCAACCTGCTTATCTCATGTCTCTGATCGGTCGCCTCATCGTCATCTTCATCGGCTTTCTCGCCGCCTGCTTCGTCGGCGGCATGATCGTGGTCGTCGCGCTGCTGTTTCCCGAATTCGCCGATCTCGGCGCCGGTCCGGTCGATCAGGGCACGATCGACATCCTGCTCGGCTTCGGCTTCATCTTCGTCTCGGGCTTCGCGCTGGTGCCGGCGGCAGTGATTGTCGCGATCACCGAGGCGCTCTACATCCGCAGCGCGCTGACCTACGCTGTGGGCGGCGGCCTTGTCGGGCTCGCCTGCTATCTCGGCCTCGTTCCCTTCCACGCCGACACGTTGCAGTTCGAGGGCATCGTACGTCGTCACCTGGAGATCATGACCGGCGCCGGCATCGTTGCCGGCGTGGTCTACTGGCTGATCGCCGGTCGAAACGCCGGCGCCTGGCGCATCCCGCCGTCCCCACGCAAACCGCCGCCGCCGCTGCCGTCGAATTCGCGGCCGGATGTGCGATAGTTTGGTGCTCTGTCATTCCGGGATGGTCCGAAGGACCAGACCCGGAATCTCGAGATTCCGGGTACGGTGCTGCGCACCGCCCCGGAATGACCACGGCAAGGGTTTCCATCCCCTTCCCACTCCGCTAAACCGCGCGCCATGAACCGTACCGGACTCTTCATCGCCCTGGCGCTGTGGCTCGTGATCGGCGTCGTCTTCGGCCTCTATCCCGAGCTCGACCTCAAGCTCGCTTCGCTGTTCTTCGACCCCGCGACCAGGACCTTTCCGCTCAAGCTGAACGGGTGGGCCGGCTTTGCGCGCGATGCGGCGATGTGGATCGCCTGGGCCTTCGCCCTTCCCTCGATCGTCGCGCTCGTGGTCAAGATGATCCGGCCCGACCGGCCGCTGATGGTGCGGGGGCGCACCGTCATCTTCCTGCTGGTGACGCTGACCATGTCGGCCGGCATTTTGACCAACCTGACGTTCAAGAATTATTGGGGTCGTCCGCGTCCGGTGGTGGTGACCGAGTTCGCCGGCGATCAGCAATTCGTGCCGTGGTGGGATCCGCGCGGCGCCTGCGGGCGCAACTGCTCGTTCTTCTCCGGCGAAGGCGCGACGGCATTCTGGACGCTGGCGCCGGCTGCGCTGGCGCCGCCGGCGTGGCGACCGCTCGCTTATGCCGCTGCCGTGGTGTTCGGCGCCTTGACCAGCGCCCTGCGCATGGCGTTCGGCGGGCACTTCTTCACCGACGTGTCCATCGCCGGCCTCGTCACCTTCGTCGTGATCTGGCTCGCCCACGCGCTGATCTACCGCTGGCCGCGGACGCGGTTCTCGGACGAAGCGGTGGATGCCGCCCTGACCCGGCTGAACATGCCCGCCTACCGGCTGCGCCAGCGCCTGTTCGGCCGCAAGACCGGCCCCGAGCCCTCGGTTTGAGCCATTAAAGGGGTGCCGAGCCCCGCGAAATTTGATATTCGCGCGGTCAACCCACCCGTCACATCAGCTTGAGACCCGATTGGAAGCCCCATGACCACGATCCTGAAAAGCCTGCCCAAGGGTGAGAAAGTCGGCATCGCTTTTTCGGGCGGCCTCGACACCTCTGCGGCGCTGCTCTGGATGAAGCAGAAGGGCGCGCGCTGCTATGCCTACACCGCCAATCTCGGCCAGCCGGATGAAGCCGACTACAACGAGATCCCGCGCAAGGCGATGGAGTTCGGCGCCGAGAACGCGCGGCTCGTCGATTGCCGCACGCAGCTGGTCCACGAGGGCATCGCCGCGATCCAAGCCGGCGCCTTCCATATCTCCACCGGCGGCATCACCTATTTCAACACCACGCCGCTCGGGCGCGCCGTGACGGGCACGATGCTGGTCGCGGCCATGAAGGAAGACGGCGTCAACATCTGGGGCGACGGCTCGACCTTCAAGGGCAACGATATCGAGCGCTTCTATCGCTACGGCCTGCTCACCAATCCCGGCCTGAAAATTTACAAGCCCTGGCTCGACCAGCAGTTCATCGACGAGCTCGGCGGCCGCGCCGAGATGTCGGCGTTCATGACCGCGCAGGGCTTTGCCTACAAGATGAGCGCCGAGAAGGCGTATTCGACCGACAGCAATCTGCTCGGCGCCACCCACGAGGCGAAGGATCTCGAAAGCCTCGACAGCGGCATCAAGATCGTCAACCCGATCATGGGCGTGCCGTTCTGGCGCGACGACTGCAATGTCAAGGCCGAAAAGGTCGTGGTGCGCTTCGAGGAAGGGCAGCCCACGGCTCTCAACGGCCAGACCTTCTCCGATCCCGTCGCGCTGTTCCTCGAAGCCAACGTCATCGGCGGCCGTCACGGCCTCGGCATGAGCGACCAGATCGAGAACCGCATCATCGAGGCCAAGAGCCGCGGCATCTACGAGGCGCCCGGCATGGCGCTGCTGCACATCGCCTATGAGCGCCTCGTTACCGGCATCCACAACGAGGACACGATCGAGCAGTACCGCATCAGCGGCATGCGCTTGGGACGACTACTCTATCAGGGCCGCTGGTTCGATTCGCAGGCCCTGATGCTGCGCGAGACCGCGCAGCGCTGGGTCGCGCGCGCCGTCACCGGCGAGGTCACGCTGGAGCTGCGCCGCGGCAACGACTATTCGATCCTCAACACCGAGAGCCCGAACCTGACCTATGCGCCGGAGCGGCTGAGCATGGAGAAGGTCGAGGACGCCGCCTTCACGCCGGCCGACCGCATCGGCCAGCTCACCATGCGCAACCTCGACATCGCCGACACCCGCACCAAGCTCGGTCTCTATTCGAAGACCGGCCTGTTGTCGGGCACGGAAGGCTCGCAGATCTTCCGGCTCGAGAGCGACAAGGGCTGAGGCTTTCCGTAGCCCGGATTGCGCTTCGCGCCATCCGGGCCACGCGCTTAATGACGCTGTCATTCTCGACCGCTACGCTTCCGCCTTCTGTCGGGAACGGAATTGCGGAGCATCGCACATGGTCAGGGGATCGGCACTCGCCTCTCTCATCGTTCTTTGTTGGACATCGTCGCTGCAGGCGCAGACGATCTTTCCGATCGACCGCGCCGAGATTCTGGCGGGAGCCAAGTTCGACTTCAAGGTCGAGCTCCCCGGGCTGGTCGATCCCGCCAAGTTGAAGGTGACGGTGAACGGCGCGGATTACGCGGCCGCGTTCGGCCGCCCCGGGACCTTCATCGAGCGCGAGGATGGCAAGGAGCAGTCGGCCCTGATCCTGCGCGACGTTACGTTGACGAAGCCGGGCAGCGTAAACGTCGACGTCAGCGACGGCACGCGCCAGCGCAGCGTCACATGGACGGTCTACGACACCGGCCCGCGCAAGGCGAAGAACGTCATCCTGTTCATCGGCGACGGCATGTCGCCGGTGCATCGGGTCGCAGCGCGAATCCTGTCAAAGGGCATTTCGGAAGGCAAGAGTCGCGGCAAGCTCGCCATCGACGACATGCCGCATATGGCGCTGGTGGCAACCGCCGGCTCGGACTCGATCATCACGGATTCCGCGAACTCGGCGAGCGCCTATGCGACCGGGCACAAGAGCGCCGTCAATGCCCTCGGCGTCTATGCCGACCGCACCGCAAGCCCGTTCGACGATCCCAAGGTCGAAACCATCGCGAGCCTCGCCAAGAGGCAGCTCGGCATGGCGATCGGGATCGTCACCAATACCGAGATCGAGGACGCGACGCCGGCAGCGATGGTCGCGCACACCCGTCGGCGCGCCGCCTATGACGACATCGTCGAGCAATTCTTCGCGGCAAAGCCGGATGTGCTGATGGGCGGCGGCAGCGCGAATTTTCTGCCGAAGTCGGCCGCCGGATCGAAACGCAAGGACGAGACCGACTACATCGCGAAGTTCCGCGATGCCGGCTATCAGGTGGCGACCACCGCAAGCGAGCTCAGCGCCTCATCCGCAAAACAGGAGACGAGCAAGCTGCTTGGCCTGTTCGCCACCGGCAACATGGACGGTGTGCTCGACCGCAAATTCCTGAAGGGCGGCGGCGTCAAGAAATTCCCGGAGCAGCCTGATCTGACCGAGCAGGTGCAGGCGGCGCTGAACGTCCTCTCCAAGAACGAGGGCGGCTTCTTCCTGATGGTCGAGTCCGGACTGATCGACAAATACGCGCATGTCCTCGATATGGAGCGAGCGGTCTACGACACGATCATGCTCGACAACGCGGTGCGTCAGACGCGCGAATGGGCGCGCGCACGCGGCGACGACACCCTGATCCTGGTGCTGGCCGATCACAATCATCCCAACAGCCTGGTCGGGACGATCAATGACGACATGGGGACAACGCCCAACGTGCCATTGCGCGAGCGGGTCGGAGTTTATGAGCAGGCCGGATTTCCCAACTATCCTGCGCCGGATGCGGAAGGTTATCCGTCACGCGTCGACGTGAGTCGGCGGCTTGCCATCTTCTCGGCGAGCCTGCCCGATCACTACGAGACGTTCCGTCCGAAGCTCGATAATCCCAACGAGCCGACCGTCAAGGCCGGCGACGACGGCACCTTCAAGGCTAACGACAAATACAAGGAGGTCCCGGGCGCGGTGCTGCGCCCCGGCAATCTGTCGTCGCTGGTCGGCGCCAGCGTGCATTCGGGTGAGGACGTCATTCTCACGGCGACGGGCCCGGGGAGCGAGCGCGTGCACGGCTCGATGGACAATACCGAAGTGTTCCGTGTCATGGCCGATGCGCTCGGGCTCGCCGCCGGACATTAGCGGCTACACAGGCTTCAAACAAAATGGCCGGGATTGCTCCCGGCCATTTTCGTCTTGCGAAGGTCTTACTGGCGCGGCGGAGGCGCCGCGTTGGCCTGGCCGCCGTTGAGCAACGGCGTGATACGGCGGACAGTGACGCGCCGGTTGATCAGGCTTGGGCCTTGCGTCTGCTCCTTCAGATACTGCTCGCCATAGCCCTGCGACGTCAGGTTCTCCGCAGGCACACCGAATTGCTGCGTCAGCAATTCGGCTGCGGCCTGCGCGCGGCGGTCCGACAGCGACAGATTGTCGACCTCGTTGCCGACCGCATCGGTGTGGCCCTCGATCAGGAACACCTCCTGCGGGTTGGCCTGGAGCGCCTGGTTGATGCCGTCGGCGATCACTTGCAGCCGCGCCGCCTGATCCGGCGGAATGGTCCACGATCCCGTCGCGAAGTTGATCGTATTGACGTCGATGCTCGGCATCTGCATACGAACATTCGGGCTGTAGCGGATCTCGTCGAGCGAGTAGCGACGATCGATCCGCTGCACCGGCGGGGCACGCATCGTTTCGTAGATCACCTCTGGCGGCGCCTCCTGGGCGTCGACGATGTAGCGATCGTAGGGAATGCTGACCACCGGCGGCGGCACGTCGACGTAGAAGCCGCCGACCGCCCGCGGATCGCGGTAGCTGTTGTCGATGATCATGATCTCGCGCCCGCCGGGATCCCTGCGGATGCGCCGCAGCAGCGAGCCGTCCGGGCCGACCACGGTGATCACCTCGCTGCCGTCGGGACGGATCACGACGGTGCGGGTTTCGCCGCCGACTGTGTCGGTGCGGATGTCACGGGCACCATAGCGGAAGCGATAGAGATCGTTGCCGCGAACATAGGCCTGCCCGCCCGGATCGCGGACGATGATGCGGTCCGGCTCGGTGTAGACGGTACGGCCGCCCTCGACGACCTCGCGCCGCTGGTTATGGAGATCGGCGATGGTGGCGCCGATCACGGCGCCGGCCACCACGCCGGCGCCGATCGCGAGCGGGGTCAGGTCACGCTGCTGCGGACGCGGCGGCGGCGGCAAGGGGGCTGCGACTGTCGGCGCGGCGCGGAACGCGGGCGCGACTGTCGGCGGCGCGTATTGTGCCCTGTCAGGCGGTGGCGCTGCGGCGGGCGTGCCGGGGACCACCGTAGGCGCCGCGGCACCGGCCGGAGGAGCTGCTGGCCGGGGCGGCAGGTTGCCAGCCTGGGGCGGCGCAGCCGGAGTCCCGGCAGCGGGCGCGCCGGCCGGAGGCGTTCCACCCTGTTGTCCGGGCGCTGGCGTCGCCGTGGGGGCCGGGGTCGCGCCGGGCGCGGGCGTGGCTGCCCCCGGACGCCCGGCCGGCGGTGTCGGCGTGCTGCCGGGCGCC